>JAHBVT010000001.1:2400000-3136119 GCA_019637355.1 Gemmatimonadaceae bacterium | reverse complement strand
GCAGCAGAAGCACACGTTAGCTGGACGTGAACAACCCTCTTCCCGGAGTTGTGGAATGCGGAAGCTCCTGATGCCAACGATTGCCTTCGCTTCGATGCTCGCAGCGTGTGCCCCGGCTCCGGTCGATGAGCACGCGTACCTGCCCGTCGGCACCACCGGCGCCTTCGCAGAGGCCGCGCAGAAGCACGCGGAGGAACTCGCCCGTGTCGCATCGGCACCGGAGGCCGGACTCTGGCTAGTGCAGGACGCCTCCGGTCGTCTGGTCGCGTCCGGCGTGAACGCGGAGCTCCCAAGCGAGATCTCATCCGAGGCAATCGACCACACGATCCCTGGCGCCAAGGGCGCCGACGTCCTCGAGTTCGGATTTGCGCGCACAGCGGCGCGGAACGCGAGAACGAGTGTGCGCGTCGCGTACGCCACGGTTCCGAGCAAGCTCTAGGCAGTTCGGCGCGCCGCCAGCTAACGGTGCTTGCTGCCGATGGCCGCGGTGCGGAAGCGTGGGTGGGGCGCTCGCATTGTGCCCTAGGCGGGTCTAGCGAGCGCCCCACCCACGCATTTTGTTAGAGCGTCCACAGCAGAAGCCAACGTTATGCGCACGAAGGAGAGATCGGTGACGTTCAAGCTTCTCACGCCCATGATCTTTCTCGTTGCCTCTGCTGCCTCAGGGCAGATTCCGGGCGGGTACTACGTCGGCTCGGCTGCAATCCTGCCCGATTCGGCGGTTGCGGAACAGGTTGCGCGTGGCTTCACGCTTCGCATCGCACGTACTGCGGCGAATGCACACGAGCGGCGTCTCATTGACCTGGCCGAGCGCCTCTTCCCGCTCCGCGACTCCATCCTTGCGGCGGCGCGCGAAGAGCGCCGACCAATTGTGCGAGAACGTCTGCGAAGAATCGCACAGCGCCCGGGAGAGCGGTGGTGGTGGGACGACTACGGCGACGTGCTCACGCCTTTCGCCGTCACTGGAGCTTCTGTTTCATACTACTCCGCTCGCCTCCGCGCGATCGCGGCTGGGCCGAATCCGTATGCGAAGTACGAGCCGGGTGCGCAGCACGTCGGGACCTTTGAGTACTCAGCAACCGTGCATCAGCCGGACGCAGAGTCACCGCCGGGCACCGCGCACGTGGTTCACCTTGCGCTGCGTTGGTACTATGGCTGTGGAATGCTTTGTGCCATCGGCTTCGACCACGAGCGTAAGGTGTACTTCGATGCTACCGGTGCAGTGCTGGCGGTCCGCGGCGACGGGATTCCCGCCGTGATGCAGTCTTGAGCTCTCGACGCCGGCGCATAACGACGCTTGCTGCCGACGGCCGCAGGTGCGGATTGGGTTGGGCGGGGCGTCCGCCTGTGACCTAGGATTGCTTGCGGCCGCCCCGCCCAACCCTCTTATTGGAGCGTCCGCAGCAGAAGCACACGTTATGCGGCAGGGTCCGAGTCCGCGGAGCTTCCGAGGCGTCGCGACGAAACGCCGGCTCGCCGTGCGCACCCCCGAACACACTTGAGGTGGTCCGTCCGGAAGGTTCCGCGCGCGGCGTGGGCGACCGGACCTCAACGCGGAGCGCAGGGCGCCGAATCGCGGCGCTGCCGAATACCTCCGCATAACGCGGCTTGCTGCCGACAGGTGCCCTTGGTAGCGCGGGCTACGCCCGCGCGTTTTATTGGAGCACCTGCAGCAGAAGCGTACGTTATGCGGCAGGGTCCGAGTCCACGAAGCTTCCGAAGCGTCGCGACGAAACGCCGGCTCGCCGTGCGCGCCCCCCAACACACTTTAGGTGGTCCGTGCGGAAGGTTCCGCGCGCGGCGTGGGCGACCGGACCCCAACGCGCAGCGCAGGGCGCCGAATCGCGGCGCTTCCGAACACCTCCGCATAACGCGGCTTGCTGCCGACAGGTGCCCTTGGTAGCGCGGGCTACGCCCGCGCGTTTTATTGGAGCACCTGCAGCAGAAGCGTACGTTATGCGGCAGGGTCCGAGTCCACGAAGCTTCCGAGGCGTCGCCACGAAACGCTGGCTTCCCGTGCGCGCCCCCCACGGCACCTCAGGTGGTCCGTACGGAAGGATCCGCGCGCGGCGTCGGCGACCGGATCCCAATGCGTAGCGCAGGGCGCCGAATCGCGGTGCAGCCGAGAACCTCCGCATAACGCGGCTTGCTGCCGACAGGTGCACTTGGTAGCGCGGGCTACGCCCGCGCGTTTTATTGGAGCACCTGCAGCAGAAGCGTACGTTATTCGGACCAGAGAGTGCCGCGCGTCGGATAGCGGCTGATTAGCCCCGCGCGAGGCCAGGCATCGTTGCTCTACGATCTCGTCATCCTCCCGTTCCGAGAGTTCTTCGAGGCGCTCAATGCAGCCGAGCGCTCGATCCTCTACATCCTGCTCGGAGCGGCGGCGGCGCTTGGCTTCCTTATCGGCCGACGGGGACGGACCACAGAAGGGGGATTTCGGCGGTTTGGCGCGTGGCGCTTCCCGACCTTTCAGAACTCCGGTGAGTCACTGGTGTCGCAGGTGCTGTCTCGGAACTTCCGCGCACCAGACTACCACTTGATGAATCATGTCACCCTTCGCATGGACGACGGGACGACGCAGGTGGACCACATCCTCGTCTCGCGCTTCGGCGTCTTCGTGATCGAGACCAAGGATTACAATGGCTGGCTCTTCGCGAACGCTGCTGACAAGACTTGGACCAGCGTGCGTTTCCGGCGGAAGTACAAGTTCCAGAACCCAATCCACCAGAACTTCCGCCACGTGCTGGCCGTGCAGAACCTACTGGAGTTCCTGCCGCGGGAGGCCATCGAGTCGGTCGTCGTCTTCACCGGGAGCGCGGAGTTCAAGACTGATGTGCCGGCCGGCGTGGTGCACGTCGACCAGCTGACGGAGTATCTCAGGCAGCGGAGCGCCGAACGCATCGCGCTCAACAAGATGCAGTATGCGGTTGGTCGGTTGGAGACCGGCCGCTTGGCGCTGAGCGGGCAGACCGACATCGAGCACGTGGAGAGTCTACGCCGACGATTTGGGCGCGAGGCCGAATAACGATGCTTGCTGCCGATGGCCGCAGCTAAGGATGGGTTGGGCGGGGTGGCCGTGATGACCTGGGCTGGTTGCGGCCACCCCGCCCAACCCTTTTTATATGAGCGTCCACAGCAGAAGCACACGTTGCTATGACTGGGCATCCGTCAAGGGCACGAGCTACATCGGCGCTCCCGCGTCGAGGGTGGTGAAGCGAGGGGCTCGGATCCCAGCGGCGGCTTCGACGATGAATCCTGCTGCTATACGCCGGTCAGTCTCCAGGAGACCGGAGCGGCACGAAGTGGATTCGTCCGGAGCAGGCGCGTTCTATGCGCGGGGATCCACGCTCTCGCGAGCGCTACCCGATAACGTGTGCCGCGCGTCCTCCCTATCGTGCCGCTGGAACCCGAGCCGAGCTGTCTCCTACGCCTGTGCGTGCGGCGGCGCCTCCTCGCGCATCACCGCCCACAGGAACCCGATCAACTCCCGCGCCACCGCCACCGCCGCGACCTGGCGCGCGTGGCCGTCCTGCAACCGGTGGTAGCGCTTGTACAGGCGATGCTGCGCCTTCCACGCGTGCGCGATCACCGCCGCCGGCTGGCCCGCCTGCCGCTGCTGGTGCCGCTTGCCCACGCGCGGCAGGTGCCGATAGCTCCACGCCGCCTGCACCAGCACGTGCCGCACGTGCGCGTTCCCCGCCTTGGTCAGCGCGCCGCGGCGCTCGCGCTCCCCGCTCGAGTGCTCGCGCGGCACGAGCCCCACGTAGCTCATCAGCGCGCGCGGCGACGCGAAGCGCCGCCAGTCGCCGAGTTCCGTGGCGAGCACCATCGCCGCCAAGGTGTCGATCCCCCGGAAGCAGCCCAGGCGCCCGACCAGCGGCGCATAGGCCGGCGTCGCCGCCAGCGCCGCCACGCGCTGGTCGAGTGCGCTGCGGCGCCCCTCCTTGTACGCCAGCAGCGCCAGGTGCTCCTGCAGGATCTCGCGGTCTTCCGCCTCCAAGGGCGACGCGGGCGCCCGCAGCAGCGTCGCCAGCCACGTGTGGTGCGCGGGCGTCCAGGGTTTCGCGCCGTACGCGCAGCCGCGCCGCGTGAGGAACTTCAGCACGTAGTGCCGCGAGCGCATCACCTCGCGCTGCAGCGTCGTCCGCAGCCGCACGAGGTCACGCACCCGCTCCTCGGCGGCCGCCGGCACCCGCACCGGCGTGAGCTCCCCCGCGCGGTGCAGCCGCGCGAGCTGCACCGCATCATAGCGGTCGTGCTTGCGCTGCACGCCGGGCCGCGTCGGCATCAGCGACGGCGCGATCACGTCGCACGCCACGCCCCACGCCGCGCACGCGCGCTGCAGCACGAAGCCCGCGCTACTCGCCTCGTAGACCACGCGCACCGTCCCCTCGCGCTGCCAGCGCCGCACATAGCGTTCGAGCTTCGGCAGCGCATTCGGGAGCCGGTCCACGCACTCGGCCTGGGCCGCGCCGTCGCGCAGCACCGCCGACGTGACCGAGGCCTTGTGCACATCCCAGCCAAGCCAGATAGTTGAGGCAGCTGCTGCAGGAACCGATGACATGGGCTGGTCCTCCGTTGCAGGAAGGGCGACGCACCGTCGCCAGTGGCTCTGGCACCTCCGACGCACTCGGGGAGCTAACCCACGAGAGGTCGGGGGGCCAGCCCAGTCATAACTTCTATGGCGACTGGATGAGCTCGAAATACTGCGATGCGCTTCTGACCCACGGACCTGGTGTGCTCAGTGTTTACTCCGTGCGTCGGGCGCCTCAGCCCAAACTATCCTTCCGCGCACTGCGCTGCTACGTTGGTGGCGCAATAGAGTTCGGGCTCTTCGCAATCGCAGCTCCCTTGCTCGCATCTTTGCGACCGTCCGCCGTTTCAATGGGGAGGCCTCCTCGGTGTCACGTGTATTCTCGCTTCTCAAGTTTGCCTCTTCGAGCTCAAGCAAGCGCCTCGGCTGGGACGTCGTTAGCGCACTTGCCCGGCAACGAGAGATTCAGTCCCTTCTTGTGCGCGCACCAACGTTCGAGCATGCGGCGGGCGACAGCCCTACGGTTGGAGTAGATATTGGCGGATTCGACTATCTCAACGTCGATGGCCTCACTCTCTTGGCGTCGCTCTTCGAGTCAACATTCGATCGGGGACATCCCATTGTGTGTCGACTCCCAGCGTCCGAGCGACAGCAGTCAGAGCTGCTCCGTTGCGGCTTCCTCCATGCCGCGTCGCGCGTCGCCTTTCTGGACGGAGAGGAACTAATCGATTGGAGTGGCCGCCCTGATGACAGTTTTATTCTAGGGCGACCAAGGCTCACGCGTCTTGATTCACTGGCTTCGATCTCGCACGTACAGCACTCTCTCGATGACCTGCTACTCTCGGGAGTAATGCTTCGACGCTTGGGCCTAGATCCAACAAGTGACGCCTCCGAATGGGCGGGCATCTTAGCTCACGCCATTCACAACATTCTGAAGAATCTCGTCGGCTGGAGCGGACGGACATCAGGTTTTCTCGCACTACAAGCAATTCGACACACTCTCGTGCGTCTTGCGATTACCGACTCTGGAAGTGGGGTCGCTGAGACACTCGATCGCCAAGCACTCGATTTCTCAGCCCCATCTCCGTTGCACGCCGCGCTGCTGCTTCGCTACTACCGACCGCGCGTTCCAGGGCTCTTCCATGTTGCGCAGACGGTGGTTCGCTGGGGAGGCCGATTCGTCCTCCGCTCTGGCGGACTTGAGTTGCGCCTTGATGAAGGCACTCGTACTGGCTCAGTTGATGGTCTCGCCGGTCGCATCGAGACACTTCCCGCGCGAAGCGTACCATTCCTGCCGGGCACGCAGATTCTCATCGACTTTGTGGTACCGGACTCCGCGCAGAGGAGACGATAGATGCTAGAGCGTCTGTTCATTGTAGACGCGCTGCACGTCGCACTGCGCGAAGCTATACACGATGAATCGTCGGAACCGCTCTACAGGACAAGACTGAACTACGGCCAAGAGCGCGACTTGCAGGTGCTGGAAGCTGCAATCCGGCAGCAACCCGAAGACTACACCGTATTCGTCGACCTGACTTGCGTCCAAAGCTTGTCGGATCGTGAGCGCCTTCGGCCAATTGAGTTGCTTGCATCCGCGCGGCCCATTGTGTTGGTCCTGCGGCAATCACTTCTCGTTCGCAACTCAGGGATAGCGTCTGCTCAGCCCTGCACGATTGTCGCGGTCGATTCATCACCCGAGGCACGCGTAGTCGAGATTCTTGGGGGATCCGGGCGCGCTCCGGGCAACGTGCTTGATCACGGCGCGAGCTTTCGGGACTTACGACGCGCTTGGCTCAATGATTATCTCGCTTCGCTGCTAACGACAGAAGTGCTTCGTGCTCCGCCTGAGGGACGGCGCTACCGCAGGATGCCCGACAGCACTCTCGCAAACACTTGGATTGACGTAAAGCGTATCCTGACTACGGGTCACGAGCGTGCCTTGGAGATTGCTTACCTGCTTGTGAGAGCATATACCGACGACTTCCGCGAAGACTACCAGCATTTGACCATCCTTACGGGAAACAACACGTCCGCAGTGCTTGCGACCTTGATGCAGGCACTTCTTGGTCCACAAGTCCGAGTTGCAGTAGTTGACCGGCTCGGCCCTTTTCCGTTCCTCTCACCCACTCGACTGCGCGATGCCATATCGAGAGGAGAACATGTCGTTGTTATTGAGGACGTCATCTCCACTGGGCGAGAGATTGACCTGCTTCAACTGTTGGCAATCGTCAACGATGGCCAAGTGGTAAGGGTGATTGCCCTGTATGATCTCGATATAGCACGACCGATATTGGTAGAAGGACGACGGCTTGACTCACTGTGCTGGCCTGGAAATCGCATACAGTATCTCCGGCGTGCTCATTCAGATTCACTCGTTCCCGACAAGGCTGATGAGACAGCGTGAAGACTTTGTGAATCAGGCGGGTGTGTCGAATCCGCACATGCCCGGTGGAATCCATCTTAATCGTTGGATCGAGTTCGCGTATGACTACTCCGCGTCGATCTGGGCGACTCCGATGCACACTCAGTTTGTTGACCACGGCCTATCGCACTCATACAGCGTGCTAAGGCGTGCGCTCTTGATCCTCGGCAAGGTGCTGTCGGGTCATCCGCGCGAGCAGCAGCTGAGCGACCTCGAGCGTGCGACCCTCGCCGTAGCCGCGCTAATCCACGATACGGGGATGCAGTGGGATCACTACGAGCCCACGTCCACGCGCCTCGGCCTCGAGGAATCGCGGCGACGACACGCGCCGAATTGCATTTCACTGATTCGGCGTGCGCTTGCGTCGGCGCCGGGAGACGGGATTCCAACGCTGCGACATGCGTTACCGTACAATTCGCTGTTCGGAACCGCTGCCAAGATTGGTGCGGCTCACAGCGGTGATGAGACATGGAATGCGGTTGTCTCTCTAGCAGAGGACGACGTTGGGTTGCAGGACTTTCCGCTGCGTGCAAAGCTGCTTGCGGCGGCGTTGAGGCTCGCCGACGAGATCGACAACGACTACTCACGAATTAATGACTATTCGCGTCTAACCTCCGACGCGCTTGATGATCTCACTCTCTCCCACTGGGCGGCTTGCTACTACATCCACGACGTACGCATCGATGCTACCGCGGGAGTTGGAATCCTGTTGTTTCCGCGCTTCCCGGATGCGGCGAAGGAGGATGAGATTGACGGCATTCGCTTTCTCATTGACCATTACCGCGTGCGTCGGATGCGCGAAGAGGCTGAACGCGTCAAGCCGTTCCTAAGAGTGGGGCAGAACCGCCCAGCACTCGTCGATGTCCGAATCGCCGATCACCGATTGCACGCAATCGAGCACTTCCCTGTGCGACTGCGTACGTACATCTCTTCCATGCGGAGGCAGCAAGCGGCGACACCGCAGGGCCCCGCGACGCGGGCTAGTACCATCGCTGGGAGCAATTCCTTTCTCTCGCGCGCGGCCAACAAGATTAGCGAGTGCGAGGCGAGCGGTCGCCTTCTGGACAGCGCCGCACATACTGCGCTGCGAACGGGATGGCACTGCAATCGCTACTATCGTTTCGGCAACTTGCTCGGTGACGGCCAGTTCCTCAGCGATCTCGGGCGCGGAGCCGCAGAACACTATCGGAATGTTGGCATCGAGCGCGTGATTGGCGTTGGAACCTGCGGCGCTCAGATGGCGAGCATCATCGGCTTGTCACTCAGGGTTCCCTTTACATATACGTTCGCGTCGAGCTCAGCTGCTGCAGAGCCTGGCACGCAGTCCGCGACCACCGACTACGAGATGGATCTCGGAGATGCAACTCCAGCAAGGGTACTAGTCGTGGACGACCTTGTAGGAACCGGATCGGCAGCGGCCGAGACCGTACTGCGACTTCGCGCTCGGGGCGGCCCTGCGCCCGTCGTACACATTTTTGCTCTTCTTCTCGCTGGCGATGCTGAAGCGTTATTTCGCGACGTGGACGACATCTCTGTTGACGTACTAAGTACCGCTCGGGACATCAGTTACTGGGAAGAGGGCTCGGACGGACACTGTGATGTGTGTCGGTCAGCCGAGGTGTTCGTTGAGCGAGAGACTTGAGTGCGACATTTCCTTCTCGCGCATACGCTAAGTGCAGTCCCAGGCTATATCCATTTGTTTCAGCATCCGCGTGCTTGCATGAGACGCTTGGGACAGCTACTGCCCTTCATCGTCACGCGAACAGAAGCCGTTCGTGTGCCATGGATCTCGCCTTTCCCGCTATCTGTATAGGCGCGCGCCATAACGACGCTTGCTGCTGATGAACGCGGTGCGGAGTGGGTTTGGCGGGGCGTCCGTGATGGGGACGGCTGGTTGCGGACGCCCCGCCAAACCCTTCTTATTGAGCGTTCACAGCAGAAGCACACGTTAGCCAGACCCACACCGATGGAACATCAGACGGAGCCTTGGCAGCAGTGACGGAGCAACCGCGCAGAGTGATCCGTTGGCTTCTCGACGGAGATCCAGCGATTCGGTGGCAAACCCTTAGCGATTTCGCCAGGCCGTCGCCGCGGGTTTTGGAGCGGGAGCGCAATAGAGTTGCAGTAGTTGGTTGGGGCGCTCGGTTGCTTGCTATGCAAGACCCGGAAGGCACGTGGGGCAGAAGGACTGGCAGTGGCGCTTCAGCTGACGGGGGACTCTACGGACCGAAGTGGACGTCCACAACATACACGATGCTCCTGCTCCGCGATTTTGGCTTGGCGGCAGACAATCCGCAGGCACGAAGAGCGTGCGGACTCCTACTCGAGGCCGGGCTCCGGCAAGACGGCGGTATCAACTACGGAAGGCACGACCAGAGCGAAACGTGCATCACAGGGATGGTGCTCTCCATCCTGTCCCATTTCAGGATTGACGATGCGCGCATCCAAACCATCGCGAACCATCTCTTCAGGGTGCAGATGCCCGACGGGGGATGGAACTGTAGACTCCCGCTCGGTGCCACACACGCTTCGATGAACACGACAATCTGCGTGCTCGAAGGCCTCCGCCTCTTCGAACTCCACTGCGGAGGCGATGCGCGAGCGCAGACGGCCGCAGAGCGCGGTCGCGAGTTCCTGTTGGCTCATCGGCTGTTCAGATCGCATCGGACTGGGAATGTCATCAAGTCCGATTTCAAGCGCTTTGTGTTCCCACCGCGTTGGCACTACGACATTCTCCGGGCTCTTGACTACTTCCAGGCGGTCGATGCGCCTCGCGACCCTCGCCTATCAGAGGCGATCGATATCGTTCACTCACGGCAGCGCGAGGACGGTCGCTGGTTCTTGGAGTACTCGTACAAAGGGAAGACGTTCTTTGAGCTTGAACCCATCGATGCGCCAAGCCGGTGGAACACTCTTCGCGCGTTGCGAGTGCTGAAGTGGTGGGAACAGAACGGCCCGGACCAATCGCGCACGAGGACGAAGGTATGAATAGGCAATTAGTGCGGGACAGCCTCGGCTGGGGATTTGTCCTCTGGCTCATCGGCTATGTCCTCGGCATCATCCTTGTGTTTCTCGTGCCGGTGAACCTTATCGGATGGATCATTGCTCCGATTGGGGCGGCCATCACGTTCTGGGTCGCTTTCAAGAAACTTCGAGGCAGCACGCTGGCCTATTTCGCGCTCGTCGCGCTCGTTTGGCTATTCATCGCGGTGCTCGGTGACTACCTGTTCATCGTCATGGCGTTCAGGCCTGCGGACGGGTACTACAAGCCCGCTGTCCACCTCTACTACGCGCTGATAGTGGCTATCCCGCTCTTGGCCGGTTGGGGACGAACCACAAGTCGCACAGCGGGGTCTTGACACGAAGCGGGTCTGGCTAACAAGCCGATGAACCTGACGGTCGCCTTCGGCGCCCGCAGGTTATCGGCGGGGCGTTATGCGGTCCAAGATACCTCGGAATGAGGGCCACCATTGAAACAGCTGATCCTGATCGGCCTGCTGGGCCTCGTACCCCCTCAGTGCGAGGCTGTAGATGAGCTCCGATGCACTTGCGTCGTTCAGCTCTCGCTCGACGAGCGCATCCGCAATTCGAGTGAGATCTTTATCGCCGAAGTCGTTGCTGTATCCGACACCGCGCGTCTCATGCACCCCGACGCTCGCCACCCGTTTCCGGCGCAGCACGTCCGCGTCGCCTCGCGCCAGGTCTGGAAGGGCCTCGTTCCGGACACCACCTCGGTGTGGCTCTTCACGACGGAGGGCTTGTGCGGGGGTCGCCTAGCTGTCGGCGAGCGCTGGCTTATCCTGCTCGACGATGCGGATCGGAACCTACGGATCAACATGGGTTCATGCAGCAATGCAATTCGTGCTGAGAGAGCCGGGGCCGTCCTCCGCGCCCTTGGCACGCCACTTCGCGAACCGGCCGCATAACGCTGCTTGCTGCCGACGGCCACGATATTGAAGCGCCGGCTACGCCGGCGCATCTTATTGGAGTGTCCGCAGCAGAAGCGAACGTTATGGCGACTACCTGACGAATAGATGAAACTCACACCGGCGCAGGTATCTGCGACCTGGACGCGCGTGATGCGGAGTTCGCCGAAGGAGTGGGCGAAGCTCGAGGCTAGGTCCGGCCCCTTTCAAGACGAGCTGACCGGCTTCGTGCTCGGCTTCACGCACCACCTCGGCGAGGACGCGCAGGAAGTCGCCCGAGACTGCATGGTTGCGTGCTACGAGATCTACCGCGAGCATCGCCCCGGAACCCGGCCCGCCACCGAAGATCAGATCTCGGCGCAGTTTGAGCGGTCCGAAAAGCGCATCGCGGACGCCGCGGCCCTCGTCGACGCCGGCTATCCAGCCGAGCAGATGTTCCATGGGTCGCCGCAGCCGCACCTGATTGCCGCCGTCTTCGATGCGGTCATTGGCAAGGATTCCGATGACCCCGGCGTGGACGACGACCCCGCGCTCGACGATGATGAGTTGTGGGACGTTGTCGCCGTGCTCGACACGGTGATTGCCGTCCTCGATGAGTGCGCGCAGCGGGCTCCTGCGCCATAACGACGCTTGCTGCCGACAAGCGCAGATCCGGTAGCGGTTGTGGGGCCCCTGCTCCACGATGCGGAAGGACGGCAGCGGCCCCACAACCGCATTTTTCTGTGAAGCGGCGGCCCGCGTCAAGCCCCAGGTGCGTTGACGCTGTTGCACGACTCAGTTGTGCCTGCGCTGCTCGAGGTGCTGCTCATCCTTCTGTTCGCGCTCGCTCGTGAGGCCCGAGGCCTCGGCGCATTGGGGTCTGCGAAGGAATGGTGGCGCCAACTATGGGGCGGCTCTCACCTGCGGCCATAAAATGCGTCGCGCTCACCACTCCCGATTCAGTCATCTCGATCCCACGCAGGTCCTGCCCTTACCCATCGATCATGCGGCGGACGCCGGCACGGGCTGCGGCGTCCGCAGGTGGCCCGCGTCGTACGCCCGCTGGTCCCGCCACATCGCATAGAGGATGCCCGCGAGCCGCCGCGCCAGCGCGACCGCCGCGATCTTCGTGCCGCGGCGATGCAGGATGCGCTGCGCCCACGCCCGCAACACCGCGGTGTCGCTTGACTTGGAGCGGAGGATGCGCCACGCCGCCTCGACCAGGAGATAGCGCGCGCGCCGGTTGCCCGCCTTCGTGATGTGGCCGAGTCGCCGCTTCTCGCCCGAGCTCCGCTCCCCGGGCACCAACCCGAGGAAGGCCTCGAACTGGTGCGCCGACGGGAACCGGCCGATGTCATCCGCGATCGCGACGATGCCGCTGGACGTCACCGGCCCGACGGCGGGGGCCGTCTGCAGCAGCGCGACGATCGGGTCCGTCCGCCCGAGCGCCGCGATGCGCGCGTCGGCGGCCGCGATCTGCACGTTCAGCGGCGCGAGGATCGCGACCAGCGGCGCGAGCTCGGCCGCCAGCACCGGCGAGAGCGGGAGCGCGGTGAGTCGTTCGACAAACCACGCGGCCGTGCTGTTCGGCACGCGCAGGCCGTCGCGGCGCACGAGGGCCTTGGCGAGCGCGATGCATCGCGTGCGTGTGCGGACCAAGGCCTCGCGCACCGCCAACTCGGCGCGCACATGCCGCCGCGCCGCCGAGACGCGGTGCGCCGGACGATAGGCGCCGAGCCGGAGCGCGTCAGCCAGGGTCCGCGCATCGCGCTTGTCCGTCTTCACCCGGCGGCTGCGCGTGGCGTACATCGGCGCGAAGTTCGGATCCGCCACGACGACCGCGTGGCCCAGCGCCTCCAGGTGACACGCGACCCACTCGCTCTCGGTCGACGCCTCGACGAGGATCCGCGCGGGCGGACGCGCGCCCAGCACCGCGGTGAAGCGGTCACGGCTCGTGACGATGCGTCGTTCGGTGACGCCGCCCTGCCCGTCGAGGATGCAGAGCTGGCTCTCGCGCTTGTGGAGATCGATGCCTATCATATCCATGGCGGCTGGCCTCCGCAGTGTGCCCCGTCGCGAGACGGCGAGCACGGTAGATGGTATGGGGCAGAACCTTGCACCCGTGGATGGGCGGAGGTCCAGCCGCCGCTTCATACCAACTATGGAAGCGCTCGCAGCAGAAGCACACGTTATCTGGACCGGAGAGGATCAGTGTCAAAGGAAGTCTCAGGACCACTGGGTGAGCTGAAGCGTGTAGTGGTTCCCGAGCCCGGAGAGGTCATCACTAGCCTCGCCACCGGCAACACCTTTGTCATGGGTGAGCAGCTTGGCGAGGGCCATTTCGGTGTCGCATACGCCTGCACTGACGTATGGGACAATCAGCTGGCCGCGAAGGTACTAAAGCCGGTCGGATCGTACGAGGAAGTTCGCGCAAAGGCAGAGGCCGAGTTTCAGAAACTGCTTTTTCTGCGCCACCCGTTCATCACGTTCGTGTACGATGCCTTTGAGTATCGGGACACATTCTACATTGTCACGGAGCGCTGCGAGGAGCCGGTTTCCTCCCTTTTCTCACTGCCTGACTATTTGGTGGGAGACTGGGGACGTCCGGTTGCGCGCTGCATTCTGCAGGCTGTCGCACACGTTCACGGTGCCGGCCTCGTTCATCAAGACATTCACCTGGGCAATGTTTTTACCTCGTACGCGTACGACGAGGTCGCCCCGGATGAGTATCAGGCGATTCAGTTCAAGCTGGCGGATCTCGGCGTCGCAAAGGTCGCGGGAGACTTGCGCGTTGAGAATACTCGCGCGCAGTGGATGCTCCCGCCTGAGGTTCTTGACCCCGATGAGTTCGGCCCGATTGACTATCGGGTGGACATCTATCACTTGGGGCTACTCTTTCTCCAGCTAGCGCTCGGCAAGGAGCTCAGCTTCACAGTTGAGGAGGTCCTTGCGGGAGCTCCGCGCGCTCTCGCGTTAACGCTTCCCGCCCCTTATAACTTTGCCCTCGAGAAGGCGCTTCGCCGGCATGCGGTCTACCGCACAGCTTCATCACTGGAGATGTGGCGCGATCTCAACTCACCTGCCGAGTAGTGCGCGCGCCAGATAACGACGCTTGCAGCCGACGCTCGCGATGAGTCCGCGAGTTCCCACGACACCCATGCGAACACTTACCCAGTTGTGGACAGTCGACGAGACATCATTGGCCCAGTTCTCCAGCGCTCTTCAGCGGGAACCTGACAGCCGTGAATGGTTCGACCTGCGCCGCGCGGCGGAACGCCTGTCTCTTGTTCCAGGATTCGATTCCCTAATCACGCTGAACGCGAATACCATAAAGGAGCTGCCGCACCAGATCGATGTCGCTCTTACCGTTCTCCGCCAGATGGGAGGGCGCGCGCTCCTCGCCGACGAGGTCGGGCTCGGAAAGACCATCGAAGCGGGCATCATTCTAAAAGAGCTCGTCGTCCGCGGACTGGCTCGGCGCATCCTGATTCTCACGCCAGCAGCGCTCGTAGATCAGTGGCAGGGCGAGCTGGAATCAAAGTTCTTTGAGAACTTCGATGCGCCCACGGGCCCCGACGAATGGCGGCGCGTTACACGGGGCATCGCCTCGTACGACCGAGCTCGTACCAAAAAGCATCGTGAGGCCATCCTCCGTCACCAATGGGACCTCGTCATCCTTGACGAAGCGCACAAGCTTAAAAACGAGTCGTCGGCGACGTACAAGTTTATTCAAGAGATTCGGCGAAACTACATCCTCCTGCTGACCGCGACGCCCCTTCAGAACGACCTCCGTGAACTGTACAACCTCATCACCTTGCTGCGCCCGGGACAGCTAGGGACTTGGACAGAGTTCGCGCAGCGCTATCTCGTGAGAGGCGATCGGCGACGCGTGAAAGACCCGGGCGCGCTCAAAGACTTGACCTCTCAGGTCATGGTCCGCACTCGTCGCTCTAGCGTCGCTCACGCGCTCGAACTGCCCAAGCGAATACCGCTGCACCCAATCACTCGGTTGACTCCGCCAGAGCGCGCGTTGTATCAGGCTTCGGTTGGCTACCTACGAGAGCTCTATCGGAAGGGCTTCATCCAGCCATCGCGAGAAGAGGCAGAGGAAGATCGAGCGCGGCGAAAGCGCAACACAGGAAAAGGGATTCTCACTTTAGAGCTTATGCGCCTCTGTCGGCGGCTATGTTCATCGTCCACCGCACTTGGCGTTTCGCTGGAGCGAATGGCTGAGGGTGAGTTCATCACTCCAGAGTACCGGCAGCACGCGCTGAAGCTAGCGAGCTTCGCTCGTGATGTAAGCGAGCACGCTAAGCTCCAGACTCTAGAGCGCCTCCTCGGGACGCACACTGAGCAGGTCATCGTATTCTCCGAGCATTTGCCAACGTTGGATCTGATTCGACAGTCGGTGGAATCGCTTGGGCGACGCGCCGTGATCTATCAAGGGGGACTTTCCCGAGACGAGCGAGTGAAGCGCCTGAACGCGTTCAAGAACACTCCTGACGCCGTGTTTGTATCGACGCGCGCTGGCACTGAGGGGTTGAATCTCCAGTTCTGCAATGTTCTGGTGAACTATGAGTTGCCCTGGAATCCAATGATTGTCGAGCAGCGTATCGGCCGCATCCACCGGATTGGTCAGACGAGGGACGCGCACATCATCAACCTGGCCGCTGAGCAGACGATTGAGGCGCACGTGCTCAAGCTCCTTGACCAGAAGATCAAGCTGTTCGAGTTGGTCGTCGGGGAGCTCGATGTCATTCTTGGCGAGTTTGGAGGGGCTGACGCACTTGAGACCGAACTGACGACCAAGTTCCTCGAGGCCGGTACGGAGGAAGAGTTTGAGCGTCTCATCGATGGTATTGGGCAACGGATCACTGCGAGCCGTGACGAGGGATTGCTCCAAGAGCAGCTGAATTCCGATATTGCGGCAGATGACAATGCGATGCGGCTTGAACGCGAGTTTCGGCACTTGCCGCCTGCCTCGCGTGTTCGTCTTGGCTATGGAACACGGCTTCTCGAGAAGAAGCAGGGCGTCGACTCTCGGCGTCAAGCAATTGGCCTTCACGAGAACGAGATTCTGGAGGCGCTTGAGCACGCGCACGTGGAGGAGGATCACGTGAGAGAGTACGGGCCCGTCTATCGCATCTCTGGCCTGACACACCGGCAGCGGGCAGTCCACTTGATGGTGAAGGCGGACTCGCTACCTATGATGCTCATTGAGATTGACGCTGATGCGGAGGCGCCCCTCGTGCGAGCGTCCTCGTGAGCGAAGGTGCGTCGAGCCACCCCGAAGGCCTCGAACACGAGACGCTCGGGGACCGCCACGTTCGTGATCTGATTGATCGCTACGCCGCACATACGGGTGCTTCGCTCACCGAACTCTCACCGCATTTGTATGAGCTGACGATCCCGGTTGCTGATCGCCGCACGTTCGGAAACCGCTCGAATGTGCGGCTGGCTTTCTCACTTGAGGCAATCCAAGCGGATGCCGACGCCGAGATGGCCATCGTCGGCAGCGCGTTTGTTGAGCAGCTCATCGCCGCGGTCCGTGGGCGCGGCGCGCGCTACTTTGCCGGCTCTGTGGGCGCTCAGGAGGCCGAGGCGAGTGCGCAACCCTCGCTTCCGGCATCTGTGAAGCGTGGCCAGGCCGCTGAAGCCGAGTCATCCATCGCGATTCATCGTGTGGGGCGCCTTACCGCTCGTGTCGCAGTTCGCGCAGGGGCGACGCTCGAGGAGCATCTGGTGGAGAGCCAGGTGTATGACACAGTCTCAGGAGTCGCGCTGGGCGCGGACATCGCCACCGAGTGTGAGCGTCAGCTCTTATCTGCGCAGTCTCGCGCCCTGATTCAGGGACCGCCAGTAGCGACCGCGATGCCCGCTTCAGATCTCGTGAGCCGTATGCTTGGGGATCTGAGGGTTGCGTTGGAGCCCCAGATCGAGCGCCTGCGCCAGAAGGCCGAGCGGGAGTTCACCCACGAGAGTGGTCGCATTCAGCGATACTATCAGTCTATGCTGGAGGAGGGCGGCGGCCGCGGAACTGCCATCCCCGATCGTGATGCGAGGCGCGTGTTCGAGGCTGAGCGCGACAGGCGGCTCGCAGAGGAACGCGATCGCCATGACGTACGTGCGGTCGTCCACCCAGTTCAGCTTACCGAATGGCAGGTGCTGGTTCAACGGGCGCATTGGACGCTGACTTCGAACGGACATCGTGGACAGGCGACTGCTGAGCGCGTGCTTGCTGGCGACAGACACTGGCACTTTGGCTGTCCAGCTTGTGGCGCGAAGGCTCCGAAGGATGTGTCGGTCTGCCGGCACGATCACGTGACCTGCTCTGCGTGTGATCGTGAGTGCTCGGTGTGCGAGGACTCATTCTGTGAGAAGCACGGAATCGCGGCTTGCCACGTGGACTCGCAGCCCGCGTGCGACGCACACGCTCGCACCTGCGTGTCGTGCCTCCGCTCACATTGTAGTTCGCACGAGGATGAGTGCGAGGATGGAGGGCATCCCGCCTGCACTTCTTGCATAGCGATGTGCGCGACTTGTGGAGACAAGGTCTGCGATAGCCACGCTTCTCACTCTGCCGCTGACGCGCCGCGCGGAGCTAGGCGCTTCTGCGCCCGATGTGTACGGCGCTGCGAGGGAGGATCGAACGAGTTGGTGGGGCCTGACGAGGTGTCGGGGTGTGCAACATGTGAGCGAGTTGTGTGTGAGGACCACCAGGCGCGTTGCGAAGTAGATGGGCACGTTCACTGCTCGACGCACCTCCGGCGTACCGATCGCTCTCGACGCTTGGTGTGCGTCAATGACAGGGCGGTGTGTGCGTACGAGCCTACCGCGGTGTTCGCGGTCGATGAAATCTCACCGTGCTCGAGCTGCGGCGCGATGGCGTGTGCTGAACACTTAGGGATATGTGCCGAAGATCTCGCCCTTCACTGCGACAGGCACCTGTCCGAACTCGGCGATCGTCGCGGAGAGAAGGCGTGCGAGTCCCATCGCACCACCTGCCACGTCGATGGAGCCGCGTTCTCGCTAACAGGGACTCACGAATGCCCAGTGTGCGAGCGGCGCTCGTGTGACCGCCATCGTTTTGAATGCACGTCCTGCGGGCGACACGTGTGCGCCGCTGATCGTGCTGCACCTGAGAAGCTTTGTGTAACCTGTGCTAACTTGCGGCCGCGTTCAGCACCCGCACAGGAGTGGCTAACTCCGGCGAATGAGCTATTTGAAGATGCGATGCGGGCAAAATCGTGGCGCTCGGCGCGGGATGCCACGCACAGTATCGTCGAGGCTGACTTGGGCTGGACGCGGAAGGTCGTTTTCGTGCTGCGACACGGATCGGACCGAGCCGAGAGAGCTAGAATGAAGTCGGTGCTCGGAACCAAGCGTCTCGTTTAGGTTGGGGCACATTATCATCATCGGTGGCCTTCGTCGCTGTCTCCGTTTCGGAGCTCAGGCGCAGTAGCGATTGTGAGGCCAGTGCTTCACTTTATGTTAGGATGCAGCGGCCCTACTCGCCCTCCGCAGAAGCGAATTATTCAACACTCGGTGCCATGTCTAAGATTCCCGCAAAGGTCAGTTCCCGCCTCGCAGCTGGCTTGAAGCGCTTTCAGCCCATTCTCGACGGGGCGCGCGCGAGAGATGTCACCGAGGCTGATACGGTGACCATCGTTAAGGACATCCTCGCGGAGATTCTTGGATACGACAAGTACGCCGAGGTCACATCCGAGCACGCAATTCGGGGCACGTACTGCGATCTCGCGGTAAAGCTCGATGGCAAGCTTGCGTGGCTTATCGAGGTGAAGTCCGCAGGACTCGGACTCAAGGAGAATCACGTTAAGCAGGCGGTGGACTACGCAGCAAACCAAGGTTGCGAGTGGGTAACGCTCACGAACGGAACACGCTGGCTCGTGTATCGAGTCGGCTTCGGAAAACCAATTGAGCACACGCTTGTCGCAGAAGTCGACCTTTCGCTCTTGAGTCCTCGCAAGGACGAAGACCTTGCCTTGCTATGGCTGCTCTCGAAGGAGGGCTGGCTGAAGAGCCATCTCGAAGATTTTGCCGCGCAGCAGGAGGCGTTGAGTAAGTACGCAATCGGGGCACTTGTATGCAGCGATTCTGTGGTTGGTGTTCTCCGTCGCGAGCTTCGTCGCCTCAATCCTGACACGCGAATCGACTCGGAACTCATTCAGGCGGTGCTTCGCACCGACGTCCTGAAGCGCGAGATTCTCGAAGGTGAGAAGGCCGAGTCTGCGAGGCGGAGTCTCGCGCGCGTCGCTCGCAAAGCGCAGCGCGTCAGGACAGAGGACCAGCCCACAGGTGTCTCCAAGGCAACGGTCGCGGCAGAGGTGACCAATTAGGACAGCAAACACAGCTCGACTTGGGTGCCATTCTACTCCAGCACGATGACACGGCCTCAGAAGTCGAAGTCGACACTCGAAGGCTTGGTGGTATTCGCCGCGCTGGCGACACTTCCCGTGGTCGTGCTCGAATCGCGCGGCATCACGTCGGTGGGACTCCTGGTAGCTGAATCGGCCCGGGATTCCCGGAGACTCGGTTAGTTGAGTCCCACGGCCGCGGATGCGGCGTGGGCGTGATAATACTGCGCTTCGTACTCCGCCGGGGGGATGTCCCCGAGCGGCTGCATCAGGCGCTGGCTGTTGTACCAGGCCACCCACTCGAGCGTCGCGTACTCCACGTCCTCCAGGCCCTTCCACGGTCCGAGATGATGGATGACCTCCGCCTTGTACAGCGCGTTGATCGACTCGGCGAGCGCATTGTCGTAGGCGTCACCGCGGCTGCCGACGGAGGATTCGATGCCGGCCTCGAGCAGCCGGTCCGTGTAGCGGATGGCCAGGTACTGCGACCCGCGGTCACTGTGATGCACGAGCGGGCCGTCGAGCGCGCGGTCGTAGAGTGCCTGCTCCAGCGCGTCGAGCGCGAGGTCCGTCCGCAGGGTCGTCGTCGCGCGCCAGCCGACGATGCGGCGCGAGTACGCATCGGTCACGAACGCGACGTACACGAAGCCGCGCCACGTCGGCACGTACGTCAGGTCGGAGACCCAGAGCGCGTTCGGGCGCGTCGCCGTGAAGTTCCGCTGCACGAGATCCTGCGGCCGGTGCGCCGCCGGCTCGGGCACGGTCGTCGTCGCCCGGCGCCCGCGCACCACCCCGCGCAGGCCCATCGCCTTGAAGACGCGCGCCACCGTGCAGCGCGCCACCACGCGGCCCTCCCGGCGGAGCTGCTTCCAGGCCTTGCGCGCCCCGTAGCGCCCGCGCGTCGCCGCCCACACGCGCTGGAGCGCCGGCCGGAGCGCCGCATCCGCGCGGCTGCGGGCCGGCAGGCGCGACGGGTCGCGCGCGCGCGCCTTCGCCTCGTAGTAGGTCGACGGAGCGATCGGCAGCACTGCGCAGATCGGCTCGACTCCGTACGCCGCGCGGTGCGCGTCGATGAAGGCCACCATCAGTTGGGTCGGCGGTCGAGCTCCGCCAAGGCGAAATACGCCGACGCCTTCTTCAGGATCTCATTGGCGCGCTTCAGCTCGCGGTTCTCGCGCTCGAGCTCCTTGAGGCGCGCGAGGTCGTCCGTGGTCGGGCCGGGTCGCACGCCCGTGTTCCGCTCGTGCTCGCGGACCCAGTTCCGGAGGGTCTCCTGGTGACAGCCGACCTTCTCGGCGATCGAGCGGATCGCGGCCCACTGGGAGCCGTGCTGCGGGGCCTGGTCCAGCACCATCCGGATGGCGCGTTCGCGGAACTCAGGCGAAAATGGGGAACGTCTGGGCATGGCTCCAACCTCTCACGATGTGGAGCCTCCGGCAAACCCGGGCCGATTCACCTCGACTGTTCACGCACACCATGCTATATGGCCACACAAGCTGACGTCCGCCGCATCGCGATGACGCTTCCCGGAACCGAGGAGGAGGCGGGCCGATTCGCGTTCTCCGTGTCGATCAAGGGAAAGCGGAAAAGCTTCGCGTGGGTGTGGCTCGAGCGGCTGGAGCGGCTGGAGCCCAAGCAGGCCCGGGTCCCCAATGCCTCCGTCCTGGCGCTCCGCGTTGCGAATCTCGGCCAGAAGGATCAGATGCTTCAGACTGAGCCCACCAAGTTCTTCACGGAGCCGCACTATAACGGCTATCCGGCGGTGCTGTTGCGTTTGCGTACCGTGCGCGTGACTGAACTGCGGGCGCTGCTTGCAGACGCGTGGCAGTGCATAGCGCGGCGCGATGGGCGCAGCGCCCCGTGAACACATTCATCAAACGCCGTGTTGCTACGACAACTAGACGGATCGCACCCGCGTTCGGATTGTTCTTCCTCTCGCCGCTGGTCGCGGAGTTCCTGCTTGGCAACATCGCGATCGACGCGATCTGGACCGGACTGTTCTTCGCACCGCTCTACGGCGGCGGGGCCGTTCTGATTCGCGAAGTCACCCGCCGCACCGGGCGCGGCTGGCCGACGATGCTGATGCTCGCCTTGGCCTATGCCGTGATCGAAGAGGGCTTGGTCACCCAGTCCCTGTTCAACCCGTCGTATTTCGGCTTCGACTTGCTCGGTCCAACGCACATCCCCCTCCTCGGCATAGGCGCGTGGTGGACGATCTATGTCCTAACCTTGCACACGGTCTGGAGTATCGCCGTTCCGATTGCGCTCGTCGAAGGGTTCGTCCTCAACCGGAATACGACGCCGTGGCTCGGCAAGCCCGGCTTGGCGGTGATCGGGGCCTTGTTCCTTCTTGGCGCGATTGTCAACTACTCCCTGACGAACGATCAAGAAGGCTTCGTTGCTTCGACCCAACAACGACTCGGCACGATCGTCGTCGTCTTGGCCCTGATCGTCGCGGCATTTGCGATCGGTCGGCGTCCGCCTCCTGATGTCGATCGCCTCGCGCCGAACCCGTGGGTGGTCGGTGTCGTGTCACTGCTAGCCTCGAGCTTCTTCACGCTCGGGCTCTATCTGCCAAGCTGGGCGACCGTTGGTGTCTGGCTCGTGTCATTTGCCGGGATTGCCGTTCTCGTCACGCGGTGGTCGCGTCGTGTGGGGTGGGGCGCCAGCCACGAACTCGCGCTGGCCGGCGGCGCCTTGTTGACATACGCCTGGCAGGGCTTCCCTCATACTCCGATTATCGGCACCACAGGGGCCGTTGACCTGATTGGGAATACCGTCTTCGCCGTCGGCGCGGTCATTGTGCTGGCGATAGCCGGCCTCAACCAGCACCGAAGGAAGGAGCCGTGAGGAATCACGCTTCCCCAATTCTATGAGCAATCACATCCAGGAAGTTTGTCACGAGTTGACGGAGGTTACGCACGCCGCCCGCGTGGCTTTCGGCCCCCTGTCGGCTGAGCAACTCAACTGGAAACCTTCGGCGGAAAGCTGGAGCATCGCCCAGTGTCTCGATCATCTCATCACGATCAACCGATTCTACTTTCCATTGCTCGAGTCAATGAGTACTGACACCCCGGGACCCACCTTCTGGGAACGACACTCACCTCTCAGCGGATTTCTCGGGAAGTTCTTGATCAAGACGTTGGGTCCGGAGTATCCGAAGAGGACGAAAACGAGCCCGAAGGCCGAACCTTCAGCGAGCGCGATTGACGCGAGAATCCTTGATACATTTGCTCGCCACCAGGGTGAACTGATCGAGCATCTGCGAAGGATCCCCTCCAGCATCGATCTGAAGGGAACAATCGTCACATCGCCCTTGCTGGGATGGGTAACGTACCGCTTGGAAGATTGCCTTACGATGCTGGCGGTTCACGAGAAACGGCATTTGCTGCAAGCAAGGCGTGTGATGGAAGCGGCGGGGTTCCCAAAGGCAGTATGAGGATATGTTAAGCGAAACTCGCTGGATGACGGTGGCCGGCCACTGGAACTCGCCAACTACTGCTACCTGTTCCAACATAAGCGCGGCACGTTGCTGTGGGAGACGGGCGTGCCGGATTCGGTCGCAACGTACCCGGCGGGCATCACGGCACCGAGTGGGGTGATTGTCTGGTACCTTGATCGAACGCTCAGGGATCAGCTCGCGAGTCTTGGAATCCGCCCCGAAGACATCACGTATGTGGCGTTCTCGCATTCGCACGGGGACCATATTGGAAATGCGCGTGCCTTCACGCAGTCCACACTCTTGATACAAGGATCTGAGTTCGACTTCGCCTTGACGGCGATGCCTGCCTCGATTGATGTCGCTCAGCGCACTGCGCGGCTGGCCGGTGACCACGATGTATTCGGTGACGGGAGTCTCACAATCATCTCAACGCCAGGCCATACACCCGGACACCAGTCTCTGCTCGTCACACTTCGCGAGACCGGCCCTCTCCTCTTGTCCGGGGATCTCGTGCACTTCCAGTATATGTGGGATCACGGGGTCGTGCCGTCGTTCAATATCGACCTCGCGCAGTCCCTCGCGTCGATGGAACGCGTTCGTGAGATGCTCACGGCGCAGGGGGCACAGCTGTGGATCGGCCACGACAAGGACTTTGCCGCCACCATCGAACGCGCGCCATATTCGTATCGGTGAGATCACCTCACCCACGTCCGAGCGTGGGGCGCTTGTCGCACTCCCCCAGGCGTGCGGCTGTGGGGCCCTACACGCTGCCCTGCTTCCGCAGCACCCCTCGCACCGCCGCCAATCGTCGGCGCGACACGGGTACGCGCGACCCCGTCGCGAGGATGAGCACGCCCTCGCCTGGCCCCGTCCGCACGAACTCGCGAATCGCGCTCGTGCGGACGAGCGCCTGCCGGTGCGCGCGAACGAACCCGCGCGGGCCTACGCGCCGCTCGAGCGAGTCGAGTGACTCCCTGACGAGGTAACTCCTCGTACCCACCCAGAGCCGGGCATAGTTGTCGGCACTCTCGATCACTTCAATCTCGGATAGTCGCACGACCGCCGTGCCTCGCGCCGTGGATACGGCGATGCCGCTGTCGCCGCCGTGCGCGGCGTGGCCTCGCAGCATACGCGCGAGACGATGCATCGTCGCCGCGAACCGCGCTTCATTCACCGGCTTCACGAGATAGTCGAGCGCCTGTGCTTCGAACGCCTTGAGCGCGAACTCGTCATACGCGGTGAGGAACACCACCGCGGGCATCCGCTCCGGCGTGCGCCGCCGCACGACCTCAAAGCCGTCCACCCCCGGCATCTGGATATCAAGAAACACCACGTGAGGTCGCGCTTCATCCAGGCTTCGCAATACCTCCGAGCCGTTGCGGCACTCGGCCACCACCGTGAAGCGCGGGTGCTTGTCCAGCAACTGCCGCACGCCGCGCCGCGCCGCCGGCTCGTCGTCGGCAATGAGCACGCCCCACTCAGCGACCGGCATCAGTCCCCCCTTGCACGCGCTCGCGATGGGGGATCCGCAGCGACGCGACCGTGCCGCCCTCGGCGCGCGGCTCGACCGTGAGCGATGCCTGCGGTCCATAGAGTGCCCGCAGACGTTCGCGCGTATTCGCGATGCCGTGCCCTGCCGGCGGCTCGCCGCCCGTGATGCCGATTCCATCGTCGACGACGGTCAGCACCAGCAGGTCGGCAATGCGCGCAACCGTGACCCACAGCTGTCCTGCGTCCTCACGCCGCGCGATGCCGTGGCGGATGGCGTTCTCCACAAGGTGCTGCAGCGCGAACGAGGGCACGGCAGCCGTCTCCAGCCCGCGTGCGATGTCGAACGTTACGCGAAGTCGGTCGGGAAAGCGCGCCGCCTCGATGGCAAGGTACTGGCGCACGAGCTCGAGTTCGTCGTCCAGCGCACTCTCGTCGTTGGGGTCGCGCCGGAGGATGCGACGGAACACCTCGCTCATCAACTCGATGATCCGCACCGCGCCGGCGCGGTCTCCGTCCCGCACGAGGACAACCAGCGTGTTGAGCGTATTGAAGAGGAAGTGTGGATTGACCTGCGCCTGCAGCGCGCTGAGGCGTGCCGTGGCCAGCTGCTCCGAGAGCCGGGCCAGTTGTAGCTCGCGGTCCCGTGCCTCGGCGAAATAGCTGATGGCGTGCGCGAGCGCTGCCACGGTGGTATAGACCACGACACCGAACGGGACCGTCGTCGCAATCCAACTGACAACGTTTCGCGCGACGACGAATCCCAGGTCCGGACCCGCATCAGAGATCGCCTTGAGCAGGGCGTCGGGCTCAAAGATGGCGCCGAGGACAAGCTGCAGCAGCTTTCCAACCACTGCCCACACGACGCAGAAGAGCAGAGCGAGTCCGAGATGGATCGCGAAGTGACGACGCAGTCGCTCGCCGACCACGGGCCATCGGGTGCTGGCCCAGAAGATCGCGGGCGTCACGAGTGCGTATGCGACCCAGTCCCAGAACTGAAAGAGTAACTCAGACGCCGATGCCGGACCCCAGTCCTGAAGCCGGCCCTGGACGAGACGGTTCACGACGCCGAAGATCGCCGGCCAAAGCCAGATGGCCGAGACCAGCATCCAAGGCTTGAGTCGCGGAGCCGACATAAGAGGACAGTACGGGCGAAGAACCCGGACCGCAACGCAACCGAAGGCAGGCGCCGTTCACGTCAGAGTCAGTACCGCCCGCGTATAGAGGGCTGGCGCACTGCGCCCAGCCGGCCCAATCTCTCGCCATGGCGCCTCCCTTGACGCGTGTCCAATCGGTTGACCTGCTGCGCGGGGTGGTCTGCGTCCTTATGGCGATCGACCACGTGCGCGTCTACTCCGGCATCCCCGCCGGCGGGCCGGAGACGGGCGTGTTCCTCACGCGCTGGGTCACGCACTTCGTCGCGCCCATGTTCTGCTTCTTCGCGGGCACCTCGGCCTGGTTTCACGGGCGACAGCTCGCGGATGTCGGCGCGCTGCGTCGGTTCCTCGTGAGTCGAGGGCTGCTGCTGGTCGTGCTTGAGCTCACCGTCATCCGCTTCCTCTGGGCGTTCGAGGTCGGAACGGGGTTCGTGCTCGCCGGCGTGATCTGGATGCTGGGATGGTGTATGGTGCTCCTCGCCCCGTTCGTTGGGATGCGCGCTCGGCGTGTCGGAATCATCGGCATCGCGATTGTGGCGCTGCAGCAACTCCTCGCGCTGGTGCCGCAGATCGTACCCGCAGCGGCGCGTCACGGGTTCGGATACGTGTGGAATTTCATCTACCCTGCCGGCACCGAACCTTGGAGCGGCATCCAGATCCTCTACGTCCTCGTACCGTGGGTCGGCGTGATGCTCGCCGGATACGCGCTCGGCGCACTCTGGGAGCGCGAGACGGCGGATCGAGAGCGGATCCTGCGGCGGCTCGGCGTGGCGATGACGATATCATTTCTCGTGCTCGGCGGAGCGCTTGCTGCGACGGGCGCAGAGGAGGGAGGCACGCTGCCGTTCTGGATGCGCCTGCTGAATCAGCAGAAGTACCCGGCGTCGCAGCTTTTCCTGTTGATGACCCTCGGCCCCGCGATTGCATTGCTGCCGTGGGCTGAACGCGCTCAGGGCTGGGTGGCGCGCGCGCTGACGACCATCGGCCGCGTGCCGATGTTCTACTATCTCTCCCACATACTCGTCATCCACCTCCTCGCGATCGCGACGATGTGGATGCGGTTCGGCGAATTTCGTCACGAATGGTATGCGACTGCACCATACACGTGGCTCCCGGACCACCGGTGGGACCTCGTGACGCTCTACGCTGTCTGGGCCGTGGCCATTGCCGTGTTGTACCCGCTCTGCGCCGCGTACGCGCGCCGCAAGGCGACTCGGCCCGCGCCGTGGATGCGGTACCTCTGACCCTTCACATCGGAGTCCTGATGCAACGGTTCGTGCTCGTCGCAGTCCTTACGCTCTCGGCACCTGCACTTCACGCCCAGTCTGCACGCGATACCACGACGATGCTGCTGCGCGGGGGATTCCAGGAGGTGAGTGGATGGATCTCGCAAGCCGCGACGCTCGTTTCCGCCGAGCAGTACACGTACCGACCGACGGCGGGAGTGCGAACCGTGGGCGAGTTGCTGGCCCACATCGCCGACGGATACATCTGGTACTGTTCGAACGCCGCAGGGAGGCAGACAGAGTGGTCGGATGCGACGGAGAAGGGACCGCTCGACAAGGCCACGCTGCAGAGGCGACTTCAATCGGCCACCGACGCTTGCATCGCCGCGTACGCAAGAGGGAGCCAGATGCCGTTGTTGCAGAACATCGGCCACGCGAGCCTGCACTACGGGAATCTCGTGACCTACCTGCGGATGATGGGACTCACGCCACCGTCGAGTTGACGCTTCGCGGAGCGGCTCTGACACGTATCGTGGGACATAGCATTCTGGAGGATTGTCCTTGCACCGCGACACCGACCATTTCTGGTATCCCCGACCGGTGTTCTTCGTCGCCGACCTCGTACGCGCGCTCCATTTCTACCGAGAGCTCCTCGGCTTCACGAAGAAGTGGCACGAGGCCGACGGCGCGGGTACGGTCTGCCAAGTCGACCGGAGTGACTGCGAGATCATCCTCTGTGAAGACTCGGGCCGCACCACACCAGCTCGGCTCTTCATCGAGTTGACGCCCGAAGGGCTCGCCGCACTGAGGCAAGAGCTCGAAGCCCGCTCCGTCCCGTACACGATCGCCCGCTGGGGAGATGACGTGGTCCGCGTGCTCGACCCCGATGGCAATGAACTGTTGTTCCCCATCGGCGGCACGCAGGACGGGCCCGAGGCCGTGTGAAGTCAACCGGAAAGTGCAACACCGAACCGGTTGCAGCGGCGGTCCGTTGCGCAGCCCGCCGCTGAACCGGAGCGTTAGACCGCATTTAGGTAGTGTGCCCTACCACACCTCTCGTGGGACAGATTATGCGAACCGAACGTCCAGAGCCCATCCTCCGGTCTCTCGACTTGGCAGCGACCCGTTCATTCTACGAATCCCTTGGCTTCACCCCGTGGTTCCGAGGGACCGGATACGAGATCGTTTCTCGCGGTAACCTCGTCGTGCACTTTGAAGAGCACCGTGCGCTTAACCCCGACGAGAATCGCGACGCCTGTTACTGGCGCGTCACCGATGCGGACGCGCTTCACAGCGAGTTCACTCGGCTGAACCTTCCATCCACAGGCATACCGCGCATCACGCCGCCCGAGGATGAGATATGGGGTATGCGCGAGTTTACGCTCAAGGATCCCTCTGGCAATCTCGTGCGGATCGGCCATGATCTCGATGCGAGCTCGGCGTACGTACCGAGTGCGCCGCACACGTAGCAGGCGCGCCCGGACATCAGTCACTGCTCGTGCAACTGCCGAAGACGGGTGCGCTCCTTCTCACCTGCGAGGTTGGTCAACGAGCACCGTGCGTAGCCCTGGACCGGTCACGACAAGACATCACTGCCAGCATCAACCGCGCGCAGACGCATTGCGAGTAACGTCGAACCCTATGGGGAGGTGTTCGCGCGAGAGACTCGCACCAGCCACCGACGGCGAGTCCGGGCGTTGGGTGGGACGAGCCGTGGGGTGAGGAGATACTCGGGCACTGGGAACGTGGCGCTTCGCGACACTCGTCACGCCGTGTAGGATCAAGGCGCCCCGTGCGCACGAAACGGCTCAAGCGTACGCGCACGACGCGTGACAATCAGGTAACTCCCGACGGCGAAGACCAGCGCGGTCACGCCACCGACCGCCGCCGCGAATATCGCGCCGGCGCCGCCACCGATCGCCCGCGTGGCCGGCAGCCGAGTGATCGCCTCGGAGGCGAGCGCCGCGACCAGCCCCACGTAGGAGAAGGTCATCCACCAGAAATGGACCTCCACGCGGTGCGCCCGTAGGAACCTCTGATTCGCCAAGCGCGCCCTTCTCGCCCTCCGGGCGGCGAGCATCCCGGCGACGATGCCGGCCAGGCTAACGACTGCCGCGACGTGGAAGGGACCGAAGCCGCCGAACAGTCCGTAGAGCGTGAAGGCCGTCGCATTGACCGTCAGCATCGCGAGCAGGTACGTCCAGCCGATCCGGCGGTGTCGCGGACCGCCTTTCGGCCCCTGCCTGAGGACGATGGCGCCGAGGACGATGGCGGCCACCGCCGCCACGAAGTGTATCGTTCCGACGATTGTCATACCGTGTGTCTACGCCGCGGCTCGCGGCAGGTTTCGCTTTCGGCCGTTCGCACGCAACCAGATGGAGAGTGCCGGTGTCCCACCTCCGGAGGCCTTGCAATGCGTCGAATCCTGATAGCGGTGACAATCGCCGCGTCCTGCGCACCGCCGCGACCGGCGGTCGACTGTGAACTGATCAACCTGATGCCGGAGTTTCTCGCGTTCTGGGATTCGACGCGCCACGTCGACCTTGACGCGCGCGTCACTCGCTTCCGTGCGGACGTGGTGTCTCGGTCGGAGCAGCTCTATGGACCTCAGGTGCGCGTCGGTGCGGATCCAGCCCGCCTCGATGACGATGTCCGCGCGTGGTTTCGATTCCTCGCACAAGACGACACCGCGTTTCGCGCGATGAGCGTGCAGCTCGCGGCCGAGCTGCCGCGCTTGGGGCCTGACCTGGCTGCGGCGCTGCCTGGGTTCCGCTGTACGGCTCCCGTCTACTTCTTCTTCTCGGCTGGCGCCTTCGACGGTGCCGTCCGCGTCGTGGACGGGCGTGAGCTGCTGCTCTTCGGCGTCGAAGTCGCATCGCGGACGCAGCGACCCGGGGAGCTCCGCGCGTTCGTCGGGCACGAGATGTTCCACCTGTACCACCGCGCGGTGACAGGGCCCGAAATGGACAGCACGCTGTACGGCCGCGTGTGGCGGGAAGGCCTCGCAACGCTGTTCAGCCGACGCTTCGCGCCGGACGTTGCCGAGGAGGCGATCCTCGGCTGGCCGCGTGACCTCGCTGCACAGGTAGAGCCACGATGGGGCGAGGTGGTCGATTTCATTCTCGAGCACCTCGATGCCACGGACGAGGCGACGATGCATCGTCCGCTGCTCGCCGCCGCGAGCGGCGACTTGCCGCCACGGTTCGGCTACTACGTCGGCTATCTGGTGGCACGGGAACTCGCGCGTGACCTGCCGTTCGAGACGCTGCTGCGCCTCGAGGGTCCGGCGCTGCGCGAGGCGATGGCGAAGGCGCTGCGGCGGTTACAGGGCGCTGCCCACGGGGCTGCCGCGGGACAGAAGCGCTAGGGGACGACGCCTAGAGGGCCGCCGGAGCTCGTAGACGTGGCGCTCACGAGGCGTTAGCATCTCGAGGGTTGCTGTGGTCGGGAATCGCCAGAAGCGTGGGCTGGCCAGTTGACACTGACACCTACGGACAAATGAGCAAGGTCTTCGTCAGCATCGGGCTGAGCCTCGATGGCTACCTCGCCCCGGAAGGAATGACAATGAGTGACCCCGGCCATATGGGGTGGGGAGCCAAGTGGGGCGCGCTGATGGCCTGGATCGTTAACACCCAGTACTTCCGCGAGAACCTCAAGATCGGCGGCGGTGGCGAGACGGGCCCAATCAACGATCTCGTTCGACACACCACCGAGCGCATCGGCGCGAACATTATGGGCAGGCGGATGTTCGACCAAGGCGAGGTCGCCTGGCCGGAAGAAGCTCCGTTCCACACGCCGGTCTACGTGCTTACGCATTCCCCCCGAGAACCCTGGGCGCGCCCGGGCGGCACGATGTTCCACTTCGTCACCGACGGCCCTGAGCGCGCCCTCGCGCTCGCACGGGATGCCGCGGGCGACCGCGACGTCCGTATTGCCGGGGGCGCCGATGTCATCCAGCAATTCCTGAATCGCGACCTGGTCGACGAGCTGGAGATCGCGCTCGCACCGGTGCTGTTTCACCGCGGACGACGGCTCTTCGAGAACATTGCCGAGCCCGGGCCACAGTTCCGCATCGATCGTGTCATCAACGGACCCGCCGCGACACACCTGCGTTATGTCAGGGCGTGAGCTCCGGATGACAGGAACGAGCACGATCTCGTGATGACCCACACACGCAGCGCGAACATCTTTTCTCATCACTTCTCTTAGAGGCTCACGTCCGTGTCCGCGCCAGTGGGTGTCGGCGATCTCGTTGCCTGGGATGGAGGCGTGCTTCTCATCGGGCACGCAAACCGGGTCATTCCCACGCACGCCCACCAGGCGATTCAGGTGGCCTTTGGCTACGCAGGCCCCGTGGGGCTACGTCGCTCCGATGACGAACCGTGGCTGCCCTATCCACTCGGCATCGTCGCCTCGCGCCAGTCGCACTCGATGGATGCGACGGCAGCCACCTACAATGCCGTGATCTTCGTCGAGCCAGAGACCTCCGCGGGCCGCACGCTCGCTGCCCGCCTGCCCGCAGGCGGCCTCGCCTCCATCGACGAGGCGGCAGTGCGTGGTGTGTGTACCGACCTCTTCGCCGGCTGGCTCGCCGGCAGCAGCAAGCCGCAACTCATCACCGGCGCCACTCGGGTGATCGCGGCGCTCACCTCCAGCGCCGCAGCGCCAACCGTCACCGACGACCGCATCCTGCGCGCCATAGAGTTCGTCCGCACACATCTCGACACGGATGTGACACTGGACGCGGTTGCGGCCCACGTCTTTCTCTCCCCCGGCCGATTCCGCCACCTGTTCGTCGAGCAGACGGGGATGGGGATGCGCCCGTACATCCTGTGGCGACGCTTCATCCTCGCGTGGGACCTGCTCGCGCAGGGCGAGTCGATCTCGACCGCGGCGCACCGCGCCGGCTTCGCGGATGCCGCGCACTTCACGCGCACCTCCAACCGGATGTTCGGATTCCCCCCATCGCTGCTGCAGGTCGCTGCCGGCCCTACGCCGCCGACACCATAACGACGACGCTGCCGCGTTTGCGCTTGGTCTCGACGCGGCGATGTGCCTCGACGATCTGGGCGAACTCATAGGTGCGGTCAATCAGCGGCGTGTAGTCCCCGGCCGCTGCGAGCGCGGCCAGCCGCTGCAGGTCTTCCACGCGTGCCACCGACGGACCTGCGATTACACGATGCCCGCGCGAGCGACCCGCCAGCGGCGAGCGGAGGAGTTCACCGAAACCACTGAGGACCGCGAGCAGGCGGCCGCCCGCGACGAGCGCATTTGCCACGCGTGCATAAGGGGCGTTGCCGACGGTATCGACGATGACGTCGTACGTCTGCCCAGTGGTCGCAAAGTCCTCGCGCGCGTAGTCGATCACGTGAGTCGCGCCGAGCGCACGGACGATATCGGCGTTGGCCGCACTGCACACCGCCGTCACCTCGGCACCCGCGTGACGCGCGAGCTGGACGGCGGCGGACCCCACCGCACCCGACGCGCCGTTCACGAGCACGCGCTCGCCGCGTCGGAGCGCTGCGCGATCGTAGAAGCCGATCATCGTCATCCCGCCGAACGAGATGGCGGCGGCCTGCTCGAACGTGAGCCGCGCTGGCTTCTTGACCACGAGGCCGTCTGCCGCGATGCACCGAAACTCCGCGTGGGCGCCCATCTTGGCATCCGCAAAGGCGAAGACCTCGTCGCCGACCGCAAAGTTGCTGACGCCGGCGCCGAGTGCGGCGATGGTACCCGAGAGCTCCGTGCCGAGGATCGGTTGCCGAGGGCGCGAGATGCCGAAGAAGAGCCGGCCGAACGGACCGAAGCCCGGAGGCATTTCCAGACTGCGCGCCCGCCAGTCGCCAGTGGACACGGTGGTGGCGTGCACCCGAATCAGCACTTCGCCAGCCGCCGGCGTGGGCGTCGGGACCTCGCGGATCGACACGACCTCGGGCGCTCCATACTGCTCATACACTGCTGCTTTCATACCGTCTCCAAGGTGCAGGGCTGTTCAGCCCGTTGATAGTCGCAGGAACACACGCCGCCAGCGCAGCTCGATGCGGAAGGTGCGGAGCTGCGCGCGCACCTCCAGCATTGAGCGACGGCCTCGGTGATCAGGGGAAGCCCCAGGAGCCGCGACGCCGCGCGACCGCCCTCGGGACGGATGTCGCGAACGACGGGACGCCCGGCGAGGTCAAACGAGAGCTCGGCCACGAGCGCAAAGCCGGCCTTCTGGATGCCGATGCCAGAGGCGTGGTTCTCCGGTGCGTAGGCGATCCAGAATCGTTCGCCATCGACCGACTCAGCGTCGACGATGGCATCGAGTAGCCGCGGATAGATGCCACGGCCACGATACGCGGCGAGCGTGACGAAGTTCCAGAGGTATCGGTCGGCCTGCGGCACGACGAACGACGCCTTGAGCTCGCCGATGGTCGCAGCCGTCGTGGCGACCCAGCCCCAGGCGGCAGGCGCGCCATCGATGCTTGCGATGTATGCGCGATGGCCTCCGGCAAAGCGATTGTCGATCTCCTCGCGCGTGCGGCCCTGAAGCCGCGCCATCACGTCGGGATTGAGTTCGCGATGTACGGTCATCCCGAGGAGCGGTGGCTTGAACGGGCTGGCATCGCGGCGGTGGCGGAAGGCAATAGGCATAGCAGGAGGATAGGGCCACCCGGTGCACTCGGCTTGAACGCAGCGGCTGAGTTGCGTCGCGGCCCGGCGGCGCAGGTTAGCCCTCTCGTTCAATCGCCCGAGCCCCCCTTCCAGCGACACTCCCTGCGTTGGCCGATGGCACTCACTCAACGCAGAGGTAACAGATGGTGAAGCAACTCGTTCTACTCGGACTCTTGTCGGCGATGCTGCCGAACCTCTCTGGCGCGCAGGAGCGTGAACCTCGACTCGTCGCTGGCATTCGGTCGGCTCTGGCCACGGCACCGATGACACTCTCAGGGCTTGACCCGGCCTTCGACGACCTCGCGCCTGATGGACCGGAGGGGCCGCATATGTCCGGCTTCTTTCTGATGTACGCGCTGAAGCCATACCTGCGCGTGGGTGTGGAGACGTTGGTCGCCAGTTCCGACAAGGACCAAGTGACGACGATGAACTATCAGGCGGCGGGGCCGGTAGTGGAGTTCCGGTACGGGCGGACCTGGTATGTGTCCGCCGGCGTGCACGGCGGCGGATTGATCGTGAACGCAATGGCGCGTCAGGGCGCCGCGCCGTCGCAGGGCGCGTCGACGGGGGCGTTCTTCAAGGGGGACGGTGCATTCCTGGCGCCGTACGTGGACGTCGGCCGCCGCGTGCGCGGCTATGAGGTCGGCGTATTCGCCAAGCAGGTGAACGTGTTCGGCGAGAAGTCGCGGGGTGGCATCTCGGACTTCAGCGCGACGTTCTTGGGCCTGCGTCTGGCTGCCTCACCGCGCGGGTGACGCATCATCACGGCACGTCGCCCGCACGCACTCGCGAAGCCAACGATGTGCACCATCGGCGTCGAGTCGTGGATGCCAGAGCATCGCGACCACGAGCGCGTCGGTCGTGAACGGCAGCGTGAACCGGACTAACCCCTCGCAGAGGTTTGCCGTGTGTCGCTCAGGCACGACGGCAACGAGGTCGCTCTGCCGCACGATGGCGACCGCCGCGGGGTGACTCGGCCGCTGGCCAACGCGTGCCCAGCACGCACGATGCCGACGAAGCGATCGCGAAACAGCATCTGCATCTTGAACTCAGGGGCGGTCACGGCGTCCACGACGCCGGTCTCGAGATCTACCAGCCCGTCGCGCAATGGCCCTCGGTCCTTGCCGGACTTCTGAACGAAGCGCAGACGCACGCGCGGAGCGGCCTTGCTGATGCGCGAGACGAGCGCGGGCCATAGTTCTCGACAAAGCCATCGCTGCTGCGGATGGCGAAGCTCCGTTCGAGCTGGTCGATCCGCGCCTTCGCGGCCGGACGCAGCACCGACTCCGCGCCGTCCACGAGCGCGGCGGTGACGGGTGCCGGCAGTCGCACGCGGAACGATCTCGCGGTGCTCGTGGGCCTGCGCTTGGAGCGGCGATGAGCCCGATGCTGCACGCGGCTGCCGCCGTCGCCCTGGGTGCCGGCGCGACGGCAGCGATTGACGCGTGGAACTACGCCCTGCGGCGCGTGGCGGGCATCGCGTCACTCAACTATTGCCTCCTGGACCGCTGGGTGAGCCACCTGCGCCACGGTGTGTTCCGGCACCGCAGCATCGCCGACGCCGAGCTGGCTCGCTGTGAATGCACGCTCGGCTGGATCGCCCACTACGGCATCGGCATCGCGCTGGCGGCGGTGTTCGTCGGCGCGGCCGGGGCCGACTGGCTCCTGCGTCCGACGGTGCTACCGGCGCTGGGGTTTGGCGTGGTCACCGTAGCGCTGCCGTTCTTCGTGCTGCAGCCGGCGCTTGGACTCGGACTGGCATCGTCAGCGACACGCGATCCGCTCGCGGCTCGCATCAAGAGCCTTGCGACGCACAGCGTGTACGGGCTCGGGCTTTATGCCTGCGCCCGCGTGCTCTCAGCGTGGCTGTTCGCCTGAGCGGCGCGACGCGCAATAGGCATCACGAGGAACACCATCGCGAGGACCATCGGCGGGACGATGATGGCGGTCATCCCGAATTGCGAGAGTCCGCGCGTCACTGGACCGAGCACGAGCATCAGCACGTTGATGACGAGGTAGGCGCCGATGTTGGCGGCAGCGAGAAACTTGAGTTGGGCAGGAAGGGGCACGGTCGTCTCGAAGTGAGTTGTGAATGTGCGCTGGAGACTAGTGGCGCCGAGGCGACGGCGCTCCACGTCATCGGGTCTGACTCAGCCGGGGACTTGAGCCGCAGCGAAGGCAACCCTTTTCCCGGCAGCCTGTGTCGGAGACGATGACGTCCGAACTCGCGGACACTGCGCGCACCCACAACTGCAGCAACGAGGAGAGCGTCCCCGATGTACCTCCGATCTCCCGCCGCACGTCTCGGAACCGTGGCGCTCTTCAGCCTTGCGGCCAGCTCCTGCGGGCAAGGAAGTCAACAGACGTCCGCTGCGGCACGCGCGCCACGGGATCTCGCCGGAATCATCGCGCCGCTACTCGAAACGAGCAAGATCCCTGCGCTCGGCGCCGCCGTGGTGAGCGCTGACGGACTCGAAGCCATCGGCGCTGTCGGCCTGCGCTCGTGGGCGGATACGCAGCAGGTAAGCGTGGACGACCAGTGGCATATCGGCTCGTGCACCAAGGCGATGACGGCGACGCTCGCCGCGCGCCTGGTTGATCGTGGCGTGCTCAATTGGGAGACCACGATCGGTGCCGTCTTCGGATCGACAATCGACCCGGCGTGGAAGGATGTGCCGATCGTGTGGTTGCTGAGCCATCGCTCTGGCGCGCCACTCAACTTCAGCGATGCCCTGTGGCGGGAGATGGCCGCGCGCGGCGGATCACCCCGCGAGCAACGACGATTCTTCGTTGAACAAGGGCTCAGGACGGCACCGACGAACACACCGAACACCGTGACCGTCTACTCCAACTCGGGCCTCCTCGTCGCCGGCGTGATGATGGAGATGCTGACCGACTCCCCGTGGGAAGACCTGATGCAGCGCGAGGTATTCGAACCGCTTGGGATGACGCGGACGGGCTTCGGCGCGCCAGGTACGCCGGGGGCGCTGGATCAACCCTTGGGACACCGGCGCGGCGCGGACGGATGGCGGCCGGTCGCACTCGGACCGAACGCCGACAACCCCGCGGCTACCGGACCCGCGGGATCCGTCCACACGACGCTGGCCGACTGGGCACGATTCGTCGCCGCACACCTGCGTGGCGAGAATGGCGATGAACGATTCCTCTCGACGGCGTCCTGGCAGCGCCTGCACGCGGCGGGCGGAAAGGACTGGACCTACTCACCGGGCTGGGTGGTGACCGAACAGGACTGGGCTGGCGGGAAGATGCTTCGGCATATCGGGAGCAACAGCTTCTGGATCGCCGAAGCGACGCTCGCTCCGCGCAAAGGCTTCGCGGTGCTGCTCGTAACGAATGTCGCCGATGATGCGGTCGAGACGCCGTTCAAGGAGCTTCTCGCTGTGTTGGTGGCTGACCAGGCGTCGCGCGAAGCAAGTGCACCCCGATTGCCACCGCCCACACGATCGCGAGCACGAGATACAGATTGAGCCCCGCTGCACTGAGCGCCTCCACGCCGCCGAGATTCCCCACTAGGTCCAGCAGGCAGGAGGTGCCGGTCGCGACCGACAGCCAACCCACGAGCGGCATCGCGACCCGCTGAAGGAGGCCGGCCCCGATCCACCACAACGCGGCGAACACCATTTCGAGAATGTTCCACAGGCCTTTCGTCACCGCCGTGGTCACGGTAGTGAAGATGTAGGCGATCACGGCCTGGTCGTCGGCAGTGGCACTGCGCAGCTGCTGCAGCAGGTCGGGCCACACCGCCGCGAGAACAGCGGCCCCGACCGCACCGATGATGGCGTAGGCCACGCCGCTCAGCGTGATCAGCGGCGCCCACGACGAGCGTTCGCGCAACCACAGGTGCTGCTGCAGCACCACCGGCAGCAACAGCAGGTAGTAGCCGAACATATCCAGGATGGCGAACCAGAACATCAGTGCGTGATGCTCGGCGTACGCCAAGGTGCGCGTCGGGTCGCTGAAGGCGTCGAAGTCGAACTCCACAGCCATCGCCCCGACAGCCAAGCTGGCGATGGCGAGCGCCGCCGAGAGCAGCGTCAACTGCCCGACGACGCGGAGGTATCGCGAATCAGCGTGCATCGGTCGCTCCTTGGCCCAGCAAGACGGCGCGCGTGTGCAGCGGATGGCCGCTGGCCGCGCGCCGCACGAGGTGCGCGGCAACGTCCGCGCGCCTCACCGTGGAGGTCAGCGTGTAGCGGTCAACAGCGGTCGCGCGGCCGGTCGGGCGGCCCGACAGCAGCGTCACCGGACGCACGACTTCCCAGTCCACGTCGCTCGCAGCGAGAGTCGCTTCCATCCGCTCGAGGTCGCGATACGCGACGGCGACATTGCCCGAGTCGACCACTTGCCGCATCGTCCACGAGAGTTGGCTGCGGCTTTCCGCCACGCCGCCGGCGCTGATGGCCAGCAGGCGGGGTACGCCGTGCCAGCGCATCACCGGCAGCAGGCGCTCGACTACGCCGGAGGTGAGGTCCGGCGGCGACAGCAGGCGCGCCCACGGACTCAGGCCCGCTCGGCGCAGGCCGAGCGCGGAGACGACCACGGTCGCATCGGGCAGGACGTCGTCGAGGAACCGCACGTCGGTGACATCGCCGACGCGCACCTGCACGCCAGCGGGCACGGCGATGCTGCTGCCGGGCCGCACGGTGGCGGTGACCTGCCAGCCGCGCGCGGCCGCCAGGCGGACGACCCAACTGCCGCAGCCGCCGCTGGCGCCGAGGACGACGAGACGAGGTGCGTCTGCCGCTTTCGGTGGACGCTGGAGGGGGGCGAGGGAGGGACTGACGGTCATTTTGTGCTCAGGTGAGAGAGGACACCGAAGCTTGCGCCGCCCGCCGCCGCGCCACCTTGACCGAAGCCGACTTCTATATGACTAAGGGCGCCACGCGCCGCCGAAGTGCCAGCCGCCGACCCGTTGCGCCCCCGGGCCGGCGTAGCGAGCATTGCGGGGTGACTGGCGCCATCCCTTTTCCGTTTCCGGTCGAAGGCACGGTCCTCGCGGCGGTCGTCGCGGACGTCATCGCTGCCGCTGAGTCGCTCGGCGTTCCGCGCGCGGAACTCCTCACGGCCTCGGGTCTGGACGCCGCGGTGCTCGCCGATCCGGACGCCCGCGTTCCCGTCACCGCCGATTTCGCGGTGTGGCTCGCGCTGTCCAATCGCCCGATCGGGCTTCCGTTGGGCGAGAAGCTTGGCGCGACGACGCTCGGCGCGGTCGGCTACGCGATGCAGCACGGGCGGACGGTGCGCGAGGCGCTGCAGTGGTTCCAGCGTTATCGGGCGGTGCTGCATCCCGAACTCGTGCCCGAGATGGACGAAGTCTCCACGTCGAATGGTCGGCGGCTCGTGCTCAGCAAGGTGATGGCCGGGCCGTTCGCGCGGCTGCGGGAGCCGGTGTACGCCTACGCGAGCGCTGCCCGCGCGCTGCTGCGTGGGCTCACCGGAGCGCCGGTTGCGGTGCGGTCCCTCAGCTATCCGTTTCCGAGCGCGGATGACGCCGCCGCGCACGAGGCGTGGTTTGGCTGCCGGATCACCTGGGGTGCGCCGCGCTTCGAGATCGCCTTCGACGCCGCTGTGCTCGACCGGCCGCTGCCGCGTCACGACCCACGGTTGTTCGGGTATCTCGCGCAGCAGGCCGAGCGGCTGTTGGAGGAAGTGCCCGACAGCGGCAGCACACTGGCGATGGTGCGTCGCGAGATCGCGGCGGAGTTGCCGTCGGGGGAGCCGCAACAGGGCGTCGTGGCCAAGCGGCTCGCGATGTCCGTGCGCACGATGCAGCGCCGGCTCGCGGCCGAGGGCACGACCTTTGCGGCGCTCGTCGAGGCGATGCGCCGTGAGCGTGCGGAGTTCCTGCTCTCCGACCCGCGGCTGACGGCGAGTGAGGTCGCGTTCTTGCTCGGGTTCAGCGAGCCGGCGTCGTTCTTCCGCGCGTTCCGGCGCTGGACGGGTGAACCGCCGCAGCGCTGGCGGGCGGCACGGCGCTAGGCGGAATGCTGGGCGCGACGGCGCGTTCCAGCGTGGAACGGGACGAATCGCAGCAACCGTTGGCCGGCACGCCGTGACGGACAGTGCAGTGCAGCGTGTCGCCAACGGAAGGTTCCCGCGTCCCCAAGGAGAGCTCCCAGATGTCGCAGTTGCTCACCCAGTCCGGAGCAGTCTCCGGCCTCTTGGCGGTCATCGCCGCAGTCGCAATCGCACAACAGCCCATCGTCGTGCCGGAAATCCCGAGTTGTCGTAACTGCGCAATCGTCGCGGGAAGTGAGGTAACTCTCGGTGACCCCGATACCCCTGAGCTGAATCGGGCTCCGGTGTGGGTCAGCTCTGGCGCCAACGGGCAAACGTTTGTCCTTGAGGAGGTTCACGAGGGCGGTCCGTTCGTGTACGATGGCAGCGGCCGCTTCGTGCGCCGCATTGGAGGCAGCGGTGGCGGTCCCGGAGAGTTCCGCCTCGCGCTGGCTGCGCTTACCGACGCCCAGGACTCCGTGTGGGTGTTCGATGTCCGCGCCGCTCGGCGCTCCGTGCATTCGCCGGCCGATCCGTGGTCGTACGTGCGATCCGTGCGAGGACCGACCGGGTGGAGCGACGTGCGCTTGCTCCGCGACCAGCGTTTTGTGACGAGCCGGCCGCTCGCCAGCGCAGATGGTCGGGTGACGTTGCTGCAGGTATTCGGCGCCGAAGGAGAGCACATCAGGGGAATCGCGACGGCCGAGGCACCAGGGGCAGGGGTCGCGCCTCGAAGTCTCGATCGTGCACTGGCCGCGTCCGTCCACGGCGTATGGGCCGCGCAGCGCCTCGGCTACCGGCTTGACGAGTGGACGCTCGACGGCGCACTGCGCCGCAGCTTGGTGCGGCGCGCCGACTGGTTTCCAACGCGTGAAGTTGACCCCGGGGCCACAGACACCCGCGCACCGCTGCCCGTCCTGCAATCACTACGCGTGGACGACCGGGGCCGCCTGTGGATCGCCGTTACGCGTGCGGCGCCGAGTTGGCGGGAGGGCGTCGGAACGCCGAGCGTTCGTGCAGGGGATGTCGTCGGGTGGACGCTCCTCGACCGCATTCCACAGCTGCTGTATGAGACCGTCGTTGATGTGATCGATCCTGATCGGGGGGCGCTGATTGCCACCACCGTCATCCCGGGCTTCTATCCGTGGTTGCTCGCCGATGGTCGCATTGCCGGATACCGCACCGACGAGGATCAAGTGCCGAGAGTCGTGGTGCGCGCGTTGCGGCTGACCGGCGCCCCGTAAGCGCCACCGATGCGCGAGCCACGTTCGGCCACTTCAGCGTCGCGGCGGCACGGGCACCCAGCCGTGCACCGGTCCGAGCCCCTCGAGGTCTGTCGGATCCACATCGTACTCGAGTAGTGCGACGCGCGGTGGCAGCGCTGACGCCGGCAGTGCATCCCACTGGCGGGGCGAGAGGAGGAGCATCTGACCGGCCGGTGGCGCCGCGACCGGAGCACCCGTAGCGGTCACCTGCACTTCGATCTCGACTTGGTCCCGCAGCGCGTATTGGAGGGCCCCGGCCACTTGCTGGCCTAACTGCGCGTCCGTCTCGCGCAGCACGAGGTGGCGGAGCCTCCCCGTGCTGCGAGCCCTGAGCAACGTGGCGACCAGCGCGCGCGCGATGGCGATCCGCACGTAGGTCACGTCGCCGGGACGTTGTGCGGTGGCCGCCGTCACCTCGCGATAATGGAAGTAGGTCGAGATCAGGCGCCCGTTCGGGAGCGCACCGTCGCCGAGCACGTGTGGCACCGCCGTCACGCGCCACCGTTGCGCAATCTGGCGTGCGATGGATCCGGCAAGCGTGCGGCTGCACTCGGCGACACTGACCGTCGGTGTTGACGCGCTCCGGCGTCGTTCGAGTGCCGCGACCACCTCCGCATTCGACAGACCGTAGCGCTGCTGCGCCGCCGCGAGCATCTCCCCCAGGAACGCATCGAGACTCGATTGCGCGCCGACGACGGGGAGCACGATGGTGCCGCGGCGCGCATCCACGCGCACCAAGCCCGCCTGCGCCAACTCGTGATACGCGCGTCGCACCGTGTGGAGGTGCACTCCGTACTCCTGCGCGCCGCTGCGCAACGATGGCAGGACTGAGCCCGGTGCGAGTTCACCGGTGGCGATCGCGAACCGCAGACGGTCAACGAGCTGCTGATACGGATGCGGTGTCACGGCTTGACTGGCCTCGCGCTGCAGGGTACGCTGTGTCAGAATATATAACAATAACACATAACACATTACGTTCTGTTATGAGAATGCGCAAGCTCTGTGGGGTCATCGTCGCGTGGATGCTGGTCGCATTGCTACCTGTCGGCGTCGCGTCCCAGATGCCGACTATCCATCTCGACGTGGAGCGGTACGAACTCCCCAACGGGCTTCGGGTGATCCTCGCGCCCGACTCCACGACGGTGATGGCTGGGCTGCACCTCTGGTACGGCGTCGGCTCACGCGACGAGCCGAGCGGGCAGATGGGTTTCGCACATCTATTTGAGCACGTGATGTTCGGCGGCTCACAGCACGCACCGGCCGGCGAGTACGAGCGGCTCATCCGGCAGGGCGGCGGGTGGAGCAACGGGTTCACCAATCACGACGCCACCGGCTACTTCGTTAGCGTGTTGGCGAACCACCTTGAGCAGGTGCTCTGGCTCGAGGCCGATCGGATGGGTTTTCTCATTTCGTCGCTCGACTCGGCGCGCTTCCTGGCCGACCGCGAAGTTGTCAAGAACGAGCGTCGCGGCATCGTAGATGCGCCGTACGGTCGGATGCACGAGATAATGCTCTGGGCGATGTACGGTGCGTCGCATCCGCACGGGTGGTTTCCTGCGGGCTATATGCCTGATCTCGACGCCGCGTCGCTCGACGATATCCGTGCGTTTCATCGCACCTGGTACGGGCCGGCGAACGCCACGCTCGCGATTGCGGGAGGGTTCGACCCTGCCGTGGTGCGCTCACAGATCGCGCGCTGGTTCGGCGACCTCACCGGCCCAGAGGCGGTTCGCCGTGTCGCGGTGCCTTCGGCGCCCTTGAGGGCCGAGCGGCACCTGGTCTACGAGGAGAACGTCGCCGCTCCTCGCCTAGCAGTGTACTGGCCGAGCTCGGCACTGGGCACGCCGGACGACGCGGCACTGGCGACGCTCGCAGCGGTACTCGCGCAGACGGGCTACTCTCGGCTCACACGTGTGCTCGTGCAGGAGCGGCAGTTGGCGTCGCGCGTCACCGTCAGCCAGTCAGGCTGGCAGCACACGGGCGAGTTCAAGCTCACGGCGGAACCCGCACCGGGACAGACGCTCGCGGCGATTCTCGCCGTGGTGGACTCACTGATGGCGGATGTAGCCGCACACGGTCCGACTGCAGAGGAGGTTGAGATGGTGCGAGCCACGCTGATGACCACTTGGGTCGCTGGCCTCAGCGCCGCGGACGAGCGCGCATATCGCCTGATCCAAGGGAGCGTGCAAGCGGAAGATCCCGAGCATTACGCGACGTACCTGCGGCGCTTGCACGAGATGACGCCCGCGCAGGTTCGCGACGCGGCGCGGCGGCACCTCGGCAGCCGACGCGTCGTGCTCAGCGTGGTCCCCACCGGAAAGCCGGAGCTCAGCGCACACCCTGGCACGAGCGCGCGCGTGCGCATCGCCGCAGACGGCCGTGGCTACGACATCACGGAGGTGCCGTGATGCTGCGCGTCGCCTTGTTGGTCGTCGCCGTGTGTGTGGGTGCCGCGGCTGCCGTCGCGCAGGAAGGTCCCGTCGATCGACGCGTGCCGCCGCAACCCGGGCCGACTCCGGCCATCCAGCGGCTTCCGTTCGTCTCCAGCGAGCTTCCCAACGGAATCCGGCTCGTGGTCGCGCGCCGCACCGGTGTGCCCTTGGTGTCGTTTACCCTTGAACTTGGCGGCGGTGCATCGTCGTTCGATCCCCCAGCGCTTCCGGGCGCGGTGTCGCTGCTCGCCAACCTGATGGAGCAAGGGTCGCGAAGCCATCCAGGACAGCAGTTCGCGGAAGCGAGCCAGCGACTCGGCGTTCGCATCGCGCTGAACTTCGGCCGCGAGGACGGCACGATCGGCTTCACGGCAATGCCGAACCACCTCGAGTCGGCGATGCATCTCGTCGCCGGGCTCGCAGCGGAACCCGCGTTCGACACAGCGGCTTTCGAACTCGTCCGCCGTCGTGCGATCCAGACCGTGACGGGATGGCAGAGCCAGCTCAACGCGCTCGCCACCGGGACGTTCCTCAACGCCGTCTTCGGCGAGCAGCATCCCTACGCGAAGGGACTGCGTACCACCGAGCCGCTCACACGAATCACCTTGGACGACCTGCGCGCGGTGCACCGCGAGTACCTACAGCCGGGCCGTGCGACCATTCTGGTCGTGGGTGACGTCGATCCGGCAACGGTGCGCGCTCAGGTGGAGGCAGCCTTCGGTGGCTGGTCCGGCGATGGCGCGCCAACGCGGTTCGACTATCCGCCGCTTCCTCGCCGCACCGGAGCATCCATCCACCTCGTCGATCTCCCGGGAGCGACGCAGACGCAGTTCCTCATCGGACTTCCGGCGATGCCGCGTGCATCGCCGGACTTCTACGCCGCGGTGATGCTCAGGCAGATCTTGGGCACGGGGCTGCAATCGCGACTCAGCCAGAATCTCCGAGAGCGGCGTGGATTCACCTACGACATCTGGGCCGGCTTCGAGTTCGGGCGTGGGCCCGGCGCGTTCCGTGTCGTCACGGCGGTCGAACGCAGCAAGACCGACAGCGCACTCGTGGAGATCCTGCGCGAACTGCGGGGCATCGCGGGCGAGATCCCGATTGCCGAGGCGGAGTTCGAGCAAGCGAGGCAGGCCATCGCGTCGTCGCTGGTCGGGCGCTTCCAGACCGTGCAGTCGACGGCGTTCGCCCTGCGGGGCATCGTGCAGCAGGGAGCGGGCGAAGACTTCTACATCGATCTGGCGCGGCGATACCAAGAGGTGACACGCGAGGACATCGTCCGCGTGGCTCGGACTTACCTCGACGTGGACCGTATGGTTGTCGCCGTCGCTGGGGACCGCGCCACCATCGAGGCGATGCTCGCCAAGCTCCAACTCGGCCCGATCGTCATTCACGATGTCGAGGGGCGGCCCGTCCGCTGACGGGCGGTGCGCAGTACGTGCGTCGGCAGCGCTTCTAGAAGTCGTGCTCGCCGCGAGGGCCGCGGCGTCGCTCCTCGAGGTGCCGGACCGCTGCCTCCAGTTGCTCGTCTTGGCCAGCACGGATGCCATCCAGTGTTTGCGGCACGATCACGTCGGGAGCGATGCCGACGCCGTCGAACTCCACGCCGCCCGGCGCGACATCGTGCTTGGTCCGCACGCGTGCCTGTCCACCGCCCGGCAGCCGGAAGACATACGGCTGCCCCGTGCTCCCGCCCGTGGGGAGCCCGACGATCGCGCCGCGCCGCATCCCCTGGAACATCGCCGTGACGTCCTCGGCGGCCGAGAATGTCATCGGGCCCACGAGGAACGCTACGGGCGCGTCGTAGCGATCAATCGTTGGGTCAAGCGCCAGCGTGTCCGCGGGAAGGTGCATCGTGAGACTGTGGAACCCGCGCGCCTTCCAGAACGACGGCATCGTGCGGATCCACGAGGTCGGCAGCACGATTGGTGCATCCGCCAGTGCGCGGAGCAGGCCGAACCCGAGGGACGAGTTGCCGCCGCCGTTGCGGCGCAGGTCCACAATCAGCCCTTGTGTGCCCGCGAGGCGTGCGAGGCTTTCCTGCACCATCGCCGCGATGCGCTCGTCCTCGAAGTGGTCAATGCGCAGGTAGCCGATGCCGTTCGGCAGGATGCTGTCGCGCACGGCACGTCCAACCGTCGCATCGCGCGGCGTGTCACGCGGCACGACCACCTCACGACGCGGGGCGCTCGCTGACGCGAGGCCGAGTCGCAGGTCGCGGTCCACCGGACCACGCAGCAGGTGGTAGCCGTAGACCCGCACCTCGCGATCCTGCGGCGTGGAGGAGGACACATACGGCGCGATTTCCCGTGCGGCATACGAGTCGACCAGCTCACCATCAATCGTCTCGATGATGGCACCGGGCTCCACACCGAGCGCCCGGGCCGCCGCCGACGCCGCGCGAATGACCACGCGTCCCTCGACCCGCTCCGTCGTGATCGGGGGCCGCGCCCAGTGACGATCCACCAGCGCCGGCGGGGGATACACGTTCGTGTGTCCGTCCTCGAGTTGCGCGACGAGGCGCTGGAGTTCCTGCCAGGCCGTCCACTCGGCCTCGGCGGCGATCACGCGCGGGATGGCCGCACGGTACAGCGAGTCCCACACCGGCATCGCACCGCGCTCTATGTTCGGGAAGCCCCATCGCACCTCGGCCCAGAGCAGCGAAAGCGCCGCGATGCGATCGGCCACGTCAAACGACTCCGAGCGGAACGCGGTGGCGAGTCGCAAGCCAGTGCGGGTGCGCCACGCCGCGTCGTAGCTGCGGGCCTCGTCAGCGGTGAGCAGACGTGTGAGCGTGGAGTCAAACTCCGACAAGGGGCTGCTCGGCGGGGGATCGGCGTTCAGGGCGCGCAGAAAATGCTGATGCGCCGCGGCGGTGTCGCCTCGAGCGAGTCCGGCGCGCGCCAGATCCATCTCGAGGTTGAGCGCGCGATTGGCGAGGTACGGATAGCCATTGGCGAGGTCGCGGAGCTGCGGCTCGCGCAAGCGCGAGAGCAGCGACTCGAGTTCGGTGACACCGGCGGAATCACCCGCCCGAAGCAATGCGGCCGCGCGGCCGCGCGCGCGTTGGATCTCGTCGTGCGCCGACTTGGCCGTCAGCTCCTGGGCACCGCCCTGCGCCGCAGCGCACGTCAGCACTGCAGCGAGCGCGCCGAGTCGAAGGCAGCCCGTGCGGTTCACAGTCCGGCGCGTTGAGAGAAGCGCGCCGTCCGTACCCAGACCGTCTGGTAGTCGCCCGGAAACCGCATAGAATCCAGCCGCAGCTCGCCCGCGAGCAGGCTGCCGGCGTCGTGCGGTCCTTGAACGCAGGTGGAGCGTACGCTGATCACGTCCACACAGCCCCACGAGATCACGAAGTAATCATCCTCACGCTGATACTCGAACGGCACGACGAAGCGGCGAGGCGCGGTGCCGGGGAAGGCCAGTCGCGTGATTTTCTCGCCGCGGCCGGCCTCGTAGAGGCGGATGGTGTCGGCGACCGGCGCACTGGGCGCCGCAGGTGCGCTCGTGATGATCTCGACCAGCGCGAACTCGTCGACGATGCGGCGCGCGTCGGTTGGGGCGGCGCAGGCCGCGGTCGCCAGCACGAGCGGAATGAAGAAGTGCCAGTGTTTGAGCATCGTCGATTCCTCGAGCCAGAGTCAGTGAGTAACAGCGTCCACCGATGGCTACCCGCGACTGAACGACGCGTGTCACGCGGCTGGGGCGAGCCGTCCTACCGCGGGATGAACGGCAGCTTGAATGCGCTGTTGGCGCCTCAGCGAATCTGGAGCCATTATGGAGCAGCACGCGCGCTTTTCAGACCGGAGATTCTATGCGTCGGCTCCCCAATGCCGCGGCACTCCTCACGGCAATCCTGAGCGCAGTCGCCTGTGCGGGGTCCTCCGCCAGCGGCTTCCGCTACCGGCTGACCGGCTCGGACCAGCTGGATATGGCGGCGCGACGGGGCGACTTGGCCCGCGTGACCCAACTGCTGGATGCCGGTGCGCGGCCCGTTCCTCCGGCACCGCTGACGGAGAGCACCTTGTGGTTCGCGGTGCAGTCCGGTGACATCTCCATCGTGCGACTGCTCCTCGACCGTGGAGCGGACCCGCGTGCCGACTTCGAAGCGTTCGTCGCGGCGGCGGCGATGGGACGCGTGGACATCGCGACGCTCCTGTTGGAGCGGGGGGCGGGTCTGGATATGCGAAGTGTTCGCCAGGACGTGACCGGATGGGCCGCCGGGCCCGGGGGGTTCGACCAGGTGCGTATACCGGAGGCAGATCTTGCGCCCGAGCGATTCGCCGAGACGATGCGCCGCTTCGACTGCCAAGTGTCGGCTCCGATTCCGCTGACACACGCGACGCTGGGCTACGGCGATGGTTCGACGCCGGAGACGAGACGCCAGGTTCTCGAACTACTCTTTGACCGCGGTGCCGACCCCAACGCCACCGACCTGACAGGCGGAACCTTGTTGATGCTGGAGTACGGATTCGAACTCGACTCGCTGCTGCGCGCGCGGGGGGCGGACCCCGACCGGGCGGATCTCTGCGGACGCACGGCCGCCGACTACGAGGCGCGCCGCGCGGCGCGGCGGGCGCGTTGGGAATCGCGTCCGAGACCCTAGCGTGATCTGGCGCTTCATCGCCGGACTCCTCCGGCCGACACCGCGCGGAAACCTCCGCCGCCTCCGCGCGCGCGGCGAGTCGCTCGCGGACCTCACCATCCGCGACGCGACGGCGACGGACGTGCCTGCCTTGGCTCGGCTGCACGTCGTGACCTGGAACGCGACGTACGGCGTGTTCGGACTGAAGGGCCCCAGCGCGGACGTCCGCGAGCAGCAGTGGCGCGCGAAGTTCGCGAAGGACGACCCCGATTGGTTCTGCCTGGTCGTCGAGCGCGCGGACGGTGCGCTGGTGGGCTTCGCACAAGCCAACCGCAGCGATAACCCGGCGTACGAGGGCGAGCTCGCGAAGATCCACCTGCTCCGGGACTACCAGCGACTCGGCTTGGGGCGACGCCTCGTCGGACGGGTGGCGCGTCGGTTCGTCGCGCGCGGAATCACGTCGATGTGGCTCTACGGCGACGCGCGGAACCCGTCGAGCCGAGCCTGGGTGGCGCTGGGCGCGGAGAAATGCGACGCGGATCCCGGCAGCGGCAACTATGGATGGCAGGACATCGCGGCGCTTGCGCGGCTCCCTGAGTAGACTTCCCCACATGGGCCTCCTGACCTTCAGCCTCAACGTCACGCTCGACGGCTGCGTCGACCACCGCGTAGGAATCGCTGACGACGAGACCCACGCGTTCTTCACGCGAATGATGGACGAGGGCGGCGCGATGTTGTGGGGGCGCGTCACCTACGAGATGATGGAGAGCTACTGGCCGGCGGTCGCCCGCGGAGACGTCGACGCCCCGCCGGCACTCCGCGAGTGGGCGGAGAAGCTCGATGCCAAGCCGAAGTACGTGGTCTCGTCGACGCGTACGGACTATCCCTGGACCAACAGCCATCACCTCGCCGGCGATTTGCGCACGAGCGTGCAGCGGCTGAAGGATGCGACGCCCGCCGGCGTACTCCTCGGCAGCGGCGCCCTCGCGACGGAACTTGATCGCTTGGACTTGATCGACGAGTACAAGTTCCTCGTCCAGCCGAGGATCGTCGGCCACGGCCCCACGTTGTTCCAAGGCGGACTGCCCAGCACGCGACGGCTGCAGCTGGTCTCGTCGACGCCGCTCAAATGCGGTGCCATCGCCGTCCACTACCGACGCGAGCGCTAGGTCGCGACGGCGCCCGCGCGCGCCTTGCTCGCAGCGCCTAGAGCCGGCCGGCTCGCCAACTCCAGATCCCGTAGATCAGCACCACCGCCGCGAGCGCAGGCCACAGCGTCAGGATGCGTCCCGCTGCCACGATGCTCCCCTCGCTCGGCGTGCGCAGGTGCACGACGATGAACGCGATCACACCGATGATGACGGCGCTGCGTCGCGTGACCGCAGCGACCATCGGTGACCAGTGGGCGTGCGTCAGCGCACCCGTGAGCAGCAGCGCGGCGAGCACCACGAGTGTGATCTGCAGAGTGGCGTCGTACGGGGTGGGGTCGCCGGATCCAAGGATCATACGCCAATCTCCGCCCTATCGCGGTCTCCGTCAACGTTGCCCTCCGCCTGATACTGGCTGCGCATCTTGTGCCGTGTCGGCAGGCGACGCCAACGTTAGCCGATGCGCCTACTGGCCTACTTCGCCTCGACGTTCTTCGTCACCTGGTCGCTGTGGCTGCTTGCATCAAGGCTCGCAGCACCCGGCAACACCGGATTCTTCGGCGGCCAAGGACCGGTGTTCCTGCTCGGGGTCTTCGCGCCGGCGATCGTGGCGCTGGCGTTCACGGCGCGCGCGGAGGGTCGCGTCGGCGTTGCCCAGTTGCTCGCGCGCATCGGGCATTGGCGCGTCAGCGCGCGGTGGTACGTCTTCGCGATCGTCTACTTCGCGGTCATCAAGCTGAGCGCGGCAGTCGTGCACCGCCTTCTCACGGGTGAGTGGCCGCTGTTTGGCACGACGCCCGCAGTGATCTTGCTGCTCGGCATCGCCTTCTCGACCTTGGCGCAGGCCGGTGAGGAAGTGGGTTGGCGCGGCTACGCCCTTCCACGCCTCTCGGCATACCTGGGACTCGGCGGCGCGAGTCTTGCGCTCGGTGTCGTGTGGGCGGCCTGGCACATCCCGCTCTTCGTGCTCCCGGATAGCGGCAGCACGGGGCAGTCGTTCCTCGTGTACCTGCTCCACGTGATGGCGTTGTCGGTCGCCGTCGCCTACCTCTATTGGAAGACCGACGGAAGCTTGCTCCTCGTGATGCTGCTGCATTCCGCGGTGAACAACACGACAGGCATCGTGCCGACGGCGGTCGGCGGAACGATTGCGCCGGTTGCCTTTGGCGGCTCGCTGGTGGCGTGGGCCACGGTGGCGATTTCGTGGGTCGTCGCCGTTCCGCTGCTGTTCCAGATGCGGAAGGCTGACATCAGTGCGATGCGGACACCGGCCTCACGCTGAGTACGAGCAAGTCACGCCCGTCCAACTCGCGCTCCCCATTCCAAGCCGCGCCGCAGACGCTCCGATATCCTCCGTGCTGTCCTTTTCGTGCACACCGGAGGCCGTGATGTCGCGCTTGCCCTGTTCCGTGATCTGTGGTGCCCTGCTGCTGGCCGCCGCGCAGGCCTGCAGCAGTGACGGCCCCGCCGCGCCTGCAGGCAACACCATCTCGATGAGTTCGACCAGTTTCGTGCCTGCATCGTTGACCATCGACGCCACCGAGTCGGTGACCTTCCGGAATCCGAGCGGCGTGCTGCACAACGTGACCTTCTCGACGGCGGGCTCGCCAGCGAACGTCGGCGACCACAGTTCGGGACAGAACTCGCGCAGCTTCCCGACCGCGGGCACCTTCGACTTCTCCTGCACGAACCACGCCGGGATGGTCGGCTCGATCACCGTCCAGTGACGCTGCGCTGCCGCTGGTGGTGCCCGGGCGCGCTAGTGATGCTCGCCGCGCTGCTGTTTGCGGCACCGTCGCGGTCCCACGCGCAGCGACCGATGGACGCCACGCCGAACACGCGCGCGCCGTGGACGATGGCACCCGGGCAACCGGCGCTGCTGCTCTCGCACCGCTTTGAGTTCATCGGCGGTGGCGACGAGTTGCTGAATGTCCCGCTGATCGTGGTCGGCACCGCCGTCACGGAGCGCATCGCCATCGGACTCGACTTCACGTCCAACAGCGAAGTGACTGCCGAGTCGTTCGGTGGCAATGAGCGGCAGTGGTGGGTGGCCTATCGCGCGCTGTCGGGAACGCGCCTCGGGCTCAGCACGCTGCTCGCCTACAACTCGGCCGCGCGCAGCGTCGACGTGGCGGCAACCACCACGACGCGTAGCGGCCGGATCACGCTGGTGGCCGAGGCGCGGGGGTTCAGCGATGCGTTTGGCACGGGAGCGGCCGGCGTGGCGGCCAGTGGTGGCGCATCGTTCGCGCTCACGCCGTACCTGAGCGTCGGTGGCGACCTCGGCCGAACGTTCAGTCCCGACACCTTCGGCACCGTGTGGACCGGCGGCATCACGCTGGCGATTCCCGGGACGCGACATCAGTTCGCCTTTCACGCGTCCAACGGCGGCGCACCGACGTTGCAGGGTGCCTCGCGCACCAAGGTCATCGGACCGCAGCCCCGCCGCTACGGCTTCACGTTCATCGCGCCGCTGGGCTCGGCGGCGCAGTGGAGGCGCGTGTTCCGTCCCGGGGACGACGATCCGTCCGTCGGCGAGGCAAGGGCATCGGACACGGTACGCGTGCGCGTCCGCGACCTCGCCTTCAAGGCGGACACCGTGCACATCCGCGTGGGTCAGTGGGTGGAGTGGATCAATGACGACCCGGTGCCGCACACGGTCGCGGATCCAGGGGGCGCGTGGCGCAGCGGATTCCTGATGGCAGAGCAACGCTACCTGCGGCGCTTCACGACGCCCGGCCGCTTCGAGTACGTCTGCGAGCCGCACCCGCATATGAAAGGGTTGGTGATCGTCACACCGTGAACGCGGATCGCGCGCGCTTACGGCGTGACGACGACGGTACCTGTCATCCCTGAGTGATTGGTGCACTGATACTCGAACGTACCGGCGGTCGGGAAGCTCCGGGTCGCCGTGCCACCACTCATATTGGCGACGTTCGCGGGTGCGCCGGCAGTGGCGAAGGTGACGTTGTGCACGCCGAGCGTCGCGTTGGACCACGTGACGGACCCGGTGACCGTGATCGTGACGGACTGCGGTGAGAAGCTGTTGCCGCTCTCGTAGCCGTCGGCCGACAGCATTGCGACATCCGCGGTGAGTGCACCGCCGCCGCCGCCGCCAGGTCCAGGCCCAGGTCCAGGTCCTGGTCCGGGTCCGGGCCCGGGACCGGGACCGGGACCCGCCCCCGGGCCGGATGGCGTTCCGCTGTCACTGCACGCAACCGTTGCCGCGGTCAGCGCCACGAGTAGCGCGACGGCGAGACGGCGTGCTGCGGTCGCCGGTCTTCCAAGCCGAACTCGGTCCATCCAATCCTCGTCGAGAGCGGGAGCGGTCGTGACACATCCTCGTGCATTCAGGGTAGGAGAGGTACGCCGAAAGCGCTTGGAGCATCGTGGCTCGCTTGGACGCTCCGCCCATTCCGTTGCCCAGGAGGAGGGAATGTCAGCCCCACCCACCGCTCGCGCCTCGCGACCGGCGCCGCCGACCTCCCGCTCCGTGCGCGTTCCAGGGTTTGAGGTGATGACCGGCACGCACGCCGTGGGCTCCGCGTTGGCGGTGCATTGGCACGATCAGCCGTCCTTGTGCTATGTGCTGCACGGACGCTTCGACGAGTACTCCCGCGGCCGCGCACTGGACTGCACCAGCGATACGCTCAAGCTGACCGCGGTCGGCGAGAAGCATTCGGATCGCTTCGCCCACAGCGACGTGCGCGGCGTGCGCGTCGACGTAGACCCGGCGCGCTTCGTGGACTCGCCCTCCATCGCGCGGTTGCTCGATGGCGAATTCTACCTGCGCGGCTCGGGCGCGCGGGCGACGTTCAGTCGCATCGTCGCAGAGCTCGAGTCCGGTGACGACATCGCGCCGCTGGTGGTCGAGAGCGCGCTCCTCGAGCTCTTCGCGCGCCTCGCCCGCGAGCACGTGCGCGACGCCGGTCGCCGGACGCCGGCGTGGCTCCTGCGCGCGGACGAGATCGTCCACACGCTCTTCGCGACCCCGCTGACGCTGAGCCAGGTCGCACACGAGGTCCAGGTGAGTCCGTCCGCGCTGGCGCGGGCGTATCGCGCACAGTTTGGCGTCAGCGTGGGCGAGCGCGTGCGTCGGCTGCGGCTCGAGTGGGCGGCCGAGGAGCTTCGCCGCAGTGGTGAAGCGCTTTCCGTGATCGCGTTGAAGGCGGGCTTCTACGACCAATCCCATTTCACCAACGCGTTCCACCGGACCTTTGGCGAGAGCCCGGCGCGCTATCGGGCGCGCACGACGTAGTCGGGTGCCGGCACAAGCGTCTGGCGCGCCTGCCGGCTGTGCCGTACACTCTTCCGATGGACTCACGCCTGCGCTGCAGCTTGGCCTGCATTGTTTCGTTGATGACCATCGTCGGCGGCGCACCACTCACCGCACAGGCGTCGATCCAGGTCCGCATCGCGGACACCGCCGGCGTGGCCGTCCCCTTCGCGCTCCTCGAAGCGAACCTCGGCGGCCGTCGCATTGCGGACAGCCTCGGCCGCGCGAGCCTGGAACTCCCGCAGCGGGCGGATTCCATCCTCGTCACGGTGCGGCGCATCGGCTACCAGCCGACCAGTGCAGTGCTACGCCAAGGCAACGCGCCGACGCTCATCGTGCTGACGCCGGTCGCGCGTTCACTCTCGGCGATCGTCATCTCGGAGCGTCGCAACAACCTGCTCGTCGCGCGTGGGTTCTACGATCGCTTCGATCGCGTGCGCGCCGGCGCCTACACCGGTGAGTTCATCACGCCCGAGGACCTCGAGCGCATCTCGCCGAGCAGGCCGTCGCAGGCCTTTCGGGGATCGCAGTATGTGAGCATCCAGCGCACCGGCCCGCGGCAGGTGGCGACGCTGCTGGGGCGTGGCCGCTGCGGCTACACCATTCTTGTGGACGGCGTGCGCGTTCGCACGCTTGAGGAGAACGCCGCTGGCACGACGTCCATCAATTCTCGAGGGACGGCGCGCCAACGCGAAGACACGAGCATCGACGAACTGGTGAACGGACTCGAGATCGCGGCGATCGAGGTGTACCCGAGCGCCGCGACCGCCCCGGCGGAAATTCAGGCCCGCGCGATGGGCGGACGCGGCAGTTGCGGGATCGTCGCGATCTGGACGGGACGCGGCGGATAGGCGCGGCGGAGGTGGCGCGGGCGCGCGGGTTTGCCGCTCGGAAGACTGCGGGGTACCTTGAGGAATGCCCCGCTATTGGACCTGCGTCACGGCACTCGCGATGGCCCTCGTGGGAAATACTCCAAACGTGCAGGGCATCGCCGCGGCTCAAGCCGCGCCTACCTGGCCCGTGCATTCGATGGAGCGTCCCAAGCCGCCGGTGGTCACGCCAGGACCTGCGGGTGCGCCGGTGGCGCCTCCCTCAGATGCCATTGTGCTCTTTGACGGCGCGAGCCTCGCGGCCTGGCGCAGCGGCGACGGCCAGCCCGCGCGCTGGCGCATCGTGGATGGCGCGATGGAAGTCGTGCGCGGTACGGGCGGCATCCAGACCGCACGCGGCTTCGGCGACATCCAACTGCACATCGAGTGGCGCGCCGCAACTCCGCCCAGCGGATCGGGACAGAACCGCAGCAACAGCGGCGTGTTCCTGATGGGGCGCTACGAAGTGCAGATTCTGGATTCGTACGAGAATGAGACCTACGCCGACGGGCAGGCAGCAGCGCTGTACGGCCAGCAGCCGCCGCTGGTGAATGCGGCGCGGCCGCCCGGTGAGTGGCAAGCCTATGACATCGTGTTTCGCCGCCCGCGCTTCGGCGTTGACGGCAGTGTCCTCGAACCGGCGCGCATCACGGTGCTGCACAACGGGGTGCTCGTGCACGACGCGGTCGCCTTCGCCGGCGCGACGGCGCATATGCGTGCCGCAAGGTATGAAGCGCACGAGGATCGGCTACCGATCGCGCTGCAGGATCACGGGGATCCGGTGCGCTTCCGGAACGTGTGGGTGCGCGAGCTCGAGGCACCGCGCTGAGGGGCGGAACCTGCGCACGTTGACGTGATCGATGCTCACGGGTCGGCGAGGACGCTGACGAATACGCGGAGGCCCCTGACGCGGTCACCGTCGGGCAGGCGTCGCACCTCGATCGTTGCCGGCGTGTGCACGACCCACGGCGCCGTGGCCGCTTCGACCCGATAGCTACCCGGCGCCAAGCCGAAGATGACGAACCCGCCATCGCTGAACGTCGTCACGCGGTGCCGGCGCCCGCCATCCGTCGCACTCAACGTCAGCGCGAAGGCGGGCACGGGAACGGTCGAATCGGCATCGACGCGACGCTGCACGACGCCCTCGACGATGCCTCCCGAGAGCACGGGAAGGTCCACGCGGCGGACGCTGTTGGGGGTCGGCTCGACCTCGAGTCCTGCCAACGCGGGCACCCACAGCGGCGATTCGAGCGTGAGTGCGTCCAGTTCGACGCGGACCGGTTCGAACGGCAGGACGTCCCAGACGTGGTACCAGCCGCCCGCATCGGTGCTGGCGGTCGCCGCACCGACGCGGACCGAGACACCGGCCAGTGGCATTTCGTCGGGACCCAGTACGCCGTCGCCGTCGAGGTCGAGGAACACCCGACCTCCGACGCCGCCACGCAGGAGGAGCGGGCCGCGCACCGCGCCGATGGCGCGGCGCGGCGCATCCACATACGCCGCCCCTTGCACCTGATGCGTTCCTTGATACCCGCCGACGGCATCATACTGCGTTGACGAGATGATGCGGGCGCGCGGCAAATCCGTGTACACGCGCAAGCCAAAGTGCGGCGGCGCCGCCGACGCCCCGGTGGCCGTGAGCTCAAGACGCAGCGCGGCTGACAGCGTCCGCGCCAGCGTCGCGCTGAGCGTCCCCCGGCGATCATCGCGCAGGTCGGCCGACAGATAACCCCAGTAGCGCGACCACCGCGGGCCCCACCGGGGTGACGGCGAGGCGAACCAGGCGAATCCGCTCGCGTAGTGCGACGACGGCGCCGCGAGCGGACGCGCGGCCGCGTCGTACTGGAGATACGGAAAAACCTGTCCGACCCGCGAGCGCAGGCCAAGCGCGACCCGCGCGCGCGTCGCGCGCCCGTGGTCGCCGTGTTCGCCGCGCCACAGTCCGTTCACGAACACGGCGTCGTTCCACCGCGCCGGGCGCAGGAATACGGTTGCATTCAACCGTTCCTGCGCGCCGGTGCCCGGTCCACCGGCAAACGGATTGTTGCGCGCGGTGCTGCTGCGCTCCAGCAACACCGCGCGATCGATCGACGGTTGCCAACGCAGTACCGCGCTGGCGTCGCTCGTGGACTGCGCGAATGCCGTGGCGGAGAGCGTGGTGGTCGCGAGCCACGAGACCGCGCCGTACGGGCGTGCCACGCCGCGCCCACCGACGCCGCGCTGGTAGTCAGCCCCGGCGCGCAACGTCAGGACTGGCGTAAGGCCGACGCGGAAATCCGCATTCCCCGCCACATCACAGACCGTGAAACGGCACTGCCCGGCGCTCAGGCCATACTCGGCGCGCCCGGCCGGCAGGAATTCATCCGCGGTCAGCGCGAGGAATCGTTCCGTCCGTAACAGCGCCCCACCCGGACCGCGGGCCACCAGATCGATGACATTGCCGCCGTAACTCGCCGCGATGGGCACGGCATCACGTGAGCCCCGCAGCGTGTCGACGCGGACGAGCCTGCCGTTCACGAAGCTCTCGACTTCCCAGGTGCTGTCCCCCGCGGCACGCACCGGAATGAGCCCGTAGTCGAGAGGGCGCAGGAACGGCGCGTTCGTCAGCGCGATGCCGCGCAACGCCGTGCCGCGCGGCCCGCTCGCCGCACCATCGCCGAGACGCGCCTGCGCAAGCCACCGGCGGTCCCGCCACACCCCGAGCCAAGAGGCCGAATGCTGCGCGTGTTCGCCGTCGAGGCGGCCGGCGACGATGCCTTCGAGCGCGCCGCCGAGAATCGAGCCGCCCATCGAGGCGAGATAGGTCCCGGTGCCAAGCGGACGGCTATCGGGTACCTGCAGGAGATAGTCCAGCGTTCCGCCACCGACCCAGTCACGCGACAGCGGACGCGCCGCGCCGACGGGCTCGACGTGCGTTGGCTCCAGCAGTCGCGCGTGGCGCTGCGCCCGCCTGACGGCGTCGACCGGCGGAAGCGACTCGGCGTCGACGATCTCGACGCTCAGGGACGCCCATTCCACGACCAGGCGTGCGCCGATTGCGTTGCCGAGTTCCTCGGTATCCACATACGCCACGCCCTCGCGCAGGAGAACGTGGCTAGGCGCGGGTGCGCCCGCGCGCCGCCCGACGCTGATGCGGCCACGCGCCGCCTCAAGCCGCACGACGGCGCCATCCCGCGGACGCACGAATCGGACGACGGCGGAGTCATCGCCGGTCGCGGGGACGTCGACGAGAGTGAGCACGTCGCGCAGAGGTAGTGCGATGCGTTCGCCGCGACGCAACCCCGGAAGGACCTGCGCGCGCAAACCGGGAAGGACCACGCTGACAAGCACCGTCTCGACGCTGTCCTGCGCGCCGAGCGCCGGTGCACCAACGGTCGCCGTGCACAGGAGGGCACAATGCAACGCCAGCCGCGCAGCGCGCGGCAGTGTGCGACCGGATCGGCGCACGCGCGCGATCGCGCCCTACGGACGCGTGACGCGCAGCGGGAGCCGGAATCCCGGACTCGCGCGCAGGGGCGCAAGTGTTCCGGGCGGCACATCGCTGCGTACAGCGAGCGGTGTGATGCGCAAACTGTAGTCGCCTGCGGCGAGGCCGGGAATCGCCATTCGAATGAGCGGATCGACCGGCACGTAGATGCTTACCGGCTGATCGTGCGTCGCCACGACGCTGCCGTCCGTGGACTCGAGCGTGAAGCGCAGCGTCCCGAGAAACGCGGCAGTCCCGGCCGGCGTCAGGGCGAGGCGGATATCAAGCGTATCGCCGTGCTGCCGGACGCGCGGGGGCGCGATCGCAATCTCGGTCTCGACGGCGCCCTTACGGTACAGGAGCGTGGTCACCGCCTTCACCTCGATGCTGAGCTCGGTGCTGATGGCCGCCGACTCTTCTGCGGCGGCCCGCGGCGCGTACTTGGACGCGACGACGATGCGCGTGAGATACTCGCCATCGGCCAACGTCGCCGGGGGGCGCGCCAGGAACCGCACCGTCTGGCGACCACCGGCCGGAATCGTCAGCCGGGCCGGATACACCTCCAGCCACGAGGTCGCGGCACGCATTCCCGTCGGCACCGTCGGCGGAGTCTCCAGTCGGTACTGCCCAAGCGAGTCTGTGACGGGATAGCCGAACACCAACTCGACCTGTACCTCCGTCGGTCGATCACCAGGATTGAACAGCTCGAGCGCACCGGCACGCGTGCGATGGTCCATCGCGAGCACCGGAGGGGACACAATCACGCCCTGCGCGGCGAGCGACGCCGAGACGAGCAACAGCGCGACGAGTATGGACCAGCGAACGCGCATCACCACGGCACCTCATTGGCAAAGAGAACGACCTGGGCGTGATAGCGCCCCGGCAACTGCGCCGCGTGCACCGCAACGCGACCGGCGAGGTAGATCAAGAACCGACCGGTGGACGGCACGGTGAACGTCTGGCGCAGTCTCGGGTCGAACCGCTGCCCGTCGACCGGTGTCTGCGCGGCCGAGTAGGCAGCCGACGTGGCATCGAAGGTCACTGGCACGACCTCGCCCCGCGGCCCATTGAAGGTGGCCGGAAGGTTGAACCACACTTCGACGCGCGCGCCCGCACGGCCGATCACCTCAAATGCGCCGGTGTCGCTCGGCGCGTGCAGGGACCCGGCCGACGTTATTCCCCCCGATACAGCATTGAACTGCAAGGGACGCAAGACGTTCGCGCGGAGGGTCTGCTGCGCCTCGAGCTGAGCGGCGGCGATGACCGCCGTCGCGATGACGGTCAACAGCAGCGTCGCGAGGCGCCTCCAGCGATGCAAGCCTCGCGCGCAACGCAAGTGCCGATGCCCCTGATGGGACGGACACCGAGACGCCGAAACCCGCGCCAAGGCGCGGGAATCGGCGAACGCGGCAAACGGACTCGCGCGCATTCACACCCTAGAGTGCGACGATCTGAATCGAGATCGTTCCGGTGTAGGTGCCAGTGGTCTGACCGGCCCCGACGGCACCGAGTGTCGCGCCCACCCAGACGTAGCCCAGCCCTCCGGCGGACAGTGTGGGCGAACCGGTCATCGCGGGTCCGACCGTGATGCCCTGCGCCGTGCAGCCCGCATTGACCGTCGTCGTGGTGAAACAAGCCTGATAGTTCGACATCGACAGCGTGGCGCCCGCAGGACCGTTGAGCGTCGCGGGCAGCGACGTGAAGGTGATCGAGAGACTGGTACTGGGGATGCCCACGACGTCAAAGCGGCCTGCCGTCGCGGCCGACGGCAGCACCGTCGTCGCGCCGGCACCCTGCGCCAGTGTGCCGAACCGGACCTGACCGGTCACACCGCCGGCGGCGGAGACCGCCAGCGCGGCACCAATCGTGGTGGTCGCAGTCATATTCGCGCTGACTTGAGCCGAGACGGTGCTCGCAGTGAGGACCAGGAAACCGACTCCAGCAATAACTCGAGAAAAACGCTGCATCGAGGGTCTACTCCCTAGTGAAGTGTGCAATGTTGGACGAGAAGGAGTGCGGAGCGGCACGTGGTCGCCCCACTGACGGCTACAACGCGACGATCTGAATCGACAGCGTACCGGTATATGCGCCGGTGGTCTGGCCAGCACCGATGGCGCCGAGCGTCGCACCAATCCACACGTACCCGACGCCGCCGGCCGAAAGCGCTGGCCCACCGGTCATCGACGGACCCACCGTGATGCCCTGCGCGGCGCAGCCGGCGTTCACCGTCGTGGCCGTAAAGCAAGCCTGATAGTTCGTCACCGCAATCGTGGCGCCGGCCGGCCCGTTCAGCGTCGCGGGCAGCGCGGTGAACGTGATGTCGAGCGCCGTGCTCGCGATGCCGATCACGTCAAAACGGCCTGCAGTCGCGTCCGAGGGCAGGACCGTAGTCGACGCGGCGCCCTGCGCCAAGGTACCGAAGCGGAGCTGGCCGGCCGCGCCTCCCGCAGCAGACACCGCCAACGCCGCGCCCACTGTGGTGTTCACCGTCATATTGCCGCTGACTTGAGCGCTGGCGGTGTTGGTGGCCAATGCGAGAGCAACGACAAGGGCAGAAAGTGCTGAGTACACGCGCATCGTGGGACGACCTCCGAAAAGGGGATACCGAGGCTGCTGAAAACAGCCCGGTGATTCAGCAACCGTGACGCGAGGCAACCCCGCGTCACAAGCGAACCCTAACTGCGTGAGGCCCAGATGCCAAGCAGAAACTAGTCAGTGTCGCACAATGTGACACTTGGAGACTTTGCTTGCCTGCCGCCTCAAACGGGTCACTCACAGCCATTCCCGAGTTGCGGTCCAACACTGAACTCGCTGGATCTATCACGATAGAACGGCCTTTGTTGTGTCGAAAGTGGCCAGTGTCAATATTCGGGGCGTCCAATCAACCAAACCTGACTATGCGCCACATCAAGCTGCTCGCCCCCGCCGCAATCCTCGCCCTCAGCGCCTGCCAGGGCGATTCGCCCATCGCCCCGCGGAACTCCCTCTTCGAATCGCGGCCCGGTGTGACAATCGAGAACTCCCCAGCCGTGTTGGCCGCGCGCGTGCACGATGCGGGTGGCAGCGCGGTCGGCATCGTCTCGACGAATCCGTACCTCGTCTCCATCAAGGGTGACGACAACGAGATGAGCTACAAGCTCCAGGTCACCATCGACGCGCCCGTCGTCTCCTCAATCACGCTGCCAGCCAGTCACATCGCATTCCGCGGCACACGGGCCTACGTATCGTATGCGCCCGCCGGTGAGACGCTGGTCGGCGCGGTCGATGTGTTCGACATCTCGACGCCCTGGAAACCGAGCCTCATCTCGTCGGCCCGGTTTAGCGACACCAAGATCACGACGATGGCAGTGGAAGGCGATCGCCTCTACCTCGGCACGGTGACCGCCAACGAGAAGTATCCGGACGCGACGGCGGTGCTGGAGACGATCCAACTGGACGAGAGCGGTCGCCTGAGCACGCGTAGTGTCCGCGTCGCGGTGCCCAGCCACGTCGTCACGGGCATCGCCGTTGCCCAAGGAAACGTCTGGGTCGCATCGGGCACGAGCGAGAAGCGGCCCGGTGGCCTCACGGTGCTGGACGCCGCCACGCTCGAGATCACGATGCAGGAGACGCTCGCCGACGTTCGCGCGGTGTCCGTGAACGGTAGCGTCGTGACCGCCTTGCTCGGTTCGGATGCGCGGATGCGCCTGTACGACGCCGCGAGCCAGAAGTTCATTAGTGAGTTCGGGGTCGGCGGGCTCACGGCTCCCGGTCACAAGGCGACGATTGCCAACGTAGCCAACTGGGCCTTCGTCGCCGCTGGCGACTCGGGCGTCGTCTTTGCGCGCATTCGGCAGAATGGCAGCGTGACGGGCACCAAGCTGATGAGCTGGGGCAGCCCCGCCGGCGTACCGGGCGTGCACGACGACGACGCCGTGACCAACGCGGTGGCCGTCAGCGGCTCGTACGCGTACGCCGCGAACGGTGGCGCCGGCGTGTGGGTGGCGCGCGGGAATTGGTCGAGCACGGCGCAGAACCTGACCCCCGCCATCACGCCCATCGGTCGCCTCGACCTGCCCGGCGTGTCGAGCAATATGGTGGGGGTCTACGGCGGCTCGCTGTTCGTGGCCGCTGGGCTCGGCGGGCTCAAGGTCCTACAGCAACCGACACCTTAAGCCCTGGCACGCCCCAAGCCGGGCTCAGTTCGTCCGCAACTCCCGGAACCCGATCATCCGGCCGCGCTCCTCGTCCCACAGCGCGAGGCGCAGCGACTTGAGCGCCGACTTCAGCGTGATCACCGGCGCTTCCTGGAACACCGGATTCTCCTCGTGCGCCTTCTTCAGCTTGTAGTTCGGGATCTTGGGGCCGAGGTGATGCACGTGGTGCAAGCCGATGTGGCCGGTGAACCAGTTGAGCACCGCCGGCAGCTTGAGGTGCGTGCTGCCGGTAATCGCGGCGGTCGCGTAGTCCCAGGTCTTGCTCCGCTCCCAGTACGCTTCCTCGAACTGGTGCTGCACGTAGAAGAGCCAGATGCCCACGGCGCCGGCGACGTAGAAGCCCGGCACGTAGAGCAACCACACCGAACGCCAGTCGAGCACCATATACGCGATGACGGCCAGGCCGACCATCGCCGCGTTGGTCATCCAGATGTTCCAGAGTTGCTTCGCCCCGGCGGCCTCGCTGGGCAGGAAGCGGAAACGCTGCAGCACCATCAGGTGCAGCGGCCCGATGCCGAAGAGCACGATCGGGTGGCGGTACAGCCGGTACTTGAACCTGCCCCAACGCGAAAGCGCCTGGTACTCGGCCACCGTCAGCGTCGTCACGTCACCCCAGCCGCGATGGTCGAGGTCGCCCGACGAGGCGTGGTGGATGGCGTGCTCGCGGCGCCAGGCCTGATAGGGCGTGAAGGTCAGCACGCCGGTAATGAAGCCCACTGCGTCGTTGGCCTTGGACCAGGGGAGGAACGAGCCGTGCGCACAATCGTGCATAAAGATGAACGTGCGCGTCTGCAGCCCGGCGATCGGGATCACCATCAGCGCGCTCGCCCACCACGCGTAATCGAACAGCCAATAGGCGATATACACCGCCGAGAACAGCAGGAACAGCGTCGAGAACAGTTGCCAGAGCGAGACGCGAACGTCAGCACCGGCGTACTTCGCGACAATCGCCTTCCAGTCAGTGCTGGCGATGGTGGGATTTGCGTTCTTCACGGGACGGGGGCTGGGGTCGAATCCGAGTCGTAGATGAATTGCAGCGTGACTTCGAAGACGAGGATGCTGTTGGGCGGAATGCCCGTGCGGCCGGCGCGGCCATAGGCGAGTTCCGGCGGGATAATCAACTGGCGTCGGCCGTTGACCCGCATCCCGCGCACACCTTCATCGAAGCCCGCGATCATCGAGCCGGATCCCGTCCGGAACCGCAGGGGCGTCGTAGCGTCTACGTTGCTGTCGAACTGTACTGCATTGCGAAGCTTACCGGTATAACGCACACCGACCGAGTCGCCGTTGACCATCAGGACTTCCGTCCCGTCGCCAACCTGAAGATCCCGAAAGTACAGCCCCGACGCGGTCTTGGTCGAGGCCGCCAAGTTCACGTTGAGCGCGGGGTCGAAGTAGACCTTCTCGATATTGGGCTCGAACGGCGCACCGTCGAGGCAACTCGCAACGAAGGCCACGACGATCAGGACGGACAGGGAGCGAAACGCGCGCATTGCAGGGGGACGACGGTCAGCGAACAGGCCCGGTCACCCGGGCAACCCCCCAATTTACCCCGCCGAGGGGCAATGTGGCCCCCCTCCCCTTCTATAGATGGCGCCTGGGGGGGACCAAAAGGCTCCCGAACAGCAACCCCGCGACCAAGGCGAGGATGGCGCTGAGCACCGCGACGAGGGTGTCGAAGCCGAGCGTGTAGTCCTTTTCCATCACGAAGCTGAGGGCCCGGAAACCCACCGACCCCGGCACGAGGAGCATAATCCCGGGCACGCGCACCAGCGTCCCCGGCCGGCCCCGCAGCCGCCCGTACAGGTTGGCGAGCGCCGCCATCAGGAGGCTCGAGAAGAACACCGACCCCGCGAAAGTCCCCGTCGCCACGGGCCCCAACCACCCAGACCCCAAGCGTGTGAGCACGTAGCCGAGGATCGCCGAACCCATCACCAGCGGGATGTCGCGGCGCGAGGCGCGGAAGAGCACCGCGAAGGACGCGGCCGCCGCGACCATCGCGATCAGCTCCACCCACTTGGGCAAGGCTTCCGGCGTCCCCGGCATCGGCGTCCAGCCGATCGCGAGCATCAGCTGCGACGCCGCCACCGACCCGAACGTGAGCTTGAGCAGCACGGTCAGCGCGCCGGCGAAGCGCGTGGTCCCGGTCACGAGCTGATTCGACGCGAGCTCCGACACCGCCGTGGTGAGCGAGAGGCCGGGCATCAGCACGATCAGCGCCGCGACGATGACGGTCTGCAGCGACAGCGGCGCCACGAAGTGCGCAAAGGCCGTCGCCAGCGATGTCGCCACCAGCGCCGCCACGGCCTCGAAGGCCGCCGAGAGATGCGGTCGCGTGTTGCTGAGGATCGCCAGCCAGCCGATCACCAACCCGATCACCGCCGCCACTGACACGTCGATCCACGCGGTGCGCAGCAGGCCGGCCACGCCGGCGGCCGCCAATCCGAATGCCCCCACCGTCGCCAACTGCTGCTTGATGCTCACCGGTCGGTCGAGCGCGTGCATTGCGTCCCACGCGTCGGTGAGGCTCATCGTGCCCGCCGCCACCGATTCGGAAATGGCATCGAGCTTGGCCAGCGCGCCAAGCTGGATGTCGCCCGGTTCGAGCCGCAGCACGCGCGTCTCCTGCGTGGCGTTGGGCGTCGCCGCTTCGCTGAGCGAGAGCAGCAGGCCGGTGGGCGTGGACCAGATCTCGGCCCGCACGCCGATGCTCAGCGCGACGGAGCGCACCGCACCTTCCAGGCGCGAGGCCGACACCCCGACCACGTGCAGCCGCCGCGCCAGCTCCGTGAGGAAGCGGACGCGGTCGTCGAAGCCCGCGCGGTGCTCCGCCAGCGGCGCGCTCACGAGGTCACGGCTTGAGCCATTTCTCGAGGAAGGCCCAGGTGAGGTTCCAGGAGTCGATCTGCTCCGGCGAATCGTCGCGCAACAGCGTCTCGCGGTTCACGCGGCGGTTGAAGGTGTGTCCGCCGCTGGCCGGGCCCGGCGTGGGATCCACGTAGACCTTGGTCTCGGAGAGCTCCGGCTTGCGGGCACGCAACGCGTCGATCAGCGGCTGCGACTCCACGAAGTCGGCGTCGGTGTCGTTGGTGGCCACGTGCACGAGGATCGGACGCGCGAGCGAATCCACGTGGTAGTATGGTGAGCGCTTGATGTACTCCTCGCGGCGCTCGAAGGGCAGGCCGCGGATGCCCTCCTGCGTGCTGAACGAGCGCTGGTAGCCCGGGCCCTTGTACGACAGCCGGAAGACGAGGTTGGTCGTCGGCACCATCGCGACGCCGGCGACGAACTTCGTGCGCGCCCCGCGCATCAGCAGGTGCGCGGTGATGAAGCCGCCGTGGCTCCAGCCCATAATGCCGATGCGAGCCGGGTCCACCTCGGGCCGCGCCTGCAGCACGCTGTGCGCCGTCTCGACGTCGTCAAGCTCCTTGCCGCCGTAGTCGATGGCGTTGTGGTGCGCCTCGCCGTAGCCGGTGGAACCGCGGTACTCCGGCGCGAGGATCACATATCCGCGCTGCACCGCCTCGATGATGAACGGCAGGTAGTTCTGGTCCCAGTTGCCGTGCACGCCGCCGTGCACCCAGACCATCGCCGCGTGTCCGCGCGGGCGCGTGGTCAGCGGCGAGAACACGTAGGCCGGAATCTCGAGCCCGTCCACCTGCGAGCGGTACGTGATCTTCTCGTAGCGCATCACGCCGGCCGAGCGCGCGGCGAAGATGCTGTCGGTGCGCGCCTTGGCGGCGATGTGCTGCGCGTAGTTGGCCACCGGATGGTCTTCCGGCCGGTTGCTCACGTAGAGCTGGCGGGCGCGGGCGCTGTCCATCGGCACGGGCCGCTGCTGGGCGGCGGCGGCGGTGGCCGAGGCGGTCAGGAGCAGGGCGAGGATGGCGGAGCGCATAGGCGATGGGGGTTCGGGGACTCGGTATAATATCGGTATGATCGCCTACGACCCCAAGCAGTGGGTCCGCGTGCTGCTGGATTTCCCGCGGAGCCCGGTCTTCCGGACGCTGTTCTTCGACGTGCTCGGCGCCGGTGCCTGGGCCGCCTTGGTGGTCTGGGTGGAGACCGACCTGTTCCGCGTGGCGGTCCCGCTGGGGCCCTCGTTCCTCTCCATCCTCGGCATCATCCTCGGCCTCTTGTTGGTGTTCCGCACCAACACGGCCTACGAACGCTGGTGGGAGGGGCGACGCCTCTGGGGCCAGCTCGTGAACGTCTCGCGCGGGCTGTCTCGGCATCTCGCCGCCGCGCCGCTGGAGCGCCGGGCGCGCTACGCGACGCTGCTCGCCGACTTCCCGCCGACCCTGGCGACGCACCTGCGCCGGCCCGTGGGTAGCCAGGGCCCGCACCTGCCGAACCGCCTGCTGAGCGAGCTCCACGCCGAGGTCCGGCAGGACGCCGAGGGCGGGGCGCTTGGTCCGGACGCGCTGCTGCGCCTCACGCCGCTGCTGCAGCAGTTCGACGACATCGCCGGCTCCTGCGAACGCATCCGCAACACGCCGATCCCGTTCTCGTATTCGAGCTACGTGAAGCAGTTCGTGCTGCTGTACGCGTTCGTTATGCCGTTCGGGCTGGTGCTCGAGTTCGGCTACGGCACGGTGATCGCCTGTATGTTCACGTTCTTCGCGACGATGGGGCTCGAGCTGCTGGCGGGCGAGATCGAGGAGCCCTTCGGCACGGACAAGAACGACCTGCCGCTGGACGAGCTCGGCCAGGTGATCGCGCGCGACGTGCGCGGCATCCTCGTGGCGGACTGAGCGGGCGCGCCGCAGCGGCGCGCCCGCCGCGCACTCAGCGGACGACCAGCTGCGGCTCCACGAGCACCGGGAAGTTCACCGAGTTGGCGATGTAGCACTCCTCGTGCGCGTCGTGATGCAGCTTGGCGAAGGTCTCGGCGTCCGGCGCGTTGGCGCTGACGGTGATCACCGGCTTGAGCGTGACGCGCACCAATGCCGTCTTGCCGTCGGGTCGCTTCTCCATCACGCCCTCGGCCGCGTCTTCGTACGACTCGACGACCGCGCCGTGCTTGGAGAGGTGCGAGAGCGCAAAAAGCATATGGCAACTGCTGAGTGAGGCGACGAGGGCCTCCTCGGGGTCCACCGCAGCGGCCACCGAAAGCGGCGCGCGCAGGACCAGCGGCGAGGCCGACGCCGGCACGGTGATGCCTTCGTCGAAGTGCCAGGTGTGGCCGCGCGAGTACTTCTGGCGGAGGAACTCGTCGTTGCCGCGGTTCCACTTGATCGTGGCGTGGTACGTGCCCATCGCGTGCTCCGGCTGGGATTGTCAATCGTCGTATAACCAACAAGTAATATTACGATGGCGGCGCCGAGCGGCAAGTCGGTGATTCACCTACTCGGCCAGTAGCCGGCGCACGGCGGGCTCGAGGCTCACCGGCGCCACTGGCCCGATCACCGTGTGCCGGATGCGTCCTTGGCGGTCGAGCAGAAACGACGTCGGATATCCACGCACGCCGCCGAAGGTCGCCTCAGCGCTTGGGTCCACGTGCGCGATCGGATAACTGACGCCTCGCTCGCGCACGAAGTCGCGCACGGCCTCGGTGCTCACGCGGTCCACCGCCAGCCCCACGACTACAAAGCCCGCATCCTCGTGCCGGCGGTGCATCCGGTCCAGCGCCGGCATTTCCACGCGGCAGGGCGTACACCAAGTCGCCCAGAAGTTCACGAGCACCACCTTGCCGCGCAGCGATTCGTCGGAGAGTGGCTCGCCGTCGAGCCCCACGTAGGCGTAGGCGGGCGTCGTCGCCGGACCGGATTCCACGCCGACCACGGCGCCGAGGTGCGGCAGCAACCGCGGCGCGACCCACGCGAGCAGGAGCAGCGTGAGCGCGTTGGTCCAGGTGACGTAGCGCCGGAAACGCTGCCAGCGCGTTGCCGGCGACGGCGGCGGCTCGGCGGGTGTGGCAGAGTCGGTGGCGTCGGAATCGGGCATCGTGAGTGGACAATCCGCGGCGGCGAGGAGAAGTTCTCCGCCTGTAGCTCCGCGCAGCGTGCGCGGACCGTCTCCCCCCGTTGGAGCACCCCGATGCGCGTTCCCGCGATCCTGCGACTGCTGGCTTGCACCCTGCTCTTCCCGCTCGTCCTGCCGGCGCAGGACAGCGCCGCCACCCGCCCGGCGCGCCGCGGCCTGCCGCTGGAGGCCACGCGGAACTGGACGCTGAACACCACCGAAGGCTCGTGGCTCTCGGTGGACGTCTCGCCCGACGGCCGCACCCTGGTGTTCGATATGCTCGGCGACCTGTACACGATGCCGATCGGCGGCGGCACGGCGACGGCGCTCACCAGCGGGATGCCCTTCGACGCGCAGCCGCGCTTCTCGCCGGACGGCAAGCACATCGTCTACGTGAGCGACGAGGACGGCGGCGACAACCTCTGGTTGCTCGAAGTCGCCAGCGGCAAGAAGACGCAACTGACACGCGGCAAGACCAACCGCTACGTGTCGCCCACGTGGACGCCGGACGGACAGTATCTCGTGGCGGCGCGCGCGCCCTTCCGCGGCGGCACCACCAAGCTGTGGATCTACCATCGCGACGGCGGCAGCGGCACGCAGTTGATCGCGACCACGGGCAACGCCGCCACGCAGGCGCATTCCGGCCCCGCGGTCACCCGCGACGGACGCTACGTGTGGTTCGCCGAACGCAACGGTGCCTGGCACTACAACGCGAACTTCCCGCAGTACCAGCTCGTGCGCTACGACCGCGAGACGGGTCGCTCGGTGACGCAGACCTTCTCGTACGGTTCGGCGGCACGTCCGACGCTTTCGCCGGACAATCGCGTCGTCGTTTACGGCTCGCGCTTCGACGCGCAGACGGGTCTGCGCCTGCGCGATCTCGTCACCGGCGAGGACCGCTGGCTGGCCTTCCCCACCCAGCGCGACGATATGGAATCGCGCGCCGCGCTCGACGCGCTGCCGGGAATGGCCTTCACGCCAGACGGCCGCAGCCTGGTTGCCTCGTACGGCGGCAAGCTCTGGCGCATCGCGATGGACGGCTCAGGCCAGGCGGAGATTCCATTCCGCGTGCAGGCCGAGATCGCGGCCGGCCCCCGCGTGCAGTTCGAGTACGCGGTGTCGGATTCGTCCACCTTCGTCGCGCGGCAACTGCGTGATCCGGCGCTCTCGCCGGACGGGCGTCGCCTCGCCTTCACCGTGCTCGACCGCCTCTATGTGATGGATTGGCCCAGCGGCACGCCGCGGCGCGTCACCAACGCCGATGTCGTCGAGGCGCAGCCGGCGTGGTCGCCCGACGGGCGCACGCTGGCCTACGTCACCTGGGACGGCAGCGCCGGCCGCGTGATGCGCATCGCGCTCGATGCACGCAACGCCTCCCCCGCCCCGCTCACGACGGAGCCGGCATTCTATCAGCAGCCGGCCTGGTCGCCGGACGGCCGTCGCGTAGTCGCCATCCGCGGCCCTGCTCGCGCCTTCGCCGACGCCGTCGCGCAGGGTGCGCCGGGCGCGGCGACGGAGTTCGTCTGGGTGCCGGCCGCTGGCGGCGCCGCGACGGTGATCGCCGAGACGCAGGGCCGCACGCGGCCGCACTTCACGCAGGATACCTCACGCATCGTCCTCTCCAGCGGTCAGGGGCTTTCGTCCATCCGCTGGGACGGCACCGACGAGATCCGCATCGTGCGCGTGACCGGTCCGATCGCGCCCGGCAGCTCGGTGGAGTGCGCCGAGTCGCACGTGTACTGCGAGGAGGACAGCGACGATCCGCGCGAGGACAACCCGCCACCGCCGGCCAGCCTCACGATAATGGCGCCGCGCGGCGACCAAGCGCTCGCGACCGTCGGCAACCACATCTACGTGGTGACCGTGCCGCAGGTGCGTGGCGAGGCGGTGACGATCTCCGTCGCCAATGTCGACAACGCGGCGTTCCCGTCGCGCAAGCTTACCGACATCGGCGGGCAGTTCCCGTCGTGGCTCACCAGTGGCCGCTCCGTGCTCTGGGGCATCGGCAATGCCATCGCGCGCTATGACATCGACTCGGCGCGGGTGCGCGAGCTGGCGCTGCGCGATTCTGCGACCTGGCGCGCCGACACCACGCTCAAGCCCAAGCCCTACGAGCCGGTGGAGCGCCGCGTGAGCGTGCCCATCGCGCGGGACATCCCGCGCGGGACGCTGGTGCTGCGCGGTGGCCGCGCGATCACGATGCGCGGCACCGAGATCATCGAGAACGCCGACATCGTCATCGTCAACAACCGCATCCGCGCCGTGGGCGCGCGCGGCAGCGTGGAGATTCCCGCCGACGCCACCATCCGCGACGTCAGCGGACGCACGGTGATCCCGGGCTTCGTGGACACCCACGCGCATATGTGGCCGTCGTGGGGCATCCATAAGGCGCAGCCGTGGATGTACCTCGCCAACCTCGCCTATGGCGTGACGACCACACGCGACCCACAGACCGCGACCACCGACGTGCTCACCTACGGCGATATGGTGGACGCGGGACTCTCGATGGGCCCGCGCGTGTACAGCACCGGCCCGGGCGTGTTCTGGGAAGAGAACGTGCGCAACCTCGAGGACGCGCGGCGCGTGCTGCGGCGCTACAGCCGCTACTACGACACCAAGACCATCAAGATGTACGTGGCCGGCAATCGCGAGCAGCGGCAGTGGATCATCCAGGCCGCGCGCGAACAGGAGATTATGCCGACCACCGAGGGTTCGCTGGACTTCCGTCTCAACCTCTCGATGGCACAGGACGGCTACAGCGGCCAGGAGCACAACATTCCGGTGACGCCGCTGTACGGCGACGTCACGGGCTTCTTCGCGTGGACGGGCATCGCCTACACGCCGACGCTGGTCGTGAACTACGGCGGCCCCTGGGGCGAGAACTGGTTTTACACACGCGAGAAGCCGTATGACGATCCCAAGGTGCGGCGCTGGATGCCGTACGCGGAGCTCGCGGCCAACACGCGCCGCCGCGTCGGCCGCCGCCCCACCGACGGTACGCCGGGTGGTTGGTTCTCCGATGACGAGTACGCCTTCCCCAAGCACGCCGCCGATGCGTACAAGATCTTCCAGCAGGGCGGACGCGTGGGCATCGGCAGTCACGGCCAGTTCCAGGGCCTCGGCTACCACTGGGAGATGTGGCTGCTCAAGGAAGGCGGCTGGTCCAACCACGACGTGCTGCGCGTGGCGACCACCGTCGGCGCCGACGCCATCGGGCTGGGACAGCAGCTCGGTTCAATCGAAGCCGGCAAGCTGGCCGACCTCGTGATCCTCGATCGCGACCCGCTCGCCGACCTGCGCAATACCAACAGCATCAGCGCGGTGATGAAGAACGGCCGGCTCTACGACGGGATGACGCTGGCCGAGCAATGGCCGCGGCAGCGGCCGGGCCCGAGCGTGGACGGACTGCGCCGCGATCCGGACACCAAGGCCGGAATGCGCTGAGCGCGCAGCGCGAACCGGAACGCGCAAGACGCGGGCAGCGCAAGGCAGTCGAACAGGCGCCGGGGGACTACCCCAGCGCCTTTTCGATTGCGCCGCGGATCATCTCCGGCGTGTCCTTCGGCGCGAAGCGCGCCAGCACGCGACCATCACGGCCGACGAGAAACTTCGTGAAGTTCCACTTGATCGCCTCGGTCCAGAGCACGCCGCGGCGTTCGCGCTTGAGCTTGGCGAACAGCGGATGCGTGCCGCTGCCGTTGACCTCCACCTTGCTGAAGATCGGGAAGCTCACGTCGTAGCGTAGCGAGCAGAACGACTTGATCTCTTCCGGGTCGCCGGGCTCCTGCGCGCCGAACTGGTTGCAGGGGAACCCGAGCACGCTGAACCCGCGCGGACCCAGTTCGCGCTGCAGGCGTTCCAGTCCCGTGTACTGCGGCGTGAAGCCGCATTGGCTCGCTACGTTGACGACGAGCAGCACCTGGCCGCGGTATGCGTCCAGCGTCTGGTCCCGGCCGTCGATCGTCGTGACGGGGATTTCGTAGAGCGTCGCCATTTCCCAGTATGGCGCATTTCTGGCCCGGCGTGAAGCGGGTCAGCCGGGCAGCACGGGACGCAGTTGCGGGTATTTCGGCTCCACCCCGTCGCCCGACGAGCGCCCGAGCGCACGGCGCAGAAGCCACGGAAACAGATACTTCGATGCCCAGCGGAGGTCTTCCGCCGCACGCGCCGCCGCGTTCGGCGCTGGCGCTGGCGGCAGCGCCGCAGCCCAAGAATCGTCGAAGCCAGACAGGCCGAGCGTGTGCGCGAGCCCCGCGGCGATGCGGCGATGCCCCTCGGCGTTGGCGTGCAGGCGGTCCTCGTGCCAGAGCCGCGGATCGCAGGCACTCGGAAAGCGCGCCACATCCAGGAGCAACACGCCCGTCTCCGCGCAGAGCGCACACACCGCCTCGTTGAATGCGAGCAGCCGCGGTCGCGCGCGTCGCGCGAATGGCGCCACTTCGCTGAGGTCGGGCATCGTGATCGTCAGCACCGTCGCCCCAGCGCCGCGCAGCGCCGTGTGCAGCGTGCGCAGGTCGGCCATCACCGAATCGAGCGAGAAGTTGGAGCGGATGATGTCGTTGGTGCCCGAGAACACCGTGGCGAGGTCAGGTTGCATCGCCAGCGCCGGCGCGAGCTGCTCCTCCACCAAGTGCCGCGTCTTGCGACCGCGCACCGCAAGGTTGGCGTACTGCAGCGGCGCACGCTGGGCATCGGCTACGTGCTGCGCCAGACGGTCCGCCCAGCCGCGGTGCCGTCCGTCAGTGCCGGGATCTTCCAGCCCTTCGGTGGACGAATCCCCGAGGGCGACGTACCGCGAGTAGATCAAGGCTGCGTCGTGAGCGAGTAAAGTTGTGATGCCGCGAAGTTAGCGGGAGGTCGCGCCCTGCGCACCTTGTTATCCTTCGGGATGCGACGACTCATCATCGTGCTGGCGCTCGGCGCCGCACCACTCGCCGCGCAGGATGATTGGACCACCCTGCAACAGCCGGCCACTTGGCTCAACACCTTCGTGGACCACGCCGTGGCGCCGCGCACGGCGCTGTGGTTCGATGGCCACTGGCGCCGGATGGACCTTGGCGCCGAGCCGCAGCAGGTGCTGTTGCGTCCGGGCGTGCAGGTGACCCTGCGCGACGGACTGCGTGCGGGCGGGGGCTACGCGTACATCGCGACAGCGCCGTACGGCGAATCGCCCAACCCGCTGCCAATCCGTGAGCACCGCACCTGGCAGCAGCTCGTGCTGAGCTCGGCGGTGGGCAGCGGCAGCGTGGTGCAGCGCCTGCGACTCGAGCAGCGCTGGGGTGGCGTCGTGCAGCCGGACGGGGACCTCAGCCCGTTCACGTATCAGCAGCGCGTCCGATACTTCGCGAGGGCGCAGCGTCCGCTCGCGTGGCAGCCGACGTCGGCGGGGCCGGCGCTGGGCTTCGTGGCGAACGAATTCTTCTTGCCCATCGGGCACGACGACGCGCTGAAGCGCCGCTTTCAGAATCGTGCGCAGGTCGGCGTCGGCATCCCCATCGACGCACGCCAGCGCGTGGAGCTCGGCTACCTGCACCAATGGAGCCGCATCACCTCCCGCCAGGTGCACGAATGGAACCACACGCTCGTGCTCTCGTGGGTGTGGGTGGTCCGCTGACGCGTCGCGTTCAGTAGACGCCGAGGTCGCGCGCGGATTCCAGCGCACCGCGCCAACCCGCACTCCGCAGCTCGGCCACGAGGCCGGCGTCGTCGGTGCCCCAGTAGAGCTGGTGATACAGCAGCAGCGCCGCCGGCCGCGCGCGCTGGGCGATGGCCGCCAGCTCGTCAGTGGAAGTGTGCGCCCGCGCGTGATACTGCTGCCACTCCGGAGGCCGCGTGCGGAACTGCACCGCCGAGTACACCTCGTGCGCGAGGAGGTCGCAACCGTTGCAAGCGGCGACGACTGCATCGCTGGCGCGCGTGTCGCCCGAGATGACGATCGAGCGGTCGGGGGCATCGAAGCGATATCCGAACGCGACCTCCCAGTCACCGTGCGGCACGGCGAAGGCCGTCACCCGCAGGTTGCCGTCGTCCAGCACGACGCCCGGCTCGATCTCGTGCACCGTCACCTTCCAGCCATCGGCGTTGGCCGGTTCGGCGCCATCCAGACGATTGCGGATGTCCGCGGCATAGGCCGCGTGCAGGTGGTCCACCATCGCCTTCGTGCCGGGCGGACCATACACCACGAGCGGCACGTCGCGCTCGAGCGTCCATCCGCTGAAGATCACATCGGGCAGGCCCAGCGTGTGGTCTGAGTGCAGGTGCGTCAGGAACACCGTGCGCAGTTGCGGCGGAGTGAGTGCCGTGAGGCCGTGTCGTGCGGCGGCCGCGTTGGCACGCCGTACGACGCCAGGTCCGGCGTCCACCAAGTACGAGCGCTCGCCGCGCACGACGGCCAGCGCCGGACCGCTGCGCTCGGGATCGGCGTTGGGCGTGCCCGTGCCGAGAACGACCAGCTTGGTGTCTTGCGCTGCGGCGGGGGCGGCGGGGGCCGCGGCGACGGCGAGCAGCGCGAAGGCCCGGGCGAGATTGTTCATCACGCGAATCTCGCCCGGGCCACTGGGAATGTCGAGCGACTCAGCGCGACCCGAGTTCGCTGCGGGCGCCGGTCCCGTGCGCCGCCAAGCGCATCGTGAAGCCGTCTTCCTTCTCGTCAGCGCGCACGACGTACTGCACCCAGCCCCCCGGTACCTGCGCGCTCAGCCACCATTCCTGCCGCGCTCCTGCGCCGCCGAAGCGCACGCGGCGCGCAGAGAAGCTACCGGCCGGGGTGCTCACGTTCTCCGTGCCGACCGTCGCGCCGTCCACGCTCTCCTTGGTCGGGCGCGAGCGGAACATCCCCCAGGCCTGCAGCGTCGCCATATTCTCGGGCACCATCAACTCGCTGGCCTCGCGCTCGCCTGGCATCCGCCCGCGCATCCGCACGAGCTCCTGCAGTCCGTCGCCGGCGCTCTTGAAGAGCCCCTCGAGGACCAGCGTGTCGCCGGCCGTGACCGACTTGTAGCGCCACCATTCGCTGCCGTCCTCGGCCCGGCTGATGAAGGCGCGCTCGATGAGCATCTTCTCGTCCGCGCCGCCGCCGACCAGCTCCCATCGCGTCCACTGCCCGGGCTGGTAGGCCTCGTCGAAGACGTTCGCGCCAGTGCCGTACATCATTCCCCAGAGCTGGGCGACGTACAGCCACGTGTAGTCAGGAGTCCACTGCCCGGCGGTGGGAATCCCGCTTGTGCTGCGCCCGAGCCCTTCGACGGCCGCCGTGACGGCCGCGGCGTTCACACCGTAGATGCTGCCGAAGCGTTCGCGCCGCGCGTTGACGGCGTCGAGCTCGGAGTCGGACAGGCCGACCCGGTCGCCGTAGGCGTAGATGCGCTCGAGCCGCAGGCGCAGCCGCGAGAACTGCGGCACCGTGAAGTTGCCGGCCTGCGCAGCGCGCGCCGTGGCCTGCGTGCGCAGCGTCTCCTTCTCGCGCGCGATTTCTTGTTCGTCATTGGCGCCGCAGCGGGCGCGGATGCCGGCACGGGCAGCCAATCCGCCAAGACGACTGCGTGACGCTGAGCCCGCCGCCTCGAAGGCAATGCGGCATTCGCGGAAGCGACGGATCTTCTGGTCCACCTCGCGCAGCTGCGGATCCAGCGCGGCGATCTCCTCGCGCTCGCGGTCGTGCGCCGTGACGAAGCGGTCGAGGACGTCAGTGGTGATCGTGAGGTCCTGCGCGGACAACGGGGTGGCGAGGAGCAGAAAAGCGATGAACGTGCTGAGCGCGCGACGCATACGTGGTGATGGTGGTTGGTGGTACAACTACATTGATGGTGGCCGCCGCATCTGCGGAAGGGCGGCACCGCAAACTTACGGAGAAACCGATGCGCCGTTTCGTGATGTGTCTCACCGCCGTTGTTGCGCTTGCCGTCCCGGCGCAGGCGCAGGATCACGTTCACACCCCGGGGATGCAGCATCCCGCCGCCGACCCGCCCAAGGAAGGCGGGCAGTCCGCGTTCACGGCCATCGCCGAGATCGTGCGGATGCTCGATGCCGACCCCCGCACGGATTGGTCCAAGGTGAACATCGAGGCACTGCGGCAGCACCTCATCGATATGGACGAGGTGACGATGCGCGCGACCGTGCGGGCCGAATCGGTAGCTGGGGGCGCCGCGTTCACCGTGACGGGGAGCGGTCGTACGCTTGAGGCGATCCGCCGGATGACCCAGGCGCGCGCGCGGACCGGCGACGCTACCGGCGCGATCCGGATGTCAGTGGCCGAGGTTCCCGATGGCGTCCGCTTCGCCGCCCTCGCAGCCAACCCCAGTGACGCGCGTGCCGTCGCCCGCATCCGCGGGCTCGGCTTCATCGGCGTGGTGGCGCTCGGCGATCACCACGCCCCGCACCACCTCGGCATCGCGAACGGGAGTATGGCGGGGATGCACGGGCACGAGTAAAGACGGATGACGGACGACGGAAGCTTGAAGGGCGCACCGAGTGAGCTCAGCGCGCCCTTCAAGCTTCCGTCTTCAGTCTTCCGTCTTCACCGCACCAACGGCTTGTACTTCAGCCGATGCGGCTGATCCGCATCCGCGCCCTTCCGGCGCTTCAGGTCCTCGATGTAGGCCTGGTAGTTGCCCTCGAACCACACCACCTCCGAGTCACCCTCGAAGGCCAGGATGTGCGTCGCCACGCGGTCGAGGAACCAGCGGTCGTGCGAGATGATCACCGCACAGCCCGAGAAGTCGAGCAACGCCTCTTCGAGCGCGCGGAGCGTATCGACGTCGAGGTCGTTGGTCGGTTCGTCGAGCAGCAGCAGGTTGCCGCCCTGCATCACCGTCTTGGCGAGGTGCAGGCGATTGCGTTCGCCGCCGGAGAGGTTGGCGACGAGCTTCTGCTGGTCGGCGCCCTTGAAGTTGAAGCTCGAGGCGTAGGCGCGGCTGTTGAGTTCCTTCTTGCCGACGACGATCTGTTCGCGGCCGCCTGAGATCTCTTCCCACAGCGTGCGCTTGCCCTCGAGCGTGCGGTGCTGGTCCTGGTAGGAGATCTGCACCGTCTCGCCGATGGTGAGCGTGCCGCCGTCCGCCTTCTCGAGCCCGTTGATCATCCGGAACAGCGTCGTCTTGCCGGCGCCGTTGGGCCCGATGATGCCGACGATGCCAGCGCGCGGCAGGTCGAAGTTCAGGTTGTCGAAGAGCAGCTTGTCGCCGAAGGCCTTCTTGAGGCCCTTGGCGCGCACCACGTCGTTGCCGAGCCGCGGCGCCGGCGGGATGATGATTTCGTTCTGCATCACCCGGTCGTTCTGCGCCTCGCTGGCGAGCTGCTCGTAGGCCTGGAGGCGCGCCTTGCTCTTGGCCTGCCGCGCCTTCGGCGCCATCCGCACCCACTCAAGCTCCTTCTGCAGCGTCTTCTGGCGGGCACTGGCCTGCTTCTCTTCCAGCGCCAACCGCTGCTGCTTCTGCTCGAGCCAGCCGGAGTAGTTGCCCTCGTACGGCACGCCCTTGCCGCGGTCGAGCTCGAGGATCCACTTGGCGACGTTGTCGAGGAAGTACCGATCGTGGGTGATGGCCACGACGGTGCCCGGAAAGCGCTCAAGGAAGTGCTCCAGCCACGCCACCGACTCGGCGTCGAGGTGGTTGGTGGGTTCGTCGAGCAGCAGCATATCCGGCTCCTCGAGCAACACCTTACAGAGCGCCACGCGACGCTTCTCGCCGCCGGAGAGATTCGTCACCGGCGCCTCGGCCGGCGGCAGGCGCAGCGCGTCCATCGCCACCTCGATCTTGTTGTCGAGGTTCCAGAGGTCGTGCTGGTCGATGTATTCCTGCAGCTTGGACTGACGCTCCATCAGCGCGTCGAAGTCGGCGTCGGGCTCGGCGAACTTCTCCGAGATCGCGTTGAACTCGTTGAGCGCGTCGCGCTGCGCCTTCACGGCCAGCTCCACGTTGCCGCGCACGTCGAGGTTCGGGTCGAGTTCCGGCTCCTGCGGCAGGTAGCCGATGCGCGTGCCCTTGTGGGCCCAGGCCTCGCCTTGGAATTCGGTGTCGACGCCGGCCATAATGCGCAGCAGCGAGGACTTACCCGCGCCGTTGGCGCCGAGCACGCCGATCTTGGCGCCGGGGTAGAAGGACAGCCAGATGTCGTCGAGAATGATGCGCGAAGGCGGCACGACCTTCTTCAGCGCCTTCATCACATAAATGAACTGCGGAGCCACGCGGGATCTCTCCTGTCAAATCGAAACGGCTGGATGCGCACTCGAGCGCATCCAGCCGTGAAAGATACTCGCGCCGCCCCGGTCGGCGGCCCGCCGACCCGTCAGGTCACCCGTGCCAGCACCGCGACGACCGCCAAGCCCACCACCAGCGGCAGCCAGCTTGCCTCGAGGGTCTGGGTCAGGGCCTCATACATTCCACGGATGCGGCTGAACACGGGATGTCTCCGGAACGGGGTTGCCACAGGGACGCGCGAGCGGCGCTTCTCGTTTCAGGCGTATACCCGGCTGCTGGCGGTTTGGATCGTCCTGGCCGGCGCCGCCTGCACCGGGACGCCCGAGCAACGCTACCCGCCGGCTCCTGCGCTGCCCGTGACCGCGATCACGGGTCCGGCCGCTGGACCGACGGTCGCCTTCGTCGCCGGCGTCCACGGCGGGAAGGTCGCGGCGGTACACGCCGTGGACTCGCTTCGGCTGCTCCTACCAGGCCGCCTACGCCGCGGCCGCGTGCTGCTCGTCGCGCCGGCGAATGCCGCAGGCTTCGCTGCCGGGCTCGCCCAGGTCTCGCCCGACGACTCCCTCAACCTCAACCGGGTGTTTCCCGGCAATCCCGACGGCCGCCCGACCGAGCGGCTGGCCGCGCGCCTGTTGCGCGAGGTCGTCGCGCAGGCGGACTACCTCGTGGACTTGCACGGTTCCGATGGCGACGAAGCCGTCGGCGCTTTCGCCTACGCGGCACGCCCCGGCCTCGACCCGCGCGTAGACTCGGCGGCGCGCGCGCTCGCGGCTGTCTGGGCGACGCCGACCATCGTCTGGGACGAAGGCGGGCCGCGCGACCTCGCCGAGTCGCGCTTCTTGCAGACGGCTGCGCATCTGAGCGGTGTGCCGGCCATCACTGTCTTTGAACGCGGAGCCGCGCGCGAGGACGCTCGAGCGACGGCGGCGTTCGTCGAAGGGGCGCAGCGGGTGCTGGCCTCGCTCGGGATGCTGGAGGAAGCAGCGATGCCTACGGCGACGCCCGCGACCCAAGCGCACGCGCCGACCCTGCTGGCCCGCCGTGCCGTCGTGACCGCGGCGATCGACGGCACTTGGCGTCCGGCGACGACACCCAGCGAGAGCCTGCGCCCCGGCGAACCAGCCGGCTGGCTGCGGAGTTCGTCGGGGGTGGAGTCAGCCGTCCGCAGCCCAGACGGCGGGCTCGTGTTGCATCTTCGTAGGGCCGGGCCCGTGCAAGCCGGCATTCCGCTCGTCATCACCGGCCTCGTCGCCGCGCCCTGACCGAATCGATTCGTGGACTTCACCGGCATCTCCGCCCAACTCTCGTCCAGCCCGCTCACTGCGCTCGGGCTGGTCTTCCTCGCGGGCGTGTTCACGAGCCTGAATCCCTGCATCTACCCGATGATCCCGATTACTGCTGCCATCGTCGGCGGGCAGACGGTCGGGGACGCGAAGCCGCCCCGAGGGCGCACGCTGCTGCTGACGCTGGCGTATGTGGTGGGTCTGGCCGCCGTCTATTCCACGCTCGGCATCATCGCCGGCGTGACGGGCACGATGTTCGGCACCATCAGCACCAACCCGTGGCTGTACTTCGCGATGGCCAACGTGCTGATCCTCGCTGCGCTGGCGATGTTCGACGTGATTCCCATCCGTCTGCCGGCCTCGTGGCAGGCACGCGCCGCCACAGCGGGCACGGCCGGACGCGTGAGCGGCGCCCTCGTTATGGGTGCGATGTCCGGGCTCGTCGCCGCGCCCTGCGGGGCGCCGGTGATGGCCGCCATCCTCACGTGGGTAGGGACGCAAGGGAGCCCTACGCTGGGTTTCGTGTATCTCTTGGTGTTCTCGCTCGGGATGTGCACGCTGCTTGTGGTCGTCGGGCTCTCGAGTGGCGCGTTGGCCCGCCTGCCGCGCGCCGGCGCGTGGATGAACTGGGTGAAGAAGGGCTTCGGCGTCGTGATGCTCGCGGTAGCCGAGTACTATCTCATTGAAATGGGGAAGCTGCTGTTCTGATGAAGACGCTGACGATGCTCCGACGCGCGCTTGGCGCGCTCCTTCTCTGCACGGCCGCGACGGCCGGTGCGCAAGACACCGGCCTTCCGCTCGGTACGCTCGGTCCCGCCGCCGCGGTCGAGACGCTCGATGGCGCTGCCGCGAACCTCAGCTCCGTTATCGGCGGAGGCAAGCCGACGGTGATCGAGTTCTGGGCCACGTGGTGCCCGTCCTGCCGTCAGCTCGAGCCGGCGATGGAAGCCGCACAGCGCCGCTATGGTGATCGCGTGCGCTTCGTGGGAGTGGCGGTAAGCGTGAACCAATCGCCCGAGCGCGTGCGGCGCTACGTGGCTGAGCATCTGCGCGGGTTCACGCATTTCTATGACCGGCGTGGTCAGGCGGTCACCAACTATGACGTGCCGGCGACGAGCTATGTGGTGGTGCTCGACGGCAGCGGTAAGGTGATCTACGGCGGCGTGGGTGGTGATCAGGACATCGACTCGGCGGTGCAGCGCGCGCTGCGGCCTTGAGGCACGACGGGCGCGCGGGCCGCGCGCCCGTGGCAGTCCCGATGCGCTAGCCGAGCAGCGGCGCCTCGAACAACAACCGCGGAGCCTGCGGCTCCCGTGTGTGATACACGTGCAAGCGACGGATCGTGAACGGCTCGCTGATGCGCACGGCGAGCATCTTGCGCAAGCGCTCCTGCGTCAGCTCGGGATACAAGTTGAGCGTGCAGTGCGGCGTAAACGGCCAGCGCGCCGGCTGGAAGGGGAGCCCACAGCCCTTGAGGGCCTCGTGCAGCGCGCGCAGCGGACCGTGCGGGTCCAGCCGCAGCGAGACGATGTTGCGCCCGATGAACCGCTCGGGCGCGCCGAACACGAGCGTCACCGGAGCAAATCGCTCCGTCACGGGGATGATCGCCGCCTTCAGCTCCGCCACCGAGAGCTCCGGCGGCAACGGCCCGGCGCCGGACGAACCCGTGAGCGTAATGTGCGGCGGCAAGGCGCGCGCCATCTTCGGGTCGAACTCCATCTGCAGCGCGTGAATCTGCGCCGCGAGTTCGCCCTCGAGCTCGGCAGTGATGAAGATGCCGCTGTTCATCGGGTGTGGATCGACACGCCGAGCATCGCCCCGCCGTGGGGCGAAGCGGCGATCAGCGGGCGCAGGAAGAACCCGTCGATGGGATCGTCGCGACGTGTGGCGTGCCAGCGGTCAATCGCCATTGCCGTCACGATTCCGATGCCGGCGCCGACAGTGACGTCGCTGAGCCAATGGCGGTCGTCGTGCATCCGGGCGTAGGCGGTGCTGAGCGCTGACGCGTAGCTCAGCGCCCCGACCCACCGCGCGTGCTGCGGCGCGCGACGGCGGACATCGAGCGTCACGGCCGTGGCGAACGCGAAGGCGGCGGTCGAGTGTCCGGAGGGCATCGATTGATAGTCGCCCCCTTTAACGCGCATCCCGCGCGCGAACTGCCAATCATCTGGCGCATCAGGCGCAACGGCGGGACGCGCGCGTCCAAGGATGCCCTTGAGCCCCGAGGTCACGACACCACTCACGGCGATGGCCTCCAGCGCCCGGAATCCCGTTGACGCGACGACCGGACGCTTGGCCACCAGACCGCCACCGTACAGGAGCACTCCGGCGACGACCACTCCCGGCTGCCCGAAGGCATTTCCGTACGCGGTCAGGCCATCGAGCGCCGCCGAGCCCTGGGGACCGCTCGCCCGCACGGCGTCGCGCGCGCCTTGGTCCGCGAGGTAGGCGAGCCCGCCCAGCGCGAAGGTGGCCGAGAACCCCTTCACCTCCGGCCAGCTGAACGCCGGCGAGGGCGGCGGCGGCGCACTGTCCGTCGAAGCCTGCGCCTCGGCTACCGCCGTCGGTGCCAGCACGAGCAGCCACGCGAATGCCCCAATGCGAACCCATTGCATAGCGCCTAGTTTAGCTGGGGCGCCGTGCTTCCGCTTCCGTCTTCCGTCCTCCGTCCTTTTGTGCATTACGAGATCCGCCACTTCGAAAGCCACGCTGACCGCACCCAGTGTGTTGCACTCCAGGAACTCATCTGGGGCGTCGGTTATGCTGATAAAATCCCGCCCGCCATTCTCATCGTGATGCAGAAGCTGGGCGGCATCTGCGCCGGTGCCTTCGCCGAGGACGGCAAGATGCTCGGCTTCGTGCTCGGGATGAGCGGGTTGCGCGACGGCCGCCTCGCCCATTGGTCCGATATGCTCGCGGTGCATCCCGATGCGCGCGGGCACCACGTGGGCGAGCGCCTGAAGGCTTTCCAGCGCGAGCATTGCCGAACGCTTGGCGTCGAGTTCATCCATTGGACCTTCGATCCACTCGTCGCGCGCAACGCCCACCTGAACCTCACGCGATTGGGCGCCCGCGCCGCCGAGTATGTGGAATCGATGTACGGTGAGACCACCAACTCGCCGCTGCAGGGCGATATGCCGACCGATCGCTTCATCGTGGCCTGGCCCGTGGATGAGACGCAGGGCGCCCCAGCGCTCGCGACAATCCCGGACGACGCGCCGCTGGTGGTCGGTGCCGACGCCGCGGAGCTCCCGTTGGCCGAGGCCCCGCAGGTAGTGGTGCGCGTGCCGCGCGACATCTATGCCTTGGTGCGCAACGACATCGCGAGCGCCCGCCGCTGGCGTGCGGCCACGCGACGCGCGTTCACGCATTATCTCCCGCGCGGCTACCGCGTGCTCGGCTTCCTCGCCGACGACGACGGTGGCCGCTATCTCCTGAGCCGGACGCAGCCGTGATCACGCTCGACCGCATCGTCCTCCGCGAAATCCGCCTCCCGCTGGTGGAGCCGTTCCGCATTTCGTCCGGCGTGTGGAGCGACCGTCGCATCCTGCTCGTAGAGCTCTACGACCGCGACGGTGCGATGGCCTGGGCGGAGAGCGTGGTGGATGACGCGCCCAATTATTCGTCGGAGACCATCGACACCGCCTGGCCGACCCTGGTGCGATTCCTCGCGCCGCGCCTGCTCGGCAAGCCGGTCGCGCACACGGCGGTGCACGAACTGCTCGAGCAGGACGTGCGCGGACACCAGATGGCCAAGGCCGCGCTCGAGATGGGCTGCTGGTCGCTGGCCGCGCTGCAGGCTGGGCTGCCGCTCGCGCGCCTGCTCGGCGGCACGCGCACGCAGATCGCCACCGGCATCTCGCTCGGCATCCAGCCGAACATCGCGACGCTGGTGGAGAAGGCGACCCGATCGGTGGCGGCGGGGTACCAGAAGGTCAAGATCAAGATTATGCCTGGCTGCGACGTCGAATGGGTGGCGGCCGTACGGCACGCCGTCGGTGACGAAGCGCACCTGATGGCCGACGCGAACAACGCGTATACGCTGGCCGATGCCGACCGCCTCGCCCAACTCGATGCCCTGAACCTGATGATGATCGAGCAACCGCTCGCGCACGACGACATCGTGCGGCACGCCGAGCTGCAGAAGCGGCTACGGACACCGCTGTGCCTCGACGAGTCGATTACCTCGCTCGAACGGGCGCAGGATATGGTCGCGCTGCGCGCCGGCCGCATCATCAACGTCAAGCCCGGCCGCGTCGGCGGCTTCGCGCAGAGCCTGGCCATCCACGACTTTTGCGAGGAGCACGCCATTCCGGTCTGGTGCGGCGGGATGCTGGAGAGCGGGATCGGGCGCGCCTACAACGTCGCGCTGGCCTCGCTGCCGAACTTCACGCTGCCCGGCGACCTCTCGCCGAGCCGCCGCTACTGGGCGCAGGACGTCGTCACGCCCGAGTGGACGATGGACGCGCAGGGAATGGTTGACGTACCGCTGGCGGCGCCGGGACTCGGCGTCGCCGTTGACGAAGAACGCATCCGGGCCCTGACGGTCCGCACCGAGGAGCTCCGCGCGTGACCCCGACCCTGCCCACAGCAGTCGCCGACCAGTTCACCGACGCCGATCGCAAGTTCCTCATCGAGCTGCGACGCTCGCTGCACCGACGACCCGAACTCTCGTGGCAGGAGCGGCAGACGCAGCAGCGCCTGCGCGAGGCCCTGCTCGACGTCGGCATCACCGACATCACCGCGATCGCCGACACGGGCTTGGTAGCGCGGATCCCCGGCGTCAATCCCGACGGACCGGCCGTGGCCCTGCGCGGCGACATCGACGCGCTCCCGATCCAAGAAGCCAGCGGCCAGCCTTGGACCTCGATGCACGAGGGCGTGATGCACGCCTGCGGCCACGATATGCACGCCGCTTGGACTGTCGGCGCGGGCTTGCTGCTCGCGCGGCAACCGGCCCTCGGCGAAGTGCGTCTGTTCCTCCAGCCCGCAGAAGAAGTCGGCGAGGGCGCCGCGCGGATGATCGCCGAGGGCGCGCTGGAGGGCGTCGGGGCGATCTTCGGCGGGCACGTCGACTGGCGCTACAGCGTTGGCGAACTCGTCGCCACGGCCGGCGCGCTGGCAGCCAGCACAGACACTTTCGAGATCGTCTTCACCGGACGCGGCGGCCACGGCGCGCGGCCGCAAGACACGCTCGACCCGATCGTCGGGATGGCGGCCTTCGTCAGCGACGTGCAGACGATCGTCTCGCGGCGGCTCGACCCTGCCCTGCCCGGCGTGATCTCCGTCGGCCAGTTCGAGGCCGGTTCGGCGCCGAACGTGATTCCGGAGACCGCACGCTGCACCGGCACCATCCGCGCCACGACGCCGGGCTCGCGCGCGCTGCTCTGCGAAGAGCTCGAACGCCTCGCCCACGCCGTCGCGACGGCGCACCGGCTCACGGCCGAAGTGAAGCTATCCGAAGGCACACCGCCGCTGCTCAACGGCCTGCGCGCCGCCGCCTGGGCGCAGGATGCCGCCGCGGCATTGCTCGGTGCGGAATCACTGCACACGTTGCCGGTGGCGAATATGGGCGGCGAGGACTTCGCGTTCTACACTGAACGTGTGGAAGGCTGCTTTATGCGCATCGGGACCTGGCGCGAAGGGCGGCCGCGCGCCGGTGTGCACACGCCGCGCTTCGATCCCGACGAAGACGCGCTCTTCGTGGCCGCCGCGATCCTCGCCGAGTGCGCGCGCACCGCGAGCCGCGCACTACGAGGCGGATGAGCTCGCCCGTCATCGTCCCGGTGGATGCGGCGGCGCCGGACGCCGCCGTCATCGCGCGGGCGGCCGAGGTCATCCGCCGCGGGGGGCTCGTGGCGATGCCGACGGAGACGGTGTACGGACTGGCCGGCAACGCGCTCTCGCCCGAAAGCATCGCGCGCATCTACGCCGCCAAGGGGCGACCGGCACAGAATCCGCTGATCGCGCACGTCGCCGACGCAGCGCAGGCGCGCAGCCTCGCCGCCGAATGGCCGACGATGGCGCAGGCCTTGGCTGAACGGTTCTGGCCGGGTCCGCTGACGCTCGTCGTGCGTCGCAAGGCGACGGTTCCGGCAGCGCTCTCGGCTGGGCTCGACACCTTCGGGGTGCGTGTGCCGGACCATCCGGTCGCGTTGGCGTTGATTCGCGCCTGCGGACTGCCGCTCGCCGCGCCCAGCGCCAACCGCTTCACCGAAGTCTCGCCCGTCACGGCGGCCCAGGTGGCGCGCGGGCTCGGTGGCGCGGTGGATCTCATCCTCGACGCTGGGCACACGCGCGTCGGCATCGAGAGCAGCGTGGTGGACGTCAGCGGCGGCCGCGCGGTGTTACTGCGTCCAGGCAGCATCACGCGCGAGGAGCTCGAGGCCGTGGTGGGACCGGTGAGTCGTGGCGCTGCGCCGGCTCGCGCCGATGCAGCACAGGCCTCGCCGGGGATGGCGGCGCGGCACTATGCGCCGCGCGCGCGCGTCGAGCTGCTGGAGCCGGCAGAGCTGTCGGCGCGGCTTGTGGGCGAGCCCGCGAGCGCCGCAACGGGCCTACTGCTCTGCACGCTCGCGCCCGAGCTTTCGTGGACGCCGACGATGCGAGTCTCGCTGGGCGCCGACCCGGCGCGCTACGCCGCCGGCCTCTACGATGCCCTGCACGAAGCCGACGAACGGCGCTGCGAAGTCCTGCTCATCGAACGTCCGCCGGCGGGCCCCGGCTGGGATGCCATCCACGACCGCCTGCGGCGCGCGGCACATCCGGGCTGAGCGTGCCCTTGCCCTGCGGCCCGGGCACCCTTCATTTCAGCATATGCTCACTCTCGATCTCTCGGGCAAGCGTGCCCTCGTCGCTGGGGTCGCCGATGACGGCGGCTTCGGCTTTGCCATCGCCAAGGCCCTCATCGAGGCCGGCGCCACCGTCTGCGTCGCCACCTGGCCGCCGGCGCTCAACATCTTCCTCAACCTGCTCGAACGCGGGAAGATGGACGAGTCGCGCAAGCTCAAGGACGGCTCGCTGCTCAGCTTCGAGAAGATATATCCGCTCGACGCCGTCTTCGACACGCTCGAGGACGCACCGCAGGAGCTGCGCGAGAGCAAGCGCTACAAGGACGTCGGCGATTTCTCCATCGCCGGCCTCGCCGCGAAGATGCAGGCCGACTTCGGCGACAAGCCGCTGGACATCGTCGTGCATTCGCTGGCCAACGGGCCTGAGGTCAAGAAGCCGTTGATGGACACCAGCCGCGCCGGCTATCTCGCCGCCGTGAGCGCCAGCGCCTACTCGCTGATCTCGATGGTGCGGCACTTCGGGCCGCTGATGCGCAGCGGCGGCAGCGTGGCCTCGCTCACGTATATGGCCAGCGAGCGCGCGATTCCCGGCTACGGCGGCGGGATGAGCTCGGCCAAGGCCGCGCTCGAGAGCGACACGCGCGTGCTCGCGTATGAAGCGGGACGCAAGTACGGCATCCGCGTGAATACCATCTCGGCGGGCCCCTATGCGTCGCGCGCCGCCAGCGCGATCGGCATCATCGACAATATGGTGAAGTACTGCCAGTCCAACACGCCGCTCCCCGAAGCACTGGAGGCCGTCGAAGTCGGCCACGCGGCGACCTTCCTCTGTTCACCCCTCGCCAGTGGCATCACCGGCACCACGCTCTACGTGGACAAGGGCTACCACGCTATGGGGATGGCGGTAGACGGCGCGACGGTACCCAGCTTCTGAAGATGCCGGTGGTGACGGCCACGCCGCCGAGGATGAAGCCGCAGCCCATCAGCATCGTCGCCGTCACCGCTTCGCGCAGGAAGAGCGCGCCCCACACCATCCCGAACATCGGGATTAGGTAGGTCACGGCCATCGCGCCGGTGGGGCCGACGCGCTCGAGCAGCCTGAAGTACAGCACGTAGCCCAGTGCAGTGGCCAGCAGCGCCAGCGCCACGACGCTCCACCACGCGCCGGCCGGCGGCATCGTCGCCGGACGCAGCCACAGCGCCGGCAGCGCGAGCAGCGCGGTGGACGTCACGAGACTGCCGGCGGCGATCGCCAACGACGACATCCCCGGGAGCATCCGCCGCGTGAGGTGCGCCGAGATCGCGTAGAGCAACGCGCCGCTGAGTGCCGCGCTCACTGCAAGTGAACCGCCGCCGATCGACAGCTTGGGGATCACCAAGATCACCACGCCCACGAAGCCGATGAACAATCCCACGCCGCGGTCGATGCCCAAGCGCTCGCCGAACACGATGCGTCCCACCAGCGCACCGAAGAGCGGGACCGTGGCGTTCAGTACCGCCGCGAAGCCGGCCGGCACCGTGCGCGTGGCATAGGCGAAGAGCGCGAAGGGCACCGCTGTGTTGATTGCGCCGATCACCACCAGCGCGCCCCAGCGTCCGCGCAACGCGCCGAGCTGGCCGCGGGCCGCCAGCCAGGCCACGAGCACGGCCGCGGCGAGCGCGACGCGCACCTCGACCAGGGCCACGGCTCCGAAGTGCGGGACGGCGATGCGCGTGAAGAGAAATGCGGCGCCCCACACGGCGCCGAGCAGCAACAGGTCCCAGGTATCGCGACGGGTCACGACCGGAAGCTAGCGGGGAGGGGCCGTGCGTGACATTCCGGCGGCTGAGGGGTATCGTTTGGCCACGGAGGTTCTATTGATGCGCACGGTTGCTCAGGAACGTCGCTGGCGTGGGCTCGGAGTGATCGTTGCGTTCGCACTGTTCGGCACGGCGACGCCCGCCAGCGCTCAAGAATCCAGCGTCACCGTTACGTCGCGTGGCGCGCTCGCCGGCGTCGTCCGCGACCCGCAAGGCAATCCCATTGCGGACGCCCGGGTGACCATCGATTCCCCGGTCCTGCAGGCGCGGACGGATTCCAGCGGCGCCTTCGCACTGGGCGGCCTCCCCACGCGCCAGCTGCGTGTCACGATTCGCGCGCTGGGCTACCAGCCGGCCGTGGCCGAGCTCGAAGTCCCGCTCGGACAAACTCTGAACATCGCGATCGTGCTCGCGCCCACGGTCGCGCGCTTGGATGCCATCTCCGTCGTTGGGCAGTTGATGAACCAGGTCGTTGGCACGGTGCTCGATGACCGGGACCGCCCCGTCCCTGGGGTCGTGGTGGACGTGCTCGGCTTGGATCGGCGCACCGAGACGGGGAACGATGGACGCTTCATCCTGATCGACCTGCGTCCCGGGTCGTACATCCTGCAGTTCCGCGCACCGGGATACCGCGTCGCGCAGTACGGCGTGCGGATGATCGCGCAGATCGATCGCGATGTGACCATTCGCCTCCGTCCTTTTGACCGCAACGATCGCTTCCCGGCCGCGCTGGCGGCGCAGGTGGTGCTCGAGGCGAACCGGCGGCACGCGATGCGCGGGGCGCGGTCGGTGATCGTCGGGCGAGACGAGCTTGAGCGATGGGACACGGCGCCGCTAGGCATCGCGCTCGGCGCCAGCCAAGGCGCGATCGCGATGCGCGAGACGAACCTCAGCTGCATCCTCGTGGATGGGCACGAGCCCTTGAACGCAGCGGCGGCACGGTCGGGCTTCGACGGACTCGGATCGCGGCGCAACGCACCGATTTCCATCGACCCAGGCGGCACGAGCGGTGGATCGCGCGGCGGGGCGAGCGCCGGCGGCGCAGGTGGGACCGGCGGCTGGCTCAACTTCTTCCGCGCCAACGAAGTGGAGATGGTGGAGATCTACCCGGAGGGGTCCGAGAACTCGCGCTCGCTGTGCAGCCGGTTCCCACCGAGCTCGGGCTGCGCCTGTCCGCCGGAACCGTCGGGCATCGTCGTCTGGTTGAAGCGCTAGGCCAGCTCAGGGCAGCGGACGGCGCCGCAGCGCCTCGATCTCCGCGAGGATGCCGGCCACCGACGCCTCCACGATGACTTCGCCCTTGGCGCGCGTGGCCAGGGTCGCATCGCCCCATACGCCAGACGGCGAATAGGTCCCGCGCCCGTTCGGATCCCGTGTCAGTCCGCCTTCGCCGCGCGGCGCGTCGTCCTTCACCGCCTTCGACATATCCACGCGCGCAGGGTCCATATAGAGGATCGCTGAGGTCTCCGTCTCGTCGGCGTGCGTGCCGCGCAACTGCTGGCTCACGCGCGCCTCGGCCTCGCCGGCAATCGTGCCGATGTTCGTGTATTCGAACAGGATGCCTTCGGCCCGCAGGATCTCCGCCGACGCCGCCAGCGGACGCAGCGTCGAGATGCCGGTGTTGAGCACGTAGAACTTGCGCGGTCCATACGCCGCGAGGCTGCGCACGATGTCCACGATGAGGTCGCGCGCCGTTTCGAAGCGCAACGTCGTCGAACCCGGATACTCGACGAAGGACGGATAGAAGTGATAGTTGACCGTGGGCGCGACAATCACCTCCGCGGCCTCCAGCACCCGCCGACGATAGTACTGCGCCAGCGTGAGATCATTGTCGAGCCGCAGGTGCGGGCCGTGCTCCTTCGCCTCGGCGCCCAGCGGAATCACGATGACGGCATCGCGCGTGAGAACGCGCTCGGCTTCGAGCCAGGTAAGATCGCCGAGGACGAGTCCGCGATGGCCGGCGGCCGGTCCTGGGGCGGGCGTCTGCGCCGCCAGCGCGTTCGACATCACCAGCGTGAGCAGCAACCCACAGAGCAGCGTCCGCACGCGCGACCTCCGGCTCAAGGAGCGACCACAACGCGCACCGAGTCCAGCGCGCGGTCCACTCGGATGACGACCCAGGTTTCACCGATGCCGGTCGCAGTGAAGGTATAGCTGCCTTGTGCGTTCGGCGACACGACGGAACTGAGGACGCCCGGCGTGCGCAGCGTGACCTGCGCGCGCTCCATCGCGAAGCTCAGTCCGCGGACCAGGACGTTGAGCGAGTCGCGGGGTGCGCTGCGAATCAGCACGGACGCGCCGGGCGCGAAGGGCGCGGCATCGCAGGCGACGGGCGCCCCGACCGTCCCACAGAACAATCCCAGCGTGGCGGAGAGTTGCCCGACGATCACATAGCGTCCGACCTCGATGCGATCCGTGAAGCGTGCGCCCACGGCCATCGTCTTGAGCTCGGCCGTCACGCGGTTGCTCACGACGAACTCTCCGCCAAAGAGATGCGTGAGCGTGCTTGGCGAATTGAGCGCGTTCGGGTCTGCGGTGACCCACTGCACGGCCGCGTTCGCGGTGATCGGTGGGTCGCGGTGGACGGTCGCGGTGAAGCGCAGTCCATCCGCACCGGCGGTGTCGGGCACATCGACGAGGGTCATCAGGTAAGGCGAGCCGGGGTCGAACGGGTTCGTCCGGTCATACGGCCCTTCGAGGCCGCAGCCGATTGAGCCAGCCAAAATGCACATCAAGGCAACGCGTTGTCTGGTCGGTGTCACGGGTTCACCACGATGCGAACGGAGTCCGTCGCAAAGTCCACTGTAATCACGATCCAAGTGCTTCCGCCGCCGACGGCCGCGACAGCGTAGGTGCCCGCCGCGTTCCGCGTCGCGGCCGACACCGCAACGTCCGGATTGCGGGATGTCACGATCGCGCGGTCCATCGCGTGGACCAGCCCACTCAACAGGTGGTTGTTGGCGTCGCGTGATGTGCTCCGTACCGCGATCGTATCTCCGACGGCAACGGGCGATGCGTCGCAGGCGAGGGGCGCCGCCACGCTACCGCAGCTCAAGGTGAGCGTGCGGGCACGTTGGCCCACGACGATCTTCACACTAACCAGCACGCGAGCGCCGAACTGCGCGAAGATCGCCACCGGCTCGAACTCCGCCGTAAGAGCCGTGCTGGCGACGAACTCGCCGTCAAACAGCGAGAGGATAAGATGGCTCGGCGGCGGCGGCGCGGGCGCCGGCACCCCGTTGCGCGGATCCGTCGCTCCCCACTTGACGCTGGGGCTGAGCGACCCGAGGGGTGGATCGCGCTCCACGACTGCCGTGAAGCGCACCCCGCGGGCATCGACGGTGTCGGGAACACCCGTCAGGATCATCGGGTACGGAGCCCCGGGGTCGAATGGGTTGGTGCGGTCGTATGGCCCCATCATCTCGCAGGCGGCGAGCGGCAGGCAACACAGCAGCCACCGCAAGCGCCGCATCAGCGCCACTCCAGCGCAATGCCGACGCCTCGGGTCGCCGGCGCAATCCCCACGCGCCGCGACCGCGGCGCGCCGAGGTTTCGCATCTCCTTAATCCGCCGGTCGTGGCGATACTCGTAGACCACCGCCTCGATGGCCGCAAAGGCCCACGTCGCAGCCGCACCGATCAAGAGTGCGTTGCCGAACAGCCGCGCGTTCTCGGCTTTCTGGAAATCCGCCGCCGGCGGGACGCCGCCCGTGTAGTCATTCTTGAGGTACGCGTTGTACTTCGAACGCGAGTACGCGTGCGCACCCTGGGCGAGTGCGTAGGCGCCGACAGTGCCCATTAGCAGTGAAGTGCCGAAAGAGCGCCGCTCCGCCGTCGTGGCCTGCCCGCCGCCGGGAACCAGCGACGCCCCGAGCACCTTCCACAGCGGCACTGTCGTGCACCTCGCCGCCGGACGTGCCCGTTCGATGATCGCGTGCATCTCCTCCGGTGCCGACTGGGTCATCGTCAGGCAGGGGTAGTACTCGACGATGTCCTTGAGCAGCGACGTCGCGTCCTCGTCGTTGCCGTAGGCCACGAAGGTCGCGGCGGCCTGGAGCATCGCGTTGCGCGTCTCGCGGCGGCTGGGATGCGGCAGCCAAGCCAGGCGGCTCAGCGTGGTGGCGGTGGACCGGCCCCACTCGCCTGCCGCGAACTGAGCGTGCGCGCGCTGCAAGCCGGTGTCACGCGGCACCGGGAACTCCAGGTTCAGCCGCTCGAGCGGCGGCCGCCCGTCCGCGCCCAGCCGACGGGCGCGCCAAGGTTGGAACTGCGCCCACACCGCACGGCTCAGCTCCGGCGGCATCGGGAGGATGTCCGGCGCTTCCTCGCCGGGACTCCACACGAACAGCGACAGCGACGACGGCCGGCCGTCGTCGTAGGGTGCGAAGACCTCGGGCGACACGTACAGCCGCACCTGTCGCGTCTCGTCTTCCACCGCTTGTCCGACGACGTACTTCCGCACGGGTGCGCTGCCCAGTAGGTGCGCCTCCTGGAGTTCGCCGTCGCGCCGGAGCTCCGCCGTAACCGCGTCGAAGATGGGGTTGTAGCGCGCCGGCACACCGAACACCGCTCCGCGGGCCATCGCCGCAAAGCGCGTCAGCTCGCTGCGGGTGCATTCCATCCGCACCGGATCGGCCGGCAGCACCGTGAAGGCCACCACCGGCCGAGCTACCGTCGCCGAGTCGAAGGCCTCCCAGGCCCGCATCTCGGCGACGCTCTGCACCAAGGTGTCGGGGAGTTGCAGGGCGTCCCGGCAGCCGCGCGCGTGCCGCACGACCAGCGAGTCCTCCGAGAGCACATCCAGCGCCATCGGCGTGACGACCAGGACCTGGTAGCGCGCGCCGCGCAGCAGGAAGGCCGCACCGAAGCGGCCGTGGCTGCGCACTTCGCCACGCCACTCGATGAACGGTGCGTCGCCCAGGCCCGGCGTGAGAACCGAGTCGGGTGTCGTAGGGGCGCGCTCGGGGAGTTGCGCGTACGTCGGGGCGGCGACTGCGACCGCAAGCAACGCCGCCAATATCGTGGGGGTGGACCGCATATGCAGATTCTACCCCGCGAACCCGCGGGGCGTCAGGGAGCCCAGCGGACCCAGGGTCAGCTCACGCCTCCCGGACGAACATCTGCACCGCGCTCGCCCCGTCCGCATACTCGCGCACGCCCACCGGTACGTAGCCCATCGCCTCGTGGAACGCGATGGACACCGGATTCGGCGGCCGCAGGTTCACCTCCAGGGCCACGCGGGGCCAACGCCCGGGTAGCCACTCGTGCAGCGCCGTGTACATCGCGCGTCCCACCCCGCGCCGCTGTGTGCGTGGCGCCGTCACCACGCGGTCGAGATACAGGAACTCCGCGTACCGCGACGAGAACCACGCGTAGTTCTCGCTCCAGTAGTCCGTGCCTGACGGGATGCACAGCACGAAACCCGCGAGGCCTTCGGCATCCTCGGCCACCAGGTAGTAGGCCGCCATCGCCACGATGGTGCGGAGTTGCTCCGCGGTCAGCGCGTTGACGTGCGGCACCTGCGCATTGTTGAGCGCCAACACCGCCGCCTCGTCGGCGGCGGTGCCGGGCCGCAACACGAATCCGCTCACGCGGCGGGTTGCTCCGCGTCTAGTAGCACGTCGTCATCGGCCACCGGCCCGCGCGGAGCGGCCGGCAAGTCCGTGCTCGGCACCACCGGTTCCAAGCGGGCCGAGCGGAGTTGGGCGTTGAAGCGCGCCAGGTCCTCGCGGAGCACCTTGCCGAGACGGTCCGTCTGCACCTTCAGCATCGCCGAGACCTCTTCGTAGACGGCGACGGTCTGGTCGGTCGGGCGGTAGGGGCCCGACGACGCCACACCCACCAACGCCGCGATCTTGTTGTTGATGCGGATCGGGAAGTTGAGCGGATCCTGCGAGCTCTGGTTCCGCACTTGGTAGATCTCCTCCTCCACCGCCGCCAACTGGCGCAGCAACGCATCCGCGTTGCGGCGCAGGCGCGGCGCGGAAGCCACGCGCTCCTCGATCTGCGCGCGCACGTTGCGGATGGTGCGCACCGCATTGTTGGCCTCGGAGGTCTTGTCGCGCACCTGGATCAGGAAGTCGAACTGCGCCTGTAGGTCCGCGGCGGTGGCCGTGGTACGCGGATCGTTCAACAGGTTCACGCGCGCCGTCTGCGTCTCCGTGCCCACGGTCAGACGCACCGTGTACGTGCCCGCCGGCGCCACGGGGCCCAGCGTGCTGCCGGCCCACATAATCATCCCCGGGAACGTGACGGCGTCGGGGTAGCGCATATTCCACACGAACTGATTCAACCCGACGGCGTTGCCCGGCCGCTGCCCCGCACCGCCGCCGAATCCGCCCGGGCCGCCACCCTGCCCGCCCTGCCCGCCCTGCGGCGCGCGCACCGGCTGACCATCGTTCTCGTACGACTTGATCACGCTGCCGTCCGCCGCGAGGAACTCCAGCGTCACCGGCTGGTTGGCGCGCGAGAGGTGGTAGTACACGACCACGCCGCTCGGCGGGTTCTGGCCCGGCCGGCTGCCGCCAGCCTGCGCCCCGCCGCCGCCGCCGCCGAATCCACCGCCACCCCAGTTGATGCGATACGCATCGCGCGGCGTGAACAGGTGCGCGGGCTTCGCCAACTGCTCCGGGGTGACCTGCCGCAGCGCCGAGAGGTCGTCGAGGATCCAGAACGAACGGCCGTGCGTGCCGGCCACGAGATCGCCTTCCTTCACGACCAGGTCGTGCACCGGCACTGGCGGCAGGTTGCGCTGCAAGCGCTGCCAGTTGGCCCCGTCGTCGAAGCTCACCCACACGCCGCGTTCCGTGCCCGCGTACAGCAGTCCGCGGCGCTCGGGGTCGTGCCGGATCACGCGCGTGAACTCCTCGCCGGCGATGCCGTTCACGATCTTCGTCCAGGTCGCGCCGAAGTCGCTGGTCTTCCACAGCGAGGGCGCAAAGTCGTCGAGCTGGAAGCGGTTGGCGGCGACGTAGGCCGTGCCTTCGTCGAACGCAGAGGCATCGATGATGCTGATGCGCGCGAAGTCGCCGATGTCGCGCGGCGTGACGTTGCGCCAATTGGCGCCGCCGTCGCGCGTGATCCAGATGTAGCCATCGTCCGTGCCGGCCCACAGCACGTTGCGGTTCTTCGGCGACTCGGCCAGCGCGAAGATCGTGCCGTAGGTCTCGACGCCGGTCTGGTCCTTGGTGATCGGGCCCCCGGACGGACCCATCGTGCGCGGGTCGCGCCGAGCGAGCTCGGGTGAAATGATCGAGAAGCTCTGGCCTTCGTTGGTGCTCTTGAAGAGCACGCTGCCGGCGACGTAGAGCACCGAGGGATCGTGCTGCGACACCACGATCGGGAACGTCCACTGGAAGCGGAAACGGATGTCCTCCGAGCTGTGGCCCATCGGGTTCAGCGGCCAGGCGTTGATGTTGCGCTGCAGGCCGGTGCGCATATCCTTGCGCGTCAGGTATCCCGAGTAGCTACCGGCGTAGATGATGTCAGGAGTGGTGGGATGCGGCGTCACGTAGCCCGACTCGCCGCCACCGGCGTTCTGCCAGTCGCTGATCGTGATGTTGCCCTGCTTGCGGCTGGGGCCACAGAGGGTCGTGTTGTCCTGCTGTGCGCCGCAGACCTGGTACGGAAAGTGGTTGGTCACCGAGACGTGGTACATCTGCGCCGTGGCATACTCCTGCCCCGTCCACGTGCCGCCGCCGGTGAAGCTCACGTTGGCGCCGCCGTCGTTGGCCTGCACCATCCGCATCGGGTCGTTGGGCGCGATCCACATATCGTGGTTGTCGCCGTGCGGCACCTGGATCTGCTGGCGGAACGTGCGGCCCCCGTCGGTGCTGCGGAAGAACTGCACGTTGAGCCCGTAGACGACGTTCGTGTCCTTCGGGTCCGCGTAGATCTTGCTGTAGTACCAGGCGCGCTGGCGCAGCGAGCGGTCGCGGTTCAGCCACTCCCACGATTGCCCTCCGTCGTCCGAGCGGTACACGCCGCCCGAGTCGTTCTCGATGATGGCCCACACGCGCCGCGAGTTCGCCGGCGACACCGCGAGACCCACCTTGCCCCACACACCCTTCGGCAGGCCGCGGTTGGCCGTGAGCTCCGTCCACGTCGCGCCGCCGTCGGTGGTCTTGAGGATGCCGCCGCCCGGCCCGCCGGAGTTCAGCATCCAGGGCCGCCGGTACGCGTGCCAGAACGCCGCGTAGAGCGTGTTCGGGTCGTTCGGATCCATCACGAGGTCCGAGATGCCCGTGGAGTCGTTGCGGAACAGGATGCGCTGCCAGGTCTCGCCGCCGTCGGTGGTCTTGTAGACGCCACGCTCCGGGTTGTTGCCGAAGGCGTGCCCCAGCGCGCCTACATACACCGTGTTCGGGTCGGTGGGATGCACGCGCACGCGCGCGATGTGGCGCGTCTCGCGCAGCCCCATCAGGCGCCACGTGCGCCCGCCGTCGGTGGTCTTCCAGAGGCCGTCGCCGTGCGAGGTGTTGCCGCGGATGTGCGTCTCGCCGCCGCCGACGTACACGATGTCGGGGTTCGACTCCGCCACCGCGATCGCGCCGATCGTGCCGCCGAAGTAGGCGTCCGTCGCCGGCTGCCAGTTCATTCCGCCGTCGGTGGTCTTCCAGACGCCACCGCCCGTGGTGCCCATCCAGTACTCCAGCGGTCGCGCCGTCGAACCAGCCACGGCCACGGAGCGGCCGCCACGCGCGGGCCCGAGCTCGCGCCAGCGCAGCGCGCTGAAGGCCGAGCTGTCGATGCGCTGCGCGTCCAGCGCCGCGGCGGGAAGGCAGAGCAGCAGCGCGCTGGCCAGCGCGAGCGTACGAAGCGACCACGAGCGAGCAGACACGGGCACATCCTCCGACAAGGTGGGGAACCGCAAGGCCGCACACAGAGATTGTAGCAGGCAGCGAGGCGCGCCACGAGTAGATTGCCCCTGCGCCGCTGTTGTCTTCCGTCCTCCGTCCTCCGTCATTATGCGCCTCCCTACGCACGCCGCACTCATCCCGTTCGCCCTCGCCTCCCTCGCCTGCGGCGATCGGTCGGCCGCATCGGCAAACGCCCCCGTCGCCGTGCTCGCCGAGGGCCTCAGCACGCCCGAGTCCGTCCTCTGGGACGCCACCCGCAACGTCTGGTACGTGAGCAACATCAACGGGTCGCCGACGGCCAAGGACGGCAACGGCTACATCCTCCGCCTCACCGCAGACGGCGCGCGGATGGACTCGCTGCCGTACATCAACGGCGCCGACGCAGACATCACGCTGCACGCACCGAAGGGAATGGCGCTGGTGGCCGACACGCTATGGGTGGCCGACATCGACGCCCTGCGCGCCTTCGACGTGAACACGGGCAAGGCCGTGACCACCCTCGAGCTCTCGGCGCAGGGCGCAACCTTCCTCAACGACGTCGCTGCGGGGCCAGACGGCCGCATCTATATTACTGACAGCGGCATCGCGTTTGCCAGCGACGGCTCCGTGACGCATCCCGGCAAGAGCCGCGTCTTCGTGCTCGACGGACGCAACGCGCGCGAGGCCGTCGTGCTGCCCGCCCAGAGCGCGGCCAACGGCATCGCCCGGGACGCCGCGAACAGCCGCTGGCTCATTGTCGGCTTCAACTCGCAGAACATCTTTGCGTGGAGCGGCGGACGCGATTCGGTCACCGTCGTCGGCACCGGCCCCGGCGGCGGCGATGGCCTCGTCTTCCTCGCCGATGGCCGCGCGCTGTACTCTAGCTGGGCCGATTCGTCGCTCACCGTGTTCGCCGACGGCGTGAGCACGCAGCTCCGCTCCGGGCTCAACGCCCCCGCCGACCTCGGCTACGATCCGGCGCGCCGCCTCGTCGCCGTGCCGCTCTTCCTCGACAACCGCGTTGAGTTCTGGACGGTCAAGTAAGCCGATGGCGCTGCGCCCCTTCACCCCGGAGTGGGCCGACGCGTTCCGCGCGGTCGTGTCCGCCGACGCCGCCTATCGCGCCGCCGCGGCCAAGTGGACCTGGCCGCTGGCGTTGGTCCTGCGCCCGGCGCCGGAGTACGGGTATCCCGACGCCTTGGCGATGGAACTCGCGCTCGACCGCGGCAATTGCCACGCGGCCAGCATCGTCGCCGCGAATGACGTGACGGCCGAGTTGGTGCTCAGCGCGCCCTACGCCGTGTGGAAGTCGGTCGTGCGCGGTGAGCTCGATCCCATCGTCGGCGTGACGCGCGGGGCGATTGCCGTGCAGGGGCCGCTCACGATGCTGATGATGCACGCCAAGGCGGCGATGGCCTTGCTCGCGTGTGCGCAGGCCGTGCCTTCCACGTTTCCCGACGACGCCTGAACTGACGGACCGGCGCGTCAGTTGGGCGCGTCTTGTCCGCAGGGTTCCTGGATTGCGTTCAATCCACCGCTCAGTCGGGTACCGGCGCGCGTGACGGTGACATCGCCGCGCGCAGTGACCAGCACGAGCGTGTCCCCGCTGGCGCGCCGAATCTCCGGCGCCTCGAGCACACCGGCGAGTTCCGGCGGCGCGCTCACACGCCAGCAGCCGGGCAAGGTCGGCAACGGCGGCGGGGCGGGCGCCGCAGCGGCGGACGTCGGCACAGCGTCGCGCGCGAGCGCCCCGCGCGGCGAGTCTGCGGCAAGCTGCGCGCGGCGCGCGGCGGCATCCTGCACGCGTTCGCGCGACGCCGCTTCCTCGACGGCCCGGCGCTTCGCGGCGTCTACTTCACCGCGTGCCGCAGGCGCGGAGGGATCCGCCAGGGCAGGCGCAGTGGTGGTCGGCGCGGGAGTGGTTGGCGCAGCGGCGGTGGCAGCGACCGAAGGCGCAGCAGGCGTCGTCGCCGCCCCCTGGCCCTGCGCTTGACTCAGCCCACCCGCCGGCGGCACCTCGCGCGGCGACTGTAGCAGCTGGCGATCGTTCGCGATCTGCACGCCGGGCGCGGTGTCGAATGCCGCCGGCAATGCGTCCGTTGACGGCATCGTCACGGTTGCAAACGGCTCCGTGCTCTTCTCACGCAGCACGTACGCCGTCCCGGCGACCAGCACGAGCCCCGCCGCCAGTCCCGCCCACGACGGCACGGCGCGACGGCGTTGACGCGGCGCGGACGCCGCTGACGGCGCAGCGCTCGGCGTCGCCCGAGGCACGGCATCCAGTGCGCCCACAATGCGCGAGCTCGCCGCAATCAACCCGCGCGCTTCCGCGACCGCGGCGGCCCACGCCGGATCACTCGCCACCAGCGCTTCGATGCGCGCCGATTCCTCCCGCGTGCACTCGCCATCCAACCACTGATGGATCAGCCCTTCATCAGGACGCGACATTCGCGCCTCCTCGGCCATCGGCCGCCAAAGCTTCATAGGACTCCGCCAAGCGGCGCCGCGCACGCGAGAGCGTGGTGCCCACGGAGCTCTTCTCGATGCCGAGCACGTCGGCGATCTCCTGATAGTCCAAGCCTTCTTCCTTCAAGAGCAGCGCCTGCCGGTCCCGTTCGCCGAGCGTCGCCAGGGCCTGCCGCGCGAATCGCAACTGCTCGGCGCGCGCTTGCGTCTGCTCGAGCTCCGACTCCTCGGCGTCGTGCGTCGCGCGCACCTCATCGGCCAGCAGCTCCAGGTGCCGACGGTTGCGTGCGTCGCGCCGCGCTCCGTCGCGCACCAGGTTGTGTGCCACCGCAAACAGCCAGGCCCGTTCGTTCACGATCGTCTCCTGCCGCAGGGCCCGGACGAACGTCTCTTGCGCCACGTCTTCCGCCCAGTCGCGATCGCCCAGACGGCGCGTGAGATACCGCACCAGCGTCGCGTGGTAGGTGACGAAGAGACGTTCAGCCGTGTCCATCGGCGCCTACCAGTCCCGGGCCGCGGCGGCGAGGTCCGCCGCCGAGAGGCGCTCGACGCCGTCGGCCGCGAGGACCAGGGTCACCGCGCGTCCGCGCGCTTCGACGCGGTCGCCCAGCGCAAAGATCTCCCGGAGTTCCGGCGTCCGCTCCATAAGCGCGAAGTATGCATCCGAGTACGGGCGTACGCGCAGGGTGCGTGCTGCCGCGCCCGCCGCTCTCGTGTCCACCCACGTGCTGTCGCGCAGCACGAAGCTCCGCGAGGCCGTGCGCTTCGCGCGCGTGGGATCCATCATCGCGTCCTGCGACGCGACGCTGCGCGCGGCACGCTGCTCCGAGGCCGCGCGGGCCTGCTCGAAGGCCGCGTCACGCGGCGCCGCCGTCGGGCTCGCCATCGACCCCATTCCGCGACCGCCACGCACGTCCGCCGACGGCGGCGGCGGGGCCATCATCCCAGGCTCAAGCACCAAGTACGACGTGAACGCCGTCGGGATGCCCCAAGTCTCGCCCAGACCCTTGATCTCGTCGTCCAGCTCCGGCGACGGGCCGTTGCGACGGCGCTCGGCGCTGAGCCAGCCCACGCGCTGCGTGGCCCAGAGGCGCCCGACAAAGGCATCCTGCGAGCGCTGCTCGGGGAAGAGCGCGGTGGTCGACCAGGTCACGTCACCGTTGGCGCCGCGTCCCACGACCGTGATGCGTGCCGAGGGCGCCGCGCCGGTGTAGCGCGCTAGCACCGTCAGCTCCTGGCCGGCAAAGAGATCGATGCGCCCTGCCGGCATCACTTGCTGCAACGTCACGCCCTCGGCGCGCAGGCGGATGTCCGTCGCCACCGGCTGCGTGATGCGCTGGGCCACGACGCCGACGACGCGCTCGACGTCTTCCTGCGGCCGCACGAAATGCGCCGTGCCCGCGCCGTCGAGCGCCAACTGCTCGAGCAGGCCGGCGTTGACGTCCGCGCCCAACCCGAACGTGAAGATGCGGCGCTCGCCACGGCGTTCGGCTGCACGCGCCGCCAGCCGCGCCGGATTGCGCTCACCCACCGTCGGCTCACCGTCGGTGAGGAACAGCACCAAGCCGAGTCGGCCGGCCGGCGTCTGGACCTCCAGTGCGCGCTCCAGTGCACCAGCGATATTCGTGCCACCCGTCGCGGCGAGCCCGTCCAACCAGCTCTCCGCGCGCTCGAGCGTTGCGCGGTTCACCGTGCTCCAGCCATCGGCGAAGTCGGTGACGTCACCCGAGAAGGCCACCAAGCGGAAGCGATCGCCGCTGCGCAGCGAGTTCAGCAGTTGACGGCCGGCCGCCTTCGCCTGCGCCAGCTTGCCGCCGCTCATCGAGCCGGAGACATCGATCACGAAGGTCACGTCGCGCGGCGTGCTGGCGGTCGTGCGCGCCGGTGGCGTGAGCGTGATGAGCACATAGCCTTCGTTGCGGCGCGGCGCGTGCGTAAGCACCGTCATCGCCGATCCGCGGGCGCGCACCGGCAGCAACAGCGTGACCGTCCCGACGGCGTCCTTGGCCAGCAGTTCGCGGAACTCGCCGGCCCGCGCGGTCTCGGTCTGGTGCGTCGGCGACCACGCGTCCCCGAACTGCTCGTCCACCGGCCAGCGCAAGCGCAGCGCGGTGCCGCTGGCGGCCGTGCCTTGGCCGCGCGGCGCCGGCACGTCGATGCGCAGCGCATCGCCCTCGCGCTCGGCCACGGCGCGGTACCGCACCGTCACCGTGCGCGTCTCGCCTGGTTGGATCGGGAAGATGCGCGTGCGCAGCACGCCGTGGTCCATCCACTCCACCAGCGCCGGATCGCGCTGGCGGCGGACGATCTCTTCATAGATGCGCCGCGCCTCGCCGGCGTTGCGGATCTCGCCGTTGACCATCTCGCCGTCGATCATCAGCGCGAGGTCCTCGAAGGCCGCCCCGCGCGGGAGCGGCAACACGTAGTCCGCTTCGCCCAACGTGCGGCCACGGTTCGTCCAGCGCTCAGTGACCTCGTAACGCAACACGCGCCCGTCGAGCGTGACGTTCACCTCGCGCCCCGTGCGCACGACGCCCGTGGAGGCGACGCCGCAAGGCGGCGGGAGGCAGGGCGCCGCGACGCAGACGCGCTGCTCGCAGCGCGGTTCCACCACCTGGGCGCTGGCGGCGGGGGCGGTGAGCACGGCGGCGGAAATGAGGGTCAGCAGACGGCGGAACACGAGGGGACTCCCGGCTTAGGTTGCCAAGGAGACGCCGGCCGCCGCCGGACTTGCACACCTAGGCCGGAAGATCCTCGTCCTGGGCCTTTACGAGCCGGGTCGGTGTGCGCTCGATCACACGCACCGCCAGCAGGTTCTGGTCCGCACGGTTCATCGTCGACATCAGGCTCTCGCCGGGCTCGCGCAGCGCCGACCCCAGGCTGAACGGCACCGGTGCGGTGCGCAGGGCAGCCTGCCGCAGACGGTCGCAGACCATCTCCACCTGCGCCTGCCGTGCCCCGCGCAAGACAATCACGAACTCGTCGCCGCCCACGCGCACCACCGGCTCCTCGGCGCGCACCTGCCGCATCAGGAACCGGCTCATCCGGATCAGCGTGTTGTCGCCCATCTGGTGGCCGTGCGTGTCGTTGTACTGCTTGAAATGGTCGATGTCGATGAACAGGCAGCCCCAGCTCTCGTCCCCGACGCTGAGCACCGCATCCAGCTCGCTGAGGTACCGTCGGTTGTAGCAACCGGTGAGCGGATCGCGCTGGCTTTGCTGCCGCAGCTCCTCTTCCATCGCCTTGCGCTGCGTGATGTCCACGAGAATGCCGTGGAAGAGCGTCTCGCCAGTGGCGACGTCGCGCAGCGAGTACATCGTATCCAGCACCGTGAGCAGGCTGCCGTCCGGACGTACCAGTTGCAGCTCGAAGTCGCGCACGAAGCCCTCGCGTTCGACGAGGTCGAGCTCCTGCAGCCGCCGCGAGGGATCGACGACCATCTCGTTGGCGCCGTAGGCGCGCAGGTCGTCGAGCGAGCGCACGCCCATCAGCTGGAAGAACGCCGGGTTGGCGTCGAGCACGTTGCCGCGCGAGTCGGTGATGTAGATCGCCTCGCGCAGGTTCGCGACCAGCGAGCGCAGGCTCTCAAGGTCCTGCAAGGACCGGAACCGTGGTGGATTCACGCCAGCACCGCCTCCCGCGCCTCCCACTGGCGCATCATCCCGATGAAGGCGGTGGCGGCTTCGAGGTCGAAGTCCGGTCCAGCGCCCGATTCAATCTGCTTCAGCACACGCTCCGCATCCCAGGCTTCGCGGTACGGCCGCTTGGTGCGCAGGGCATCGTACACATCGCAGACGTGCACCAACTTGCTCGCGGCGTGCACGCCACGCTCGAAGTGCCGCTGGGGATAGCCCTGCCCGTTGATCATGATGTGGTGCTCATACGCGACGGCCGCCGCGAGGTCGAGGTCACGGTCGCTCTCATAGATGATCTTTGCCCCATCGACGGGGTGCCGCCGCATAATCACCCACTCTTCGTCCGTCAGCTTGCCCGGCTTGGTCAGCACCTCCAGCGGGATGCGCACCTTGCCGAGGTCGTGGAGCAGGCCGGCCACGCCGAAGGCCCGCACGTCGCTGGGCCCCATCCCCATCCACTCGGCCAACGCCATCGTCAGCACCGAGACGTTCAGCGAGTGCGTCGTCGTGTACTGGTCGAACTCCTTGAGTTGCAGGAGCGGCAGCACGAGGTTCCGGTCGCCGTGCATCGCCAGCGAGAGCGAGCGCACCACCGATTCCGCCTCGAACAGCGGCAGCTCGCCCGTCTCCTGCACCTCCTTGTGCATCCACTCCACGGTCTCGGCTTCCTCGCCGAGCGTGTAGGTGAAGTTCGTGGTCGACGCCGGGATGATCAGCTTCTGCTCATCGGCGCCTTTCACGCCGATGGCGCCGAACTTGATCGTCGAGCGCTTCTCCGGACTGCGCGTACTGGAGTCGATGGCCTGCAGCGTGATGCGCGCCAGCACCTCCTCGAGGAAAAGCTCGAACTCTTCGCGCGACGTGCCGCGGGCGAACTCCACGCGCTGCACGCCGGCATTGGCGAGGCGCAGGCCCCAGTCCCAATCGCCGAGCTCGCGCAGTGCCAGCTCGCCGTAGACCACGTCCTGACCCAAGAACGAGAAGCGCGGCTTGGGGTCCGTCTCCTGGAGCAGCGAGAGCCGCTCATAGGCTTGGTCCACGCCGCGCGCGCGCGCCGGATGCCCTTCGGAGTACAGCGACATCGTCGCCAGCGCCTGGGCGAAACTCGTCAGGAACTTGACCGCTTCCGTCATTAGGTCTCTGCCTCAGGGGTGGTGGCCATCGGGAGTTGACGGGCGCTCATTTGGGACGCCGCGGCAATCTCTGGGTCGCCGCTGGCTGCGGCCAACTGCAGCGGCAGGCGCGCCGCTTCGTGCTCACGCCAGTGAATCGCCAGCCCCTCGAGCGCCGCCAACATCTCTGGAGTCTTGCCCACCAGGGTCTCTCGCCTGAGCAGCTTGCCCGTCTTCACGACGCGTCCGGCCAGCCACGTGGGCGTATCCGGCGCACGAGAGGAGCTCAGCGCACGGATGCCTAGCGCTCGCAGGTCCGGCGCGAGCAGGGCCTCGTCGGCCCGCGCGCGGAGCACGAGGGCCGCGTCGCGCGGGCAGTTCGTCATCGCCGCACCGAGTCCAAGCCGCACGTTTCCTTCGTCCGCATCGGCGAGCGCCCGCACGATCGCCGCGTCGCGCGAGGTGACGTTGCGCAACAACTGCCGCAGGGCTTCACGGCGCACGGGTGCGTCGGGGTGGTCCATCCATTGCGTGGCATCATAACCGCTCTCCCACTCTGGGTGCCGGCCCAGCAGAGAGAGCAACGGACGCACCAAGCTCCAGCGCAAGCCCGAGAGCCGCTTGAGCAGCTCCGGACCCACCGGCGCACCGATGCGCCCGAGCAAGTCGACCAATGCCGCCTGCCGCTTCTCGTCGCGAGCCTCCTCCAGCGCATCGAGGATCGGCTCGGCTGCCGCGACGCTCATCCGTCGCACCATCCGTTCGAGGTTCTGTAGCGGCAAAGGGTCCCGCTCCAACTGCAGCCGTAACCGCGGCGGCGTCGCCACGTGCCGCCACAGCGTATCGCGCATCCAAACGGATGGCGCGTTATCTACGAGGTTCAGCAACGGGGCAACGTCCGGACGCGATGCCATCACGTCGGCCGACCGCCAGACCTGCTCGCTCAGGGTCTCGATCTCCAATCCCATCGCCAGCAAGCGCTCGGGCTCAATCGGAAAGCTATGCTCCGCCTTTCGCAGCGTCGGCTCGGCGGCCGCCATCTTTTCCAGCGCCACGCGATAGCCATCGGGATTCGGATCGTCGAGCTGCCAGCCTTCCAGCAACTTCTTCACCTGGTCACGCAGCGCTCCGTCAGCCTGCGCGCGCGTCATCACTGGCCCAGACTCCGCGTGCGCCGCCAGTTTCGCGAGCATCCGCACCATCGAGTGCGAGACGTTCTGGCCAGACGTCTCCGATGCCGCCCGCACCAACTCCACCACCGCGTCCAACGCCATTCCCTGCGCCGCATCCATCACAAACTTCTGCTGCTGTTTGCGGTTGCCGCCCATCTGCACCAACCGCTCCAATGTTTGCGGCGAGAGTTGCGCGATGAGTTGCGAAATGCGTCGCTGCAGCGCGGCCGCGTCGCGCCCGCTCTTGTGCTTGAGCTCCTCGGCGATCTGCAGCAGGTAGCCCACCACGACTTGGTCGTAGGCCGCATCGCGCTTGTGCTCCTCGATAGCCTGTGCGACCACCGACGGGTCCACGCCGGCCGGATCGTCCGTGTCGAGTTTCTCCAACTGCGACACCAACGCAGCGCGCGCCAACCCGACCCACAGGGCCGCCGAACGACTGCCCGACGCTCGCGAGCCCTCGTCGTCCCCCGCGCCCGCGTCGTCCTCGAGCAACTGCAGTTGCGCAAAGGTCAGCGGAAACAACCGGATGTGCGGCCACTGCGTCAGGACGTCGGGGCCTTCGAGGCCCAGCGGACGCGGCAGCCGCCCGGCATCCACCGACACCGTCGCGAGCATATCCGTCAGCTCGTCTTCGGTGACACCGGCGCTGAACTTCACCGCACCCAGATGATGCTTGTGCAAGCGGTTCGCTAACTCACGCAGCACCGGATTGCCGTCATCGGTGGCCACGCCCTCGATGATCAACTGGTGCCGCGCCACGCCCAGCGATAAGGCATCGCGCTCGCGCAACAGCGTCGCCAGCCGCGAACTCAGCTCCGAGGTGGTGTTCTCGAGCAGCGGATGCCCGGCCGGATAGATCGCGTGCTTGTGCAGCCCGATCGAAAACTCGATCAGGAAATCCGAAAGCTCCCGCGAGAGCGTCGCGGATTCGCCGACCGTCGTCAAACGGGACATTGCGGCAAATATGCGCAGATGGCGCACGAACAGCCAATCATTAGAACAGGCGCTGGCTCGGCCGTCCGGCTCCGCCTATATATCTCCGGCGTGCGCACACCCGCCCCGCTTTCCGAGTCGCGCCGCGCCACGCTCGCTGCCATTGCGGAGGCCGTGGTACCGCACGCCTTCGGCGATCCGGCCCGTGCGGCCGCCCTCGTCGACGCGCTGCTCGCCCGCCTCGCGGGCCTCGAAGCCCGCAAACGTCGTGACCTCGGCTACGCCATCGCCATCCTCGGGGCGCGACCGGCGTCCGTCTTCGCCGGCCAACGGCCCCTGCGCTTCGAGCGCCAGCCGCTCGCCGCACGCCAGCGCATCCTCGAGGCCTGGGCATTCGCCCGCCTCCCCGTGATGCGCAGCATCGTCCAATCCCTGCGCCGGCTCGTGCTACTGGTGGAGTATTCCAGCGAGGCGGCGCAACGTGAGGTCGGGTACCGCGGCGCATACCACACGCGCGGCCCAGCCGTCCCCTGGGAAGGCGCCCTCCCCGGCAACCCCAGTGACGCCGAGCCAGTCGCGCGCGCCGCCATTCCCGAGGCCGCGCATCGTCCTGTACCGCGCACGAGCTCGCTCTCACCGCTCGTGCTCGATGGCAACGACCTGCGCGCCGATGCCGTCGTCATCGGGACCGGAGCCGGCGGCGCCACCGCCGCAGCGCGCCTCGCCGAGGCCGGACTCGACGTCATCATCGTCGAGCGCGGCGAGCTACTCAGCGGCGCAGACTTCGACGAGCGCGAAGGCCCGCTCTTCGAACGCCTCTACGCCGACGGCGGTCTGCGCACTACCGACGACCTCGGCGTGTCCATCGTGCAGGGCGTGGCTGTCGGTGGCAGCACGACCGTCAACTGGATGCTGATGCTGCGCACGCCGGATTGGGTCCTGGACGAATGGACCCGGCGGCACGGCAGCGAGGGGATGGATCCGGCGACAATGGAAAAGGTGTTCGCGCGCATCGAGTCCGAGCTGCACGCGCGCCCCGTGCCCGACGACGCGCACTCGCCCAACAATCGCATCGTCCTCGACGGCGCCACGGCACTCGGCTGGCGTGCACGGGCCGCCGCGATCAACGCGCGCGGCTGCGTGCGCACCGGCTTCTGCGGCTACGGTTGCCGGACCGGCGCCAAGCAGGGCACCCTCGAGACCTACCTGCCTCGCGCGGTCGCGGCCGGCGCGCGCCTCGTCACGCACGCCCGCGCCGAGCGCATCGAGCTCACTGAACGCGGCGGCGCCTTCCCCACCAAGCGCGTGGTGCTGCGCCACACACCGCCCAATGGACGCGCCCGCGACCTTGGAATCGAAGCCAAGGTCGTCGTCGTCGCGGCAGGAGCCGTGGGCACTCCGGTGCTGCTGCAGCGCTCCGGGCTCGGCGGCGGGGCGGTGGGCAAGTACCTGCGCCTGCATCCCACCACGGGCCTGCTCGGCCGCTATGATCGCGAGATCTACGCCGCCGGCGGCATCCCGATGTCCACCATCTGCGACGAATTCCATCAGCTCGACGCCAACGGCTACGGCGCCTGGATCGAGACGCCGCCGATGCACCCCGCCCTCGCCGCCACCGCCTGCCCTGGCATCGGCGCCCCACACCGCGCCTTGATGCAGGACTTCCGGAACACCGGCACGCTCATCGTCCTGACCCGCGACGGCGCTGACCGCGGCATCTCCAATGGCGACGTCCGTGCCCGCCGAGACGGCTCCGTCTCGATCCGCTACGCCCTTGGGAGGCAGGACCGCGCCCACGTGCAGGCCGGGCTCGAGGCCGCAGCCCAACTGCACTTTGCCGCCGGGGCGCGCGAGGTCATCTCCGGGCACAGCCGGCCTGTCATTCTCCGCTCGCCCGGCGAGGTCCACCGCCTGCGCGACCGCCCGCTGGGCCCCTGCGACATCCCGATGTTCTCGGCGCACGTCAACGGCACCTGCCGGATGGGGACCGATCGCCGCAGCGCCGGCACCGACCCGCACGGCGAGCGCTTCGGGGCCCCGGGAGTGTTCGTGGCTGATGGGTCGCTGCTGCCCACCGCGCCGGGCGTGAATCCGCAGGAGACCATCTTCGCCGTCAGCACAATCATCGCCGAGCGCATCGCATCACGGGTGAGGACTGGGTAATTTCAAGGCTCGCGCCGCGCCTCTCCCGCCTTGGTCCCGCCCGTGTCCCAGCCTGACGCCTCCCTGCAGTCCCTGGCCATCAATACCGTCCGCACCCTGTCGATGGATGCGGTACAAGCCGCTGAGTCGGGACATCCCGGCACGCCGATGGCGCTCGCTCCGCTCACGTATGCGCTCTACACGCGGCACGTGCGCCACAACCCCGCCGATCCGCACTGGCCTGACCGCGATCGCGTGATCCTCTCCGCCGGCCACGCGTCGATGCTGCTCTACTCGACGCTGTATCTCTCCGGCTACGACCTTTCGCTCGACGAGATCAAGAACTTCCGCCAGTGGGGCTCGAAGACGCCCGGCCATCCGGAGTTCGGACACACCGCGGGCATCGAGACCACCACCGGCCCGCTCGGCCAGGGTGTCGGCAACGCCGTGGGTTTCGCCGTCGCCGAAGCGCATCTCGCCGCGACGTTCAATCGCGACGGCCACGGCGTCATCGATCACTACACCTGGTTCATCGCCGGCGACGGCTGCCTGCAGGAAGGCATCTCGCACGAGGCCGCCTCCTTCGCCGGCCACCAGAAGCTCGGCAAGCTCATCGGCTTCTTCGACGACAACCGCATCACCATCGACGGCCGTACCGACCTCTCCTGCAGCGACGACGTTGAGAAGCGCTTCGAGGCCTACGGTTGGCAGGTGCTGCACATCAGCGACGTCAACGACCAATCGCAGATCGACGCCGCCATCGCCGAGGCCAAGCGCGACACCGCGCGCCCGACGCTAGTCGTCACGCGCACCATCATCGGCTACGGCTCACCCAATCGCGCCGACACCGCCAAGGCCCACGGCGAGCCGCTCGGCAAGGACGAGATCAAGCTCACCAAGGCGGCCTATGGCTGGCCGAGCGACGAGCCGTTCCACGTGCCGACGGCGGCGCTTGAGCATTGGCGTCTCGCCAAGGAACGCGGCGTCAATATGCAGGCCGAGTGGATGCGGAGGTTTGCGGAGTATGCCAAGGCGTTCCCGAGCGAGGCGAAGGAGCTGGGGCGTCGCTGGCACGGCGACCTGCCCTCGGGTTGGGAGAAGTCGCTGCCCGAGTTCACCAGCGAGAACGGCAACGTCGCCAGCCGCGCGGCCAGCGGCAGCGTGATCAACGCGATCGGCCCTGCGGTGCCGGAGCTCATCGGTGGTTCCGCCGACCTCACGGGCTCGAACCTCACCAACGTCAAGAACGGCGGCATCTACAGCGCGACGCAGCGCAGCGGCCGGAACTTCCACTTCGGCATCCGCGAGCACGCGATGGGCGCCGTGATGAACGGGATGGCGCTGCACGGCGGCATCATCCCCTACGGCGGCACCTTCCTCGTGTTCGCCGACTATATGCGCCCGGCGATCCGTCTCGCAGCGTTGATGCGTCAGCAGGTGATCTACGTGTTCACCCACGACTCCATCGGCCTCGGCGAGGACGGTCCGACGCACCAGCCGGTGGAGCACCTCAGCGCGCTGCGTTGCATTCCCAACCTGCTCGTGCTGCGGCCCGGCGACGCGCAGGAGACCGCCGAAGCCTGGCGCACCGCGCTCAAGCATCGCACCGGACCGTCGGCCATCGTGCTCACGCGCCAGAAGCTGCCGCTCGTCGATCGCAGCACGCACGCGGCGGCGAGCGGGTTGGCGAAAGGCGCGTACGTGCTCAAGGATGCACCGGAGGGTGCGACGCTCAAGGCCGTGATCATCGCGACCGGTTCGGAAGTCGAGGTCGCGCTCAAGGCGCAGGCCGAACTCGCGGCGAAGGGCGTGGCGACGCGCGTGGTGTCGATGCCGTCGATGGAGCTGTTCGCGCAGCAGCCGGCGGAGTATCAGTCCAGCGTGCTGCCGACGGGCGTGAAGCGTGTGGCGGTCGAGGCTGCGCATCCGATGAGCTGGCACCGTTGGGTCGGAGTGGACGGCACGATTGTCGGCATCGATGGCTTCGGCGCGTCGGCGCCGGCACCGCGGTTGTTCGAGGAGTACGGGATCACCGCGCAGGCGGTGGTCGCGGCCGTGTCGGGGCGCGCGTAGTACGGCGCGCGTCTTCCCCGCACCGTGACCTTCGCGACGCGATGGACCGCGCGAGCCCCCGGGCTCGCGCTCGTCGCGCTCGTCGCCATCGCCGCCAGCCTGGTCGGTGCGTGGGAAGTCCGCGCACTCGGACGGATGTGGGTGGACCCGCTCGTTCTCGCCATCCTCCTCGGAATGCTTGCCCGCGGCGCAACCGGACCGCGCGACGCCCTCGAGCCCGGCATCGACTTCGCCGCCAAGGATGTGCTTGAGGTCGCCGTCGTCCTCCTCGGCGCTTCCGTCAACCTCGCGCTGCTCCGCAGCGCCGGCGCGCCACTCGCGCTCGGCCTCGTCGCATTCGTCGCGCTCGCGCTCGCCGGCGGCATTGCCATCGGACGCGCTTTCGGCCTCTCGCCCTCGCTCAGCACGCTCATCGCCGCCGGCAACGCCATCTGCGGCAACTCGGCGATCGCCGCTGTCGCGCCGAGCATCGGCGCGCGCCGCGAGGACACCGCGTCGGCCGTGGCCTTCACTGCACTGCTCGGTGTGGTCGCCGTCGTTACGCTGCCTCTGCTGATCCGGCCACTCGGCCTGAGCCACGAGCAGTTCGGTGTGCTCGCCGGCGCCACGGTCTACGCCGTACCGCAGGTGCTCGCGGCCGCGTATCCCGTCAGCAACGTGGCCGGCGAGATGGCGACGCTCGTCAAGCTCACGCGCGTCCTGCTGCTTGGCCCGATGGTCCTCTTGATCGCCGCGTGGTGGCGCCGCAGTCACGCCGATGCGGCCGGGCTCAAGGCACCCCGCGTCGGCCTGCCGTGGTTCATCATCGGCTTTGCGGTCCTGGCCTTGCTTCGCGCTACCGGCCTCCTCTCGGTCGCCAACGCCGAGCTCGCGTCGGACGCCGCGCATCGGCTTACGCTCGCGGCGATGGCCGGGCTCGGGCTCAGTGTGGATGTCCGTGACGTGCGGCGCGTCGGGGGTCGCGCGGCGTTTGCCGCGTCAGTTGGCCTGTTGCTGCTCGTGGTGCTTGGATTCGCGCTCACGCAACTGCTCTGATTCAGCGCGCGATGAGGGCGGGTCCGCGACAGCGGACCCGCCCTCACACCAGCAGCGCACGTCCACTCAGCACCTCAGCATAGTCCGATGATGCAGGCCACGGAGTCGATGAAGCCCTTGACGGTGCTCGCGACGCCTGCCAGGAACTGTAGCACGGTGTCGGCTGCGTATCCCGCGTCTCTCAGCGCTTGACTGACCCAGTTTACGACGTCGTTGTCGTTGACCGCCGTCGCGACGCTAAGCAGGTACCGCCCCGTCTCGTCCACGGTGTACTGCACCTGCTGCATCAGCTTGGCGATGCTCAGGTCGGACATCTCGTAGACCACGTTCATCGCACGACCGACGGCCTCGACGTCGTTCTGCAGTTCCTTGAGAACGGACATTGCCTGTACGGCCGCAAGCGAGAACGCATCGCGCAGCAGCTCCGCCTGCTCCACGGGCGTGAAGCCAGAGACCTGAAGTGCGCGTCCGAACTCGAGCGGCGTCATCCCCGCCCCGTTGATGGACGGAAGCGCCTGCACAATCTCGCTGCCGGAGTATCCCGCCTCGGCCAGAGTGCTGGTCGTTTGGCTCAGCGCGCTTTGCACCGACATCCCCTGCCCCATCCAGTACTGGTTGATCGTCGGCGCAATGTCGGCGGTGGCGACCTCGAAGTCATTCCTGAGCGTGGAAACCGTGGCCGACACCGAGCCCAGCTTCCACTGCAGCAGCCAGAAGCGCAGCGAGCTGTTCTGCGCCTGCGCGAGCGCCACCGTCTGCGCGGTGCTCAGGCCGAACGTCAGGACGTGCCCGCCGATGACTTTGGAGGGCAGCCCGGCCTCCTGCAGCACGGTGATGAGGTGCTGCGGCGTATTGATGTTGTAGAGTACGCGCAGCGCCGGCACCCAGGCGGCATCACTGAGGGTTCCGGCAGCGACGGCGGCCATCTCGATCGGCGAGGTGATGCCATACGCATCGCGCACGTTCTGTATCTGTGCCTGCTCGCCGACGCCGCCAAATCCGTGGACCCGAGCCAGGCGGAGCGCTTCGCGTGGGCCAATCGTATAGATGTCTTTGAGCGCGCGGAGGATCTGCGCGTGCGGGAAGTTGGCCGTCATCAGCGCGGTGCCCACGGTCTGCACTGGCATATTGAACGCGATCACGAGCACGGCACCGGCATTCTCCGCCGACATCCCTGCCGCGATGGCGAGCTGCATACAGCCGCGTCCTGCGATTGGGCCGCTGCCTCCCGGCGCCGGATCGCCATCGAGGCCGAAATCTTTGCAGACGGCGGCGAGCACCGTGCGCGGATCGGGTGCCCCGTTCGCTACACGAATCACCTGAAACGCATTGGCCGCCGAGAGTGCGTGTGTCACGCGCAGCCACTCGGAAACGGCCAGCAGGGTGTGGCCGCTGGCGAGTCGCTGCGCGACCTGCGGACTAAGCTGGTTGGCGACGGTCACGCGCACGTGGGCCGACGCGGAGGCAATGCCGTCGGTGATTGTGTACGGGATCGACTCGAGGTGATGCGTGTTGCCCGCGGGCGTATAGCGAATCGTGCCTTCCACCAGGCTGGCGCTGCCGCCGGCATTGGGCGTGCCCACCGACGAGATCCAGATGGAGTCGCCGTCCGCGTCCGTATCGTTGGCAATCGCATTGATCACAGCCTGCGACGAGAAGAGCGCGACAGTGACGTACTCGTCGTTGGCCACCGGCGCGACGTTCGCCATCGTGACGGTCACCGTGCTCACGGCAGAGGCGAAGCCGTCGCTGACCTGGTACTGGAACGTCTCGACGCCGATGAATCCAGTCTTTGGCGTATAGCGGATCTGACCATCGACGACGCTCAGGCTGCCGCCATGGTTCGGTGCGGCAAGGCCGGCGTGGAACTCGACAATGTGCAGCGCATCGCCGTCCGCGTCGCTGTCGTTGGCCATCACGTCGAGCAGTACGCTACGGTTGGGTCGCAGCGAGTACGCGTCTGGCTTCGCGACCGGCGCGGTGTTGTTGCGCGAGATGACGATCTGCGCCGTCACCCGCGCTTCGCCGTCGGTAATGACGTACGTCAGGAGGAATGACTGGCTCTCGGAGACGGCGGTGAAGCGGATCTTGCCGTCCTCGATTGCCGCAGTCGCGATGTGCCCGGGAAGCTGCGAGACCGAAACGATCCGCAATGTGTCACCGTCCACGTCGTCATCATTGGCGAGTACATCAATGAGGAAGCTCGAGGCACCGGTCGCCAGGACGGTGTCCGGCCGAGCGGTGGGCGCATCGTTCACCGGGGTGATGGTCAATGCGACCGCTGCCGCGGCGGTGAGCGAGTCGTCCGTCACGGAGAAGGTGAATGCGTCCGTGCCGAAGTAGTTGGCATTGGGCGTGTAGCGCACGGCCTGGGTACAGGTGACCGGCGTGGTGTCGTCGCATTCGGTGTCGTTCACGAGTTCGATGCTGCCGTGCGCGGGCACGTTGACGGTGAACTCCAACGCGTCGTCGTCCGCATCGGTGGCCGAGAGCAGCAGCAGCACGGACTCGTCCTCAGCCAGCGTGAGCGCGTGTCCCGCGGTCACGGGCCCGATGTTCTGCGGGACGGTCGGCGGCGGGGGCGGCGGGGGCTCCTGTGCCGTGCGGGCCCGCACCGTGACGGTCGCCTGGCCCGTGCCGTGCGCCCGCGTGCGTGCGGTGATGATGGCACTGCCCTTCGCAACGGCGGTCACGTTGCCGCGACGATCCACGCGAGCGACGCGCGGGTTGGAGCTCTCCCAACGTGCCATCGCCTTGAGGGCCGTCTTCCCCGGGCCACGCTGGATACGCTCCACGTCCAACTGGGCGCGATCGCCCACCTTGAGCGCAAGGTCGGACGGCGTGAGGAGGAGCGGCGCGGTCCGGTTCGGCGGTCCCTTGCCTGCTGGCGGTCCGCCGCGAGCGTCGGCGGTGGCGTCGCCGTGGGACGCGACGCCAAGGGGGCCGCTGCTGTCGCTGCAGGCAGCGAACAGCGGCAGAAGCACGGCGACGAGAGCGAAGAACTTGCGCATAGGAGCCAATCCAGTGAGAGGTTGATGGGAGGATAGGCCTACCGTGCGTTGCGCAAATCGGGGCGGGTCCCGATGGGCGTATGGGGGCTTCCCCCTATAGCTCCGCCTCGCATAGCCGCCGGCGACGGCGTCGCGTACCTTCCACGCACAATGCTCCGCTTCTCGCGCGCCGCGCTGCTCGCCATCGTCCTCGTGAGCAGCCCCCTGGGCGCGCAGGGCGTCAGCGTCGCGCGTGGATGGACGCTGCAGCAGTGGACGATTGACGACGGGCTGCCACAGAGCACCGTCAACGCCATCCATCAGGGACGCGACGGGTTCCTCTGGCTTGCGACCAACGGCGGACTGGCGCGCTTCGACGGCATACAGTTTGAGACGTTCTCGCGCGCGGAACATCCGGGGCTAGGCTCGGAGCGCCTGTTGTCGATCGCCGGCGGGTCCGGCGGCGATCTCTGGATCGGCTCGGAGCACGGACTGATTCGCCGCAGCGCGCACGGCTTCACGACGTGGCGCGCGGTGGATGGACTCCCTTCAGATCTGGTCAACGCGGTGTTCGTGGATTCCGCGAACGTCGTGTGGGCCGGTACACAGCTCGGGCTCGTGCAACTCGTCGGAGATTCGCTCCGCACCTACGGCACGCCGGACGGGCTCAGGTCCGCTGCCGTCTCCGGCGTCGTCGCAGACGGACAGGACGGCATCTGGGTGAACATGTTCTGGGCGGGGAGTGTCGCGCGACGCGGCAATGCGTTCGACGTCGCGACCTCCGACGCGCACTGGGCGCGCGACATCGGTGACTTCCTGATCCGCGATTCGCAGGGACGTCGCTGGCATCGCTCGCGCAGTGGCAGGGGGATGTGGCGCGAGATCGACGACCGCTTCCTGCTGGTTGAGCCCGCGCTGCGGCCGCCCGGGTGGTTCGTCTCGGGGATGGTCAACGCCCCGGACGGCGCGTTGTGGTACGCTACCTTCCCGCGCGGCGAAGTCTGGCGCGTGAGCCCGGAGGCGCTGCGCGAGGGCGCAGGCGCGGAGCGTATCGCCGTGCTGGCGGATCGCGTGCAGACGCTGGCCTTCGATCGCGAAGGGAATCTGTGGATGGGCAGCGAAGTCCGCGGCCTGTTTCGCCTGCGCGCACAGTTCGTGCGCACCCTGACAGCGGCCGACGGCCTGCGGGGTGCCTCGATGGCCGCACTCATTCCCGACCGCCAGCGCGCCGAGATGATTGTGGGCGGCAACTGCGGCGGACTGCATCGCGTGCGCAGCGGCAGCAGCACCACCGTCACCGCAGTCACCGTGGCGGCCATCGGGACTCCCTCGCCCTGCGTTTGGGCGCTCGCGCACGATTCCACGGGAAGTCTCTGGATCGGCTTGCACGGCGGTGGCCTACACGAAGTGCGCGCGGACCGCTCGCTCCGCCAGTTCCGGATGGCCGACGGCCTCCCGGCCGACGAAGTCTTCGCGCTGCTTGCCGCGCGCGATGGACGGCTGTGGGTCGGCACCAGCCGCGGTCTCGCGGTACTGCACAACGGCCAGCTCGCGCGCTGGCACGCCGGCGATGTGGCCGCAACGCGCAGCATCCGCGCACTCGTCGAGGACACGGACGGGACGGTGTGGGTGGGCTCCGTGAGCGGACTCGGCCGCATTCGCGGCGACTCTACGCGCTGGTGGACCGCCGCCGACGGCCTCAGCCACGACTACGTACGGGCCATCGTGCGAGATGATACGGGCGCACTCTGGCTCGGCACCTATGGTGGCGGGCTCTCCCGGTTTGACGGGACGACCTTTACGACCGTGAATGCCGCGCGCGGGCTGCCAGATGACTTTCTCTCGTCCATCGTGCCAGACGGTGCCGGCAACTTCTGGATGAGTTCGAATCACGGAATCTTCCGTGCGGGCGTCGCGGATCTTGAGGCCGTCGCGCATGGCCGTCGTCCGCGGCTCAGCGCCACGCTCTACGACCGCGCCGACGGGATGCTGAACGCCGAGGCCAACGGCGGATTCCAGCCCTCCGGCGTTCGCCACGGCGACGGCACCCTGTGGTTTGCCACCATCGAGGGCGTCGCCGTGATCGACCCGACGCGCGTTGTCGAGGTGGCCGCCGCTCCCCAAACGTGGATCCTCCGTGCGACGGCGGACGGCGTGCCGCTCGACGTCAGCACGCGCCTCGTCGTGCCGCCGGGAACGCGACAGTTGGAGATCCACTACACCGCTCCGACGTTCACGGCGCCGGACAAGACCCGCTTTCGATATCGGCTCGAGGGCTTCGACCCCGACTGGGTGGACGTGGGTGCGCGACGCGTCGCGTACTACACGGCGCCGCCGGCCGGCGAGCACCGGTTCCTCGTCGGCGCAGCAAATCGCGGGGGCGACTGGACCACGACACCGACTACTCTGGCCGTGAACGTGGTGCCCTTCGTCTGGCAGCGCTGGTGGTTCACACCATTGCTCAGCCTGCTCGTGTTGCTCTTGGCCGTGCAGCTGGTGCGGCGACGCTTCGCGCTTCTCGCCCGCGAGCGCGCACAGCGCGAGGCCTTTGCGCGCGAGCTGTTGGATCGACAGGAAAGCGAACGCAAGCGCATCGCCGGTGAGCTGCACGACGGCTTGAGCCAGGAACTGCTCGTGGTCACGAATCGCTCCACGCTGGCACTGCGCGCCGACAGCGTGCCGGACGACGCGCGGCACCACCTGGAGCTGATCGGTGGCGCCGCCCAAGGCGCGCTGGAGAGTGTCCGCAGCCTCGCGCGGGCCCTCCGGCCGCACCAAATCGATCGCCTCGGGCTGACCCAGGCAATCGAATCCCAACTCCTGCAGGCAACGGAGGCGGCAGGGCTGACGCTCGACCTCACGCTCGCGTCCATGGACGAGCGATTTGACGACGATGCACGCATTCACGTGTTCCGGATCGTCCAAGAGGTCGTGAACAACGTGATCAAGCACGCGCAGGCGACTACACTCTGGGTGGAGGCAACCGTGATGGGCTCCGAGGTGATGCTCCGACTGCGCGACGACGGACGCGGATTCTCGCCCAGCGGCGCCGAGGGCTTCGGAATGACCGGCATCGCCGAACGCGTGCGCTTGCTGGGCGGCACCTGGCAGGTGACCTCTGCACCCGGCGAGGGCTGTGAGTACCGCTTCGTGTTGCCGACGCTCACGCGGACTGCACTGTGAGCGCCCGCAGCGTTCTGCTCGCCGATGATCATCCGCTGTTTCGCCGCGGGCTCGTGGATGCCATTCGCTCGGACGGCAGCTTCACGATTGTCGCCGAGGCCAACGACGGCGAGCAAGCGTTCGCGTTGATCGAGCGCCACAAGCCGCGCGTGGCGTTGCTGGACGTGGATATGCCGAAGAAGAATGGGCTCGACGTGCTCGCCGCGGTCGTCGGCGCCGCGCTCCCCACGGCCTGCGTGATGCTCACCGGCCACGATGACGGCGACATCGTGCGGCGCGCGCTTTCGCTCGGCGCCAAGGGATTTATGCTCAAGGATGCCGCCGTGCCCGACATCATCACCTGTCTCACCCTGGTGGCTGAAGGGCGCTCCTACGTCGCGCCGACGCTCGCGGGGCACTTGGTCGCGGCGGACGGCGCACGACTCGGGAGCGTGAGCGGCAACTTGGACGCGCTGAGTCCCGCCGAGCGCCGCGTCCTGCGACTCGTGGCGCTGGAGCACACCACCGAGCAGATCGGGAAGGAGTTGGGAATCAGCCCCAAGACCGTGGAGCATCACCGCTCGCACATCATCAGCAAGCTCGGGCTCAAAGGCTCCAATGCACTGCTCCGCTATGCCGTGGAGCATCGCGCGCGGTTGCGCTGAGCGGGTCGCGCGCCGCTTGGCAAGATGAGCCTCCCCGCGGCATAGGGGGCACCCCCTATGCACCCCCCGGGACCGCACCCGATGTGTGCGTCCGGCGGCCCGCGCATCGTTCGCGTATGAGCTTCGCGTCCTCCCCCAATCGGCCCACCGTGATGATCGTCGACGACAGCGCCAGTATGCGCGCGTTGATTGCATCGTTGGTCGCGGGCATCGCCGGCGAGATCATCGAATGTGACGACGGCAGCGTCGCGATCCGGCAGTTCCGCGAGCGCCGCCCCGACCTGGTGCTGATGGACATCGGGATGCGCGGTACCGATGGGCTGACGGCGACTCGTGCCATCCGACTTAACGACGCATCGGCGCAGATCGTAATCGTGACCGACTACGCCGGCGACCCGCTGCGACGCGCTGCCCGCGATGCGGGGGCAATCGGGTTCTTCCAGAAGGACCAGTTGGCTGAGCTGCCGGGGTGGCTGGTGGCATTTACGACGGGGTTCCCAGCGTCGTGACCTCGCGTCACGTAGAGTACCCGTAGACCGCGTTTGCCATCCCGGCGCACCGGGGCCACATTCTCCCCCCGCGCCCGATCCCGCTCTCCGGAGATCCTCGCTTGACCTCACGTCGTGAGTTCCTCGCCTCCACCGGCCTCGCCGCCAGCGCCGTCGCGCTCGCGTCCCGACGCCTCGAGGCCGCTGAATCGGGCTCGCCGATTCTCACCGCCACCACCGAGCCGGACCCGCAGGTCCGCGTCCTGTTGATGGAGGCGCTCAACGCCGCCAGGCTCGCGGGCGCTTCCTGGGCCGACGTGCGCGTCCAGCGCCAACGCCGCCAGAACTTGGGCACCCGCGAACAGCAGGTCACCAACGTGCTCGATACGGACACCATCGGCTGCGGCGTGCGCGTGCTGGTGGACGGTACTTGGGGTTTCGCCGCCACGCGGGCGCTGACCACCGACGGCGTCGCGCGCGCCGCGCGGCAGGCCGTGGCGCTCGCCCGCGCCAACCGCGTGGCACGCGATCGCGAAGTCCGCCTCGCCGCCGCACCCACGCATCCCAACGCCACGTGGAAGTCGAGCTACACGATCGACCCGTGGTCCGTGCCCGTCGAGGAGAAAGTCGCGCTGCTCTTCCAGGCCAATGCAGCCGCGCAGCGCGTGAGCAACATCCGCTTCGTCAACTCCAACCTCTCCTTCGTCAAGGAAGAGCGCAGCTACGCCAACACCGAAGGCTCGGTCATCAGCCAGGACGTCGTGCGCAGCTGGGTCACGATGTCCGTCACCGCCATCAGCGACGACCGCACACAGGTCGCCACGCGCGGGCCGGAAGTCGTGCAGCCGATGGGGCGCGGCTGGGAGTACGTGCTCGACGCCGACATCGTCAACAACGCCACCGTCTGGGCGGAGCAGGCGCGCGAGAAGCTCAGCGCCAAGTCTGTCGAAGTCGGGCGCTGGGATCTCATCCTGCATCCGTCGCAACTCTTCCTCACGATCCACGAGAGCATCGGGCACCCCACAGAGCTTGACCGCGCGATGGGCTACGAGGCCAACTACGCCGGCACCAGCTTCATCGCCCCGCCCGACGACGTGCTCGGCAAGCTCAAGCTCGGCCCCGAACACCTCACCATCCGCGGCGACCGCTCCGAGGCCGGCGCGCTGGCCACCATCGGCTATGACGACGACGGCGTGCAGCCGGATGAGTTCGACATCGTCAAGAACGGCGTCTTCTGGGACTACCAGACCACGCGCGAGCAGGCCGAGTGGCTGCGGCCGTGGTACGAGAAGAACGGGATGCCGGTGCGCTCGCACGGTTGCGCCTACGCGCAGAGTTGGAGCGATGTCGCCTTCCAGCGGATGCCCAACGTCAGCATCGTGCCTGACCAGCGCGTGGACCGCAGCTGGGACGACCTCATCGCCGCCACCGACAAGGGCATCGCAATGATCGGCCGCGCGTCGTACTCGATCGACCAGCAGCGCTACAACGCGCAGTTCGGCGCGCAGATCTGCTATGAGGTGCGCGGCGGTAAGATCGTCGGCCAGCTCAAGGACGTCGCCTACGTGATGCGCACACCCGAGTTCTGGAACTCCATCGACCTCATCGGCGGTAAGTCGTCCTACGAACTCGGCGGCACCTTCAACGACGGCAAGGGCCAGCCCGGCCAGGCCAACGCCGTCTCGCACGGCTGCCCGCCCTGCCGCTTCAAGGACATCAACGTGATCAACACGGGGGTGACGCTGTGAGCGCCAATCCCTTTGCCGGCGCGCCCAAGCGCCTCATCGCCCGGCGCGAGGCCGAACGCTTCGGCGTGCTCGACGAGGCCGTGGTCCTCACGCGCGCCGAATGCGAGGATGTCGTCCAGCGCGCGCTGCGCGCCTCCAGGGCCGACGCCTGCCGCGTCAGCGTCAACAGCAGCTACGACACCAACGTCCGTTTCGCCGACAACCAGATGTCCACCTCGGGCGTCACCGACAACGCGACGCTGAGCATCACGTCGTTCGTCGGCAAGCGTAGCGCCACGGTGCTCACCAACGACCTCTCGCCGCGCGGGCTCGAGCAGGCAGTCGCGCAGTCAGAAGCCCTGGCGCGGCTTGCGCCGGAGGATCCGGAATCCCTGCCGGAGCTCGGACCGCAGCAGTACACGGCGATCCCGGCGTGGTTCGACAGCACGGCGCAGCTCTCCGCCGAGGACCGCGCGCGCGCGGCGCTCACCGCGCTCGAGCTCTCGCGCCGGGCCAATGACCTGCAGGTCGCCGGCTTCATCGAGTGCGGCGCCAGCGTGCGGGCCATCGGCAACAGCGCCGGCCTCTTCGCTTTCCACCGCAGTACCGGCGCCAACTACACGCTCACCGTGCGCACCACCGATGGCACGGGGTCGTCGTGGACCGGCGCCGACGAGAACGACTGGAGCAAAATCGATTTCCGCGCGATGGCCACGCGTACGGTGGAGCGCGCACGCGCCTCACGCGAACCGCGCGCGGTGGAGCCGGGCCGCTACACGGTGATCTTCGAGCCGCAGGCCTCGGCGGACCTGCTCGGCGCCGTGCGCGGGACGCTCGGCGCGCGTGCCGCTGAGGAAGGACGTTCGGCGATGTCGCGACCCGGCGGCGGCACCAAGCTGGGCGAGCGCATCTTCGACTCACGCGTCACCTTGGTCAGCGATCCGGCCGACCCGCAGGTGCTCGGCGCGCCCTTCGACAACGACGGCCTGCCGCTGGGCCGCGAAGTGTGGGTGGAGAACGGGACGCTGAAGCAGCTCTCGTACGACCGTGTGTGGGCGCAGCGCCGCGGCGTGCGCCCCACCGGTGGGGGCGGAGGCTTCGGCGGCGGGGGCGGCGGCTTCAAGATGCTTGGCGGCGACTCTTCTATAGATGCGATGATCCGCAGCACCGAGCGCGGCATCGTCGTCACGCGGCTGTGGTACCTGCGGGCCGTGGACCAGCGCACCTTGGTGTACACGGGACTCACCCGCGACGGCACGTTCTTGGTGGAGAACGGACGCATCACGCGGTCGATCAAGAACTTCCGGTTCAACGATTCGCCGCTGCTCGTGCTCAACAAGGTGGATGCGCTGGGCCCGTCGGTACGCACCGGCAGCGGCGCCGTGTTCCCTGCCCTGCGCGCGCGGGACTTTGCGTTCACCTCGCTCTCGGACGCGGTGTAATGCGTTTTCCTTGGGCGCGCTGGGATGATGCGCGCCTGATGCAGCTGCGGCTGCGCGACCTGGGTGTCACGCTCGAAGGCACCTGGGTCGGCGCCTGTGTCGACGAGCTGCACGGCGAACTCGAGGACCGCGGGCTGCGCCTCAAGCCGCACGTGTGGGTCAGCGACGAGTGGTTCTCGCCCGGTGGTGTGTCGGGCTTCGCGGTGCCCTTCTACCTGCTGCACCCGCGGTTGATGCGGCTGGAGCGCACGCAGCTGATCGAGGTGGAGGGCGGCTCGCACCACGAGTGTATGAAGATCCTGCGCCACGAGTGCGGGCACGCCATCCAGCACGGCTACCAGCTCCAGCGGCGGCGCGAGTGGCAGCGGCTCTTCGGGAAATCGAGCACCAAGTACCCCGAAGCCTACCGGCCGAACCCCGCCAGCAAGAAGTACGTGCAGCACCTGCGCCGCTGGTATGCCCAGAGCCATCCCGACGAGGATTTCGCCGAGACCTTCGCCGTGTGGCTCAAGCCGCGCAGCGATTGGCGGCGCCGCTACGCCGGCTGGCCGGCGCTGCACAAGCTCGAATACGTCGATCGCCTGATGCAGGAACTCGCCGGCGTCGTCCCCTCGCACCGCAATCGCAGCGTCGTCGACCCGCTGCGCAGCATCAAGACCACGCTGTTCGAGCACTACACCTACCGTCGCGCGATATATTCGGTCGAGTATCCCAAGACCTACGACGACGACCTGCTCCGCTTGTTCTCCAACGCTCCGCGACATCGCCACCGTCCCACGGCGGCGGCCTTCCTCCGCCGGCACCGCGCCGACATCCGCCGCATCGTGTCCCGCTGGACGGGTGAATACGAGTTCTCGCTCAACCAGGTGCTGACCGATATGATCGGCCGCTGCCGCGAGCTCAAGCTCCGCGTCGTCGGCTCCGAACGGCAGCTGCTCACCGACTTTATGGTCCTGCTCACCGCCCGCACGATGAGCTTCCTCGTCGGGCAGGGCCGCCGCGACTGGATCGCCGTATGAGGAAGCTGCGCATCCTCGTGCTCACGCACCCGGACCTCGCGCCGCCGGAGGTGATCAGTTCGCTGACGCCCAAGGAGGCCTACGAGCGCAAGACGGAGATCGACGTGATCGGCACGCTGCGTCGGCTCGGCCACGACGTCCACGTGCTCGGCGTGCAGTGGGAACTGCGCCCCATCCGCGAAGCCGTGGACGTACTCCAGCCCGACATCGTCTTCAACCTGCTCGAAGAGTTCCACGGCGAGACCACCAACGACCACAACGTCGTCGGGTTCCTCGAGCTGATGAAGGTGCCCTACACCGGCTGCAATCCGCGCGGCTTGATGCTCTCGCGCGGCAAGGCGCTGTCCAAGAAGCTGCTGCACTATCATCGCATCCGGGTACCGGACTTCGCGGTGTTCCCGATCGGCCGCAAGGTGCGTCGCCCGCGGCACCTGAGCTTCCCGCTCATCGTCAAGTCACTCATCGAGCACTCGTCCACCGGCATCTCGCAGGCCTCCATCGTGGACTCCGACGAGAAGCTGGCCGAGCGCGTGCGCTTCGTGCACGAGCGCGTGGGCACCGATGCCATCGCCGAGCAGTTCATCGACGGCCGCGAGCTCTACGTGAGCGTGCTGGGCAACGATCGCCTGCGTGCCTTCACGCCCTGGGAGCTGCACGCCGAGAAGGGCGACCCGGACGAACCGCTCATCGCCACGGCCAAGGCCAAGCACGACCCCGACTACCAGACCAAGAAGGGCATCGTCATCCGCGCCGCCCAGGAGCTGCATCCGGCGGTCGAGGAGCGCCTGCTGCACGACAGCAAGCGCATCTACCGGATTCTCGAGCTGACAGGGTACGCGCGCATCGACTTCCGGCTCGACGCCGATGACCGGCTGTACTTCCTCGAGGCCAATCCGAACCCGGACATCGCCGAGCACGAGGAGTTCGCGGCCGCCGCCAACTTCGACGACGTGCCCTACCCCAAGCTGCTCGAACGCATCATTCGTCTTGGGCTCCGCGACGCCGAGTGAGACGGCCCGGGCGACCGTGACGCACTGCGACCGGAACGCGTCCAGCGTTCACTAGGCGTTCCCCGTAATTCTTCAATAATGCGCATTCACCACCTGCTGCGATCCTTCGCGCCGGCTGTCCTCGGCGTTGCCCTTGTCGCCTCCCTGCTGCCCGCCCAGGCGGGGAGTGGTTCACGGGCCGAGCCCGCCGGCGAGCCGCGGCTCCGCGTCTTCCTCGACTGCCCGACCGGTGGCTGCGACCGGAACTACCTGATTACGACCCTGCCGTTCGTGCTGTTCACGCAGGATCGGCTCGATGCCGACATCCACGCGCTGATCACCGGACTCGGCACCGCGGCCGGCGGGACGGAGTACACGTTGGCGCTGATCGGTCGTGGTCCCTTCGCGGCCCGCGTGGACACGCTGCGCGCCACGGTGCTGCCCAACTCGACTGACGATATGCGCCGCCGCGAAGTGGCGCGGGCGCTGCAGGTCGGGCTGTTCCCGTATGCGGTGCGCGTCAGCGGCGCCGCGCCGTTCTCGGTGCGCTACGAGCCGCCTGAGGGCGCGCGTTCAAACGGCCCGTCTGTCATCCGCGATCCCTGGGACTTCTGGGTCTACCGCGCCCGCGTCAACGGCAGCGGCAGCGCCGAGAGCCTCAATTCCTCGTACCAGGTCAACGGCAACGTCTCGGCGACGCGCGTCACCGAGGAGCTGAAGCTCACGGCCTCGGCCAACGAGGACTATCGCGCCAACACGTTCACGCTCTCCGACGGCAGCAAGCGCACCTACATCCTGCGGTCCCGCGACCTCAGCGCGCGCGTCGTGCGCAGCGTGAGCGAGCATTGGTCCGTCGGCACGCGCGTCACCGGTGGGCGTTCGGACTTCCGCAACCAGGATGCGCACGCCGGCCTCGATGTCTCGGCGGAGTTCAATTATTTCCCGTGGCGTGATGCGACCTCGCGGCAACTCATCGCGGCACTGGCGCTGGGCGGGCGCTACTTCGATTACCGCGAAGAAACGGTCTTCGAAGAATTGGAAGAGCTGCGGCCCGTGGCCCGCGCCATCCTCGCCGGCGAGTCGCGGCAGCAGTGGGGCACGCTGGACGCCACGCTGCGCTACACGCACTTCCTGCACGATGCCGCGCGGTACAACGTGAGTTTCAACGGACGGGCGCAGTTCCGGCTCTCGCGCGGGCTGGCGCTGGAGATCCGCGGCGATGCCGCCAAGGTCAATGACCAGCTCTACCTGCCGCGCGGCGGCGCCAGCGACGAAGAGGTCCTGACGCGCCAACGCGCCCTCGCCACGGCATTTCGCGTGGGGGGCGCGGTGGGGCTGAGCTTCACCTTCGGCTCCATCTACAACAGCATCGTCAATCCGCGGCTCGACGAGCTCGGCACCTGAGTCCAGTGCCGGCGGCGGTGGCGGTCAGTCGCTGACCGCCATCGCGAAGGTGATGACGTTGCCGCCCGGCTCGCGGACGCAGATCTCGTCCATTCCATAGAAGGTCTTGCGGCGCGGGAACACCACCGGGGCATCGCCGATCGCTTCGATGGTCGCGTCGAGGTCCATCACTTCCAGGAACAGGAAGGTCCCGCCGCCCGGCGCGTCGGCCAGCGCCGGGATGTCCGCCGCCACGCTCTCCCGCGTCTGGTACATCACCTCGAGCCCGCTCTTCTCGAGGATCACGAAGCCGAGGCGGCCACCGTGCGGCACGTCGGCCATCTTCTCGAAGCCCAGCGCATCCCAGAAGGGGAGGCAGGGTTCGATCGCATCCACGAGCAGCACCGGCGAGATGCGCTTGAGCCAGTTCGCCATCGTCAGTTCCCCGGACGCCCGGCGGCGTGACGCGTCCGGATTCGTTCCAGTCCCGCGCGGATCTCCTCGGCGCTCACCCACCGGCCGCGCACCAGTACGCCGGCTCGGCGCGTGAGGTGCGCGAGGTCCTGCGTCGGGTCAGCGTCGAGCAGCACGAGGTCCGCCCACTGCCCCACGGCCACCGTCCCGAAGCTGCCGTCCTGCTTGAGGCTCTCGCGCACATAGCGCCCCACGTTGCGCGTGCCGCTCTCGAGCACCTGCTGCGGCGTCAGGCCCGACGCGACGGCCACCTGCAACTCACGATGCAGGGCATAGCCGGGTACGTTGAACATCTGCGGCGAGTCGGTGCCCATCAGCAGCGGCGCCCCCGCGTCCGCCAGCGCCTTCAGCATCTGGCGCCGTAGCGCGAGATAGCGCGCGCGCCGCTCCGGCGTCATCCGCTGGTTCTCGTCCGCCAGCGCGCGGCCGCGCTTCTGGTTCATCCACGCGTTCACCTGCTGCTGCGAGACGTACTGCATCTCCGGCAACGCGCCGAGCTCCTCCGGGGTGCGGTCGTTGTAGAAGTTCTCCCAGAGGTACATCGTCGGCACGTTCCACACATTCCGTTCGCGCGCCATCTGCGCGAGCGCCGGAAAGCGCGCCGGGTCCACGGCATCGATGATCTCGCCCAGTTGGTTGCCGGGCGCGTACACCGACGAGTCGCGCACCGCGGCCTCGAGATAGCCGTCCACGTGGTCGATCGTCGCGATGCCCGTGCGCATCGCGTGCACGATGCCGACGTCGAACGGGATGTGCCCGCCGAAGGTGAGGCCCTGCGCGCGCATCTCCGCCACGGACGCGTCCCAGGTGGCGCGGCTCACGCCCGGGTGGATCTTCACCAGGTCGTAGCCCGTCATCTTCGCCTGGCGCACCAGCGCGACGCCCGCCTCCGGCGTCGGCGCACTGTTGCCGTTCAGTGACGGCGCGGCCGGGAAGAACTGCGGGCCGAGCATCGCCCCGCTGGCCAACTGCGCCTTGAGGTCAATCTGGTACGGCGCGCCCAGCATCCCGCGGATCGTCGTGATGCCGTTGGCGACGTACAGGAACATGATCTCCGCGAGCTGCTCGCTCGTGGGATTGCCCGGCGGCACGTGCGCGTGCATCTCGGCCAGGCCGGGCATCAGGAACTTGCCGCGGCCGTCGATGCGCGTCACGCCGCTGGGCACGGGCGTCGAGGCGCTGGGTCCCACCGCGGCGATGCGGCCGTCGCGCACGATCACCGTGTGGTCGGCGAGACGGCGGTCGCCCTCCATCGTCAGGACCGTGACGTTGGTGATCGCCACCGGCGCCGCCGGACGCGCCGGCGCCTGGGCCAGCGCGAGACTCGGAAGCGCGAGCAGCGCCAGGGCGGCGCGGCAGGCGAAGCTGCGAATGGGCATTGGCGGTCTCCTGCTACGGGGCGGCGCGCGGCGGAAGGATGGGGGCGCGCGCATCGGTCGGCATTAACTTACGCCCTGATGACGCCCTCCGTTCACCCTGCCCCACCCCGCGACGGACTGCTGGGACTCAGCTGGCGCCAGCTCGTTGCGCTCATCGCGCTCGGTAACGCCTTCGTCGCCACCTATCTCCATCTCTGGAAGATCGGCAAGGCCGGTCAACTGGCCTGCGGGGGGAGCGGCGGCTGCGCCGTGGTCCAGTACAGCCCCTGGAGCTATTTCTTCGGCGTGGACGTCGCCTTCATCGGCGCGGTCGGGTACGTCGTGCTATTCCTCGTGGCGCTCGTCGGCAGCCTCGAGCGCTTCCGTGATCTGCGCGGCGTGGCCTTCGCGCAGATGGCGCTGGTCTACCCCGCGGTGCTGTTCACCCTGCGCCTGAAGTGGGCGGAGTTCTACAAGCTCCGCACCTTCTGCCCCTGGTGCGCGATCTCGGCTGTCTCCATCACCTTGCTGGCCGTCATTGTCTGGATGGAATGGCGGCGCGTCAGGGATATCCCGCCCCGCTGACGGCGAGGGCGGAACGCAAACAGCGGGGAGCCGGCACCTACCGGCTCCCCGCTGTCGTATCTTCCAGAGTGGCCAGAGTCGGAATCGAACCGACGACACGCGGATTTTCAGTCCGCTGCTCTACCAACTGAGCTATCTGGCCGCAAGCAACGAAAGCTAGCCACTCCCCCCGCTCGACTCAAGCCGATGCAACCCTCGTCGGCCCGCCTGCGTCTTACCCCCTACCGGGGCGGCTCCCGCCCCACCTTCCCCTTGTCTCGTCGCCGAATGTCTCGATTCGCTGCCGTCGCTGCGGTCGCCCTGCTCCTCCTGCCCGCGCTCCCGCTACCGGCCACGGGCCAGCAGCGATCCCCCGAGCCGATGTCTCCGGCCGCCCTGCGCGGCCGCCTCGAAGCCTACGCCGCCGACTCGATGCGCGGCCGTCTCACCGGCACCGAAGATCACCGCCGGGCCACCCGCTACATCGCCGAAGAACTGCGGCGGCTCGGACTGCAGCCTGCCGGCGACAGCGGCAGCTTCCTGCAGCGGGTGCCGCTCGTGACGACGGTCCTCGACACTTCCAGCGCCACCGTGACCGCCGCAGGCACCGCACTGCGGCCGTACCGCGACTACCTGCCGCGCAACCAGGGGTCGCGTGCGCGCACCTTTGATGGCGTCCCGGTGGTCTTCGCCGGCATCTGGGGCAGCGAGACACTGCTCCGTGGCGCCGACGTGCAGGGCAAGGTCGTCCTCGTCGCGACGCCGCTCGACAATCCGTCGGTCGTGAAGGTCCAAATCCAGAATCGCTTTGCGTCTGCGGCCGCCATCGTCATCGCCAACTTCGAGCTGATGGAACCGGCCCTGCGCGAGGCGCTGGCCGCAGGGCAGGTGCAGCCGGACGGGCCGCCACCGCCGACGCCCGAGTTGCCCGCCTACCTCCACATCTCGCGCGCGACTGCCGCCGCGGTCCTCGGCCTGAGCGACCTCGCCGCAGCGCGGCCCGGACAGGAAGGCACGCCGCTCCGCGGGAGCATCCGCTTCCGCCAGCAGGCCGTTGAGTCGTACAACGTCGTCGCCATCCTGCCTGGCCGCGACGCGGCGCTGCGCAACGAGTACGTCGCCATCGGCGCGCACAGCGATCACGTCGGCACCGGCGCGCGCGTGGATCACGATTCGCTGCGTGCCTTCCACCTCGAGCTCCGGCGCAAGCAGCTGGCCAACGGCGGGCGCGTGACGCCTGACGTCTACACCTCCGTGCGCGTGAATATGGATTCGATCCGCCGCGTGCATCCGGTGGCGCGGATGGATTCGATCTTCAACGGCGCCGACGACGACGGCTCCGGCGCGATGGGCGTGCTGGAGGTCGCGCGCGCGATGGCCGCCGACCGCAACCGACCGCGGCGTTCGGTGCTCTTCGTGTGGCACACCGGCGAGGAGCTCGGCCTCTTTGGCGCCGAACACTTCACCGATTTCCCCACGGTTCCCCGCGAGGCCATCGTCGCGCAGGTCAACCTGGATATGGTCGGTCGCGGCGGCGCGGGCGAGGAGACCGATGGCGGACCGAACTACATCCAGCTGATCGGTTCCCGGCGGCTCTCGACGCAGCTCGGCGATCTCGTCGAGCAGGTCAGCACGGAACGCGGCTATCGCTGGGCCTTCGACTACCAGTACGACGCCACCGGACACCCCGAGCAGTTCTACTGCCGCTCCGACCACTATATGTACGCCCGTTACGGCATTCCGGTCGTGTTTATGACCACCGGCGGCCACGCCGACTACCATCAGGTCACCGACGAAGTGCAGTACATTGATTTCGACAAGCTGTCGAAGGTGACGCGCTTCGCACACGATGTCGTGCGCGCCGTCGCCGACCGCAGCGAACGCCTCGTCGTCGACAAGCCCCGCCCCGATCCTCGCGGCAACTGCGTCCAGTGATCGCCACCTTCCGTCTTCCGTCCTCCGTCCCTATGCGATTCCGCACCCTCGTGGTGGCACTTGCCCTGAGCGCGCCCCTCCAGGCCCAGGGCCCCCTGCGCGTCCCCGTCAGCGTGGACACGCTCCCCAACGGGCTCACCCTCATCGTCCACGAGGACCACAGCGTCCCCGTCGTCACCACCAACGTGTGGTACCACGTCGGCTCGGGCGACGAGAAAGTCGGACGCACCGGCTTCGCGCACCTCTTTGAGCACCTGATGTTTATGGGCTCCAAGAACGCGCCGTATCCGCAGTTCGACCGCCTGCTCGAGGCGGCGGGTGCCAACAACAACGGTTCCACCAACCCTGACCGCACCAACTACTACGAGTCGGGCCCCGTCTCCTCGCTGCCGCTGATGCTCTGGCTCGAGGCCGACCGCCTCGGCTGGATGCTCGAGACGATGGACGAGCCCAAGGTGGACCTGCAGCGCGACGTCGTGAAGAACGAACGCCGGCAGAGCTATGAGAACCAGCCCTACGGAATGGCCTACGAGAACCTCGTCGCCGCCATCTATCCCCAAGGCCACCCGTACTCCTGGAGCACCATCGGGTCGATGGCCGACCTCTCGGCCGCCTCGCTCGAGGACGTGAAGGACTTCTTCCGCACCTACTACACGCCCAACAACGCGACCATCGTCGTCGCCGGTGCGGTGAAGACGGACTCGGTGCGCGCGCTGGTGCGCCAGATGTTCGGCGAGATTCCGCGCGGCCCGGCCATCGAGCGCCCCAAGCCGGCGCCATTCACGATCCGCGACACCACCATCGTCCTCGAAGACCGCGTACAGTTGCCGCGCGTCTACCTCGCGTGGCACGGTGTGGCTGAGTACTCGACCGACGACGCCGCGCTCGATATCGCCTCGTACATCCTGTCCGGCGCGCGCAACTCACGGCTCACGCAGGCGCTGGTCTTTGAGCGCGAGCTGGCCACGGGCGTCAGTGCGTTCAATTCGTCGAAGCGCCTCGACGGCGACTTCCAGGTCGTCGCGACGGCGCGTCCGGGCCACGGCCTCGACACGCTGGTGCGCGTCATCGACGCCGAGCTGCGCCGCCTCGCCTCGCAGCCGCCGACGGCGCGCGAGCTCGAGCAGGCCAAGAACGCGATCGAGGCCCAGTTCCTCAACAGCCTCGAGTTCGTGAGCGCCAAGGCCGATCGCCTCAACTCGTACTACTACGCGACCGGCACGCCGGATTACTTCCAGCGCGATCTCGATCGCTACCGCGCCGTCACCGCCGCCGACGTGCAACGCGTCGTGCGCCAGTATCTCCTCACCGGCCGGGTCACGCTGTCTGTCGTGCCGCAGGGCCGGACCGCACTTGCCGCCACCCCGAGGGTCACCCAGTGAGCCGCGCCCGCATCCTTCCCCTCGCGACGGCGGTCGCGCTCGTCGCGCTCGTCGCGGCGCCGCTGGCCGCACAGCAACCGGCCTTCGATCGTACGCGTGCGCCCAGCCTCGGCGCGGCGCCCGCACTCACGGTTCCGGCCGTGCGCAGCAGCCGGCTCGACAACGGCGCCGCGCTGCGCGTCGTCGAGCAGCGTGAGCTGCCGCTCGTGCACATCACGCTGCAGTTCGCCGGCGGCGGCCGACTCGACAACGACACGCCCGGCCTTGCCTCCTTCGCCGCGCTGATGATCCGCGAGGGCGCCGGCACCCGCGACGCCAATGCCCTGCAGGCCGAGCTCGCCTTTCTCGGCGCCACGCTCAACTCCGGCGCCGACTGGGACAACACCACCGTCACGCTGCGCGTCGCGCGCCGCAACCTCGAAGCCGCGCTCGACCTGATGGCCGATGTCGTCCTGCGGCCGACCTTCCGAGAGGCGGACGTGCGCCGCCAGCGCGACCTGCGCCTGGCCAGCCTGCTGCAGCAGCAGGACCAGCCGCGCACGCTCGCGACGATGGCCTTCAACCAGGCGCTCTTCCCCGCCGGGCATCCGTATCGCCGCAGCCTCGGCGGCGATTCGCTCGCGACGACCAAGCTCGACTCCGCCACCGTGCGCGCCTTCCACGACGGCGCCTACCGTGCCGCCCGCGCGACGTTCACCGTGGTCGGTGACGTCGGCGAAGCCGAAGTCCGCACACTGCTCTCGCGCCGCTTCGGCACTTGGGCGGCGCGCGGCGCCGAGCGGCGTCCCGCGCCGGTGCTGGCCACGCCGGTACGCAGCGCCGAGCGGCGCGTCATCCTCGTGGACAAACCGGGTGCCGCGCAGTCGGTCATCATCATCGGCGCGCCCGGACTCGAGCGCACCACGCCCGACTACGCCGCCATCCAGGTGATGAACACCATTCTCGGCGGCTCTTTCTCCTCGCGCCTGATGAGCAACCTGCGCGAGACCAAGGGCTACACCTACGGCGCCAGCTCGGGCTTCGAGTGGCGCCCGTTGCCCGGGGCCTTCCGCGCAAGCTCCGACGTGCGCACGAACGTCACCGACAGCTCGCTGGTGGAGTTCTTCAAGGAGATCGCCGCCATCCGCGACACGCCGGTCGACGCCGACGAGCTCGACCGCGCCAAGGCCTACATCGCCCTTGGCTTGCCGGGCGACCTCGAGTCCACGGCGCAGATCGCGGGGCAGATCACCGCGCTTTCGCTGTTCAACCTGCCGCTGACCTGGCTCGAGGAGTATGACCGCGCCGTGCGCGCCGTGACCGCGGCCGACGTGCAGCGCGTCGCCCGCCGCGTCGTGCCGCAGGACGCCGCGACGATCGTCGTGGTCGGCGACCTTTCCCTCGTGCGGGCCGGCATCGAGGCGCTGAACCTCGGACCGGTCAGCGTCGTCACGGTCGAGGAGCTCACGCGCCCGTGAGTGACCGCGCTCGGCTGCGCATCGCCTTCCAGGGCGAGCTTGGATCGTTCTCCGACGAGGCGATCCAGCAGCTCTATGGCGGCGATGTGCAGCGCCTGCCGTATCGCGACTTCGCCGACGTCACTGCGTCGGTGGCATCGGGGGTCGCCGATCGCGCCGTGTTGCCCATCGAGAACACGATGGCCGGCTCCATCGCCGGGGCGCACGATGCGATCTCGGCGATGCCCGGCCTGCACGTCGTGGGCGAGACCGTCGTCGCCGTGCACCACTGCCTGCTCGGCCCCAAGGACACGCGCTTCGAGAACATCACCAGCGTCCTCTGCCATCCGGTGGCGCTGGCCCAGTGCCAGATCTTCTTCGCCGAACATCCGCAGCTCGAGGTGCATCCGTCGTACGACACCGCCGGCGCGGCGATGGACGTCGCCAAGGTCGCGGATCCCGCATTCGCGGCCGTCGCCAGCCGGCGGGCTGCGTTGCACTACGACTTGAAGGTGCTCGCCGCCGACATCGAGGACCGCCCGGACAATCAGACGCGCTTCCTCGCCGTCTCGCGCTCACCGATGGCGTTGCCCGACGGCACGCCCGCACGCTCGATGGTCCTCGTGACCACCGGTGACGCACCGGGATCCCTGCTGGCCGTGCTGACGCCGCTCGCACGCCACGGCGTGAGCATCCGCCGCCTGGAGTCTCGCCCCACGGGCGAACCCTGGAGCTACCGCTTCTTCATCGAGTTCGACCACTTGGTCGGCGACGCGCCCGCGGAATCGGTGCTGGCGGAGATCTCGGAGCACAGCGCCACCGCCCGGCATCTCGGAACCTTCCCGCGCTGGGGCGCCGGGCGCCGCGGCAGCATCGGCTGGAGCTCCGGCGCCGTCTCGCCGATCTGACCGGCGCGCTCAGCGCGCCTTGCGGTACTCGGCGCTGATGATGCTCTTGAGGCCGCCGCGCACGTTGAAGTCGCCCACGACCTTCATCGACCGCGGCTGTGCCGCCGCCACGAGGTCGTCGAGGATACGATTCACCACGCGCTCATAGAAGATGCCATCGTTGCGGAAGCTCCAGAGATACAGCTTCAGGCTCTTGAGCTCGAGGCAGACGACATCCGGCACGTAGGTGATGTTGATCGTCGCGAAGTCCGGCGCGCCTCCCTTGAGCAGGGCCAGCTCCGCCGCGTCGGATTCCACGCCACCCAACGGGCACAGCGACGTGAACTCCGGCGTCGTCATAAAGATCTCGTAGTCCCGATCGGCGTACGGATTCGGGAAGGTCTCGAGCAGTTCGGGCTGTGGCATCGCAGTTAGGAGTCGCGCAGGCGGCGCGAGTGGTCGTCGAGTACGCGGCGTTCCTCGGCGCTGAGTCCGTCGAGGCCGTGCGTGGAGATCTTGTCGAGAATGGCGTCGAGCGTGGGCGCCGCGGCCGGCTCACCGGCCGGGCGCGACGCGGGCCGCGGCTGCGGCGCCGGGCGCCGCGTGGACTGCGCGTTGCTGCGCGCCACTACGTCGTCGATGCCCTCGCGTTGCGCACGCGAACGCGGCAGGGTCTTGGGCACGGCGCGCGGCGGTTGGTCTTCGGGCGGTTCGTCCGGCATCGCCGAGACGCCGTCGCGAAAGCGTTCCACCATCAGCACGCTCGTCGCGCGCGTGAACACCCAGGCCGCGCCGAGGCCACCGAGGTGCGCGAGGAAGGCCGCGCCGCCCCCGATGGGCTCCTGCAATCCGGCCAGCAGCACGACCGCCGCCACGAACGCCGCCGCCCAGCGCACGCGCATCGTGAAGCCACCGGCCAGCACTTGCTCCTCCGTGCCCCAGCGCAGCGCGTGCGCCCCAAGCACGCCGAGCGCAATGCTCGCGGCACCCAGCAGCGGCGCGCCGCCCCCGACGAACAGGTGCACCATCCAGCCGCCCAGCGCCGCAAGGACGGCGAAGCCCACGAAGCGCCGCGGACCCCAGAGCCGTTCGAGCCGCGGGCCGAAGACCAGCAGCGCGTAGCAGGCCACGAAGAGCATCGTCGCGCTCGGCTGCACCAGCGGGTAGGTCGCCACCGACCACCAGCGCCCCGCGTCGAGATCGCCGCGGTGGAACGCGAAGCTCTCGATCAGCACTTCCGGCTGCAGCACCGTCCAGCGCAGGAAGTGCACGCCCACCAACGCGCACACCAACCCCAGCACCGCCGAGGGAATCAGCGGCGCTGGCGCGGCAGGACGCGGCGGGACGGTCGTCACGGCGTCAGCGCAGCCCCGTCGGCGGCGGCACGCGCATTGCGAGCCGGGCATCGGGGTGCACCGCCATCACTTGCTCGAGCAGCGTGGCCCAGCGGCGGTCAAGCACCGAGGGATTCTCGCCCGCCGGCGGATGGATCACCACCTGCACCGCCGCGCTGGCCGCGTGCGCTCCCTCGACCAAGCGCAGGATCATCGAGTCGGTGGTGTCCTCGCGCGGCACGAGCACGAGCGCGTGCGGCACCTGCCCCGCCGCCGCGGCCTTGACCGACGCGATGGCTTCGTCGAGGGCCGCCTCGCTGCCGGTGAACTCCACCGTGACCTGCACCAGCGCCAGGTGCGGCAGCAAGCCGGAGAGTTCCTCGGGCCGCAGGCCGTCCGTATCCAACATCACCGGGATCGACGGCCGTACGCCGTCGAGCGCCGCCACGAGGAACGCCACGCTGCCGAGCGGATCGCGGCCGCTGATGACGATGGAGTGGAAGGCCGAACGCTTCAGCTGCCGCTGGATCTCTCGGATGAGCGCCGGTGCGAGATACATCGTGGCCGTCTCGGCTTCGCCCGCGAAGCGCACGAAGAGCTGGCGGCGGCCGGCCCAGGGGCCGAACGCCTGCACGCCGGCCGGGACGCCAGCCAGCGCGGCAGCCAATGGCATTGCTGCGGTCATCTCCTGCCTCCCTTACCCACGAATCGCGTCCAGCGCGATCCGTTCACAAAGTTCCGGAAACCCAATCCCTGCCGCCTGGGCCGCCTGCGGCACCAAGCTCGTTCCCGTCATTCCCGGAAGCGTGTTGGCCTCCAGGCACCACAGTCGCCCGTCCGGATCCAGGCGGAAGTCGATGCGCGCACAGCCCCGCAGCTTCAGCGCCGCATACGCCGCCAATGCCAGCCGCTGTACGTCGTCGCGCACCGGCTCGGGGATCGGCGCCGGAAACAGCTCCTCCGCCATCCCGGCCGTGTACTTGCACTCGTAATCGTAAATGTCGTGCTTGGGGATGATTTCGCCAACCGGCAGCACCATTCCGCTCAGCACGCCCACCGTCAGTTCGCGGCCAGGCACGAAGGCCTCGAGCATCACTTCGTCGTCGTGCCGGAACGCCTCTGAGATAGCCCCCGCCAGCTGCCCAGGTTCCGAGACGATCGACAGGCCCACCGTCGACCCCTGCTTGGACGGCTTCACCACGACCTTCGGACCCAAGGCGGCGAACGTCTCGTCGGCATAGGTCCGTTCCCGCCACGCCGGTGAATTCGCGTCCGTCACCATCCGCCACTCGGCGGTCGGCACACCCGCCGTGCGGAACAGCCGCTTGGACAGATCCTTGTCCATCGCCAGCGCGCTGGCCAGCACGCCGCTGCCGGTGTAGCGCACCTGGGCGAGGTCAAGCAGGGCCTGGATCGTGCCGTCCTCGCCGTCGCCGCCGTGCAACGCCAGCCAGGTCACGTCGGCGGCGCGCGCGGCGGCCAACACGGCAAAGGGGTCGGGATGCGGATCGGCCTCGGACACGGTGTGTCCGCGCTCGCGCAGCGCCGCCGCCACGCGTGCACCGCTCAGACGCGAGACGTCGCGCTCCGCTGAGCTGCCGCCATAGAGCACAAGGATCTTCACGTCAGCGCGCCATCAGGAATTGCAGCAGGTCGCTGCGCGTGAGGATGCCCTGCACGGTCCCGTGGTCGCGCACCAGCACCGCCGGGTTGCTGCGCCCCAGCATCTTCACCGCCGCGTCGGCCGCCGTGGTCGCATCCACCACCGGGAACGGTGCATCCATCACGTCGCTCACGGATTGGTCGAGTACCTTGGTGTTCTCGAGGCTGCGCACGCCGAGCGTGGCTTCGTTCACCGAGCCCACGCAGGCCGCGCCGTCCATCACCGGCAGCTGCGAGACGTCGTGGAGCCGCATCAGGCCCAGCGCCTGTCGCACGCTCTGGCCCGGCTGCGCGCTCACCAGGGCGGGAATCGCGCCGCCCTTGGCGCCGAGCAGCTGGCCCAGCGTCACCTTCTCGGCGTCGAGCAGCTGGTTCTCGCGCATCCATTCGTCGTTGAACACCTTCGAGAGATACCGCTCGCCGGTGTCGCAGAGCACCGTTACCACGCAGGCGTCGGGATCGTTCACGCGTCGCGCCACCGAGAGCGCGGCGTGCGCGATGAGGCCCGCCGAACCCCCGACGAACATTCCTTCCTCGCGCGTGATGCGACGCGCCATCGTGAAGGCATCGCGGTCGCTCACCGTGATGTAGTCGTCGAGCAGCGAGAGGTCGAGCGTGCCGGGCACTTTGTCCTGCCCGATGCCTTCCACCTTGTACGGCGCGCCCTGCGGCGTGTTCTTGCCGCCGCTGCGCCACACTTCGGCGAGGATCGAGCCTACTGGGTCGGCCCCGACGATCTGGATCTTGGGATTCTGCTTCTTCAGATAGCGCGCCACGCCGGTGATCGTGCCGCCCGTGCCGGCGCCGGCGACGAAGTGCGTGATCTTGCCGCCCGTCTGCTCCCAGAGCTCCGGGCCCGTCGTCGCTTCGTGCGCCTCGGGATTGGCCTGGTTGTAGAACTGATCGGCGAGCACCGCGCCCGGCGTCTCCTTGGCGATGCGCTTGGCCATCGTCGTGTAGGAGTCCGGATGGTCCGGCGGCACCGCGGTCGGCGTGATGATGACCTCGGCGCCGAAGGCCTTGAGCAGGCGCACCTTTTCCTGGCTCATTTTGTCCGGCATCGTGAAGATGCACTTGTAGCCCTTGAGCGCCGCTGCCAGCGCGAGCCCCACGCCGGTGTTCCCGCTCGTGCCTTCGACGATCGTGCCGCCGGGCTTCAGCTTGCCTTCGCGCTCGAAGCGCTCGATCATCGGCAGGCCAATCCGGTCCTTGACGCTGCCGCCCGGATTGAAGAACTCGGCCTTGCCGTACACCGGCGTGCGGATGCCGGCCGTCACGCGCGTGAGGCGGATGAGCGGCGTCCACGCGATCGTCTCGAGGACGTTGGCGTAGGGTTGGCGATGGCGCGGATGAGAGTCGGACATTGCAGGGTCGGGATTTGGGGGAACTGCTTCGAATCTACGCCCGCCCCGAAGGCGGAGCGACGGGCGGCGTGCGCTCGCCGCGGGCCGTCGCCGAGAGCTCGGCGAGCAGCGTAAGCGCCTGCAGCGGCGTCAGTTCGTCCACACGCAGCTCGCGCAGGCGTTCCACCAGCGGGTCCGGCGGCGCGAACAGCGCCAGCTGCGCCGCGGCGGGTTCCGGCGTCGCGGGCGAGCGCAGCGGCCCGCCGGCGAGCGCTGGCACGAGGTGCTCGCCCTCCAGGACCTTCAGGAGCGCGCGCGCCCGTGCGATCACGGGCCCCGGCAGTCCGGCGAGACGACCGACCTCGATGCCGTACGAGCGGTCCGCACCGCCGGGCCTCAGCGTATGCAGGAAGAGGATCTGCTCGCCCGCCTCCTGCACCGCCACGTTGAAGTTGCGCACCGACGCGAACTCCTCCGCCAACTGCGTCAGTTCGTGGTAATGCGTCGCGAAGATCGTCTTGCAACCCACGCGCTCGTGCAGGTGCTCGCTCACGGCCCAGGCGATCGACAGCCCGTCCCAGGTCGCGGTGCCGCGGCCGATCTCATCGAGCAGCACGAGGCTGCGCGCCGTCGCGCTGTGGAGGATGGCGCTGGTCTCCGCCATCTCCACCATGAACGTCGACTGGCCGCGCACGAGGTTGTCGCTGGCGCCCACGCGTGTGAACACGCGGTCGGCGACTCCCACGCGCGCCTGCGCGGCCGCCACGAAGCTGCCCATCTGCGCCATCAGCACGAGCAGGCCCACTTGCCGCAGCACCGTGCTCTTGCCGGCCATATTCGGTCCGGTGAGGATGATCATCCGCGCGTCGGGCGCGAGCGTCACGTCGTTCGGAATGAACTGGTCGCGCGGCATCATCCGCTCCACCACTGGATGCCGCCCGCGCACGATCTCCAGCACCGCCTCGTTATCCACCACCGGGCGCACGTAACCTTCGCGCGCGGCCACTTCGGCGAGCGAGGCGAGCACGTCCAACGTCGCTACGCGCGCCGCGATGCCTTGGAGCAACGCGATGGCCTGCCCGACTTCCCCGCGCAGGGACTCGAACACCCGCCGCTCGATGGCCTCGATGCGCTCGGTGGCACCGAGCACCTTCTCCTCGAACTCCTTCAGCGCCGGCGTGATGTAGCGCTCGGCGCCCGTCAGCGTCTGCCGCCGTTGGTAGTCGGCCGGCACGTGATCGCGGTGCGCGTTGGTGACTTCGATGAAGTACCCGAAGACGCGATTGTAGCCGACCTTCAGCGAGCTGATGCCCGTGCGCGCGCGCTCCTCGGCCTGCAACGCGGCGATGGCGTCCTTGCCACCCGTGGCCACCGCGCGCAGGTCATCCAGCTCGGCGTCCACGCCGGCAGCGATCGTCTCGCCGTCCCCGAAGGCCAGTGGCGGACGCTCGACGAGCGTCTCGCGGATGCGCGACGACACCGCGGCGCCGTCGTCCCACTCGGCCACGACGCCCGCCAGCACTCCTGCGCAGCTCGTGCGCCGCAGCGCCGCGAGCACCGCCGGCAGCTTGGCGAGCGAATCGCCCAGTGCCCGGAGCTCGCGCGGCGTCGCGCGCTGGGCGGCCGCCTTGCCGGCCAGGCGCTCCACGTCGCGCACGCCGTCGAGTGCCTCGCGCAGCGCGGCGCGCGCGCTGCCGTCGTCTACCACCGCAGCCACGGCGTCGAGCCGAGCCGTGATGGCGGCCACGTCAGTGAGCGGCGCGAGAATCCATTGGCGCAACAACCGTGCGCCCATTGGCGTCTGCGTGCGGTCGAGCACGGAGAGGAGCGTGCCAGCACTGTCTTCCCCGCCGCGCAGCGATTCCACCAGCTCGAGATTGCGTCGCGTCATCTCGTCCAGCGGCATCACGCCGCCCGGACGCTCGATCACCGGCCGCGCCAGATGCGGCAAGCCACTCGGCTGTACGTCGCGCAAATAACGCAGCAGCGCACCCGCGGCACCGATGGCCGGCGCGTCGGCCGCCTGCACACCGAAGCCTTCCAGCGAGGCCACCGCATACTGCTCGGCGATCGCGTCCGCTGCGCGCTCGTGGTCGAACTCCCACGCCGCACGCGCCGTCACCAGCGCGCCAAGGGGCGCGACCAATCCGTCGAGGACGGCCGACGGCGACGCCGCGTCAGACTGGGGCAACAGCACCTCGCGCGGCGCGAGGCGCGCGAGCACGGCGTCGGCGTCACCGCGCGTCGCCGTCACGAGGCGGAACTCGCCGGTGGACAGGTCGACTGCGGCAATGCCCACCTGCGCGTCCGACTCGCGCGCACCCGGCTGCGCCGGCACCCGCAGGTGCACCGCGCAGAGGAAGTTGTTGCGCGCGCTGTCGAGCAGGTCGTCGCTGAACGCCGCGCCGGGCGTGATCGTCTCGATCACTTCGCGCTTCACGATGCCCTTGGCGAGCTTCGGGTCCTCCACCTGCTCGCAGATGGCGACGCGGAAGCCCTGTGCGACGAAGCGTCGCAGGTATTCATTCGCGGCTTTCACCGGAATGCCGGCCAGCGGCACCTCGGCCGCGCCACCGTTGTTGCGCGAGGTCAGCGTGAGGCCGAGCACGCGCGCGGCAATCTCGGCGTCCTCATAGAACATCTCATAGAAGTCACCCATCCGGAAAAACAGGATGGCCTCCGGATGCCGCGCCTTGATCTCGCGGTACTGCGCCATCAAGGGCGTCTCGCCACCACCCTTCACGGCGCCGGCACCTGCGCGAGGAAGGCGTCAGCGCGCTCCTTCGCTTTGTAGGCGTCCATCGCCGCGGCGGCCTGCGCGCGCGTGGCGTAGTAGCCGAAGCGCACGCGGAACGGTGCGACGATGCCGTCCACGCGCGTGGCATAGCCGCGTTCCAGCATTGTGGCAGCGAAGGTCGCGGCCTCGTCTGCGGTGCCGAACGCGGCAATCTGCACGGACCAGCGCAACGCTCCGGACGGTGTCGCTGGTGGCGTCGGCGCGGGCGTAGCGGGAGCTATGGGCCGCGGCGCTGCGCTCGTGCTCTCCGCCGGCGCCGGCGCGGGGACGACCGGCACCGGAGTGCTGGACGGCACGCCCGTCGCCAACAATCGCTCACGCAACGCCAGCGCCTCGGGCCGTTCAGGAGCGTCGGGCGCTTCGCGGAGCAGGCGTTCCGCGTAGCGCATCGCGGCGTCGCGGTCGCCGCGCATCAGCTCGCCCTGCGCGAGGCGCAGCATTGCCGTCGCCGCGAACGGCGACCGCTCGTGCTCGAGCATCACGCGCAGGTAGTCACGTTGCGCCTGGTCCCAAGACTCGGCCAGCGTCGCGCGCCAGTGCAGCACCTCGGCTTCCTCGGGCGACCGCGGTGCGGTGGCGTTGAGCAACGAGTCCACCAGGGCGCGGCCCTCAGCGCCGTGGCCGTCGTTCACCAGGCGCTGCGCGCGCTGGAACACCGCCGCACGCGACGGGGCATCCTGCGCCACGGCCGGCGCCGCCACGACAGGCAGCGCCAAGCCGAGCAGCAGCAACGCCAGCGGTGTGCGCATCACGCGGCCCGGCGAGCGCTGGCGGAAGGTGTGATCGCCAGCAGCAGCGACGTCACGATCTGCGCCTCGCTCGAGACCTTCGTGTCCTTGAGCGCGGCGTCGGCCGCGTGCAGGTGCGGCAGCGCGCGCGCGACGTCGTCGAGCGACCACTTCGGTACCGCGCGCGCCCAGCACTTCACCGCATCGCCCCACGCGCGGCCCGTGTACACGCTGCCGGCCTCCTTGAGCAAGCCGAAGAACTCGCTCTCAAGCCGACTCTGCGCGAGCCCGCGCGCGCGCGCCGCGACGCCCCAGCCGATCGCGAGCACCTGCGCCGTCAGCGCCATCACGGTGGTCACGCCCGATTGCTTGGGTTGGGCCAACACCTCGCGCACAATCGCGATCGCGCCCGCCGTGTCGCGCTGCGCGGCGCGGTCGAGGAGATCCGCCAACGTCACGCCCGGGCGGACACCAGTCACCGCTTCCACCGCCGCGTCGTCAATCGGACCGCCGTTCGCGTACGCGGCGAGCTTGCGCAGTTCACCGGCGAGCATCGGCAGGTCGCTGCCCGTGTACGACGCCAAGCGCTGCGCCGCGCCGTCCGTGATGCTCGTGCCACAATTGCCGCTCGCTTCCTTCTGGATCCACTTGAGGAGATCGTCGCCCTCCAGCGGCTTGAACTCAAAGGCCTCGCCCTTCTTGAGTAACGCGGCGTCGGCCTTGGCTCCGCTCGGAACCACGAGGAGCAGGATCGTGTCGGCAGCGGGCTTGGCGAGGTACTGCTCCAGGCGCTCCTTCTGCGCCTTCTTGAGCGCGGCGGGGTCCCGGAGGATCACCACCCGACGTTCGGCCAGCATCGGCAGGGCCTCGAGTGCCGCCGAGAGGCCCGAGACGTCCACCTCCGCGCCGCGGAGCGTGTCGAGATTGAAGTCCCGCGTACTCGGTTCCGTGGCGCGCCCCACCACCTGGCGCACCCACTCTTCCTTCAGGTGGTCATCCGCACCGTGGAAGACGTAGACCGGGGCGAAGCCCCCGGTCTCGAGGGCCGTCTTGAGCGGTTTGAAGCTGACGGCGGCCATAGGCGGGCAATATAGCGGTCCCATCGGGTCCCGACCCCTCGCGAATCCGCTGCGTCAGCGTCTCCCGGAACCCCGCCGACACGCGCAGCGGAGGCTGGTGGCGCGCCAAGAGCAGCGCGAGGCGCAACTGTGCGTCATAGCGGCGGCACGCGGCGCAGGAATCTGCGTGCCGGCGCATCGCCATGGCCTGGCTGCCGGGGAGCTCCCGGCTGAGCCAAGCCAGATGGGTGGATCGAAACTGCGGGCAGCGCATCGGCAGCTGGAGCGGAGGGGGTGACCGACGGGAATGACGAAGCGCCCTCCGATACCCTGGAGGACGCCCCGTGGTTCCGACACTGGTTGGCCTTCGGAGGTCCCACCCCCCTTCCGTGCCTATTGCAGTGCCGGTCCAATCAGCTCGGCGAAGCTGCTCCGTGCCCGGTTCAGGCGCGACTTCACGGTGCCGAGGTTGCAGTTGGTGATTTCGGCGATTTCCTCGTACGAGCGCCCCTCCAGCTCGCGCAGGACGAAGACCTCGCGGTGGTGCTCCGGCAGCTGGGCCACGGCCTGCTCGACCAGGTCGCGCATATGGCGCTTCCGGTACAGCTCGTCCGGCTGCAGCGAGGTATCCTCGAACTCCAGCGGACGCTCTTCGTCCTCCCAGCCCTGCGTGATGGTCTGGAAGAGCACGAGCGGGTTCCGCGAGCGGTTGCGGAGCTCGTTCTTCGCCAGGTTCGAGGCGATCGTGTAGATCCAGGTCGAGAACTTCTTGGCGCCGTCGAACCGCGCGATGTGGCGGTGCACGCGGATGAAGGCCTCCTGGACCAGATCCTCGGCGCGCTCACGGTCGCCGACGGTCCGGTAGATGAAGTTCAGGAGCCGGTTCTGATATCGGTCGACGAGAACATCGAACGCGCGGCTTTGGCCCTTGATATATGCGGACACCAATGCGCCATCATCGAGCTTCTTCAGCTCCACAAGCGACGTGTAGGCGACCTGGCCAGCCTGAAGGTTCAGCGCGACGCTTCCCATATTCTCCTCTCATCGAGAGTTCGGTGGGTGGTTTCCCGCCGATAAGGAGTGCAGGGGCCGTGCCAAACTGCTGTGACGCGCTAAGTCGTTGTATTACAACGATTAATCTGACCTTAATGTGATGGAACGTCCTCTCTGGACTACGTCGGTGTCACCTTCCGAGGACGCCGCTGAAGCCCGCGACGTATAGGATGGACACCATCGTCTTGGCATCCTGGATCTCGCCGTCACGAATCATCTCGAGCACCCGGGACATCCGCAGCGGCACCACCTCCATAAACTCATCCGCCTCGCGGGCGCTCTCGCCCTGCGTCAGGCCGGTGGCCAGAAACAGGTGGATCTTCTCGTTCGTGAAGCCCGGCGTAGTCCACAGGCCGGTCAGTGGCACCAAGCGTTCACAGCGGCAGCCCGTCTCCTCCAGTAGCTCGCGCTCGGCGCAACGAATCGGCTCCTCCCCGGGCTCCAGCCGGCCGGCCGGGATCTCCCAGAGCGCGCCGCCGATGGCGTAGCGGTACTGCTTGATGAGCAGCAGCTGCGGGTCCGGCCCCTCGGGGTCGCTGAGCACGGGCACCACCGCCGCGGCGCCCGGATGGTGGATCAGGACCTGCTCGCCCTCGCTGCCGTCGGGAAATCGCACGCGGTCCACGTGGGCATCGAGAAACCGATACTGCCACTGCCGCGCGCCGTCGAGTCGGCCGGGTTCCGTTGTCATTGCGGCTCCGCAAAGTCGTGAGTGGCCGGCACCACCTGCATCGTGCCGTGCGCCAGTGCGGCCAAGGGCGCTTCGATCGCCGCCGCATCGCCGACGGCCAGCACCAACAGCCGCGCCGGATCGAGGTGTGCCTGTGCGACGCGGTGCACGTCCGCCGCCGAGACGGCGCGCACGCGATCGCGATAGCTCCGGAACCAATCCTCCGGCAGCGCGTGCACCACCGCGCCGGCGATTGCGCCCGCCACGGCCGACGTGCTTTCGAAGCGCAGCGGAAACACGCCGGCCAGGTAATCCACGGCCAGCGAGAGCTCGTCGCCGGTCGGCGGCGCGGCGCGCATCGCGTCGATCTCGCGCAGGATCTCCTGCACCGCGCGGTCGGTGACGTCGGTCTTCACCGCCGTGCTTACCACGAACGGGCCGGCACCGCGACGCCAGTCGAAGCCAGACGACGCGCCGTAGGTGAAGGCGTGCCGCTCCCGCAGGTTCAGGTTGATGCGCGAGGAGAACAAGCCGCCGAGGATCGCGTTCATCACGACCACGGCGAGGTGGTCGGGGTGGCGGCGCGGCAGTCCGACGTGACCGATGCGCAGTTCAGACTGCGGCGCGTCCGCCTTGGCCACGACGACGGTGCGCTGCCGCTCCACGCTCGGCGTCGCGGCGCGCGTCACCCCCTCGGTCGCCTCCGTGCGCCAGTCGCCGAAACGTGCCTCGGCCAGCCGCAGCGCCACGTCGACGCTGATGTCGCCCACGAGGATGAGCGTCGTCGTGGCCGGGCCGTAGTGCCGCGCGTGGCACGCACGCACGTCCGTTGCGCCCAGCCCGCCGACGCTCCGCGGGCTCCCGCCCGCCGGACTGCCGTACCGCGCCCCACCGTAGAGCGCACTCGTGAACCGCATATCGGCCAGTCCGCGCGGCTCCGCCACCTGCTGCGCGAGGTCCTCGAGCCGCTCCTCGCGCTTGCGGTCGACGTCCTCGTCCGGAAAGCTCGGCGCCCGCAGCACGTCGGCAAAGAGCGCGAACGCCGCGTCCAGGCGCGCCGGTGTCACCGTCACGCGCGCGAGCGTGGAGTCCCAGTCGGCACCGGCCTCGAAGGCGGTGCCCATTCCTTCAAAGCGCGCCGTGAGCTCCGCGCCGTCGAGGGCGCCCGTGCCCTCGTCCAGCGTGCGCGCAGTGAGCGCCACGAGGCCGTCCCGGTCCGCCGGGTCACTCGCCGCGCCGACGTCCACCAGCGCCAACGCCGTCACGATCGGCAGGCGGTGCATCGGCGCCACCACGAGTCGCAAGCCGTTCGGCAACGTCGCGTGATGGACCTCAGGGAACTGGTACGGGCGCACCGCCGCCGGTACCGGACGCGTTCCCGCGCTCACGCCGCCACCTCGGCGCTCACGCGCGGCACATACGACAGCGAGACGCGGTTGTCGGCGCCGAGGTACTGCCGCGCCGCGGCGTGCAGCTGCGCCGTCGTCACCGCTTGGTAGCGGGCCAGCTCGGTGTTGATGCGCTGCGGATCTCCAAAATAAGTAGCGAACTGCGACAATTTGTCGGCCCGGTGTCCGGCCGACTGCAGCTGCAGCAGCCAGCCCGATTCCAGCAACGCCAGTGCGCGCGCACGTTCCTCCTCTGACACGCCGTCCGCCCGCACCTGCTCCACCTGTGCCACCAGTGCCTCCAGCAGCGTCGCGAGCGGAACGCCTTGGCGGCCCGTGACGTCGCAGATGAGCAGGTCGGCGCCCTTGGTCAGATCAAACGTGAACGCCCCGGCGTCACTGGCCAGACGCGCCTCGCGCACCAAGGCGCGCGGCAACCGCGCGCCTTCGCCGCTGCCGAGCACGGCACCGAGCAAGCTCAGCGCGTACCAGGGCTCGCTGCCGCAGGGCGGCACGCGGAATGCCAGGAAGCTCCGGGCGGCCACCACATCGTCCTCGACCACCTCGCGCCGCCACTCGCCAAAGCGCGGCGGCAGGTCCATCGGACGCAGTGCCGGATGTCCGTTGCCACGCGGGATCGGGCCGAAGTGCCGCTCGACCATCGCCAGCGCCGCCGCCGGCTCGAAGTCACCCGCGATGCTCAGCACGGCGTTGTCTGGCGTGTAGTAGGTGCGGAAGAACTCGGCGACGTCCTCGAGGCTGGCCGCCGAGAGGTCGTCCATCGAACCGATCAAGGAATGGTGGTACGGATGCGAGGGCGGAAAGCAGATCGCCGGAAGGCGCTCCCACCACGTGCCGTAGGGTTGGTTGTCTACCGACCAGCGCCGTTCGTTCTTCACCACGTCGCGCTGCGTGTCGAGCTTCTCCTGCGTCATCGCCGGCAGCAACCGACCCATCCGATCGGCTTCGAGCCACAGCGCCAGCTCGAGCTGGTGCGAGGGCAACGTCTCGTAATAGTTGGTGCGGTCCAGCCACGTGGAGCCGTTCAGCGTGCCGCCGGCGCGCTGCACCAGCTCGAAGTGCTCGTTGGCCGCGACGTGCTCGCTGCCCTGGAAGAGCATATGCTCGAACAGGTGCGCGAAGCCCGTGCGTCCCTCGCGTTCGTTCGCCGAGCCCACGTGGTACCAGAGGTTCACGGCGACGATCGGCGTCGCGTGGTCTTCGGAGAGGACGACGCGCAGGCCGTTGGCCAGCGCGTGCGTCGCGATCGGCAGTTGCAGCACGGAACTCCTTTAGGCGCGCGCGCGCGCGATGGCCATCAGGCTCTGCCCGAACGGCGGGCGCAGCAGCGTCCGTTCCAGCGCGTGCGCCCACGGGAAAATCGCCCGGTCAAAGAGCCGCACCGAGGCCGGCTTGAACGTCCGTTGCTTCAGCAGCACGAACGACGCCCACCACGCGAAGTACCCGATGGCGTTGAAGTAATGGAGGCGCACGATGTCGAAGCCCGCCGTCGCCAGCGCCGCGCGCAGCGTCGGCTTCGTGTAGCGCCGGAAGTGGCCGAAGTCCTTGTCGATGGGCGCATAGAGCTCGGGTCGCGCCGGCACGAACAGACAGAGGTGTCCGCGTCGCGGCGCCAGCAAGCCGCGCCAGCGGCCGAGTTCCGCCACGTCCTCGCCGATGTGCTCGAGCACATTCACGCTCACGATCGCGTCCCATCCGTCACCGAGCGGCAGCGCCTCGGCCGTCCCGTGCACCAAGGCCTGCGCCGGGTGGTCGGCGCGGAATCGCGCGGCGAAGCGGTCGTCGGGCTCTACCGCCACCAAGCGCGTAATCGTCGGCACGGTCGCCAGTTCCGCCGTCAGTTGGCCGATACCCGCGCCCACCTCGGCGACACTGCCCTTGAGATACGGTGCGAACTCCCGGATCAGCGCGCGACGATAGTTGCGCGCTTCGCCGAGCGCGGCAAACTCGAAGTCTTCCGTGGCGGCGAGCGCGTTGGGACGGTCCTGGTCCATTGGGAGGCCGGGTGAACGGTGGGACGACACGCGACCTACCAATCTACGACGCGGGACAATGGCGCCTTCACCGTCTCGCCGAAGAAGTAGCCCGGCTGGCGCACGACCCGCCGCCACACGCCGTCCGTGCGTGTCGGCGAGGCATAGACCACTAAGCCTTCGCGCTGCGCCACCAATCCGGCGCGACGCACGTGGAAGGGGTCGGAAACCACGACGACGGTATCGAGGCGCCGTGCGTGCAGCAGGCGCGCCACGCGCGCCAGCGACTGCGCTGTCGTCCGCCCTTCGTTCTCGAGCAAGATCGCGGAGTCCGGCACGCCGGCTTGGAGCGCGTAGAGGCGGCTCACCGCCGCCTCCGACGCCGTGTCGCCCTCCGCCACGCCTCCGGTGAGCACGATGCGCGGCGCGATGCCCTGTGCGTACAACCCGACGGCGTGGTCGAGCCGCGCGCGCAGCACCGGCGAGGGGCGGCCGCGATACTGCGCCGCGCCGAGCACGACGATGGCCTGCGCCGCGCGCGCTTCATCGCGGCCGGCCGCGTGGAGCACCGCCAGCGCCGACGCCACCCACGCCAACGCCCCGAGGGCGAGCACGGCCAGCGCCCAGCGGCGGCGCAGCGACCAACGTGGGGCAGTCATCGAAACAAATTACCCCGCCGCGCGCGGCCGAGGCACTGCGCGGTGATCAGCGGCCCAGGGCCAGCAACGCCAGTGCGAACGCGTCGAGGTCCGGCTCCAGCGCCGCCGCCGTCCGGTCACGGGCGGATAGCGCCACGCCGTCGAGATGCTGCAGCAGCACTCTGCCCAGCAATGCCGAGGGAACGCGCGAGCGCAGTCCCGCCGCCGCGAGCATCGCCTGCCCCAGCGCCGCCGCCGCTGCCACGCGCGGCGCCACCAACGCGGGGGCCTGGGCCTGCAACGCGGCCTCCTGCAGCAGTGCCGCCAACGCCGCGCGCTCGCGGCGGCGCTCGTCGTCGGCCGCAGTCGCCCGCCACGCCTCAAGCGCGTCCGCCGCAGCGGCGGCGGCCGTCAACGCACCGGCCTCGCGTTCGATCAACCGCGCGACCAACGCCGCAAGCAACGTGTCTTTGTCGTGGAAGTGATAGAGCACCAGCGCTTTGCTCACGCCGGCCGCCTTCGCGACCGCCTGGATGGACAGGGCGCCGACGCCCTGCCCCGCTCCGAGTGCGGCGGCCGCGTCGAGGATGCGCAGCGGCGCGTCAGCGCGTGACATCGGCGCCCGGCTCCGGGGCCTGCACGCGATACCCGCGTTGCGTGAGCTGGGCCGCGAATGCGTCCTGTGCCGCCGGCTCCCCGTGCACCAAGAACACATCGGCAAGCTGCGCCGAGGTCTCGCGCGCGGAGTCGAGCCACCGCTGCAGCTCCATCCGGTCGGCGTGGGCACTGTAGCCGTTCAAGGTCTCCACCCGCGCCCGGAGCTCCACCTCGTCACCGAAGATCTTCAGCATCGGGCGACGCTCCACGATCCGGCGCCCCAGCGTGTGTTCGGCCATGAAGCCGACGACCAGGATGGTCGTCCGTGGATCCGACGCGCTGTAGGCCAAGTGGTGCAGGACGCGGCCCGACTCCGCCATCCCCGACGCCGCGATGACCACCATCGGGCCGCTGCGGTGCATCATCGCCTTCGAGTCCCGCACGTCGGGCGTGAACTGCACGAGGTCGAAGTCGAAGAGCGAGTCGCCGTCGCCGTTGAGCTTCCGGACCAGCGGCTCCGACGTGTCGAAGCTGTCGCGGTTCTCCCGGAAGACCTGCGTGGCCTCGTTGGCCAGCGGGCTGTCGATGACGATCGGGATGCGCGGAATGCGGCCGGCGCGCGCGAGTGCGTGGAAGTCGTACAGCAGTTCCTGCGTGCGCCCCACCGCGAACGCGGGAATGATGATGCGCCCGCCGCGCGCCGCCGTCTCGGTCACGATGCGCGCCAGCTCGTCGCGCGCGCTGGCGATGCTCTCGTGATCGCGGTCGCCGTAGGTGGACTCCAGTATCACCCAGTCCAGCCGCTCGAGCGGCTCCGGGTCCCGGATGATCGGCAGGCCCGCCCGCCCGACGTCTCCGCTGAAGCCGAGGCGACGCGGCACACCGTCTTCCTCCCACTCCAGTTCGACCGATGCCGAGCCGAGGATGTGGCCCGCGTCCACGAAGCGGCCGGTCACGCCCGGGACGACCTCGAAGCGGTCGTGATAGCGGTGCGGCCGGAACTGCGTCAGCGCCGCCGACACATCGGCCAGCGCGTACAGCGGTTCGACGTACTCCCGCTGCCGCTTCGCCAGGAATTCCGCATCCTTTTCCTGGATGTGCGCGGAGTCGGCCAACATCACTTCGCAGAGGTCGCGCGTCGCCGCCGTGCAGTGAATCGGCCCGCGATAGCCTTCCTTGACGAGATAGGGCAGGCGCCCGGCGTGGTCGATGTGCGCGTGCGAAAGCACCACCGCGTCAATCCGGTCCGGGGCGTAGGGCAGCGCACGGTTCTTCCGCTGCGACTCGAAGCGGCGGCCCTGGAAGAGACCGCAGTCCAGGAGAATGCTGCGGCCGTTGACCTGCACCAGATGCGCCGAGCCCGTGACTTCGCGGGCCGCACCCGTGAAGCGGATGCGCACCTACCCCTCCGTCGATTCGCGCGCGAACACCAGCGTCACCCGCTGGCCGTCCTGCGTCATCATCACGGGCGTCCAGCCGCCGCGGCTCCGCTCGTTGAGCAGGTCGGTGAGTGCGTCTTCGTCCTCGCGCTGGTGGCGCGTCAGGCGATGGATGACGGCCTGATATTCTTTCATACGTTCGAAGCTACTACCTTCTCGCATATGCCGACCACCCCCGCGCTTCCCGGCCTCACCGTCGTCTCGCACCCGCTGGTGCAGCACAAGCTCGCGCTGCTGCGCGACCAGGCCACGCCGACCAAGATCTTCAAGGAACTCGTCGACGAGATCGCGATGCTGATGGCCTACGAGGCCACCATCGACCTTCCCCTCGCGCCGGTCGAAGTGGACACGCCGCTCGAGACCACCACCTGCCAGCGCGTGGCGGGCAAGAAGCTCACGCTCGTCCCCATTCTCCGCGCCGGACTCGGGATGGTCGAGGGCATCCTCAAGCTCGTCCCCGCCGCGCGCGTCGGACACATCGGGCTCTACCGCGACCACGACACGCTCGAGCCGGTGGACTACTACTTCAAGGTCCCCGGCGATGCCGCCGAGCGCGACTTCTTCCTGCTCGACCCGATGCTCGCCACCGGCGGCAGCGCCGCCAGCGCGGTCGCGTCACTGAAGCGCGCCGGCGCCACGCGCATCAAGTTCCTCTGCCTCGTCGCGGCGCCGGAAGGCGTGGAACGCCTGCGCCGCGCGCATCCGGATGTACCAATCTTCGCCGCGGCGCTCGACCGCGAGCTCAACGCCAACGGCTACATCCTGCCCGGACTCGGCGACGCGGGCGATCGGCTCTTCGGCACGCGGTGATGACGGATGACGGAAGACGGATGCGCTGATCCCGGCGCACCGATTCCGTGACGCAACGCACAGCCAGCATCCGTCATTCGTCATCCGTCGTGTTTGCTTCCACACACGTCCTCTTGTCTGGATTCACGAACGGACGTATCGTTCGCCCGGGTTCGGAATCCCACCGCCGCCCCGCGCCACGCCTCGCTCCCACCGAATGCTCATCAACCTGCTACCGGATTTCTTCGCCGCGCTCCAGAGCGTCGATCCCGTCGCAGCCTATCATCGGTACTTCGAGGCCAACCGCCCCCTGCTCGCGGCCTATTGGCACAACTACGTCATCGAACCGGTCGGGCCGCACTTCCAAGACGTCGTGCGTGAAACCGTCCGCGCCGATCGCAGCGACCTGCGCGCGATGCTCGAGCGCACCGATGTCGTCGCGCTGGCGAAGCAGGCCGAGGCCACCTGCACCGAACTCCTCCGCATCGACTCCACCGTCGACGTCGTCCTGATGGCCGGCGTCGGCGCCGCCAATGCCGGCGAGCTGGTCGTCAACGGCCGTGGCGTCGCGTTTGTCTGCCTCGAGCACTTCACCTCGGTCGCCAATCCGCAGACGCGCGGGCTCGGACTCGATCCCGAGCTCATCCCGATGTGGCTGGCCCACGAGCTCGCGCACTGCGTGCGCTACACCTCGCCGCAGAGCCGCGCCGAGATGCGCCGCGCCGTCAGCGCCGCCGGCGGCTTCTATAGCTATTGGGAGACCGGTCGCGTCGCGACGCTCCGCGAGCACCTCGTCAACGAAGGCCTCGCCGTGCAGGCCTCCAAGATGGTCAGCCCGGGGCACGCGCCCTGGGAGTACTTCGGATTCCAGCGACGCCAGTTCGCGCGGGTGCGCGAGCTCGAGGCGGTGCTGGCGCGCGCGGTGGCCGACGACCTCGACCGGGCGGGTCTCGGCCTCCGCTTGCGCTGGCTCTCCGGCGGGATGAGCGACGAGGCACGCACCGTGCAGCGTCACGTCCTGCCGGAGCGCGCCGGCTATTACCTCGGTGCCCAGATGGTCGAAGCGGCGATTGCCGAACACGGCATCGCCTGGGCGCTGCGGGCCGAGGCCCGCGAACTCACTTCTGTCGCCGACGCGGCCGCTCGCACAGCATAGACACACGGGCGAACCGCTGAGGTGAACGCGCGCGACCGGCTCCGGGGCCGGCCGCGCGTCGTTCTTTCTCGGAGCGCGAAGACGGAAGCGACAAGACAGAAGGGAGGCGCGGCGCCCCTTCCGTCTTCCGTCTTACTTCCCTATACAGAAGCTCCGGAACACCCGCTCTAGCACATCCTCTACATCGATCGCACCGGTGAGTTCGTCCAGCGCCAGGATCGCCGCGCGCAGGTGGGTGCCCGCCACCGGCGCCGGCAGGGCGTCCGCTTCCCACGCCGCAATGAACGCCGCGACTTCCTCGCGCGCGCGGGTCACCGCCACCGCGTGGCGCGCGCGCGTCACCACGGGCTGGTCCTCGCTCGGCGGCGGATGTGCCGTCGCGATCGTCGTGCGCACCGCCGCACGTAGCGCATCGAGCCCACGGCCGTCGAGTGCGCTCACCGATACAACATCCCTGCGTTGCGTCTCGTCGCGATCTGCCTTCGTGCGCACGAGCACGCGCGCGCTGGATGTGCGTGCCGCGACCGCGGTCTCGGTGCGCATCAAGGCCTCGTCGCTCTCGGCGCACACCAGCACCACGCCGGCCCGCGCCAGCCAGCGCGCGCTGACCTCGACGCCCAGCCGCTCGAGCGCATCGTCGCTGTCGCGCAGGCCGGCGGTATCCACGAGCCGCCACGGGTAGGGATCGTCGTCCACCAGCGCCTCGAGCGCGTCGCGCGTGGTGCCGGGAATCTCGCTGACGATGGCGCGCGCGTCGCCGAGCAGCGCGTTGAACAGCGATGACTTCCCGGCGTTCGCTGCGCCGGCCAGCACCACCGGGACGCCCTCGCGACCGAGCTCGGCGGCCGGCAACGTCGCACCCAGGCGAGCCAGCGCTTCGTGCACGGCGCGCGCGGCGGCAGTGACGCGCGCGCGCGGCTGCGGACCGTCATCTTCCTCGGGGAAGTCGATCTCATAGGCCAGCAGCGCCTCGACCTGCACCAGCGACTCGCGGAGGTCCGCGAGCGCGCGCGTCAGCGTACCAGAAAGCTGCCGCAGCGCCGCGTGGTGCGTCGCGCGCGAGCGTGCGTCAATCACATCGGCGATCGCCTCGGCTTGGAGCAGGTCGATCTTGCCGTGGCGCAGCGCCCGCTCCGTGAACTCGCCTGGTCGCGCCGGCGTGGCGCCCGCCGCGATGAGCGCCGCTTGCACCGCGCGTATGACGTACGCACCGCCGTGCACTGAAAATTCGACGAGCGCTTCGCCGGTCGGCGACTGTGCCGCGGGAAAGTAGGTGACGAGCGCGTCGTCGAGCGGCTCCGACGGCGCGTCGCAGGCGTGCAGGCGCACGCGCGTCGCCGTGCGCGGCGCCGGGGCCGCCGGAACGCCGAGGCGATGGGCAATGCCCGTCGCCTCCGGACCGCTCAGGCGCAACAGCGCCAGTGCGCTCCGCCCGGGCGGCGTGGCCGGCGCGACGATTGTCGCGCCGCGCCGATCAAGCCTTGAGCTTGCCGCCCCCACCCGTCGGCTTGACGGCCGGTGCCGCCGCCGCGGCCTTGCCGCGCTCATTGGAGATCAGCCACTGCTGCGGCAGCGCCGCCAGGTTCTGCACCGTGTAGTACAGGTTCAGGCCCGAGGCGAAGTTCAGCAGCAGCACCGTCATCATCACCGGCATCAGCACCGCCATCATCTTCGCCTGCGGATTCGGCGGCACGTTGCGCATCCCGAGCCACGACAGCGCGTACATCGAGGCGCCCATCGCCAGCGGCAGCAGGTAGTACGGGTCCTTCAGCGAGATGTCCGCGAGCCAGAGGAAGCTCACGCCGCGGAACTCGATCGTGTTCTGGAACACGAAGAACAGCGCGATGAGGATCGGCATCGGGATCAGCATCGGCAAGCAGCCCGAGAGCGCCGCGAACGGACTCACGTTGTTGTCCGTGTACACCTTCATTACAGCGATGCGCTGCTTCTCCGGGTCGCCCTTGTGCTTGTTCTGTGCCTCCTGCACCAGCGGCGCCACGCGCTGCATCGCCATCTGCGTGCGCATCATCCGGCTGTTGAGCGGCCACATCATCAGGCGGATGGCGATGCCGAAGCCCACGAGGATCCAACCGTACTCGAGCGCGGTGGTGCGCTTGAGCCACAGCAGCAGGCGCATCACAATCGTGGCGAAGGGCTGCACCACGCCGCTAATCCACCCGCCATAGGGATTGGACTTCTCGAACTCGCGGCCCATTCCGACCATCCGTTCCCATTCCTGCGGCCCAGCGTAGAGCTCAAAGGCCAGCGGGGCATCGGCGATCGGCGACACCAGCGTCCCCTGCGCCCGCATCGCGACCTTGTTCTCGCGCGGCGCGCCGGTGACCTGCAGCTCAGCGAACGGGCTCGGCTGGCCGTCCAGCGCCAGCACGCCGACGATGAAATACTTGCTCTTGGCTACCGCCCAAGTGTGCGGACCGGGATACAGCAGGCGCTCGCCGGGATCGGGCTTGCGGAAGTCCACGCGCTCCGAGCCGCTCGTGCCCGGCTTGAACGCATAGGAGAGGTGCCGCGCGTCTTCCTTGGGGTCCGCTTCCTGCGAGTCGAAGCCCGTCGGCAGATCCGTGAGCAGGAACGCCGGCTGCGGGAGTCCGGTCGCGCGCACGCGCACCTGCGCGAGGTAGTTGTCCGGCACCAGCGTGTATTCGATGCGCAGCGCGCCCGAGCCGACGCCGGCGTCAAAGGCGATGCGTTCGCCCGCTTCGCCGACCTCGCGCCACGCCGTAAACATCACACGCGAGAGGTCGACCGTGTCGCCGCCGGCAATCAGCCGGAACCGCAACATCGGTTCGCGGCCGTGCGAGAGCTGCACCGTGCCCTCGCGCCCGCCCAACTGCTGGAAGCGCGGCAGGTCGGCGGTGAGCAGTCGCGCACCTTCGGTCGAGAAGCGGAACGTGGTCAGCGCGTTGGTGACCGCGAGCGTCTCCGGTGCGACGGTCGCAATCGGTGCTTGCGGCGTCACGGCGGCGGCGCCCGCGGCCGGGCTCGCCGCCGGCGTCGCGGCCGACGGCAGCGCGGGGGCGGTGGGCGCGGCGACTTCACCGGCGCTGGGCTCGGCCACGGGGGCCGGCGCGACCGCAGGGCGCGGAAAGAGCACCGGCGTCGCGATGACGACGCCACCGGTGAGCAGGAGCGCGAGGAAGAAACGCTTATCCATCACGGCGAGAAGGGGTGTCCGGGGGAGTGGGTTCTGGCACGGGATCGAAGCCCCCGGGCCGGAAGGGATGGCAGCGCGCGATGCGCCTTATCGCAAGCCAGGATCCGCGCAGCGCGCCGTGCTTCTCGAGTGCTTCGATCGCATAGTGCGAGCAGGTGGGATGGTATCGACACGCCGCCGGCAGCAGCGGCGAGAGCACCACCTGGTAACCACGCACGAACAAGATCAGCAGTGTGCGCATCGGAGTCAGGCCGCTGCCGCGTGCTGCGCGGCGCGTTGTCCCAGGCGCAGGACGTCGTCGCGAAGCTGTGTGAAGTCAGCCGCATACGCCGCTGGTAATGCGTAGAGTGCGACATCCAGCGGGGCGCGGCCGGCCAGCAACGCAGGCCACTGCGCGCGCGTGAGCTCGCGCAGGCGACGCTTGAGGCGGTTGCGGTCCACCGCGCTGTGGCGGTGGCGCGGCACCACGATGCCAATGCGGTGCGCGGCGCGCGGCGAGCCCTCCTGCACAGAGAGAAGGGAAGCGAGTACCCGAACCTCGAGCAATCCGGTTCGGACTCGCTTCCCTTCGCGGCGGACCAACAAGAGGTCGGCCGTGCGCGTCAGCCGCTGAGGCGACGCCACGCGGCAGATCCCTTAGACGCCTGCGTACTTCGACGGGAGCTTCACCGTCAGCCGCTTGCGCCCCTTCTTGCGACGCCGGCTGAGCACTTCACGCCCCCACTTGGTCTCCATGCGCGCGCGGAATCCGTGCGTCTTGATACGACGCTTATTGCGCGGGCGATACGTCGGCTTTCCCATCGTTGCTCCAGAATGACTGAAATCACTTCGCGGACAGACCGCTAAACGTAGTTGCCTCTGAGGGTTACGTCAACGGTTCGCGCTCAGCGTTCCGCTGGTTTGGACACACGAGCGTTGACTTATCCACAGGCGGGGGGTAGGTTCGCGCTCCCCGCCGATTTCCACATTTCGCACGCGCCCATCCCGGATGTCCCTCTCGGCCGCTGACGTTTGGTCCCGCCTGCTTGATCGTGCCCGGACCGAGCTCTCGGATCACATAGTTGAGACCTGGCTCGCGCCCCTCCAGGCCGCTGAGTTCTCCGGCGAGCAGCTGACGCTCAACGCCCCAGACCAGTTCTCGGTTGAGTGGAACGAGAAGCGCCACGCGGCGCTGCTCGAGTCCTTCGGACCGGTTGCCGTCGGGCAGCCCGTCAAGATTGCCCTGCGCGTTCAGCAGGAGCGCCTTCAACGAAGCCAGATGGACTTGTTCGTCCCACAAAAGGGACAGGAACAGCGCACCATCGAGCCAGAAAGACAGCCAAACAACGTTACGCTGTCCTCGCTCAACGACCGCTATACCTTCGATACCTTCGTCATCGGTAAGTCCAACGACCTCGCCGCTGCCGCCGCGATGGCCGTCGCCCAGGCCCCCGGGAAGACCTACAACCCGCTCTTCTTCTACGGGCCCACGGGACTCGGCAAGACCCACCTGATGCAGGCCATCGCCCAGGAGATCGTCCGGAAGAACCCGCTGACCCGCGTCACCTACATCACCACCGAGCAGTTCACCAACGACGTCATCACGTCCATCGGCAAGGGTGCGATGCACGACTTCCGCCGCCGCTATCGCGAGACGGACCTCTTCTTGGTGGACGACGTGCATTTCATCGGCGGCAAGAACTCCACGCAGGAAGAGTTCTTCCACACGTTCAACGCCCTCTACGAAGCGGGCCGGCAGATCGTCCTCACCTCCGACCGGCCGCCGTCCGAGATTTCGAAGCTCGAGGCGCGCCTCGCGTCGCGTTTCGCCTGGGGAATGGTCGCCGACATCGGGCAGCCGGACCTCGAGCACCGCATCGCCATCCTGCGCCGCAAGGCCCAGATGGACCATCTCGAACACACGATTCCCGACGACGTCCTGCACTTCATCGCGGACCACGTGCAGTCCAACGTCCGCGAGCTCGAGGGCTCGATCATCAAGCTGCTGGCGTACGCGTCGCTCAAGCACCGCGTCGTCACCGTGGACCTCGCCCGCGAAGCCCTGCGCGACAAGCTGCGCAGCCAGGAGTCCGGCTCCTCCGCCCGCCCGGAACGCCAGGATCGGATGGGCGTCATCCAGCAGCGCGTGGCCGCCGAATGGGGGGTCACGGTCGAAGGTCTCCAGTCGAAGACACGCACCAAGACCCTCACGATTCCCCGTCAGGTCGCGATGTATCTCGCCCGCGAGATCCTCGGACTGCAGCTCGTCGAGATCGGCCAGGCCTTCGGGGGCCGCGACCACTCGACGGTCATCCACTCCTTGGAGCGCGTCGCCGAGACGATGAAGGAGAGCGCCGAGTTCAGGGGGCGTGTGGACCGCGTGCGGGAAACCGTCCGGCATTCCGCATAGAGTCCACACCATCAACACGGCGGGCTGGGGTCGCTCGAGTTTCCCCCCGGCGTCCACACCCCGTCCACGCACAATGCACGTGAAGGCCCGCGGCGAAGATTCGGTACGACAAGCACTTTCGCCGTTCGTCTACAATCCACAGCTTTCTACTACTTCTACTGCTTGATAATTCAGTAGATAGCAACAGAAGGCTTTCGCGCCGTTCCACATTCCTCCGCCTGCCGCAGATGCGCTTCACGATCACACGCGAGAAGCTCCAGGAAGGGCTCGCCGCCGTCACGCCGGCGGTGCCCAACAAGACGACGCTGCCGGTGCTTGCCAATCTCCTGGTGCAGACCACGGACAAGGGCATCCGGATTTCCGGCACCGACCTCGACATCGCGGTCTCGACGGAGGTGACCGCCGACGTCGAGGCGATGGGCGCGATCACGATTCCCGCACGCAAGCTCAGCGAGATCGCGCGCGAGCTGCCGCCCTCGCCCGTGCGCATCTCGGCCACCGGCGACCAGCGCATCACGCTCGAATGCGGCCGTTCGAAGTTCAAGCTGCTGGGCCTGCCGAAGTCGGAGTTCCCGAGCTTCCCCGCCGTGCAGTTCGAGAAGGCGGTGCGCGTACCGTCGGGCGAGTTGCAGAAGCTCATCGGGCACACCGCCTTTGCCGCCAGCACCGAGGAAAGCCGCCCGATCCTCAATGGCGTTCTCTGGGAGCTGCGTAGCGACGCGATGCGGATGGTAGCCACCAACGGGCATCGCTTGGCGAAGATGGAAGTGCCGGTGAAGGCGGGGCAGAAGGCGGATCTCATCATTCCGCCAAAGGCGCTTGAGCAGATCCGCCGCCTCTTCCCGGCAGAGGAAGAGCTCGAGGTCGCGCAGGGCGAGAACCACCTTGGCTTCCGCTCGCCGTTCACGTCGGTGTACACGCGCCTCATCGAGGGCCCGTATCCCGGCTACGAACAGGTCATTCCCAAGGACAACGACAAGTACGCCATCGTCGACCGTGCGGCGCTCACCAGCGCCCTGCGGCGAATGAGCGTCGTCGCGTCCGACCAGACCCACCGCATTCGCCTCTCGTTCAATGCCGGGATGCTCAAGTTCTCCGTGAGCACCCCCGACCTCGGCGAGGCCCAGGACGAGCTGCCGATCCGCTTTGAGGGCGATCCGCTCGACATCGGCTTCAACGCGGCGTACCTACTCGAGATCCTGCGCTATATGCCGACCGACGAGGTGCGGATGACCTTCCGCGCGCCGGAGCGCGCGTCGACGATCGAGCCCGAGGGCTGGTCGGACTCGGCGAAGTACCTCTGCCTGCTGATGCCGCTGCGCCTCGTCGACTGACAGGAGCGGCGCACCCGTCAGGGCGCGGAAATCGAGAGGGCGCTGTGTTGCACGAGCTGCTGCGTGCGCCGGCGCCCTTCGAGCGTCAGGCGGAGCTCGGACTCGCCATTGCCGGCGACGATGACGCCGCCATCGCGCGAAAGCAAGAGTGTCGCCGTGCCTTCACCCTCCGCACGCACGCGCACCGAATCGCCGAACTGCACGCCGTGGCCGGACATTCGCACGCGCGACTCGCGCGTCACCGAGACCGCGACGCGCCCCTGATGCACCACGGCCTCCGTCGCGGTGAAGCGGCGCACCGACGTCACCTCGAGGACGACGCCATCGCGGCACAACGGGTAATCCGTCGAGTCTGACCAGGTCATTCCGGGCCGCAGCGCGGACGGCGCCCCGACCCAGGTCTCGCGCCAGCCACCGGCGACGGCGGCCGTGGCAAGGCAGCTTGCGGCATCAGGGTTCACGAGCACCGGCGCTCCACCGGACGCGGTGATGGCCGCGACGAACGACGTCGGAAGCGTGGGGGCGGGCAGCGCGCGCCAGGCGCTGTCGCCGGCACCGCGGATTCCGAAGGCGCGCACCAAGCCCGCCACGCGAAGCGGCTCGCGATCCGGCAGGACGGACCACTCGAGGCGGACGTCGGTGGCCACGCTGTCGACGCGCGTCACCGAGTCGACCGTGGCGTACACCACGGCGGCGGTCGTGATCTGCTGCGTGCGCGGGCGGCCGAGATCGCGGAACTCCCAGGGCGCGGCGAGCGAGTCGGCGGCGACACCGGCGCGCGCGGGCGGCGCGGGCCCGCGCGACGGCGCCCCGCCCGAGCGCGGGGCGCAGCCCGCGAGCACGACACACACGGCGGCAAGGACGAGGACGCGCATTCGCGTACGATACCCCAAGACGCACGACGGGGGCGAGTGCCCGATGGCACCGCCCCCGCCGGTCCAGCGTGGGTCCTGTCTGTAAGCCGGGTTCTGTCGGGACGTTGCCGCCCCGGACGATCATTCCTCTCGGCGTCCGTTCGCACGGATGCTCTAGCGGCCAACCCGCGGCGTCTTGATCGCAGAGGACTGCTGCTCGCCGCCTATTTGGCCTTGCTCCCGCTGGGGTTTGCCGTGCCGTCGCCGTTACCGACGACGCGGTGGGCTCTTACCCCACCATTTCACCCTTACCTCCGGTGTCCCGAAGGCGGTTTGCTTTCTGTTGCACTGTCCGTCACGCGGTACGCCGAAGCGCGCGCGTGCCCAGGCGTTACCTGGCAGCGTGTCCCGGGAGCCCGGACTTTCCTCGGCGCAGCCGAAACCGCGACGCGATCGTCCGACAGGACCACCTCGACAATCTAGCGGAAGCGCCAATGACGCGGCACGCCGGCGCGGAGCGGCATCGGTGACGAGAGGGTGACCGGCGCCTGGTAGGATGGCCGCGTTCGCTGGCCGACACCCGTCCTCGCCGGAGGTTCAATGAGCGCCCCGCTGCCCACCCTGCAGGCTCCCGTCGTCACCGTCCTCGATCCCGCCGAGCGCGCCCGCGTGGACGCGGCGGGCGAAGGCCTCTACCGCACGATCCACCGCGAGAGCGTGGCGGACGCACTCGAGGACCTCAAGCGCGGTCGTGTCGGGGCCGTACTGCTGGGCGTCGTGCGCTGCGGCGGGCAGCTCGACCGCCGCGTGGCAGCCGTGGTACGCGAGTTCCCGACGGTGCCGACGGTCGCGCTGCTCGGCGCCGAGCCGCCCTCCGCGGAAATCCTGCTGCGCATCGGCAACGCGGGCATCACGCGCTTGGTGGACGTGCGCGTGCCGGCGGGCTGGAGCCAGCTGCGGCGCATCCTCTCCGCGGAGGCGATGCGCGCCACGGACCGCTTGGCGTTGGCAAAGCTACGCGAGATCCTCGCGCCCGTCGCGGACGAGACTTGGCTCTTCTTCGAGGCGTTGTTCGCCGCGAGCGCGCGCAACGACACCGTCCAGGCGCTGGCGCTGCGGATGCAGGTGCTGCCAAGCACGCTGATGAGCCGGTTCTTCCGGGCCAAGCTCCCCGCGCCGAAGCGCTACCTGGCCTATGCCCGGTTGGTGCGCGCCGCCCGGCTCTTCGAGGACCACGGACACTCCATCGCCGACGTCGCCAACGCGCTGGAGTTCTCCTCGCCACAGAGCTTCGGGCGCCACGTGCAGACCTTCCTCGGCATCTCGGCCGGCGAGTTCCGGCGGACCTACACCGCAGAGCGGATGCTCGAGCGCTTCCTCGACGAGCTGGTGCGGCCGCACGTGGCCGCGCTGCGCGAGCTACGGCCGCTGACGCTGCGCCCCGGAATGCGTCCGGTGCCGCCGAGCGTCGCCGATCGCCGGCCGGCGCTGCATCGGCGCGTCGTGTAGCGGGCGGCGCTACATCCGCGCGACGATCTCGGCCGCCGTCACCAGGGACGCGACCTCGAGCCCGGCGGCCTCGATCGCTTCGCGCCCGCCTTCGCTGCGGTCGACGACCGCGAGCACGCCGACGACGTGGCCGCCGGCGGCACGAATGGCCTCGACTGCGCGCAGCGCGGAGCCGCCGGTGGTGATCACGTCCTCGACGACGACGACGCGGTCACCCGACTCAAAGGCGCCCTCGATCACCTTGCCCGTGCCGTGCGTTTTGGCTTCCTTCCGCACCGTGAACGCGCGGACGGGAATGCCCGCGAGTTGGCTGGCGTACGCGATGGCGTAGCTCACGGGGTCGGCGCCGAGCGTCAGCCCGCCGACGGAGTCGGGCTTCCATCCGCGCTCGCCGATGGCGTGCAGGCCGAGCGGACCGATGGCGGCGAGGCCCTCCGGGTGCATCGTTGTCGGGCGGCAATCGACGTACAAGTCGGACTGCCGGCCGGAGGCGAGGGTGAAGGAGCCGCGGCGCGCGCTGCGCGTCGCGAGGAGGTCGAGGAGTCGGGTACGGGGATCCATTCGGGGAGGCTACCCTCGGAGGGCGTAGCGGTCAATGTGGCGATGCTGATGTGGCTTGCAGTGGCGGCTGCCGCCGTCCTCCTCGGCGTCGTGCTCGTCAGCGAGCGCGCGCGGCGGCGGCGGCTGCGCGAGCGCAGCGCCGAGCTCGAGCATCTGTCCTTCGAGTTGGCCCGCGCCAACCGCGCCAAGAGCGAGTTCCTGGCCAACGTCTCGCACGAGCTGCGCACCCCGCTGGCCGCCATCGTCGGCTACGTCGACCTGCTCCGCGACGGCTCATACGGCGAGCTCGCGCCGCGGATGGTCGGCCCAGTCGAGCGCATCCAGGCCTCTGCTGAGCACCTGCAGGCGCTGGTGGACCAGATTCTCGACCTCGCCAAGCTTTCGGCCGGCCGCCTCGAGGTGCAGCGCGAACCGCTCTCCCTGCGCGCGTTCGTGATTGACGTCGCCAGCGAGGTCGAGCCGCTCATCACGGAGAAAGGTCTCACGCTCTCCATCCACGTGCCGGCGACATTGCCGCGGCTCAGCACGGACCCGATGCACCTGCGGCAGGTCCTCATCAACCTGCTGGGCAACGCGGTGAAGTACACGCCCGCCGGCAGCATCACCGTCCGCGCGACGCTGGTAGCCGATCCGGCGCGCCTCCTCGAAGAGCGCGCCGTGCGTCAGCGCCCGCTGCTCGCCGCCGGCGGGTCGTGGGTCGCGCTCCAGGTGACGGACAGCGGAATCGGCATCGCCGAGAAGGACCAGCAGCGCATCTTCGACGAGTTCGAACAGGTGGATCCGGGGTCGCGCTCGGATTCCGTGCGCCGCGGCACCGGGCTCGGCCTCACCATCACGCGACGCTTGGCGCGGTTGCTCGAGGGCGACATCACGGTCGAGAGCGTGATGGGCCGCGGCAGCACGTTCACGTGTTGGCTGCCGGTGGACCCCGCGCCGCGGGCGCAGGGCTGACCGACTCAGCGCCCGAAGAGACCCTTCATCTTCGACAGCAGGCTGCCGCCGGCGTTCGCCGCGGGGAACGGATCCGTGAGCACCTCGGCCAGCGCGTCGGCAAAGGCGACGACATCCGCATAGCGGTCGCTCGGCAGCTTGGCGAGCCCCTTCATCACGACGGCCTCGACCTCGGGCCGGAAGACGATGTCGGGCTTGGCCTTGTTCAGCGGGACCGGTGGCTGCGAGAGCAGCTGAGTGAACATATCCCGAGGGCTGCGCGCCGTGTACGGCAGCGTGCCCGTGAGGAACAGGTACGCCATCGTGGCCAGCGAGTATTGGTCCGCAGCGGGCGAGACGATCTCGCCGGAGAGCGCTTCGGGTGCCACGTACATCAGCGTGCCGACGAAGAAGCCGGCGCGCGTCAGGCGCTGGTCAGGTGTCGCGTCGGTCGCCGTCGCGATGCCGAAATCGAGCAATTTGACCGTCCGGCTGTCGTGATCGTACATCACGTTATCCGGCTTGAGGTCGCGATGCACGATGCCGGCCACGTGCGCGGCATAGACGGCCCCGGCGATCTGGCTGATGACCGACGCGACCTCGTCCGGCGGGAACGGCGCGTGCCGCTTGGCGTACGACTCCAGCAACTCGCCCGCCGCCCACTCGATCACGAGGAACGGGATGCCGCCGTCCTCGCCCGTCTGAATCGTGCGGATCACGTTCGGGTGCTGCACCCGCGTGCCGAAGCCCGCCTCGCGCGTGAAGCGCGCCACGGCGGTGCGGTCCTGGCGGAGCTTCTCGCGCAGCACTTTGAAGGCCACCGTTCCGTGTTCCGGGTGCGTGGCGCGGTAGACGGTCGCAGTCCCCCCTTCGCCGACTCGGTCGAGGAGGGTGTACCCGGCCAATGTCGATCCGACGAGGGCATCGCGTGTCACGGCGCCGAAGCTACGTATCCGCGCAGGTCCGTGCAAGACGGCCCCGCGGGCACCGATGCCACGATCTTGGCGCGGGGGCGCGGTGTAGATTATCGGAACACCACGCCCTGCGATGACCTCTCACTACCCCGCCTCCGTGCGACGCCTCTCGGCGCTCGGCCTCTGCCTCGTGATTGCAGCCTGCGGCGGCGCGTCCGGTGCCGCGGGAAGCTCGGCCCCGGGCGTCCAGCGCGACCAGCGCGTCATTTCCTTCGACCCTACGCCGATCTACCGGCAGATGGGACTCATCGCGCGCGGCGTGCCGTTTCCGGTCGTGGGCCGCGTAGCCTACGTGCCGGCCGCGAGCCCGGACACGACGCACGTCGCGCTCGTCGTGGGCTTCTCGCCCAACGCGCTGCGCTTCAACCGGGAGACGGACAACCGCTTCCGCGCCAACTACAGCGTGGGCATCACGGTCGAGCGCGACGGGCAACTGGCCTTCACGACCGAGACCACGGAGACGGTCGTCGTCGGCTCCTTCCGCGAGACGGAACGAGGCGACGAGAGCGTGGTCTTCCAGGAAATCTTTGACCTGCGGCCCGGGGAGTATCGCCTGACGCTGGTCCTGCGCGACGTCAGCAGCCAGCGCGGCGTGACCGAGCAGCTGACGTTGCAGGTGCCCGACTTCCAGCAGCGCGCGCTCTCGACGCCGGTGCCGGTCAACAAGGTGATCGCGCGCGAGACGCGCGATTCCCTGCCGTTCATCCTTGCGCGCCCGCGGGCCATGGCGTCTCTGGGCCAGGATTCCGTGCTACCTCTGTATCTCGAAAGCCTGTCTCCCGGCGACACGCTGCTCGAACTCGTGGCCCGGACCGAGGGTGGGCGGGTGATGTGGACCGAGCTCGCCGGGCTCCGTCCGCACGAGGGCATCGCCACGGGCGTGATCCAGGTGCCGGTGACGCGCCTCGGCATCGGCGTCTCGCAGCTGTCGTTCATCGGCAGCGGCGGTCGCGACACCGCGAGCACCTTCGTGTACGTGGGCTTCGGTGACGACCTGCCGATTGCGCGCTTCGAGGATATGCTGCAGTTCCTGCGGTACTTCGCGCGCCCCGCACGCCTGCAGGCCCTGCGCGAAGCGCCAGAGGAGCAGCGCCCCGCGGCGTGGCTGGCGTTTATGCGCGAGACGGATTCCATCCCCACGACGCCCGTGCACGAAGACCTCCGCGCGTACTTCGGGCGGCTGCTGCGCGCCAACGCCCGGTTCCGCGAGGACGGCGTCGCCGGATGGATGTCCGACCGCGGGAAGGTCTTCATCGTGCTCGGCGAACCGGACCAGATCTTCGAACCCACGGTCACGGACTTCGGCCGCGCGCGGCAGCAGCTGTGGGAGTATCGCGATCGCGCCCTGCAGCTGCAGTTCTTTGACCAGACGGGCGCAGGGCGCTGGCGGCTGACGCAGACGAGCGACGCGCGCTTCGAGGTGGAGCTCCGCCGCCAGCTCCGGTGAGCGCGCCGGCCGCGCTCACGCTCCGCGCGGAAGTGGCGCGCAAGGCACTGCACGCGGCCACGGCGGCGTTGCCGATCGCGTGGGCCTACGGAGCGCTGACCGCGGAGCAGGTACGAGCCGCACTGTCCGCCGCCGTCGCCATCGCCGTGATTGTTGAGCTCCTGCGGCGAAACGCCCCATCCGTGCAATCCCGCTTTCTCGCGGCGGTCGGACCACTGCTCCGCGCGCGCGAGGAGCACGCGCTCACCGGTGCCACCTGGCTTGCACTCGGAATGGCGTCAGTCGCGTGGCTGGCCCCGGAACGCGCAGCGATCGCGGCACTCTGGGCCGCCGCCGTCGGGGATGCCGCGGCCGCGCTCGCGGGACGCGCGGTCCGCGCGCTGCGACGCCGACCGGCGACCGGCAAGACGATCGCCGGTGCGGTGGCCTGCGCGCTGGCCACCGCACTCGGCGCGCGCTGGCTCCTCGCGGTCACGCCGGGGGTCGCGGCGGCACTTGGCGTCGTCGCGGCAGCGGCGGAGTGGCCCGCCCGCCCTGGCGACGACAACCTGCGCATCACACTCGCCGTCGCCGTCGCCGCGACCCTGCCCGGCCTGCGCTAGTTTTGGGCGTATGAGTACTCCCGGACGCCCGCGACTCTATCTCATCGACGGCTACGCGCTGATCTACCGCTCGTTCCACGCGCTGGGCGGCGGCGCGCCGCTGCGCAACGCCCGCGGCGAAAACACCGGGATGGCCAAGGGCGTCAGCGAGTTCCTGCGTCGATTGATCGAGAAGCACAAACCCGACTACCTCGGCTGGGTCAGCGACGCCGGTTCCTCCGGGCGCGAGGAACTGCTTGAGGCCTACAAGGCCAACCGCGTCGCGCTGCCGGATGAAGAGCAGCAGGACTTCGACACCGGCGTCGAGCGCGTGCAGCAACTGCTCGAAGCCTATCGGATCCCGACGCTCGAACTCGACGGCTTCGAGGCGGACGACGTCATCGCCACGCTCGCGCCGCAGGGCGTGGCGGCGGGCCTCGAGGTCTGTGTCGTCTCCGGCGACAAGGACTTGCTACAGCTCGTCGAGCCAGGCGTGTGGGTGCTGAACCCCTGGCACGGTCCGCCAGGACGTACCACCGAGAAGTGGTATGGCGTCGAGAACGCGCACGAGCGACTCGGCGTCCCCGCAGAGCGCGTGATCGACTACCTGGCGCTCGTCGGCGACACTGCCGACAACGTTCCCGGCGTGAAGGGCATCGGCGACAAAGGCGCGCTCGCCCTGATCGAGAAGTGGGGCACGGTCGAGAATATGCTCGCGCACGTGGAGGAGATCGAACCGACGCGCGCACGCAACGCCCTCAAGAACCACGAAGCCGAGGCGCGGCTCTCCAAGCAGCTCGTGACGCTGCAGCGCGACCTCGCCGTCACGCTGGATCTCACGAGCCTCACGCTCGACACTCCGGACTGGGCCGCGCTGCGCGACCTCTTCGTGGAACTGGAGTTCAATAGCGCGGCCCGCGCGGCGGCGGTCAACGCCGAGGCTGCGGGCGCCGCGCCGAGCGCCGCGCTCGAGCGCTCCGCCGAGTCGGCGGCGGACGTCGAAGGCCATATGGTGAGCGCGCGCAACGCCCGTGCCGCCGTGCCGGGAACGCCGGATCCGGTAGCGCTGGATTACCGCGTCGCGGACACGCCGGAGCTCGTCGCCGCGGTAATCGCAGAAGCACGCGCCGCAGGTGTCATCGCGGTGGACACCGAGACGGTGCTCGACGATGGCGCGCCGCCGATCATCACCCCGATGCGCGCGAACCTCGTGGCGATCTCCGTCGGCACGGCGCCCGGCAAGGCCTGGTACCTGCCCTTCGCGCACCGTGCGCCGGGCTCTGCGCAGGGCGGCCTCGCGCTCGGTGACGCGCCGGCACCGGTGAAGGCGAAGGCCGGCGCGGCCCCGGCCAGCATCGCCGCGCGCCTGCTTGCCGAGGGGCCGCAGCCGGTCGTGAACCTCCCGTCCCTGGACAGCGACGCGATGGCGCCGTTGCGCGCGCTGCTCGAGGACGCGTCGGTCAAGAAGACCGCGCACAACGTGAAGTACGACCTGCTGGTGCTGCGACGCGCTGGCATCACGCTGCGCGGCGTGGACTTCGACTCGATGCTCGCCAGCTACGTACTCGACCCGAGCCGTCGTTCGCACGCCATCGATGCGCTCGCCGTGGAGTTTCTCGGCGTCGCGATGACCGGCTACGACGAGCTCTGCGGCAAGGGCAAGCAGCAGATGCCGTACGACGAGGTACCGATCGTCGCGGCGCGCGACTACTCCTGCGCCGACAGCGACGTCGCCCTGCGCTTGCGCGAGCTGTTCCTGCCGCGGCTCGCCGAGCAGGACGCGATGGCGTTGCTCCGGGAGGTGGAGCTCCCGCTCGTTGACGTGCTGGCCGAGATGGAGTGGACCGGCATCACCATCGATGTTCCGTGGTTCCGCTCGCTCAAGACGCGCTTTGAGACGGCGCGCCTTGAGCTCGAGAAGCAGATCCACGCCGAGGCGGGCGAGACGTTCAACGTCAACAGCAACCCGCAGCTGCGGACGATTCTCTTCGAGAAGCTCGGTCTGCCCATCAAGAAGAAGACGGCGACGGGGCCGAGTACCGACGCGAGTGTGCTACAAGAGCTCGCCGACGAAGGGCACGTGCTGCCGCAGCTCCTGATGGAGCACCGCGAGCTGGCCAAGCTCGAGAGCACGTACCTCGACACGCTGCCGGGCTTGGTGAACCCGCGCACCGGGCGCCTGCACACGTCGTATGCACAGACGGTCGCGAGCACCGGCCGCCTCGCCTCCCACGACCCGAATCTCCAGAACATCCCGATTCGCCGCGAGCTTGGAAAGGACATCCGGCGCGGCTTCATTCCGCGCGCGGGGTGGATGCTGCTGGCGGCTGACTACTCCCAGATTGAACTGCGCCTGCTCGCGCACCTGAGCGGCGACCCGGCGTTCGTCGCGGCGTTTGAGGCCGGCGGCGACATCCACCGCCAGACGGCGAGTGTCATCTTCGGCGTGCCCCTCGAGGCCGTGACCTCCGAGATGCGCTCGCGCGCCAAGACCATCAACTTCGCCACGATCTACGGCCAGGGCGCCCACGCGCTCTCGCGGCAGCTCAAGATCGAACACGCCGAGGCCAAGGCCTTCATCGAGACGTACTTCGAGCGCTTCGCCGGCGTGCGCCAGTGGCTCGATGGCTCGGTGGCCGATGCCCGGGAGCGCGGGTACGTCGAGACGCTGTTCAAACGGCGGCGCTACATCCCGGAGATCAAGGACCGCAACTTCAACACCCGCGCCTTCGGCGAGCGGCTCGCGCAGAACTCCCCGATCCAAGGATCCGCGGCCGATCTCATCAAGGTGGCGATGATTCGCATCCAGGCGGCTCTCGAGGCGGAGCGACTTGCATCGCGGATGCTGCTGCAGGTGCACGACGAGCTGGTGTTCGAGTGCCCGCCGGAGGAAGAGCCCCGCCTGCGCGCGTTGGTCAATCGCGAGATGACGGCAGCGGTCAAGCTCCGGGTGCCGCTGGTCGTGGACATCGGCGCCGGCGAGAATTGGTTGGTCGCCAAGGCGTGAGAGAGCGGTGTCGCGTACCGCGACGCCGTTGCAGGATGCGGCAATCGTCGACATCTCCGGTGCGAGGCGCTACCGGCTCGATGCCGCCCGGTGACCCCCAAAGCGTTGAAGCTGAACAGGTTGCGCAAACACCCCCCGTAGCGGCGCGGGCCTTGCCAATATTCGCCGATACCTATCGATTATGGTGTGGCCGTCACGTTCGAGCGTGACGGGCGTCACTAAGACGTTCGCTCGAATGTGCCATTCCCCTCTCTCGAGATTCACTTGACCGCAGCACGACTTCGACGCGGCTTCACGCTCATCGAGCTACTGATTGTCGTGGTGATCATCGGGATCATCGCGGCCATCGCCGTCCCGAAGTTCCAGAACACGAAGGGGAAGGCAAACGCCGCCGCGCTGCGCGCCGACCTCCGCAATCTGGCGAGCGCCCAGGAAGCCTATTTCCACGAGCACTCCGCGTACACGAACGACGCCTCCCTGCTGAAGTACAGCACGAGCAAAGGCGTGGTGCTCACGATCATTTCGGCCAACAACATGGGATGGTCGGCCAAGGTGACCCACCCGCAGTCGTTTCCGCTGACCTGCGCGGTCTACTCGGGCACCGTGCCGTCCCCGCCGTATCCCGGAGATCCCGAGGGAGTCGTCAGCTGTCGCTGAGCGGCGCCGGGCCGTTTCGTGCCCCGCAGATTCCGCCGCCCAAGGACCCCCGCGCCCTGCTCACGGAGTGGACCGAGTTCGCCAAGCGCCGCGACGGGATGATCCACGCGATGGACGGCGGCCTGTGGCTGCACCGGCACGTCTGGAAAGGCCGTCCGATGGCGCACTTGGTGTCGACGGATCGCGAGCGACTCCTCGCGTGGGGCGCGCGCGTCGGAATTCCCGCGGAACGCCTGCAGTACCACCCGCTCAAGGACCCGCGGAGCGGAGAGCGCCGCGAGGCGTGGCACTGGGACCTCGGCGGCCCCTACCTTCCGCCGTCGCGCTAGGCTGCGTCGGCGCGTCCGAGATGCGCGGGGGCCCGCGCCCGCCCGCGCAGCGACGCCAGCAAGAGCAGCGTGAGCACGTAGGGCGTCGCGAGAAACAGCTGATACGGGAGGTCGAGCCCGAGGGACTGCACGAGATACTGCAGCGCGAAGGCCGCACCGAACACCAGCGCGGCGCCGGCCGTTCCCCACGGCGTCCAACGCCCCAGCACGACGATCGCGATCGCGATGAAGCCACGGCCGGCGCTCATTCCCTCGTTGAACGCGCCCACCTGCGCAAGCACAAGCGTGCCGCCGCACAGTCCGCCCATCACGCCGCCAAAGCAGATAGCCACGGTGCGAATCCGCGACGGCGCGAGCCCCGCCGCTGCGGTGGCCTCAGGCGACTCGCCCACTGCCCGCAACGCCAAGCCCGCGTGTGTACGCGCCATCCACCACGCGAGCACGGGCACGGCGACGAGCAGTGCGTAGGTCGGCACGGCCTGCGTGAAGAGCACGCGCCCGACGAGCGGAAGCTCCGACAGCAGCGGGAGCGCAACGGCACCGGTCGTCGGAAATGCCGTGCCTGCTCCGAGCGACGCAGGTGCGAGGTGGAACCAGGTCCCCGAAACGCCAAGCCCGAGCACCGTCAGCGCCGTGCCGGTGATGATCTGGTCGGTGCCGAGGCGCACCACGAACAGCGCGAAGAGCAGCGCCATCGCCAACCCGGCGGCCGCGGCGCCGAGATAGCCGGCGCCTGCCCCACCCCACGTCGCCGCCGCCGCTCCGCCGACGCAACCGGCGATGATCATTCCCTCCAACCCCAAATTGATGGTGCCGGAACGCTCCACGACGAGCTCGCCGAGCGCGGCGAAGGCCAGCGGCGTGGCGGTGCGCACCGCCGCTTCGAGAAAGGGCACGAGCGCGAGTTCGAGCATCACGCGCTCGCCGCGGACCGACGCGTGCGCTGCCAGCGGCCGAGGGCCAGCACGCCCAGCAGCGTACAGGCCGTGACGATCTGGACGGAGACGGCCGGCACTCCGGCGATGCGTTGCATCGACGCGCCGCCAGCCTCGAGCGCGCCGAAAAACACCGCCGTCACCACCACCCACCGCGGATCGAGGCGCGCGAGCAAGGCGACGGCGATGCCGGTATAGCCGTATCCCGGCGAGATGCCTTCGTACAGCGCCCACGTCACGCCACCGACCTCGCTGGCACCCGCCACACCAGCGATCGCGCCGCTGAGGACGAACACGCGCGAGGTGAGGCCCCGCACGCCGATGCCCCCGGCGCTCTCGGCGGCGCGTGGACCCGCCCCCGCCGCCCGCACCCGAAACCCAGCCGCTGCGTGCGTCAGCACGTACCAGGCGAGCATCGCAACGAGCACGCCGAGCAAGAATCCAAGGTGCAGGCGCTGTCCGCTCAGCAGGAACGGCCAGCGTGCCGCCTCCGCGAACGTCAGCGACATCGGGTACACCTTGGTCGGCTCCTGCAACGGGCCGCGCACCACCCAACTGATGAGCGCCGCCGCGACGAAATTCAGCATGATCGTGCTGATCACTTCGAGCACGCCATAGCGCTGCCGCAGCCACGCGGCGATGCCCGCCCACACCGCCCCGCCGAGCGCGCCGGCCAGCACCATTGCCGGGATAAGCAGCACGCTTGGCAGCGACGCGCCCGCGAGCGCGACCACGGCCGCCGCGACCGCACCGACGACCAGCTGTCCCTCGGCGCCGATGTTGAGCACGCCCGCGCGAAAGGCCAGCGCCAGTGCCACGCCCACGAGGAGCAACGGCGTGGCGCGCACGAGCGTCGCCGACCAGAAGGCGAAAGCCGAGCCGAAGGCGCCGTCCCAGAAGGCCAGCAGCGCCTCGGTCACGCCAGCGCTCCCACCAACGCGCGCGCGTACGGCTCGCGGTCACCGGGTTGCGCGGGAGGCGCGACCTCGCGCACCGTGCCGCCGAAGCAGACCACGACGCGCTGCGTCAACGACACGATCTCGTCGAGATCGCTGGAGTGCACGACGGCGGCGCCGTTCTGTTCGCGGGCCACGGCGCGGATCGTTGCCAGCACCTGCGCCGTTGCGCGGACGTCGAGCCCGCGCGTCGGGTTCTCGGCGACCAGCGCGTCGGGAGCAATCTGCCGCTCGCGCCCGACGACGAACCGCTGCTGGTTACCGCCGGACAGCGTGCGCATCGCGGCACCCTCTCCAGCCGTGCGGACACCGAAGTCATCGATGATGGCCCGCGCTGCCTCGCGCTCCGCGTGCCAATCCAACCAGCCGCGGCGCGCACCCGCGCCAGCGAGCGCGCGGTTCTCGGTGAGCGTGAACTCCGGGATGACGGCGTCGTGCAGCCGGTCTTCAGGCACGAAGCCCACGCGCGCCGGCGCGTGCACCCGACCGCTGCTCGGCGCGAGCCGTCCGGCGAGCAGCCGCAGGAGCTCGCGCTGCCCCGCACCCTCGACGCCGAGCACTCCGAGGATTTCACCGCGTCGGACAGTCAGCGTGGTCGGGTGCAACCGCACGACGCCGGTGTCGTCCGCCACCGTCGCCGCTTCCAGCGCGAACACGACCTCGCCACTTGAACTCGGCAGGGGCGTCTCGTCCGTCGTCGCGATCGCCGTACCGACGATCGCCTCGAGCACGTCAGCCTCGCCAAGCGCAGCAGCGGTACCGGTCAGCACGGTGCGCCCGCGCCGCAGCACCGTGACGTCATCGGCCACGGCCAAGGCTTCGCGCACCTTGTGCGTGACCAGCACCACGCTCCCCCCGTCCGCGGCGAAGCGACGCATCCACCGATAGAGCTCATCGCTCTCGCTCGGCGTCAACACGGCGGTGGGTTCGTCGAGGATGACCACGCGCGCATCGCGCGCCAGCGCGCGTACCAACTCAGCGCGCTGCTGCGCACCTACCGGAAGGTCGCGCACGGTCGCCGCGGGGTCGATGTGCAGGCCCATTCGTTCGCTCACCGTGCGCACGCGCTCCGCCACGGAATCAGGGCGGAGGGGGCCGCGGCCGCCGAGCGCAACGTTTTCCGCGACGCTCAGCGCGGGCACGAGCATAAAGTGCTGGTGCACCATCCCGATGCCCGCCGCAATCGCCTCGCGCTCCGACACAAAGGGCCCGCGCCGGTCGGCGCACGCGACTTGTCCGGCATCAGGCGCGAGCATTCCGAACGCGATGCGCATCAGCGTGGTCTTGCCTGCGCCGTTCTCGCCGAGCAGGGCGTGCACCGTGCCGGCGCGCACCACGCACGACGCACCGGCCAGCGCCTGCGTCTCGCCGAAGCGCTTGTGGATGTCGTGGAGGGCGAGCGCCGCTGCGCTCACAGCCCGGTCGGCGCGTGCACGAACTCCCACGGCAGGTCGAAGTGCGCGCCCAGGTGTTCGGTGAGCGCGCGGACCCCCAGCGTCTCGGTCGCATAGTGACCAGCGTAGACGATCACGAGCCCGGACTCCTCCGCCTCCACCGCGCTCCAGTGCGGACCTTCGCCAACGATGAGCGTGTCCACTCCTGTGGCATACGCTTCGCGCAGAGTCTCCTGCTGCGCGCCGGAGCCCGAGCAAATGGCCCAGCGCCGGGTGCGATGGCCGGCCGGAATGGGGGACACGACGGCGTGATGGCCCAGGGGCGCGGCCCACCCGCGAATGCGCGCGGCCAGCGCCGCAGTGTCGAGGTCTGCCTCGCCACGAACGCCGCAGTGAATGTGCTGGTATGCCGCGAAGCCGCCGGTCGGCGTAAGGCCGAGCGTTGACGCTAACAGGCGCGAGTTGCCGAACGTGGTGTGCGCATCGAGCGGCAAGTGCGCCGAGTACAGCGCGATGTCGTGCTCGAAGAGGGCGCGCACGCGCGCTTCGTGCGCGCCGGTCAGGGGACGGTTGCCACCCCAGAACAGGCCGTGGTGCACGAGGAGCACGTTGGCATTGGCGGCGGCTGCCATCGCAATCGTGCGCTGTGACGCGTCAACCGCCGCCGCCAGTTTCCGCACAGGCCCGCGATGCCCGACCTGCACGCCGTTGAGCGCCGGCGGATAGTCCGGCGTCGTGGAGATCTGGAGTAGCGGCTCGAGGTAGGCCGCGAGATCGCTGAGCGAGACTGTCATTGCGGTGCTGCCAGCGTGGGGCCTCGGTCGGCGGCAAACGCTGCGCGAGTGCTGTCGATGCGCGACGCGAGCGACGGGGGAATCGCGGAGACCGCCGGGTTGGGAACCCAACGCACGACGTCCGAGGCGGTCGCGAAGCGCACGACCCGCGGTGCGAAGCGACCGGATTTCACCTCATCGGCGAGCAACAGGAACGCGTGCGGGATATCGATGACGACGGAGCCCAGCGTCACGTCCGGCGCCAGTGCGTTCTGGTCTGCGTTCGATCCGATGATCCAGACGCCGCGCGACTCGCGCACGGCTTGGAAGATGCCCTGGCCTGCGGCGTCGGCGTTCTGGAAGATCACGTCGGCCCCGCGCGCGATGAGCGCCAAGGCCTGCTCCTTGCCCGCACCGGCGTCGTCCCAGTTGCCGAGGAAGGCCGTGCGAACGCGGATGCTCGGATCGATCGCCTTTGCGCCCGCCACGAAGGCATCGAAGCTCGCCCGCACCGGCGGGAGCTCCGTGCCTCCGATGACCGCAAGAATCTTGGACTTCGAGACGCCCGCGGCCGCCATCCCGGCGAGATAGGACGGTTCGTCGAAGGCGAAGCTCATCGCGGCGATATTCGGGCCAACGCCCGTGCCGCCGGTCGTGGCGAAGATCGACTGCGGATATGCCGGCGCGACGCGCTGGGCGGCTTCCTGGAACTCGAAACCGTGGCCAATCACGAGCGAATAGCCGCTGGCGCCGTACTGCCGGTAGTTCTCCTCGAACTCGGCTGGAGTGCGCGTCTGCACCTGACGGACGGTCGCTCCGAGGGAGTCGCGGATGCGCATCAGGCCGTCGTAGGCCGCGGCGTTCCAGGATTGATCGGAGACCGGTCCCGGCGTCAGCAAAGCGACCCGAAAGCCTTGATTTTCTTGGACATCCGAGGCAGCGCCCCCGCAGCCAAGAATGGGGAGAGCGAGGCTGTGGATAAAGACGACAGTCCAAGCGATGTGGCGTATTAACTGCACACGTAACTCGCTGTGAATTATAGGCTTATATAAGCACTGCACTCAGACGTTCACAACCCACAATTTATGTGGAGAACAAGCGAGGCAGTGCTGCGAACTGGCCGTATACTGCGCCGTTGCTGTGTACCTAACGGCCTGCCCGTGCGTCGCGCGGCTCGCGACCCTCCGCCCCGCGACTGACGAGGGCGAGCTCGGTCATCCGCACCGAGCCGTTGATGCGCGCGCCTTCCATCACGATGATCGACTTCGTCGTGATGTCGCCGTTGACCACCGCCGTCGGCTGCAGCTCAAGACGGTCGCCCGACGACACGTTCCCGTCAATCACGCCGCCCACGACGATCTCGTGCGCGGTGACGTCGCCGTTGATGGCGCCATCTTTGGCGAGCATCACCTGCTTCGCCTGGCGCACGCTCCCGTCGATGCGGCCCTCGACCTTGAGGACGCCACCGCATTCGATGTCGCCGCTGATCGTCGTGCCTGCTGAGATGATCGAGAGGGTCGTTTCGTTGCCCGCGCGACTCGAGCTGCGCGCGGTGCTGTCGTCCTTTGCAAAGATGGCCACTGCGGTCTCCAAAGAGGGGTCGGGTCGGGGCGCGTGCTCAGCGCCCGCCCAGTCCAGGCGGGGTCGTCGGGCGCGGGCCGGTCGTCGTGTCGCGACCTGCCGCCAGCGCCTGTTGGGCTGTCGCGGCGCTCAGCATTCGCTGCACGCGCTCGTAGCGCGCCTGCAGCTCGGCCAGCGTGGCGGTGAGCGTGTCGAGTCGCGTGGCGTCCGCGTGCAGCTGTGCGATCTCGCTCGTGAGCAGAGGCACACGCGCAGCCTGGCCGGCCATCCAACTCCAGCTCACGATCGCCGCGACGTAGAGCAGCAGCATCACGCGTGACGTGAAGAATGCGAGCGCACGGACCTGCCAGGGCCGGAGTACGTAGTGCCGGTGCGCCAGCCCGGACTCGCGATGCAAATGCACATACAATGACCCGCCGTCGGCGTCCAAGATGCGGCCGTGCGCGTCACGCGCGCCGGTCGCCTTGACCTGCCGGGGCGTGAGGGTGCGGCTCATTCGTTCGACTCCGGACCGAGGATCAGTTCCATTAGGCGTTCAAAATCCTCGTCATTGTAGAAGGCGATGCGCAACTCCCCCTTCGACTTCTTGCCCGCCTGCACGATACGAACGTCCGTCCCGAGACGCCGACGCAGGCGGTCCTCGATATGCCGTACCTCTGCACTGCGCGAATCCGCCGGTGCGGCCGACTTCTTGCCTGGCTTCCCCGGGACCGCCGCGCGCACCAGTTGCTCGACATCACGCACCGACAAGCCATCGGCAACGGCAGTGCGCGCGAGATCGGCCATCCGCGTCGCATCGCCGAGACCAAGGAGCGCCCTCGCGTGACCAACGCTCAAGGCGCCATCCCAGACGAGGCGGCGCACTGATGCCGGGAGCGCTAGCAGGCGTAAGGTGTTCGCCACGGTGGAGCGATCCTTACCGACGATGTCGGCGACTTCCTGCTGCGTCAGCGAGAAGTCGCGAATCAACTGCTCGTAGCCTTCGGCCTCTTCGATCGGGTTGAGGTCGGCGCGCTGTAGGTTCTCGACCATCGCCAGCGAAAGCAGCAGGCGATCGTCGACGTCGCGCACCACAGCGGGAATCTCTTTCCAGTTGAGGCGTTGCGCGGCGCGGAAACGTCGCTCGCCTGCGATGAGCTCGTAGCCAGACCCCGTCGGCGCGGGTCGTACGGTAATCGGTTGCAGCAATCCGCTCACACGTAGCGATGCCTCGAGGTCGGCGAGATCCTGCTCGCGAAACTCCTTGCGCGGCTGGAGCGGGTTGGGACGAATCTTCGTCATCGGAAGCAGCTGATACGGCGAGCCGACTGCGCTGGCCGTTGCTGCTGTCGCCGAGCTTGGCGCGCGCGTCGCGTCGCTCTCACCCGGCGCCCGCGTGGGCGCTCGAGCAATCAGCGCCTCAAGTCCTCGCCCTAAACGGCGTCCCTTGTCTGTGGTCATTAATTCCTGCGAGAGTGAATTATTATCTAAGTACTTGGTGTATGATGAGTTAGCGGCCAATTGATTCTGCGACGCCTGCCACATACAGCGCTAACTCATTGTGTATCAAGATGTTACGAATTTCTGTCAATCAGTTCGCGTGCGACTCCCATATACGCTTGCGCGCCGACGGACGCCACGTCGTAAAGGATGATTGGCTTGCCGAACGACGGCGCCTCGGCCAAGCGAACGTTTCGCGGAATGACCGACTGAAACACCTTCGACCCGAAGTACTCTCGGGCGTCCGCGGCCACTTGGCGCGACAAGTTGAGTCGCGCGTCGTACATCGTCAGCAGCACACCATCGATTCCCAGGGACGGATTCACTCCCTGCTGTACGAGGTGCACCGTGTTGAGCAACTGCGAGAGCCCTTCGAGCGCGTAGTACTCGCACTGTAGCGGAATCAGCAGCGAGTCCGCAGCCGCCAGCATATTGATCGTGATGAGCCCAAGGGACGGCGGACAGTCGATGAGGATGTAGTCGTACTGATCGCGTATGGGCTCGAGCGCTCGGCGCATTGCGAGCTCGCGCTCATCCTCGCCGACGAGCTCGATCTCCGCTCCCGCTAAGTCTGGAGTCGCCGGCAGCACATCGAGATGCTTGAACTGCACCGCGCGATGCGTCGCTTCGCCGACTCGACTCGGGTCGAGTAGCGCGTCATAGACCGTCTCGCGAATCTCGTCGCGAGGGAGGCCGATGCCGCTCGAGGCGTTGCCCTGTGGGTCTCCGTCAACCAAGAGCGTGCGCTGCTCGGCGGCTGCCAGGGAGGCGGCGAGATTCACGGCGGTCGTCGTCTTTCCGACGCCACCCTTCTGGTTCGCGATTGCGATGATTCTTGCCACGTGTGGTCTAAATAGTGAAACGGGGTGAGTCGGCGAATATACCGACGCACCCCTGTCCATACTAGTCACGATGTTTCACGTGGAACACCAACGGCAAGCGTCAGGGCCGTGTTTCACGTGAAACACGGCCGGACTGCCGCGACCTCTACGGCAATATTGCCACTTTGATCCGGACGCTCGCGCTGACGGGGATAAGCCCGGACTCCACCTGGGTCTCGCTGGAAACTGCGTTCGGACTCGCCAGCATTCGCTCCATCCGCATTCCGGCAATCGGTTGGACGTCCGCACCCGCGGTGGAGAGTTCGAGAATCGGCCCGAGGCGCACCCCTGCCGCCCGAGCCATAACCTGCGCATCGGCCAGCGCCTTGCGCACGGCCGCGTCGAGGGCCTCGCGCCGCGCCGAATCTGGGTTGGCAAGGGCGAAGTTCGGTCCCGAGACGTTGGTGGCACCCTGCGAGAGCGCCGCGTCCACAATCGCGCCAATCTTTGCCAGGTCGCGAATCTCCACGCTCACGTAATTGCGGGCAATGTACCCAATCACGGTCGGCCGTCCGCCTTCCCTCGGATACTGTTGCTCTGGGTTCACCTGCAGCGCGCGTGTCTGGATCTGTGCACTCGCCACGCCGTGGCGCCGAATTGCATCGATCACAGCCGCCTGGATCCGGGCGTTCTCGCTTCCGGCGAGCTGAGGTGTCCGCCCACGCGTCTCGACGGAAATCCCCACGTGTGCCCGATCCGGTGCGACCATCACCTCCGCCTCTGCACTCACCATCAACGCCGGTCCCGTTGCAGGGGCGCCTGCGCCGACCACCTGCGCCGAGAGTGGCAGCGCGCCGCCCGCGCCCGCGACCGCCAGCAGCGCCGTCGCGCGAACCAACCCGAATACCCGTGACATCATCCCTCCGATGAAATAAGTAACATAGTGATACTAATGCGCACCCACACCGGCGGCACTTAACGCGCCGCACGGCCTACGGCGTCAGCGGATCCGTCGCGGTCACGGCGGGCCCGAGCACGTCAAGGCGCTCCCAGACGAGCGGTGCCTCCACGGAGATGCCGCCACGCCGGAGCAAATACACCGGCCGGCCCGGGAAGTGCGCTGCAATCTCCGCTTCTCGCCCCGGCAGCCATCGGGCATACACGTTGCCGTCCCGCACGATGCGCCAGGGCGCGTACAGCAAATAGCCGCGCCGTGCCTCGGCGATGCGACGCACACAGGCCTCCGTGTAGGGCAGGCCGGGGAGCTGCCGTTCACTCGGATCCGGCGTCAATGTACTCTTGATCAGGCGCGCCGAGTCTGCCGCGAGTGGTAGCAGCAGCGCGCGCGCCTCGTCGCCGCGCGTCCCGGATTGCTCGAGCGCCGACAACGATTCCTCCAGCACACACGAGTCCACCGAGCGGTAGAGATACTCCGTCTCTGGCCGGGTGATGCCGCGGTCCCACAGGCGCACCATCAACTGCGAGCCCCAGCTCTCTTGCACCAACACCAGCGCGCTGTCCACACCAGCCTCGGACGCAGCACGTGGTGACACGCGCATAGAAGCCATTCCGTTGCGATACGTCGGCCACCGAATCACGGCCACCGAGACGACGGCGAGCGCAAGGGCCGTCCACAGACTTGCACGAACGCCGGTCCACACCGCCGGACGCGCCGCGCAGCGGCGGGACAACTCCGAACAGCCGCGCGCGCTCCAGAGCACCAGCACCGGGAGCCACGCGAACAAGAAGCGCGGGCCGGGATAGAAGCCGTCGTGCCAGTACGCCCAGTACCCCGCCCCGACCAGCGCCGCCGCCGCCGCGAGGTACCGATCCATCGCCCGGAGCTGCGGCAGCAGCCACAGTCCGATGGCTGGCAGCAGCAACGACGGGAACGGCAGCTCAAAGAGGTATGTATTCAGCCGCGTCAGGTAGAGCCCAAGCAGCTCGAGACCTCGCTGCGGTGTGTGCGCGTCGCCCCAAGGAGTGTCGTGGAACCCGAGACTCTGGTTGGCGCCCCACAGCACGTCATAGCCAAACCGCAACGGATGCCCCGTCGTCTCCGCGTTGGCCCAGAACGCCAGCGCCATCGGCGCCGCGACGCCAACGCCAGAGAGCAACAAAAGCGCGAGGGGGCGCCCACCACGCCGCGCCCGCCACGCCAGCCAGGCCGCCGCGGGAAGCGCATAGGCGGCCGCGTCCAGCGGACGGATCGTTGCGGCAATGCCGAGCCCGAGGCCGGTCGCCAAGCCCCACCACGGATTCGCGCCGTCGCGCACCGCGCGCGACAAGGCCACGGCCGCGAGCAGCAACCACGCCAGTGTCGTCGCGTGGTTCATATGCGAGCCGAACATAAACGCCCCGAACGGCGCCACCACGAACAGGGCGGTCGTGGCAAGGCGCCACCGCGCTGTCGCCGTGGGCTCGAGCACGCGCAGCAGGGTCCCGAACGCCCACGCGGCAACCGCGCCAAAGACCGGACCCACGACCCACGTCGCGCCGAGCAGCACGCCCGGCACCAGCATCGCAGGGCCACCGAACGGATACTGCCCGTAGGCCCGGTCGCCGAGGTCCACCTCGTGCATCACCGAGAAGAACGGCTTCGGTCCCGGGATCTCGTGTGTGAGCCGCCCGGCCGCGAGGTCCTGTGCCTGCAGGACGTAGATCACCTCGTCGATCAGCAGCGGCCGCCCCGAGAACACCAGCAGCGCGACCGCCCCATACAGCGCCGCCGCCCCTGCGCACAGCCACAGCAGCGCCAGTTGCTCGTTCGCGATCTCCCTCGGCACACTCGGCGCCACGACGTCCGCGCCCCGCCGCCGCACCAGGAACCACACGAGCACGCCGACCATCGCACACAGCGCGGAACCCAGTGCCCAGTCACCCAGCCGCGGCAGGTAGTCCGCATCGCGCTCCCCGCTCGGAATCCAATTGGCGAGCGGCAACAGCGATCCGGCCAGCAGCAGCGCCGCGGCGAGGCGCGTCACCACTTCCCGAGCTCGAATAGCAGGTTCTGCAGATCCGCCGGGCTCACCCCCGGAATGCTCGCGGCCTCCGCCACCGTGGCCGGCCGCCGCCGCGAGAGCTTCTGCCGCGCCTCGACGCTCACCGTGATGAACGCCTCGTACGACAGATCCTCGGCGAGCGGCAACTCCGCCATTCGCTGCAGCCGTGCAGCCGCAGCGTGCTCGCGTGCCAGGTAGCCAGCGTACTTGATCTCGAGGTCAGCGGTGGTGACGGCATCCGGCGCGAGGTCCCGACCGACGCCGGCCGCAGCGAATAAGTCGAGGAGCGCTACTTTTTGACGCCTCGCGACCTCGACGATCGGTACCGCGTGGCTGAGTGCACGCTCGCCCACGGCCAGCAGCACGGACTCCGCGGCCTCGGGTGTCACCCGAGTCGACTCTGCCAGCTGCGCGGCCGTCGTCTCGTCCGCCAGCCGACGCTCTGCGCAACGGCGTTCGCGCGCGTCGAGCAGGCCGAGCCGCTCCGCCAGCGGATACAGCCGCGGAATGGCGTTGTCCTGGCGTACGGTGAGGCGGAACTCAGATCGCGAGGTGAACAGCCGGTAGGGTTCGTCGACGCCGCGAGTGACGAGATCGTCCACGAGCACCCCGATGTAGGCGCGGTCGCGCCCGATCGTCACCGGCTCGAGGGAACGCGCGTGCGCGGCTGCGTTCAAGCCCGCGACGACGCCCTGCCCGCCGGCTTCCTCGTACCCGGTGGTGCCGTTGATCTGCCCGGCGAGGAAGAGCCCCGGCAGCGCTCGCAGCTCCAGCGTCGGCCGCAGCTGCGTCGGCGGTACGTAGTCGTACTCGATCGCATAGCCCGGACGCGTCATCACCGCGCGCTCCATTCCGGGTACCGCGTGCAGCAACGCGAGCTGGGCATCCACCGGCAACGAGGTCGACAGCCCGTTGACGTACATCTCGTGCGTGTCGAGCCCCTCCGGTTCCAGAAAGAGCTGGTGCCGTTCGGCGTCGGGGAAGCGCACGATCTTGTCTTCGATGCTTGGGCAGTACCGGGGCCCGCGCGTGCCGATAGCGCCGCCGTACATCGCGGATTCGTGCAGTCGTTCCTGCACCACCGTCTTGGCCGCGTCCTCCACGTACGTGATGAAGCAGCGCACCTGGTCCGGATGCCGCGTAAGGCTACCCTCACGCCGCGGGCGGTCCCAGTACGCCGACCACGAGTAGTCGAAGGCCTCGATCTCGCTCTCCTGCGGTTCCATCCGGTGCAGGTCCACGGAGCGGCCGTCAATGCGCGGTGGCGTGCCGGTCTTGAATCGCTCTGTCTGGACGCCGAGCTCGGCGAACTGTTCGGCGAGTGCCACCGTCGCTGCCTCGCCGGCTCGGCCGCCGGAGACCGCAGCGCCCGTCCCGATGTGGATCCGCCCGCGCAGGAACGTTCCGGTCGTGATGACCACGGCGCGCGCCGCGATGAGCCGCCCATCGGTCGTCAGCACGCCGGCGACGGTACCATCCGCCCCCAGGACCAGCCGCTCAGCGTTGCCCTGCACCAAGAGCAGGTCTGACTGCGCCTCGAGCAGCTGCCGGACCGCGCGCCGGTACAATCCGCGGTCTGCCTGCGCGCGCGGTGCCCACACGGCGGGCCCCTTGCTGCGGTTCAGCATCCGGAACTGGATCGTCGCGAGGTCAGTCGCACGGCCCATCACGCCGCCGAGGGCGTCGATCTCACGGATGACCGTCCCCTTGGCGATGCCGCCCATCGCGGGATTGCAGGAGAGCTGGCCGATGGTGTCGAGCGACGTCGTGAGCAGGACGGTGCGTGCGCCGCGGCGCGCCGCGGCCGTGGCGGCCTCCGCCCCGGCGTGCCCGCCACCAATCACACACACGTCGACGTCGTGCACCGCTGTGGCCATCCCTCTAATCTACAGGAGGCCCCAGTCCCGTCACCCACGCACGCCTATGCCCATCCCACTCGCGCACAACGCCTCGACCCTCCTCATCCGGCAGCAGGCCTTCGAGGGAGCGCAGCTCACCCGCAGCGCCATCGACCAGTGGCTGAACCTCACCCCGGAGGAGTTTCGCGTGGAGGGAGGCTTGGTCGTGATTGGGCCGGTGTACGACGTCGAAGCACTCCAGGCCCTCGTCTCCGCGCTGGAAGACAAGGGCCTGGCGTATTACGACGACGTCTTTGAGCTCAGCGGCAACTGGCCGGAGTGGGTCGGGCTGTTGGTGATGGCGCCGCGCAGCTAGCCGCGCCCGCTCAGTTGAGGTGCCGGCGGAACCAGGCCAGCGTCTCAGGCCAGGCCCGGCGCGTCGCCGCGAGGTTCGCCGCCTGATCCTGCGCCCGCAGGAATCCGTGACCCGCCCCTTCGTACGTGCGCTGCTCGAAGGTGGCACCTGTCGCCTTCATCGTGGAGTCGGCGCGCGCAATGGTCGCGTTCACGCGCTGGTCGTTCTCGCCGTAGAGGCCGAGCACCGGGATCCGCACCTTGGCGATGTCCTCGGCGCTCGGCGACGAGCCATAGTACACCACGGCCGCCTTCAGTCCCGGGGCGTTGAACACGGCGTGGTTGAACGAGGCCGACCCGCCCCAGCAGTAGCCCACCACCCCGTAGACCTTTCGTGCCGCCGGCAGGTTCATCCCATACTGCCCGACCGCCGCCACCATCGCGTTCATCTTGTCCGGCGTCACGCGCTGGATCATCGCCCGCGCGGCATCGTAGGGCATCGAGTCGCTGGTACCGCCACCGCGCTCGAGGGACAGAAGGTCCGGCGCGATGGCGATGAAGCCGTCCGCCGCCAGCTGGTCGGCCACGCCCTTTACCCACGAGGAGAGGCCGAAGATCTCGTGGATGACGACGACCACGGGCGCGTTGTCGCGCCGCTCGGGGTAGACAATCCACGCGGCGATGGAATCGCGCGCGCCCGGCGCTGAGGGAATCATCGCCCATTCAGCGTGGCGCGGGCTGTTCTGCAGGCGCTCGGCCACATTCGCCGCGCCTGCGGGAATCGCAGCGCCCTGCTGTTCGGCAGCCGAGCCGGACTGGACGGAGCACGCGGCGAGGCTAGCCGCGAGCGGGAGGAGGGCGAGCGTGAGCGGACGGAATCGCATTGGGTTCTCCGGGAAGTCGGAACGAAAGCGGGGGGCGGCTCAGGCCGCCCCCCGCTCAACGTACCACCGCGCCAGAGCGTTCGCGCCCGCTCAGGCCGGAGCGACCCCGAGCTCCGGAAACACCTCAGCGCTCCAGCGCTCGGCCAGCAACTGGCGTACGCGCGCCGCAATCTCGTCAGTGGACGGCGAGTCGGCGTAGGCCTGCAGGACACGCGCCCGGACTTCGGCCAGCGACGGCAGCGCGGGCAGGTGCGGCAAGTGCGACTGGAGCTCGTGCCAGCTCTCCTCGGCCCGTGCCTGCCCCGCCGCGAGCCGAGCGCGCAGCTCGATCACCTTGGGATGCGCGTGGAAGTGGTCGCGTGCGTGCTGCAGGGCCGTGACTGCCTCGGCTCGCGTCTGCGCGTACTGCTCCGCCAACTGGCGTGAGACGCGCTCGAGCACGGCGGCGCCGAGGCGCCGTTCGTTGCGCACCACCTCTGCCGGCGGTTCGCCGAGATCCCACACCAGCCCCAGCCAGGACATCACCTTGAGGGCGTAGTAGGTGGGATCGAACTCGTACCAGCGGAAGCCCTGTCGCGTCGAACGCTGGTAGGCGTGGTGGTTGTTGTGCCAACCCTCGCCCAGCGTGATGACCGCGAGCCACCAGTTGTTGCGCGAGGTGTCGCCGGTGACGTAGCGCTGCGAGCCGTGCACGTGCGCCAGCGAGTTGATGAAGAACGTGCCGTGATAGAGCACGGCCGTGCTGGCGAAGAACCCGATGAACAGGCCCGACCATCCATCGATGGCGAAGCACAGGATGGCCAGCCCAATGGCCGGCAGCAGCTGGTGCCGGTCCAGGAAGCGCAGCTCCGGATACTTGGCGAGGTCGGGGACCTCCTCGACGCGCGTGGCATCGTGCTTCTTGTCGAAGATCCAGCCGACGTGCGAGTAGAAGAAGCCGCGGTGCAGCGGCGAGTGCACGTCATCTTCTTCGTCAGAATGCCGGTGGTGGTGCCGATGCAGTGCGGCCCACCACAGCACCGACTTCTGCGTTGAGCTCATCGCGAGCAGGGCGAACAGGAACTGCCCGAGCCGCGACGTCTTGAAGGACCGGTGCGAGAAGTAGCGGTGGTAGCCCGCCGTGATGCCGAACATCCGCACGACGTACAGCGTGATGGCCAGAATCACGGAGGTCGTCGTGACGCCGCTCCAGAACGCCGCCAACGGTGCCAGGTGCACCAGGATGAAGGCGATCGTGTTCGGATAGATGATGTCGTCGTGATACTCGGCGGCGTGGCTCAAGCGGCGTCTCGTGCAGGGTGAACGGGTGTTGCGAAAGCTAGTCGCCGCGCGAGGCGACCGGGGTCAGGTAAAGCGAGCAAGCCACTCCGTGACGCGCGCTTCCATATGGTATACGGGCTCGAAGGGGCTGCCGCTGACCCAGCCGACGTGACCGCCTGCGGGCGTGAACTCCGGAGTCAGCGCCCGGTTCGCCGCCGCCTCCGTGCGGACCTCGTCCAGGACCCGCGCCGGCAAGAACGGGTCGTTGATCGCCGAGAGCAGCAGGGAGGGCGTGGTCACGCGATTGAGGAACCGCAGGGAGCTGGCCTTGGTGTAGTAGTCGTCGGCGCCGGCAAAGCCGTGCACCGGTGCCGTGAACGCGTCATCGAATTCGAAGAACGTGCTCGCCTCGACGAGTCGGCCGCGGTCCACGGGGAGTTGGGGATGCACGTCGAGTGCCGCGACGGCCTTGCGCTTGAGGCTGCGCACGAAGTGCCGCGTGTACGCACGCGAGAATCCCCGCTCTAGGTGCCGCGCGCCCGCGCCGAGGTCGAAGGGCGTCGAAACGGCCGCCGCCGCGCGGAGCGCGGACGGGACGCGGTCACCCTGCTCACCCAGCCACTTGAGGAGGACGTTTCCGCCCAGCGAGACGCCCGTGGCCACCAAAGGGGATCCGGGCCGCTCGGCCGCCAGTCGGCGCAGGAAGACGTCCGCATCGGAGGTCTCGCCGGAGTGGTACATCCGCGGGGCGCGCGGGATGCGTCCGTCGCAGGATCGCCAGACGAGCAGCGCGGCCCCCCAGCCACGCGCGCGCGCCTGGTGCATCAGGCCCTGCGCATAGGTGGAGTGCACGCCGCCTTCGAGGCCGTGGAGGATCGCGAGGACAGGCGCACCGGGACGGGCCGCGTCCATCACGGCGACCGACACGTCATCGCCGTCGGGGGTGGCCCAGCGTTCTATGCGGTCGTGCGCGGGTGGGATGTGGCGCACCAGCTTGCCGAAGATCGTCGGCAAGTGCGGCCCGGGGAGCCACCACGCGGGTTGAAACGACGATTGGTCGGGCACTCGGGAACGGATAGATTACCACCGACAAGCGTGCGCGGACCCGGGTGGTCCGCGCTTGGAATATCGGGGGAAGTGTCTGTGGAAGTGCAGGTCTTCGGGACCAACAAGAGCCAAGACACGCGCCGCGCGCTCCGTTTCTGGAGCGAACGCCGCGTGAAGGTGCACTTCGTGGACCTGTCGGAACGCGCGGCAAGCCGCGGTGAGCTGCAGCGCTTCGCGCAGAAGTTCGGCGTCACGGCGCTGATCGACAAAGCCTCCAAGCGCTATGCCGCCCTTGGCCTCGGCGCGTCGCGATATTCCGATGACCGCTGGCTGCAACTGCTGGTCGATGAACCCTTGGTGCTGGCCCAGCCACTGACGCGCTGGGGCGGGAAGCTCAGCATCGGCGTGGCGGAAGACGACTGGAAGGCCTGGGTGGCCTCGGAGCGCAGCGCGTGATCTGGATCTGGGTCGGTTTCCTGCTCTTCGTCGGCATCGTCCTCGCCCTCGACCTCGGCGTCTTCAATCGCACGCCGCACGCCCCGTCGCTGCGGGAGGCGCTCCTCTTTACGGCCGGCACCATCGTGATGGCGCTGGGCTTCACCGTGTTCGTGTACTTCGCGTACGACGGACACTGGCTTGGGCTCGGCAACGCCGTGGACCCCGTGGGCCAGCAAGTGAACGACGGCCGCCTCGCCGCGGTGAAGTTCTTGACCGGGTACGTGGTCGAGTTGTCGCTCAGCATGGACAACGTGTTCGTCATCGCGCTGATCTTTCAGCACTTGAAGGTCCCGGCGATGTACCAGCATCGGGTGCTGTTCTGGGGCATCCTCGGCGCGCTGGCGATGCGCGGCGCGATGATCGGCATCGGCGCGCAGCTCGTCGCGCGCTACCACTGGATCCTCTACTTCTTCGGCGCCTTCCTTGTCATCACCGCCGTGCGAATGCTCTGGCGCAAGGAGGAGGAGCACGAGGCCGAGGTCGAGAGCATCGTGGTGCGCTGGTTGCGACGCCATTTTCCGGTGACCGAGCGCTACCACGAGCAGCACTTCGTGGTGGAGATGAACGGCCGCAAGTTCCTGACGCCGTTGGCGGTGGCGCTCGTTCTGGTGGAGACGACGGACCTGATCTTCGCGGTGGACTCGATTCCGGCCATCTTCGCAATCACGGCCGACCCGTTCCTGGTGTTCACGTCGAACGTTTTTGCGATTCTTTGCCTGCGCAGCCTGTACTTTGGCCTCGCTGGGCTGATTGAGAAGTTCCGCTACCTGAAGGTCTCGCTGGCTTTGGTTCTCGGGATTGTCGGAGTAAAGATGCTCGGGATGAAGTGGATTAAGGAGTGGCTTGGTGACGACACGAACTTCTGGCTCCTGGGCATCATCTTCGCTGTCCTTATTGGGGGCGGGATTGCCAGTTGGGCTGCGGATCGAGGTGATCAGAGGCGCGCTGCTTAGCGCTTCTCATTCATTGACTTTCGTTATTCTGGAAAATAGAATACTGCGTGCGAAAGCCAATCCAAACCAGGCCGTTTGATGTCGTTGTCGCTGCGCGTCTGCTATCGCCGGCCGGCACGCTGGCCGAAATCGCCGACGAACTGGCCGCTTCGGCCAGTCAGGTGCACGTCGCACTGGGGCGCCTCGAGATCGCGGGCCTGTTGCGACCGGAGCAGCGCCGGACCAACGCGCGGGCCTTCGTGGATTTCGCGCTCGGGGGTCTTCGATATTCGTTTCCCGTGCTCCGCGGGCCACTCGCGAATGGCGTGCCGACCGCCTATTCCGCCGGGCCGCTAAGCGAACTGGTCGATGCGCCGGATGTGGTGGTGTGGCCGGCCGCGAACACCCACGGCGCCGTGCGCGGTTTCAGCCTGACGCCGCTGCATCCGCGCGCCGCACAGTTACGAGATCACGCGCCAGAGACGTACCGCGTTCTGACGGTCCTCGATGCCCTACGACTCGGCGAGGTGCGACTGCGCGCCCACGCGCGCAGCGCTCTCGAGGCGATTACCGGAGAACGCCAGCTGGGCGGCACCAGCTAGGATTACCCACTAGCGCACGCCAGACGCCAGGACCCTCGCGCGCAACGTAGCGACCGCAGATTGGCGGTGACAGTCCGCGAGATGGTCGTTCACGAGTCCCATCGCCTGAAAGAACGCGTACGCCGTTGTGGGGCCGACAAATCGCCATCCCCGGCGCTTCAGCTCTTTGGAAAACGCCTCGGACTCCACCGTCTGCGCTGGGATGTCGCCGCGAGCACGCGGAACACGCGGCAACGCCGGAGCGAAGGACCAGGCGAAACGCGCGAGTGACCCCTCGCGCGCGACGAGCTCGCGATACGCGCGCGCGTTGCCAATCACTGCCTCGATCTTCCCGCGGTGCCGAATGATTCCCGGATCGCGCAGCAGGCGCTGGAGGTCGCGCTCGCGGAAGGCGGCCACTCGATCGGGCGAGAATCCCTGAAAGACCTCACGAAAACGCTCTCTCTTGCGGAGAATCGTGATCCACGAGAGCCCTGCTTGAAAACCCTCAAGCGCGAGCTTTTCAAACAGAACGATGTCCTCGGTGACCGGTACGCCCCACTCAACGTCGTGATAGCGCACGTACAAGGCATCATCACCGCACCACCAACAACGCTTCATAGCGCCATAACCAAGATCACACTCAAGTGTAGCCTCGCAGCGCGAAAAACTTCGATACTTCCTCAGGGTCCTCCACGAGCTCGAGCCAGCCCGGTCGCAGCGCTAGGCGCACGACGACGGCTCCTCCGTCTGTCGCCACCGCGAACGCGTCGGTGAAGTCGCAGCGCGCCTCCGCGGTCGCCGGAATCTCGATACCAGGAATTCCGCTGAACTGAATCGTGTGATCCGGTCCCATATCGGGGCGGCGCTCGAGCCAGGTCACACCGCGAAAGAGCACGACGTCGTTGCCGTGCGACGAAAATGCGGAGTCGCGCGCCGGGAGTTCTCCCTGCTCCGGAAGGAAGTCGGCGACGAGACAGGACACCTCAAAGCCTGGCTCAATCTCAGCTCGGTCCACGTGAGCGCGTACCGTACCGCCGTCGCGCAACCGAACGCGAAACTCACCCTCAGCAATTTCCCAGCCCGCCCACCCACGGCGCAGGCGGCGCAATGCTTCGAGCGAGTCGGTGTCGGCGATGAAGGAGTAGCTGCGGAGCACGCTAGAACAATATCAGGAGCGTGCCGACCACGGTGAGGATCGCCACGAAGTCCAATGCGAGGCCTGCCCGCGCCATATCGCGAACGGTGAGTGCGCCACTGCCGAACACGATGGCGTTCGGGGGTGTCGCCATCGGCAACGAGTACCCGGCGCTGGCCGAGAGGCCAATCGTGAGCATCAGCAGCAGCGGTGGTTGGCCAAGCGCCGCGGCGAGCGCCACCGCCACGGGCATTCCCATCGAGGCCGTGGCGGCGTTGGACGCCAACTCGGAAATGATCACCGTGACAACCGCCACACCGATCAGCACGACCGGGAGCGGATAGCCTTCAAGGCCGCTCATCCAAAGCCCGATGCGAGTGGCGAGCCCCGTCGAGTCCATCGCCCCGGCGAGCGAGAGGCCGCCGCCGAACAACAGGAGCACGTCCCACGGCAGGCCACGCGCTTCGCGCCACGTAAGAAGCGGTCGCGCCGCCCCCCCGGCGCCATCACGCCCTGGGGTGAGAAACAGCGAGATACCGCCAATAATCGCGATGCCAGCGTCCGTGAGTCCCGGCAGCAGCGTCGTGAGTCCGAACACGGTCACCGGGCCGATGACCTTCGGTTCGCGGAAGAACCAGGCCAACGCCATACAGACGAAAATCGTGACGACCCGGCGCTCTCCCAGGGTCATCGATCCAAGCGCGTCGCGCTGCGCCTTCAGGGACTCGACGCCCTCCGCGCCGAGCACGAGCCGATCGCGGTGAAACACGAAGACCAGCAGCGCCCAGCATACCGGCAACAGGATGATGGCAATCGGCAGGCCGAACTTCAGGAACGTGAAGAAGTCCAGCGACACCCCGATGAGCTCACGTGCCGCTCCCGCGAGAATCAGGTTTGGCGGCGTGCCGATGAGCGTCGCCATTCCCCCGATGCTCGCGGCAAACGCGACGCCGAGCAACAGCGCCACCTGCTGGCTGCGTGCCGACGGTCCGTCTCCGAAACGCGCGCCGATGGCCAGCGCGATGGGATACATCATCGCCGCCGTCGCGGTATTGGAGATCCACATCGAGATGAACGCAGTGGCCAGCATCACGCCGAAGACAAGCCGCCGAGAATCGGTACCCACCCGCAGGATGACGCCAAAAGCGATGCGCTCGTGGGCGCGCCAGTGCTGCAGCGCCTCAGCCAGCAGGAATCCGCCCAAATACAAGAAGACGACCTCGTTCGCGAATGGTGCGGTCGCTTCCCGCGATGTCGTCGCCCCGAGCATCGGGAACAGCGCGATGGGCAGCAGCGCGGTCACGGCCAACGGCAGGCATTCGCTGATCCACCAGGTGGCCATCCAGGCCGCCGCCCCGAGCACGGTCGCCTGGGGACCGTCGAGGCCGCCGGGAGCCCAGAGGCGGAGGAGCAGGAAGACAAGCGGGCCGAGCGCCAGCGGAATCGGGCGCAACTTGGCTGGCGTTGGCGACGGAGTGGGAGGCACGGCGGCAAGAATGCGGCCCTGACGGGGTAGAAACAAGCGGCCCGCGTGAATCCGCGCGCTGGGCTCCCGCGTTACACTTGCAGTCACCCGTGCATCGATACCTGCTCTCCCTTCTCGCGCTGTTCGTCGTGGTTGCCCAGGCGCCGGCCCAGGCGCTGTCGTGTGATACCGCGTGCTATGCGTCTGAAGCGCTGCGAGTCCTCGTGGCTCAAGCAGCCGACATCAATCGCCGCGTCCCCGACGCGCTTGGCGGCTATCACGCCCGGCTGGAGTCGGAAATATCGATCGGCAACCGCCGTTCCGAGCGGATGGAGATGTCGGTCCAGCTGGAGCAGATCGCGAGCACGCTCCGATGGGACCGTACCGGCCGCTACGAACAGCGCGTCGTCGGGTATCGCTCGCAGTCGCTGGGGACGAGCCCGGCCACGCTGGGCTTCTTCCGCGTCGGATGGGCAATTCCCTCGTTGTACGGTAACCGCCTGGCGCTGCTGTTCGGGCGCGATACGTCGGAGGCGAGTCGCCGGCGGCGAGATCGCCGTGGCGGCGATCCACTCTACGCCGTCCATCCGCTCGCCGACGACCGCGATACCTACTATCGCTTCTCGGGCGGCGACACCCTCGTCACGATGCGCGTGGATGGTCGGGAGATTCCCATCGTACGGGTTGAAGTCGGCTTGCGCGACGACGTGCCGAATCGCAGCGTCGTCTTCGTCGGCGAGCTGGACCTCGATGCCACACGCAAGCAGCTGGTGCGGATTCGCGGCTACTTCGCCACCGTGGGCGGACCGAAGCCGCGCTTCGACCTCCTGCGCGAGGCCCGGCTGCAAGGAATCGCGTTCGTTGAAGCGGAGAATGCCGAGGTGAATGGCGAGTTCTGGCTGCCAGCCTACCAGCGCTTCGAGGCCCACGCCACCTCCAACACCGTCGGCGAGAGCCGCGCGGTCTTCCGCATCCTCACGCGCTACCGGGACCGCACGCTGCTGCCGATACCCGAGGGCGTCGCTGTCGGCGCGCCGGAGGACACGCTCCGGGTGCAGCCCTTCCGCCTCATTGTCGAGGCGACCGACTCGCTCGCGGCCTACTCCGAGTGGCGCAGTGACCTCGGGACCGCCAACGCGATCGTGTCCGCTGACGACTTCAACGACATCGCGCCGGACCAGTGGAGTGCGACGGGCCCGCCGCGCTTCTCCATCGAGACCGAACGCTTTCTCGATGTGATCCGGATGGACAAGGTGCAGGGCGTGTTCACGGGCATCGGTGCCGTGTACCGGTTTCGCGATCGCTCGCCGGGACTCGCACTCCGCGGCGCCGTGGGATATTCCTGGGGCGAGCAGACCCTGCGCGGACGGGCGGTCGTCGAGAAGCGTCGTGGGCGCACCATCGCGCAACTACGCGCTGGACGCTCCCTCGACATCACGAACGACTTTCGCAATCCGTACGACTCGGGTACGACGACGGGCGCCTTCTTCGGGCGCGACGACTACGACTATGTAGATCGCCGCTCGGCGATGCTGCTGGTTCAACGCTTCCTCGGCCGGTATCAGGAAGGGCAAGTGCGGCTTGAGACGGGCGTCGCCGAGGACCGCGGCGTGGTCGAGAACTATCTCGAGAGTCCCGTCGGGCTCGGCAGGCCTTTCCGTCCGAATCGCCCGGTGCGCAACGGGAGCTATGCCCGCAACGTCCTGACCTTCGAGTGGCGACCCGACGTGGCGCTGGAGTTCCTGCGCCCTGGTCTTGGCACGCGGCTCATCTATGAACGTGGCGACGGTCAGCTGCGGTATCAGCGCGTCGAAGGGCGGTTCACGGCACGCGTCAATCGCGGCAAGCTTGCCCTGGGGGCGCGACTGGACGTCGGCGCGACGACGCCAGGCGCGCCGCCGCAGCAGTTCTTCGAACTCGGCCGCAACCAGAACCTGCCCGGATACGACTACAAGCAGTTCGCGGGTGATCAGGCGGCCATCCTGCGCGGGCAGGTCTTCCGAGGATTCGGCATCCTCGGAATGCCCACCCGCATCACGCCTCGTCTCTGGCTGCCGCCGATCTCGCCAGGCATCGCGCTCTCGCTGCAGGCGGGCTATACGCGCGCCAGCACGCCGACGGCACTGAACACCGTGCAGCTCCTCGGCTCCGAGACCACCGGGCGCGTGCGATCCTCGGCATCCTTGACGCTTCGGTTCTTCGGCCAGGCGGTGGGGCTGGGCGTCGCGCGCCCCTTGGACTATCCTGCAGAATGGCGATGGGTCTTCGAACTCGGGCAGCGGCTCTAGGCGCCGCACTGGCCGCCGCCGTCGCCTGCGAAGGTCCACGGCAGGTCGAGGCCGCGCTCACGCCATACGAGCAGCAACTCGCCGACTCCGCCGCCGCAGACTCGGCGGCCTTCAGCGCGCTTCCTGACCCGCTGCGCGAGTTCCTCGACGTGCGCGATGCGCTCATCGAGGCGCGGGCGACGCCGCCGGATTCCACGCGCTGCCGCGTGCTCGAACCCGCGTCGATCGGTACGACGCGCCGGCGCATCAGCTTCCGCTTCGGTGATGGCTCCTCGGCGGTGCTCTACGCCGTCGCCCAGCCGGCCACGGGCGCGCTGAGCCGTGTGGAGTACATCCGCCGCGTCCCTGCGCGCGGCCAGCGCGGGCTCATCTGGGACGGCGAGCGCGACCGCACGACGTCCACGTGGTGGACGGAAACGCGGCAGGGGCTCTCGCGCCGCGTCGAGCGCGGCGAGATCCCGCGTGGCGGGCCCGTGCCGCGGGCAATGCGCGGCCTCGGACGGCAGCTGATGCTGGTGCCCTGCCTGCCCGCCACCGATTCCACCGACCCTACGTCGCGCTGAACTCGCCGATGAATCCGATCTCGGGTTCCAGCGACTGACTGCACTTGGCGCGCACGGCCTCCTGCGCGTGCACGATGAGCCTGCGGACGTCCGCCGCCGTGGCCTGACCCAGGTTTACCATAATGTTGGCGTGGATGTGCGAGATCTGCGCGTCGCCGATGCGGAACCCCTTGAGCCCGCACTGGTCGATGAGCCGCCCGGCACCGACGCCTTCGATCTTCTTGAAGATGCTGCCCGCGCTGGGGTGCACCTCGAGCCACGGATGGCGGGCCCCGCGCCAGGCCAGGTTCTCCTGCTGGATGCGGTGCATCTCGGCGGCATCGCCCGCCGCCAGCTGGAACTCCACGCCGAGCGCGATCTCGCCGCTGCCGTGCAGGCGAGAGACGTCGTAGCCGAACTGCATCTCATCCCCACGCACGCGCTGCCGCTCGCCGGTCGGCAACAGCAAGTCGACTGCGGCGACGACCTCGGCGATGAACATCGTGCGCGCGCGCTCAGGCGCCGGCGACAGGAAGTGCAGGTTCTGCCAGACCGCACCGCCGACCGAGCTCGGGATGCCGACATAGTGCTCGAGCCCGGACCAGCCGGCGGCAACGGTCGCCTTGATGACGTCGGCGATGATTGCCCCGCTCTCGGCATACACGCGTCCGTCGACGCCAATGTGCACGGCGTCGGCGCGGTTCCGCACGACCAGGCCACGCACGCCGAGGTCGCCGACGAGGATGTTCGCCCCGAGTCCGAGGACGAAGACCGGGATGCCGGCGCGGCGCGCCGCCGTCACGGCAGTGGCGAGTTCCTCCGCCGTCGTGGCATCGTACAGCACGTCGGCGGGACCGCCGATGCGGAACGTGGTGTACGGAGCGAGCGGGACATCCCGCCGGAGCCGGTCGACGCCGAGTGCCGGCGCCAAGGCCGCCGCGAGCTCGGCTGACGACTGCGAACGACCACTCGAAGGGGTATGATGCATAGGATGCGGGAAATCAACGCGGGCGCGAGGCGAGCCGCCAGCCGTGGATGGCGTGCCATCGCGATGACGCTGGCATTGTTGGGGACGTTGGCGGCTTCGGCCGAACCCGTCGCCGCGCAGCGGGCCGAACTCGAGCGCACCATCCAGCGTTGCGTGCTGGCCAACGGACTCGAGGTCATCGTCGTGCCGAACGGTGGCGTCCCGCTCGCCACCATCGAGTTGGTCGTCAAGAACGGCGCCTTCACGCAGCCGCCCGAGTACGCCGGCCTCGCGCATCTGTTCGAGCATATGTTCTTCAAGGCCAACGATACCTATCCGGAACCGGACGCCTTCCTCGACCGCGCGGCCGACCTCGGCGCGCTCTTCAACGCCACCACGCGAGAGGAGCTCGTCAACTACTACGTGACCGTCGTCTCTGATTCGGTCGAAGGCGGAATGCGCTTCCTCAATGCCGCGCTACGCGGGGCGCAGTTCCGCGCCGACGAGCTGAACCGTGAGAAGCAGGTGGTGCTCGGGGAGTACGACCGCGCCGAGTCGTCTCCGTGGTTCCGGCTCGACGAGGCGATGGGCCGCCAGCTCTGGGGCGACTTCTGGAGCCGCAAGAACACCATCGGCGACCGCAGCGTCATCCAGAACGTCACGCCGCAGCAAATGCGCACGATCCGCGATCTCTACTACGTGCCGAACAACTCGGCGGTCATCATTTCCGGTGACGTACGGGCCGACGCGATGTTTGCGCTGGCCGAGCGCGTCTTCGGGGACTGGCCGCGCGGCGAGGATCCCTTCGCGCGCGCGCCCATCCCGCCGGTGCCCCCGCTTCGTGCAAACCAGGGCCTCATCGTCGAGGAAGACGTGAACGCCGTCACCGTGCAGATCCAGTGGCACGGGCCGAGCGCCTCCAAGGATGAAGCGGCCACCTTCGCCGCCGACGTGTACTCGGATGTGCTCAACCAACCGTCGTCACGATTCCAGGAGCGTCTCGTGGAGAGCGGTCTCTGGCAGGGCGTGGTCGTCAACTACTACACGCTGAATCACGTCGGGCCCATCACGGTCAGCGGGCAGACCTCGCCGGAACGCCTCCGCGAGGCGCTGGTCGCACTGCACGCCGAACTTCGCGCGACGCTCGAGCCTGGGTACTTCGCCGCTGAAGAGCTCGAGGCGGTGAAGGCCAATCGCGCCGTCACCACCGCCTTCGGCCAGGAGCGGAGCACCGAGAACTCGCACACGATCGGGTTCTGGTGGAGCGTCATCGGGCTCGACTATCACCTGCGGTACATCGACGAGATGGCGCGGCAGACGGAGGCCGACCTCCAGCGCTACGCCCGCACCTACATCGTGGACCGCCCGCACATCACCGGCGTGATGCTGCCGCGGGGTGCGCGGCGCGCGCTGAATCTCAGCGAGGCCGACCTCGCCGACCTCGGAGCCCGCCGATGATGCGCCGCGCACTCGCCCTGTTGCTGCTTGCGGTCGCCCCGAGCGTCGTCGTCGCGCAAGCGCTGCCGGACACGGGGACCATCCGCTTCGAGGTCGCTGGCGTCCGCATCATTCACCGCCAGACAAACAACAACCTCGTCGTCGCCAACCTGTACCTGCTCGGTGGCACGCAGCTGGTGAGCGCCCGTACCGCCGGCATCGAACCGATGCTGCTTGAGGTCACGGGGCGCGGAACGCAGCGCTATCCCGGCGACCAGCTGCGCCGCGCGATGGCCCGCACGGGCAGTGAGATCGGCGTGGGAGCGCAGAACGACTGGACGATCTTCGGGATGCGCACGACCACCGATCGGCTCGACTCGACGTGGAGCATCTATACGGACCGCCTGCTCCGGCCCACGCTGACGGCGGCGGACGTCGAGTTCGTGCGCGAGAACCGTGTCGCGATCCTCGACCAACGCAGCGATTCGCCGGACGCCCTGCTCTCCTACTTGGCCGACAGCGTCGCATTCGCCGGACATCCGTACGGGCTGTCACCCGTCGGCACCTCAAGGTCGATTCGCGGCATCTCGCGAGACGACCTGCTCGCGTTCCATCGCGAACAGATGGTGACCTCGCGGATGTTGCTGGTCATCGTCGGCAACATCCCGCGTGCCAAGTTGCAGGCGATGGTGGCCTCGACGCTCGGCACCTTGCCGCGCGGCGACTACACCTGGACCGCTCCGCCAGCCGGCGCAGCGCGACCGGGATCGGCGGTGCATATCGAGCCGCGGCGCCTCCCGACCAACTATGTCCTCGGGTGGTTCGAGGGACCACCAGCCGGCCATCCCGACGTCCCGGCCCTGCGCGTCGCGTCGGCGATTCTCTCAGGACGGCTCTTCGCCGAGATCCGCTCGCGTCGCAACCTCACCTACGCCGTCGAGGCGCGCTTCCGCGATGAAGCCCTGACCTCGGGCGGACTCTACGTCACGACCACGCGGCCCGACACCACGCTCGGGCTGATGCGCGCCGAGATCCGCGCGCTGCAACAGTTCGTCATTCCGACGGAGAACCTGCGGCCGCTCATCCAGCAGTTCCTGACGGAGTACTTCGTGGACAACGAAACGTCAGGCGCACAAGCGGACTTTCTCGCCCGCGCCGAACTCTACCGCGGCGACTTCCGCGCCGCCGAGCGCTTCGTCTCGGACCTGCGTGCGGTGACCGGTGAGGACGTGCAGCGCGTCGCGCGCACCTATATGCGCAACGTCCGCTTCGCGTACATCGGGAATCCGCAGCAGGTCAATCGCTTTCGGCTGATGGGCTTCTAGCGCGCGCCGTGCGCGCGGGCGTCCAGCACGGCGCGCACGGCATCCAGCGAACCGCCCGCCGCCCGCAGCGCGACCAGCGTGTGGTAGATCAGGTCAGCCGCTTCCTCGGTTGCGCGCGCGGCGTCGCCGTCGGCGCAAGCCGTGACGAGCTCGCTGGCTTCCTCGCCGATCTTCTTGAGCCGCAGATTGCGGTCCCCGAGCAAGCGCTGCGTGTAGCCGGCGCCGGTCGGCGCGGCCTCCTCCATTCGCTGACTGATCGTCGCATCGAGCGCCGAGAGCGCGTCCCCGGGTGGCGTCGCGCCAAAGCAGCTCGTGCTTCCGGTGTGGCAGGCCGGTCCGGCGGGCTCGACGCGTGCGAGGACTGTGTCCGCATCGCAATCGGCGACGAGCGCGCGGACGCGCAGCACATTGCCGCTCGTCGCGCCTTTGTGCCACGCGCCGCGCGCCCGGCTCCGCAGGTGGAGTTCGCCGCTCGCCTGCGTGCGCTCGAGGGCCTCGCGGTCCGCGTAGGCCACCATCAGCACGGCGCCGCTGCGCACGTCCTGCGCCACGACGGGGACCAAGCCACCGCCCTTGCGGAAGTCCAACTGGTCGAGGTCAATCATCGAAGTAGTCTCGAATCGAAGCCGCTAACGCGGCGTTGGTCGCTATCGCCGATCCCGAGAACGCGGTCGCGCGTCCCGCAAGGTCGGTGAACACCCCGCCGGCCTCGGTGATGATCGGTTGGAAGCACGCGGCGTCCCACGGGTTCACGATCGGATCCACCATCGCTTCGGCGCGTCCGGTGGCCACCAGCAAGTAGCCGTAGCAGTCGCCCCAGGTCCGGGCGAGCGAGGCCTCGCCGGTCAGCGTGCGCCAGCCGTCGCGCTTGGCGGCCGTGTGGAAGCTGCGTTCGTCGGTGATTAGCACGGTGGCACCGGCGAGCGTTGCGCAGTTGCTGACACGCGCGCGCTGGCCGTTCCACCAACAGCCCTGCGCCGGCGCCGCGACGACCAGCTCGTCGACCGCCGGAAAGAACGCCGCTCCGGCCAGCACATCCTCGCCCCGCACCAACGCGACCAAGGACCCCCAGAGCGGGACGCCGCGCACGAAGGTCTTGGTGCCGTCAATCGGATCGATCACCCACGTGCGACCGCTGCTGCCCTCGAGCGCGCCGAGCTCCTCGCCGAGGATGCCGTCATCCGGATAGTGCTGCGCAAGCCATTCGCGCGCAGCCGTCTCGGCCTCGCGATCGGCAATCGTGACCGGAGAACCGTCCGGCTTGGTCTCGACCTTGAGCAGCGAGCGGTAGTGCCCGAGCGCCACGGCGCCGATGTGGCGGGCCAAGGCCTCGGCGGCGGTCAGCAGTTCTTTGCTCACGCCGCCACTCCACGCACGGGCAACGCCGCCTCGCGCATCGCGTCCTTCAGCGCGCGGACCGTCGTGCTGCCGTCGTGCAGGATGCCCGCCACCAAAGCCGCATCGGCACCGCCGTCGGTCAAGGCGGCGCGTACGTGCGCGGCACTTCCCGCGCCCCCCGATGCAATGACCGGCACGGTCACTGCGGCGGCGACGGCACGCGTGAGCGCCAGGTCGTAGCCATCGCGCGCGCCGTCGCGGTCGATGCTCGTGAGGAGAATCTCCCCGGCGCCGCGCCGGGCGCATTCGGCGGCCCAGGCGACGGCATCGAGCCCCGTGGGCACGCGCCCGCCGGCGACGAAGACCTTCCACGCGTCGCCGTCCCGCGCGGCATCGATGCTCGCCACCACGCACTGCGAGCCGAAGCGTTCGGCGCCCTCGGTGATCAGCGCCGGACGCCGCACGGCCGCGCTGTTGACCGCGACCTTGTCGGCGCCGGCGCGGAGCGCCGCCGCCATCGCGTCGGCGGAATCGATGCCACCACCTATCGTCAGCGGGATGAACAGCCGCTCGGCCGTTCGGCGCGCCAGGTCGAGCGTGGTGCTGCGTGCCTCGTGCGTCGCCGAGATGTCGAGGAAGACGATTTCGTCCGCCCCTTCGGCCTCATAGCGCTCGGCGAGCGCGACCGGGTCTCCGACATCGCGCAGGTCCACGAAGCGCGTGCCCTTCACGACCCGCCCGCGATCGACGTCGAGGCATACGATCAGCCGTCGCGTCAGCATCACTCGACCTCCAGCGCGATGGCGCCCTTGGTGCTGAACACCGCACCGCTCTCGCGCGCGGCCTCGCGGATCGCGAAGCCGAGCGCCTTGAACGCCGCCTCCACGATGTGGTGCCGGTCTTCGCCGCGCAGCACGCGCAGGTGCAGCGTGAAGCGCGCCGCGTCACAGAACGAGCGCATCCAGTGCTCATACAGCGAGCTGGGGATCGGTCCTTCATAGTACGGGCGCCCGCCGACGTCGAGCACGGCCTGCACGAGCGCCTCGTCCATCGGGACGGTACGTTCGCCGTAGCGTGCTGCCGTTGCCGGAATGGCGCCGGCGATTGCCGGTCCAACAGTGAGCGCGACGTCTTCAATGATGTGGTGCCGCAAGTCGCCGCGGGCCGTGATTTGCAGGTCCACGCCGCTGTACTTCGCCAGGGCCACCATCATATGGTCGAGGAACGGCACCGTCGTGTCGACGGTGGCCGTGCCATCGCCCAGCCTTGCCTCGACGCGGATCTGCGTTTCCTTCGTGCGGCGTTCCACGACTACCGGAGCGGATTGGGACTTCATTCTGAGAACTCCTCGGCCACGAGACGCGCATCGAGCGCGTCGGTGTAGAGCGCCATCCCGAGCACGACGGCAGCCACGCCGCGGTCCTCGAGCGCGCGAAGGTCGGCCATCGAGCCCACGCCGCCGGAGGCGATGAGCGGCCACGGAGCGGCCTCGGCTACATCGGCCATCAGTGTCAGGTCGGTGCCTTGCATCTTGCCCTCCTGTTGGACGGCCGTCACGAGCAGGCCGGCGAGCGGCAGTGCTTCGACCTCCCGGACGAGATCGAGGATCTCGCGATTGGTTTGGCTCTCCCAGCCACGCGAGACAACGCGCCGGCCCTTCACGTCCGCGGCCAGCACGATGCGTCCCGGCGCGCGCGCGGCCTGTTCCGCCAGCCACTCAGGATCCTCCACGCCGCGGGTGCCGACGATGACCCGGTCAGCGCCGTCCTCGAACAGAGCGTGCACGGCTTCGCCGTTCCGCACGCCGCCGCCCACCTGTGCCGGGACAGCGGCACGCAGCAGCATCTCCCGCACGAGGTCGCGATTGCTGCCGCGGCCCGTCGCCGCATCGAGGTCCACGATGTGCAGTCGCGTGAAGCCTGCCGCCACCCAGCGTTGGGCGACGCGCAACGGTTCGTCGAGGCGCACGGCCTCGTTGGCATAGTCTCCGCCGACGAGCTGCACGCAGTGGCCGTCGCGAAGGTCGATTGCAGGGATTGCGAGCATTACAGGGATTCGGTGACTGGGGCGCCGCGGCGAGCCGCGGCGAGGAACGCTTCGAGGAACCGCAGGCCCGGCTGGCTGCTCTTCTCCGGATGGAACTGCACCCCGACGCAGGCGCCGCTCCGCACCGCTGCCGGGAAACGATCGCGCTCGTGCGTCGACCAGGCGATGACCGACGTCGTATCGGTCGGTCGGCACGCGAAGCTGTTCGCATAGTATGCCATCGCGAGCCCGCTCGCCGTCAGGAGCGGGTCGCGCGCATCGTCGAGCGCGTTCCACCCGATCTGCGGAAGCCGGTCCGCAGCGAGCTTGGTGACGCGCCCGGAAACGACTCCGAGCCCGTCACCCGCGCCTTCATCACTGGCGTCGAACAGCAGTTGCATTCCCAGGCAGATGCCGAGCGTGGGCAGCCCGTGCTTGATCGCCGCGCGCATCACGTCACGACCAGGTGCGAGCCGAGCGGCCGCCGGTGCAAACGCACCCACGCCCGGCAGCACCAGCGCGTCCGTGCCACGGACGGCTGCCGCGGCATCCGTCTCGATGCGCACCTCGCGCCCTGCGTCGGCCAAGGCCTTCGTCAGCGAGTGCAGGTTTCCGGCGCCGTAATCGAAGATGGCGATCCGCATCACGGCCAGATCTCCTGCGCCACGCGAAGTGCGCGCGCCATCTGCGGCCACGGCGCCACCCCGATGCGCACGGCATCGCCGATCCCCGTCAGGCCCGTAAAAGCGCGCACGCCGATGCCACCCGCCCTGAAACGTTCCGCGACGTCGGCTGCGCGGCCGTCTACCTGCAAGAACACGAAGTTGCCTTCCGAGGGCCATACGGTCACGCCCTTCCGGCCGCGCAGCCCGTCGGCGAAGCGCTCACGAACCTCACGCGCCTCACCTGCGGCGTCCTCCACCCAGGTGACGTCCGCGCGCAACGCGGCGGCGGCGGCGCGCTCGGCCATCGCATTCACCTTGTATGGGCCACGCGCCTTGGTGACGGCTGCGACGAGTGCGGCACTGCCGACGCCGTATCCGACGCGAAGTCCGGCCAGGCCCCAGGCCTTTGAGAATGTCCTCGTCACCAACACGTTCGGTCGGCGCGCCGCCTCCGCGCGCAGGTCGTGCGCGTCGCTGAACTCGGCGTAGGCTTCGTCGAGCAGCACCGCGCCCGGCGCACGGTCGAACAGCCGCAACAGCTCCGCGCGCGGCGTGACCGTCCCCGTCGGATTGTTCGGCGAGCACACATAAATGAGCGGCGCCCCGGTGGCCAACAACGCGTCCACGTCCATCGGGCCATCTGCGGTCAACGGCACGCCGATCGGGCGCAGGCGGTTGAGCCGCGCGAAGGTCGGGACCATCGAGAAGCTCGGGTCGGCGTGCGCGACGATGTCGCCGGACGAACCGACGGCCCTCAGCCACGCATCAATTACATCGTCGCTGCCGCAGCCCAGCACCACCTGCTCGGTGCCGACTCCCACGCGCTCGGCGACGAGCCGGCCGAGCGTTGACGCACTGCCGTTCGGATACTCGCGCAGGTCAGCCAGTTCCACGGCCCGCACTGCCGCAAGCGCGGCGGGTGGAGTGCCCCAGAGATTCACGTTGTCCCGCAGGTCCAGGTCTACGCCCGCCAACGGCTGGGGTGCGTAGAGCGGAACGGCGGCGAGGTCTTCGCGGGTCGTCGTCACGCATCGCTCCATTGCCGCGCGGCGGCGGCGTGTGCAGGCAATCCTTCGGCCATCGCGAAGCGGTCCACGTCGGCCGCCAGGGCGCGCGCGGTTGCGCGGTCGATGCGTTGCCACGTCGTCCAGCGCACGAAGTCGAGCGTCGAGAGTCCCGACCACACACGCGCCAGTCCGCCGGTCGGCAACACGTGGTTGGCGCCGCTCAAGTAGTCGCCGAAGGCCACGCTGGCCGTCTCGCCGACGAAGACCGTCCCGGCACCGCGCAACGCCGAGAGCAGCCGATCCTGCTCCGACGTTGCGACGGCCAGCAGCAGGTGCTCGGCCGCCCATCGGTTGGCGAAAGCGACCGCTTCGTCGAGTGTGGCGACTGTCAGGATGCCTCCGCGCGCGGCGAACGCCGAGCGGATCACCGCGGCTCGCGGTTCGGCATCGGTGCGCCCCTCGAGTTCCATCGCGACCGCGTCGGCCAGCGCCTGAGAATCCGTGACGAGCACCACCGCCGCCATCGGGTCGTGCTCCGCTTGCGCCAACATCTCCCGCGCGACGACGGCGGGCGTCGCCGACGCGTCCGCCACGACCAGCAATTCGCTGGGTCCGGCTGGCGAGTCGATGCCCACCACACCGGAGACCTGCAGCTTCGCCTCGGCCACAAAAGCGTTGCCTGGCCCGACGATGCGGTCCACGGACGGCACGCTCTCGGTGCCGAACGTCATCGCCGCCACGGCGCCGGCGCCGCCCACAGCGAAAACGCGATCTACCTCCGCGATGCGTGCGGCCGCGAGCAGCACATCGCTCGGCAGGCCGTTCGCGCCCGGCGGTGAACACACGATCACCTCACCGACGCCCGCCACCCGCGCGGGCACCGCGCCCATCAGCAACGAACTCGGATACGTCGCGCGCCCACCGGGTGCGTAGACGCCGACGCGGCCGAGCGGATCGGGCCGGCGGCCGATGATGGCGCCGTCGGCCGTGGTCACCTCACGGGCCATCGGACGAAACGCCTCGTGCACCGTGCGGATGTTGTCGGCGGCGCGCTCGAGTGCACGGCACAATGCTGGCTCGAGCGCGTCCAGCGCGGCAGTCCACGCGGCGCGCGGCACTTCAATGCGCTCGAGCACGACGCCGTCGAAGTCACGCGCAAAATCGCGGAGCGCAACGTCGCCGTCACGGCGGACGCGCGCGACGATCTCCGCCGTCTGGATGCGGACGGCATCGTCGCTCGATGTGCCGCGGTCGAACAAAGCGCGCCGCGCGTCGGCGCCGAGCGTTGCGAGCGGGCCGCGAGCGGCAAAGTCGAGCGGCGTCACGGGAGCAGCCGTTCGATGCGGGTCACGAGGATGCCCTCGCCGCCGATCGCCTTGAGCGCGTTGATCGTGCGGTAGATGCCCGCGGCCGGACACACCGCGTGCACGGCCACCTTGGAGCCGCCGTTCATCACGTCGATGACCGTCGGGCCCGAAATGCCGGGGAGCAAGCGGCGCACGTCGTCGAGGCGGCTCCGCGGCACGTTTGCCATCAGATAGCGCTGTCCGCGCGCCGCGAGCACCGATGCCAACGCGTCAACCAGCTCGCGCAGCGCGACGTCGCGCTCTCCATTCGGCGCACGTCCGTTCGCCGCGCTCGGTACGACGAGATGCGCGGTGGACTCGAGCACGGTGCCCAGTTCACGCAGGCCGTTCACGCGCAGCGTCGATCCCGTGGACGTGAGGTCCACGATGACGTCGGCGATGCCTAGGTGCGGCGCGATCTCGACTGCGCCGGACACCGGCACCAGCTGCACGCGTTTGCCGAGCTCGGAGAAGAAGCGTTCGGTCAGTCGCGGGAACACCGAGGCCACGCGTGCGCCGTCAGGAATGTCGCCCACACGACGCGTGCTGCCGTCGTCCTTGGCCGCAACGACCACTCGGCAGCGGCCGAAGCCGAGGTCCAATCGGCTTTCAAGCGGGCGACCAGACTCCGCGACGAGATCCCGGCCCGTGATGCCGGCGTCGGCCGCACCATCGGCGACGAACTCCGGGATGTCCTGGGCACGCACGAAGATGGCTTCGAACTCGCCGCCGAGTGAGGCGACGAGGGCGCGTTCGGAGGAGGCGCGCACCTCGAGCCCGGCGTCGGCGAGGAGAGAACGGGCGTCGTCGTGCAGGCGCCCCTTGTTGGGAATGGCAAGTCGGAGCATCGAAACCGCGTGAAGGAGTGAACGTGAGTTGGGCAAACGCAAAACGACCCGTCCGGAGTGTCCGGACGGGTCGGTGAGGAGAGCGAAAGCTCTGGGGAGCGGCTTGCTTATCGGCTCCCGGACGCGCGCGTCCGCCATCCCCGACCCGTCGGGCCGTGGTGATGGTGGACGTGATGCTGCTGGCGCTGCGTCATGGCGCGAAGCCTAATCGGGCGGGCAGCCGAGGGTCAAGCCTAGTCCAGACGCTGTTCAGGAAATTGGAACTCGGAAGGCGTTGGGAGGGTTACACTTGGCACTGCCAACCGGATTGTGATATTTTTCACAACCTGCAGGGACTCCCTGCGGCAGCAACCCCATCACATTTATTGTTCGGCCTGGAGGCCTCACGTAATGCAGTTCAAGGGTCTGGCGCTCGTTGCGAGCGCGATTCTGTTTGCCGCCTGTGGCGGCGGTTCCGACAGCCAGCCGGCGGCGGACACCGCGCCTGCTGCAACCGCTGAGGCCACTCCGGCCGCGGCGCCGGCGGGTGCTGCGACGGCAGCGCCGGCCACCGGCACGGTGCACGAGATCAAGATGCTCGGCGACGAGAAGGGCTTCCGCTACGAGCCGGCCAACATCACGATCAAGCAGGGCGATGCCATCAAGTTCGTCGGCGTCTCGGGCTTCCCGCACAACGTGGCGTTCGTGGGCACCGGCCTCGCCGACGCGGTCAAGGCGCAGCTCAACGCCAACCTTGGCCCCGCGCGGATGATGGACCTCTCCTCGCAGATGTACCTCGCCGCCGGCGAGGGCTTCACGATGTCGTTCGCGAACATCCCGCCGGGGCAGTACGAGTACAACTGCACCCCGCACCTCGCGATGAACATGAAGGGCGTCATCACGGTGCAGTAAGCCGTCGCGCGCCTCGCGGCGCGCGTGCGCGACGGGCGGTGGCGAGCAAGGCTCGCCGCCGCCCGTTTGCGTTCGCCGTCGTCCTGCGCTAGTTCTGCGTGATGCCTCCTGCGACTACCCGCGCCCGCCCACCTCGGCAGCCGCTGACCGGCTCGCTGTGGATGGCCGCGCGCCTCTCGCTGGCCGTCGCGCGCACGCGGCGCTTCACGCGGTGGTGGCTGGGCGTGGGCGGCGTGCTGACGGTCGTCGCGCTTCTGTTGCCGGTCGCGACCGGCGATCCCGATTCCGAATTGCGCGCGGCGGTGGAGCGCGCCGCCGCCGACACGCTGCGTACGGCGGCCGTGCTCGCGCGCGCGACGTTGCGCGCGGACGCGGCCGACTCCGTGCTCATTGCCGCGCGAGCGGCCGCTACCGCCGCACCGGCACCGCGCCCGCGTGTCGCCGGCACCGACGAGGCCAGCCCACTCGCGCGCGCCATCGCGGCGGCGCGTGCGGCGCGCACGCAGGCCAACGTCCTCGCGCTGGCAGCCGAGCCGGCCGTGGCGTACGGCCCCCGGATGCAGGCGACCGCCGATTCCTTCCGCATCGCGGCGACACCTGAAGAGGCGTATCGGCTCGCGGGCACGATCATCGCGATGGCGGAGTTCCGGTTGCGTTCGCTCGGTGAAGCCCCGATCGCGCCCGCGCTGCCTACCCCACCCGTGCCGCGCGCCGACACGATGGCTGCGGTGGCGATCGTCGCGGCCGAACGCGACACGCTCGCCGCAGCCCGCCAGGCGCACGCCGACGCACAGGCGCGGCTCGACGCGGCGGACCAACGCGCTGCCGCGTCTCGTGCACAGGTGCCGCTCCTCTCACCCGGGCTGGCGTTGATGGCGCTCGTGATCATCGGGTATGTGGTGCGCCTCGCACTCGCGATGGTGCGCGAACTCGGAGATCCTCGACTCGCCCATCCGCTCGAAGCCGAGCGCACCGTCGGTGCCGCTGCGCTGTCGTGGGTGCGCGATCCCCTGCCCGACGGCCCGCTCCGGTTTCGTCCGAGTGGCGTCGATCCGTTTCGCGTGCTCTATCTGCAGCTCACCTCCACCGGCACGCGCACCCGTACCGTCATTGTCACCGGCGACGACGCAGTGATCGTCGCGGCAGCGGGAGCGCGTCTCGCGATCGCCGCCGCCGCCGACCACCGCACGACCTTGGTGGGCGAGTGGGACAGCGAGCAGATTGCGCTCGCGCGCATCTTCCGCGACCACCCGGAGCCGGGTGTCAGCGACGCAATGGCCGGCGCATTCACCTGGCGTGAAATCGCCCGCAACGTCGGGTCGAGCGATGGCCTGTCGATCGCGATGCTGCCGGCGGGCACGACGCGTGACCCCGTCGAGCCGGAGCGCGCCGCGCGGGCGGCGGAAGAGTTCCGCGCCTTCCGCGAGGCGTTCGAGTTCTCGATCCTTGCGGTCAGCCTCAAAGATCTTCGGTACGCGCAGGCCCTGATGCCGGAGGCTCCAATTGTCCTCTGCGCGACGCTCGGCGTAACGCGAGTCGCCGAACTGCGCCACGCGGCCGCGCAGGTCGAGGAGCTCGCCGGCGCAGTACATAGCCTCGTTCTCTGGGATGCGCCTCGTCCGACCCTGCCCTCGCGCGCCGAGCTCGCTGCGTGGTTGTCGAAGCGAAAGGGCCGTACGCCGGGTGGCTCGTTTAAGGCTGTTCAAGAAGCCATTAAAAAGCCAGTACAAAAATACATTGAAGCCACCAACCTAGATTGATTGCACCGTAGACGACCGGCCTGCAGCTGCAAACCGCACCGGGCAAACGCGGGCGCGTACGAGCGATTCACGATGCACCGCCCCGCCGCCAACTGTGCGCTGAGCGCGAGCGCCCACTATGTTCCCGTCCACGCGATGACCGGCTACTCCGACCGCATCAACCACGCCTTCGCTTTCGCCGCGAAGCACCACGACCGCCAAGTGCGCAAGGGCACGCGATTGCCCTATCTCACGCACCCCGCGAACGTGGCGCTGATCCTTACGCGCTACGGCTGCGACGAGGACACGGTCGTCGCCGGCATCCTGCACGACGTGGTCGAGGATTGCGTGCGTGAAGGGTGGACGCGCGAGATGCTCGAGGAGCGCATCGCCAGCAAGTTCGGCGAGCCGGTGCTACACGCCGTCCTCGCCGTCACCAAGCGCAAGCTCGATGACGACGGCGTCGAACTCGCGCGCGATGAGATTCGTGCCGACTATCTCGCGCGTCTCGCCGAGGCGGGCGAGCAAGCACGGTGGGTCTGTGCGGCCGACAAGGTCCACAACGCCGGGAGCATCCTCGCTGACCTGCGCCGAACCATCGATTCGGAGAGCGTGTGGGGGCGCTTCGGCGGCGGACGCGACGGGACGCTGCAGTGGTATCGCGACGTGCTGGCGCGACTGCGTGAGGTCGGATTCAATGCGCCCATCGTGGCCGAGCTCGCCGAGCTGGTCGCCGCGCTCGAGACGGGCTGAACGCACCGAGGGGGCGAGGCCGTCGGCCTCGCCCCCTCCCTGCCCTCCCCTCGCGCCGTGCCGCCTAGCGCGCGCCGGCAGACGCACGATAGGTCTTCGCGACGTACTCGTTGAGAATCTCGAGAAACTCCGGGACGATGCGATCGCCCTTGAGCGTCACGCGCAGCTTACCGTCCACGTACACGGGCGCCTTCGGTTCCTCGAACGTGCCAGGCAGCGAGATGCCGATGTTGGCGTGCTTGGATTCGCCCGGCCCATTCACGACGCAGCCCATCACTGCGACCTTCATCTCCTCGACGCCCGGGTGCGACTCGCGCCACACAGGCATCTGCTCGCGCAGGTAGTTCTGGATGTCCTCCGCCATCTTCTGGAAGAACGTAGAGGTCGTGCGGCCGCAGCCCGGACACGCCGTCACCTGTGGCGTGAATGAGCGCAGCTCCAACGACTGCAGGATCTGCTGCGCCACAAGCACTTCTTCGCTACGGTCACCACCCGGACGCGGCGTCAGCGACACGCGAATCGTGTCGCCGATGCCCTCGCTCAGCAGGATCGACAGCGCCGCCGTCGTCGCGACGACGCCCTTGGTCCCGAGCCCGGCTTCGGTCAACCCAAGGTGCAGCGGATAGTCGCAGCGCGTCGCCAAGCGGCGATAGACGGTCACGAGATCCTGCACCTGCGAAATCTTCGCCGAGATCAGGATCTGGTCGTGCCGCAGCCCGGTCTCTTCCGCCAGCGCCGCCGAGCGGAGCGCCGACTCGAGCATCGCCTCGAAGTACACTTCTTTCGCTTCGAGGGGTTCCGCGCGCGCGGCGTTGGCATCCATCATCGTCGTGAGCAGATCCTGGTCCAGCGAACCCCAGTTCACGCCGATGCGCACCGGCTTGTCGTTGTCGACGGCGACCTGCACGATGGTGCGGAAGTTGTCGTCGCGGTGCTTCGTGCCGACGTTGCCGGGGTTGATCCGATACTTGCTGAGCAAGGCGGCCGTCTGCGGATACTTCCGCAGGAGCAAGTGCCCGTTGTAATGGAAATCGCCGACGATGGGCACGTCGACGCCCTTGTCGGCCAGCCGCTGCATCAGCTCCGGGACCGCGGCCGCCGCCTCGTCGTTGTTGACCGTGACCCGGACGATCTGCGACCCGGCACGCCAGAGCGCTGCGACCTGCGTCGCGGTGCTCGCCGGGTCGGCGGTGTCCGTGTTCGTCATCGACTGGACCACGATCGGGTGGTCGGAGCCGACTTGGACGTTGCCGATGGTGGCGGTGACGGACTTGCGGCGCGGCTTGAACGGGGACACGGCGGGCGGACGGGGAAGGAAAGGGCGGGGCAGGGAGGGCCGGACGGACCCCTACAATGGTAGCGAACCGGCTTGGGCTTCCCAACGGTTCCGCCGCGTCAGGCGGCGTGAAGGCCCTGCGGGGCGGAGCTGGGAACTCGAGCCCCCCGGCAATGCCCCGGTTCGGCCGGGAACTCCGTGCTATTGCGGTACGTTCCCGCCCGGCCTAGCTTTAGCTGTCCTTCAGGCATTCTGAAGGATGGTCCAACGCGAGGGATCCGTCAGTCTCGCGAGTACGATTGTGCAGGTGCGGCGCGTTCCGCTCCCGGCATCAATCAACATCATCAGGAGTAGGGAATGCGTACGACCGGCAAGGTGAAGTGGTTCAACGATGCGAAGGGCTTCGGGTTCATCACGCCCGACAACGGCACCAAGGATTGCTTCGTGCACTACAGCGCGATCCAGGGCACCGGCTTCAAGTCGCTCGCCGAGGGTGATTCCGTCGAGTTCGACATCGTGCAGGGGGCCAAGGGCCCGGCTGCCGAGAACGTCTCGAAGGTCTCGTAACCACGAGCCGGCACAATCGGGCGGGGCCCGGAGCGAAAGCTCCGGGCCCCGTTTGACATCTAGGCATCTCCAAGCGCGAACGGTGCCGGGTCCGCCCGCCCGCGCTTCGACCGCGCGGGCCGCCCTCGCGGGCGACGCACCACAGCCTCGACCGCGGCCTCCAGGCGCGCCTGCAGCTCCGCGCGCAGCGCCACGAGGTCTGCACCGAGCTGAATGAACTCCCCCACGGGGAGGCTACCCACGAAGCCAGCCTCCAAGTCCGGCGCGCCGGCGCCCGGGGTGCGTCCCAACAGGCGCCGGGCCACCACAAAGGCCTCCCGCGCCGGAATGTTGAGGGCCGCTGTCAGGTCCCTTGAGAGCAGAAGCTCTTCAATCAGCGCAACAGGAATGCGCCGTTCAACGCCCTGGCGTCCACGCGGTAGCGCGTGATCGCCTATCCGGAGCAACAGATTGTCGAAGGTCTTCCTGTCGACCTGAAGAATCGCAGCTGCGGTTGCGGCAGTGATGGCTCGCAAAAGAAACTCTGTCGAAAGTATTGAAAAAAGCTACCTCAACAGGCCGAGCCCCGCCAGTCAATAATAATGGTATCCGAGCTTATTAAGAGCTAGGTGCTTCGTATCGAACTGGTTGCGCGATCTGCGACCTAGCGCGCCGCGTCGCTAGATCCGCTCTCGAGCTGCAGCCAGTTGCGCCGCCAGCGCATCCGGACCGGTCCCGCCAGCGACGTTCCGATGCTGCAGCGACTGCTCAGGCGACAGCTCTCGAAGCACGTCCGCGGCAAACGCCGAGTGCGCCGCGGAGAAAGAGCTGAAGGGCAGGGCACTGAGATCCACGCCGGCCTCCTCCGCTTCGCGCACGAGCCGGCCCACCGCACCGTGCGCATCGCGAAAGCTGACCGACTTGCGCACCAGGTAGTCCGCGAGGTCCGTGGCCATCATCGCCCCGCTCACGGCCTCCCGCATCCGCGCGACGTCGAAGCGCAGCGTGGCGACTGAACCCGCGATTGCCGGAAGCAACAACGAGATTCCGTCCACGGCGTCGAACAGCGCTCGCTTGTCCTCCTGCAGATCCTTGTTGTAGCCGCTCGGCAGACCCTTCAGCGTGCCGACCAAGGCCACGAGATCGCCAAGCATCCGTGCGCCCGACCCACGAGCGAGCTCGAGGGCGTCCGGGTTCCGCTTCTGCGGCATCATCGAGGAGCCGGTCGAGTACGCGTCGCCGTAGCGCACGAAACCGAACTCGCTCGACCCAAAAAGGATCAGGTCCTCCGCGATGCGAGAGCAATGCGTGCCCAGCATCGTGAGCGCGAACAGAGTTTCGGCGATGAAGTCACGATCGCCGACGGCATCGATGGAGTTCTCGGAGATGCGGTCGAAGCCGAGCGCCTCACGCAGTTGCTCCCGCGAGATCGGGAACGCCGAACCCGCGATGGCGCCCGAGCCAAGCGGAAGCACCGCCGCCGCCTTGCGCGCGGCGGCCAAGCGGCCGCGGTCGCGCTCGAGGGCCCAGAAGTGCGAGAGCAACCAGTGGGCCACGGAGACCGGCTGCGCGCGCTGCAGGTGCGTGTACGCCGGCATCACCGCATCGCGGTGCGCTTCGGCCTGCAGCAGGATTGCCTCCTGCAGTTGCCGCACCAATTCGGTGACGCGGTCGATGGCATCCATCGTCCACATCCGCGTATCCGTCGCGACCTGATCGTTCCGGCTGCGCCCGGTGTGCAACCGCCCTGCGGGGCCAGCGACCTCTAGGTGCAGCAACCGGTCGACGAAGGTGTGCACGTCTTCGTCAGACGCGATGGGCTGCTCGCCCGCGCTGATTCGCGCGGCGACCCGATCGAGCCCCTCGCGCACCAACTGCGCCTCCTCAGGCGAGTACACGCCGGCCGTCGCGAGCGCCGCTGCCCACGCTTGCGAAAGCCGCACATCAAAGGGCCACAAGCGGATATCGGTCCCGATGGACCGGTTCACTGCCTCAAGCTCGGGGGCCGGACCGCCAGCGAAGCGACCACCCCAGAGCTTATGCGCGCCGTCGCTGGCACTCACGATGGGACTCCTGCGCCACGCTCGGCGCGATATCGGTACGGCAGGAAACGTAAACGCATAAGTATGCGATTGGAAGGCACGCGCAGCGCGCGACTGCGGCGCCCGCGCTCAGCGCGCGCGCTTGGCCAGGCTGCTGAGGCGCCGCGCCACGCGCTCGCGGGCCTGCTCGGAGCGGCAAATCATCAGGATGGTGTCGTCGCCGGCGATGGTCCCGAGGATGTCGTTGGGCGACTCGGAGTCGATGGCCGAGGCGACCGGTTGCGCTCCGCCGATAACCGTCTTCAGCACCAGGAGCGGGCCGACTCCGTCGAGTGACAGGAACAGTTGCGGCAGGATCCCGGCCAGCGGGGCGCGGCTGCCGTCGTCGCCGCCCCCCCCCGCTTCTCCGATGACGTAGCGTACGCCCTGCGGCGACGGCACTCGCGCGACGCGCAGGTCGCGCAGGTCACGCGAGAGCGTCGACTGCGTGACGTCCCAGCCGTGCTTGAGCAGCAACTGGCGGAGCTCTTCCTGGCTTCCGATCTCACGGGAGCCGATGAGCTCGAGGATGGCGTGTTGGCGTTCGCGCTTATTGGCGGTCACAGGGCGGACTCGAGGTTGCCTGAGTGTAGCACGGCGGAGCGGCCGGCGGGAAGCAGAGCATTGACAGCGCGCCCCAGCATCATTATGCATTATCGGTGCATAAAACACCAGTCGGCGTCCTCGGCGCGTCCGGATACGCAGGGCGCGAGCTCTGCGCCCTCGTGGCGCAACATCCCCGCTTGTCGCTGGCGTTTGCCACGGCCAACGCGCAGCGCGGGGAACGCTTGGCGCTGCCGGGTGGCGACGTCACGTTCGTGGCGACCGATGACGCGCCGCTCGCGGACGCGGCGCTGGTGTTCTCGTCGCTGCCACACGGCGCCAGCGCCGAATGGGTCGCGCGCGCGCGCGCCGCGGGCGCGCGCGTCGTCGATCTCTCGAACGACCTGCGCATCGGCAACGGCGCGGCGGAGTCGGTGCCGTACGGACTCACCGAATGGCGCCGCGAGGCCGTGCGCGGAGCGCAGGTCGTGGCGAATCCAGGATGCTATCCGACGGCATCGCTGTTGGGCGTGCTGCCGCTGCTCGAGGCTGGGCAGGTGGCGACCGGCGCGACGATCTCGATCAACGCGGCCAGCGGCGTGACTGGCGCCGGGCTCACGCCGCGACTCGACCTGCTGTTCGGCGAGATCACCGAGAACTACAGGGCCTACGGCGTCGGCAACACGCATCGCCACCTGAACGAGATGCGCGCGGCCGTCGCCGACGCGGGCGCTGACGTGGACCTGCTCTTCACGCCGCATTTGCTGCCGACGGCCCGAGGCATCCTCGCGACGATCACGGTGCCGCTCCGCGCACCGCTCGCCGATCCACTCGCGCTCTTCCGCGCGCGCTACGCGGACGAGCCGTTCATCGAAGTCACCGACGACCTCCCGGAACTCCGGCAGGTGCGCGGACGCAACGTGGCGCGCATCGCCGTCCGCGCAGCGTCGCACCTGCGCACGCCGACGCTGCAGGTCTTCAGTGCGATTGACAACCTGATGAAGGGCGCGGCTGGCCAGGCGTTGCAGAACGCCAACCTGATGCTGGGGTTCGACGAGACGATGGGACTGCCGGCGTGACGACGCGCGTGGTGAAGTTCGGCGGCCGCGCGCAGGGTGATTCGGCCTTGCCGACGTTGCTCGCGGCAGCGGCGCAGGCACCGGGCGCGCGCGTCGTCGTCGTGCACGGCGGCGGCGACGACGTCAGCGCGATGCAGCGCCGACTCGGCCTCGAGCCGCAGTTCGTCGGCGGACGCCGCGTGACCAGCGAGGCGGATCTCGAAGTGGTGCGAATGCTGCTCTCCGGCACCGTCAACAAGCGACTCGTCGCCCAGCTCGTGACGGCTGGCGTACGCGCCGTGGGCCTGAGCGGCGAGGACGCGGGGTTGCTCAGCGCCCGCGTGACCGACCCGACATTCGGTCGGGTGGGGCGCGACGTTCTCGCGGACGTCCGCGTGCTCGCGGATCTCCTCGCCGCCGGGTGGCTCCCAGTCATCTCTCCACTCGCACGCGATCGCGACTCGGCTGACGGCGCCGGGCTCAATGTCAACGGCGACGACGCGGCCACCGCCGTGGCCGTGGCGCTCCAGGCGCAGGAGCTCTGCTTCATCGCCGACGTCGAGGGCGTGCTCAACGGGGGCCAGCGCATTCCCCAACTCGATCCTGCCGCAATCCAGGCCCTCGCCGCCCGCGGCGTGGTGCAGGGCGGGATGCTCGCGAAGCTCGAGGCGGCCGTCGCCGCGCTTGAGGCCGGCGTCGGCGCCATCCGCATCGGCACCCTCGCGTGCCTCGGCGACCCGCAGGCCGGCACCACCATCGTCTCCTCCGTTCCAGCCACCCAGGGCAACCCGTGACCGCAGCCGCGCTTCCGATGACAGACTCCCTCCTCGGCACCTACCGTCGCGCGCCAATGGAATTCGTTCGTGCCGACGGGGTTCGGCTGTTCGACAGCGAGGGCAAGGCCTACCTCGACTTCGCATCGGGCATCGCGGTCAACGCGCTCGGCTACAACGATGCCGGCGTGAACGCCGCCATTGCCGAGGCCAGCGCGACGGGGCTCATCCATACCTCGAACCTCTTTCGCACGCGTGCCGGTGAACAACTGGCCGACAAGCTGATCGCGGCCTCGTTCGCCGACCGGGTGTTCTTCTGCAATTCGGGCGCCGAAGCCAACGAAGGCGCGTTCAAGTTCGCGCGGCGCTGGGCCCGGGGCATCGGTGGCCCGGCCAAGCACGAAATCATCTCGCTGCGCGGGGCGTTTCACGGCCGACTGTTCGGGACGGTCGCCGCGACCGATCGGCCGCAGTATCGCAATCAGTTCAGGCCGCTGGCGGGCGGGATCCATATCCACGAGCGCGACATCGAGGAACTCTCGCGCGTCATTTCGGACGAACAGACCGCCGCCGTGATCGTCGAACCCATCCAGGGCGAGGGCGGGATGCGCGTGCTCGACGACGGCTTCCTGCGTGAACTCCGCGCGCTGACCGCCGAACGCAACGTCCTGCTGATCCTCGACGAGATCCAGTGCGGTTACGGTCGCACGGGTCACTTCTTCGCGTATGAGCACACGGGCATCGTGCCGGACCTCCTGACCGTCGCGAAGCCGATGGCCGGTGGGCTACCGATGGGCGCGGTGCTGCTCACGCAACGCGTGGCCGACGCCATCCAGCCGGGGGACCACGGCACGACGTTCGGGGGCGGACCGTTGGTGGCGCACGTGGCCAACCACGTGTTCGATCGCTTGCACGATGCGGCGATGCTGGCACAGGTGCGACGCGAGGGCGAATGGCTGGGCGAGCAGCTGGCGGCGCTGGCGTCGCGCTCGCCGAAGGTCCGTGCGACGCGCGGGCGTGGGCTGATGTGGGGCGTGGACGTCACCGAACCGGCCAAGGACGTCGTGGCCCGGGCGCTGGACCGGGGCTTGATCCTGGTGGCGGCCGGTGAGTACACCCTGCGCCTGCTCCCGCCACTGGTGATGTCGCGGGCCGACCTGGCCGAGGGCCTGGCCCTGCTCGAGACGGCTATCGACTGATCGCCGGCGACTTCGTGGCGCATCCCCTCTGGTGGGATGCGCGGCGAGGGGCCAACATAGGGACGCGAATCCCCTCTCTCCCTGCATATGCGCGCACCTCCTCCGTTGGAGCTTCGCAGTTTCGGTCGCAGCGGCGCGACCACCATCCTCGGGCTCGGCACACGCCAGCTCGCCGAGGCTGGACAGCAGGCGACCATCCGCGTCATCCGCGAAGCGATCGATGCCGGGGTGAACGTGCTCGAGGTTTCGCCGGGCTTTGCCGACGGGCGCGCCGAGAAATGGGTCGGGATGGCGCTCAAGGACGGCTATCGCGACAAGGTCTCATTGGTGTGGCAATGCGCCGCGTACCTCCGGGACTACAAGACGTCGATGGCCCAACTCGAGGCCACGTTGGCGGTGCTCAAGACGGACCGGGTCGAGGTGTTCAGCTTTCACCAGGTGAACTACGACAACGATCCGGATTGGATGTACGACCACGGCGGGCTCGATGCGGCGCAGGAAGCGCGGGATCAGGGTCGCGCACGCTGGATCGGTTTCCACGCGGAGAAGTCGCCGCACATCGCGCTCAAGCTGCTGGCGCGCGGCTTCATCTGGGACGTGGCGCTGATGCCGCTGAACCCGTTCGATGCCTCGTTCCGCTCCTTTGAAAAGCAGGTGCTTCCCGAGGTGATCCGTCGCGGTGGGTCGGTGATCGGCACGAAGGCGTTGGCGGGCGGCGCCGTGAACGGCTCGAAGGTCGTGAAGGTGGACGACGCGTTCCGCTACGTGTGGTCGTTGCCCGTGAGTAGCGTACTCGTGGGCTGCGACTCGAGCCCGGTGCTCAAGAAGACGCTCAAGGCGGCGACCACCTACAAGCCCTTCCACGCCGGCGAGATGGACGCCGTGCGTGCGAAGGCGCGCGCGATGGCCGGCGACGGGCGATTCGAGCGCTACAAGACCACGCAGGAATTCGACTCGGCCGCCGGCTTGGCGGTCCACGGCTACTGACTCCCAGTCCAGGCACAATGTCCGTTCGGTCCTTGGCCCGTCGCGCAATCGGCGCGGCGGCGCTCGCTCTCCTGCCGACCGTCGTCTCGGCGCAGGCCCCGATTCCCGGATTCTCGCGCGCCGCCACCGAGGCGCAGCGCAACGCCGAGCGCGCCGCCATTGCGCGGCCGGACACCGCCCGGGCGCAGGCCTTGGCGCGCGCGCTGGCCGACCGTCCGCACATTGCCGGGACGCCGGCTCAGGCGCGCACGCGCGACCTCGTCATCGCGGCGATGCGCGAGGCCGGGTTGGAGACGGAGATCGGCGAGTATCACGTGTGGTTGCCGCACACCGTGGACTATGGCGTGTGGCGCATCCGGCCCGAGCCCAAGGAACTCGACCTGCGCGAGGGCCGCGTGCCGGAAGATCCGACCACGATGCAGCACGACGAGTACCCGACGGTCAACGGCTACAGCGGGACCGGCGACGTCACCGGCGAAGTGGTGTACGTCAACTACGGATTGATCGAGGACTACGCACAACTGGACTCGATCGGCGTGAGCGTGCGCGGCAAGATCGTCATCGCACGCTACGGCCGCAGCTTCCGCGGCATCAAGGCGCGCGAAGCCGAGAAACGCGGCGCGCTGGCGCTGCTGATGTACTCCGACCCGCAGGACGATGGCTACGTGCGCGGCGACGTGTATCCCGAGGGCCCGTACCGCAACGAGCGCGGTGTGCAGCGCGGCAGCGTGATGAACGGGGCCGGCGATCCGTCGACGCCGGGCTACCCGTCCAAGCCGGGCGCCCGCCGCATTCCGCTGGACTCGATGCCGGTGCCGCGCATCCCGGTGCTGCCGCTGTCGTATGGCAACGCCATCGAGTTGCTGCGCGACGTGCGCGGCCGCGACATCCCCGCGAGTTGGCAAGGCGGCTTGCCGTTCCGCTACCACGTCGGGCCGGGGCCGGTGGTGGCGCGGGTGCGCGTGTTCAGCGATTCGGCGACGGCCGCTATCAAGCCGATCTGGAACACCTACGGCATCATCCGCGGCACCGACTTCCCCGACGAGCTGGTGATCATCGGGGCGCACCGCGACGCGTGGAGCCCCGGCGCCGTGGACAACGTCTCGGGCACGGTGAGCGTGGTGGAGGCGGCGCGCGCGGTGGCGGCGCAGATGCGTGCGGGCTGGCGCCCGCGGCGCACGCTGGTCTTCGCGACTTGGGACGCCGAGGAGTGGGGCCTCGTCGGGTCCACTGAGTACGTCGAGGACGATTCGCTGCGGCTGATGCGCGGCGCCGTCGCATACCTCAACCAAGACGTCTCGGCGAGCGGACCGTCGTTCGGCGGCGGCGGTAGCCCGAGTCTGCGCGGGTTGCTGCGTGACGCCGCCAAGACCGTGCCGGACCCAAGCGGCGCCGGCAGCGTGTACGACGTGTGGCGCGCGCGCGTGCGCCCGGCCGAGGGCGAAGAGCCGGCGATGGGCGATCCGGGCGGCGGCAGTGACTTCGCCGGCTTCTACAACCACCTCGGCATTCCGCACAGCGACTGGGGCTTCGGCGGCGGCAACGGCATCTATCACTCGAACTACGACTCCTACACGTTTATGGAGCGCTTCGGGGATCCGGGCTATCGCTATCACGCGGCGGCGGCGCGCATCGGCGCAGTGATGATGATGCGGCTCGCGAACGCCGACGTGCTGCCCTACGACTACGCGGAGTTCGCGCGCACGATGCGTCGGTACCTCGCGCCGGTCGACCGTGCGCTGCAGCAGCGCGGCTGGCGCGGCTCCTCGGCGCCGCTGGCGGCGGCGATCGACCGGATGGAACGCGCGGCGCAATCGTTCAATGCGACGCGCGATTCCGCGCTCGCGGCGGGCGTGCCGCGCGCCCGTCAGATTCCCGCCAACGCCGCGCTGCGCGAGGTCGAGCGCGCGATGACACGGCCGGAGGGCTTGCGTTCTCGGCCGTGGTATAGGAATCTCATATACGTCGCCGATGTCGATAACGGCTACGGCACGATGGTTTTTCCGTCCGTGAACGAAGCGATTCGCTACGGCAGCGAGGCATTGTTCGCAGCGGAGATGCAGGACCTGGTCGAGCGCTTCGACGCCGCGACCGGAGCGATTGAACGCGCGACGCGCGCGTTGCGAGGGCGCTAGCGCAACGCGGCGGACGCCGGCGGGGGTGGTTCCGGGGCCACTCCCGCGCACGTGAGGGGGCATCGCCGAGCGGCGGTGCCCCCTCACGTATATTCCGCCTATGTCGCTCTCGCCCGATGATCGGCAGCGCTACGCGCGCCATCTCTCATTGCCACTGGTCGGTGCGCAGGGACAGGAGCGCCTGAAGGCCGCCTCGGTGCTCGTCGTCGGGCTTGGGGGATTGGGATCGCCGGCCGCACTGTATCTCGCCGCCGCAGGAGTCGGCCGACTCGGCCTGCTCGACCACGATACGGTCGCCGTGCACAACCTGCAGCGCCAGATCCTCCACGACACGCCGTCGGTGGGGCGCGCCAAGACGGACTCGGCACGCGCGCGGATCGAGGCGTTGAATCCAGACGTGCGCCTCGAGACCTGGCACCTGGCGCTCACGCGCGAGAACGTCCGCGGCATCGTGGCGGACTATGATGTCGTCGTAGACGGCACCGACACGTTCACCACGCGCTACCTGCTCAATGACGCCTGTGTGCTGGAGGGGCGGCCGCTCGTGCACGCGAGCGTGCATCGCTTCGAGGGCCAGGTGGCGGTGTTCGGCACACGAGACGGACCCTGCTATCGCTGCCTGCACCCGGAACCGCCGCCGCCGGGGAGCGTCCCGAGTTGCGCCGAAGGCGGTGTGCTCGGCGTGCTGCCCGGATTGCTCGGCACGCTGCAGGCAACCGAGGCAATCAAGTGGATCCTCGGGATCGGGACGTCGCTCAGCGGACGGATGTTGGCGGTGGACGCGCTCGGAATGCGCTTCACGCAGGTGGCCATCGACCGCGACCCCAACTGCGAATGGTGCGCCACGCGCACGCGGCAGGCGTTGCTCGACGATTACGCCGCGTTCTGCGGCGAGGCGCCGCCTGCCGAGAGCGTGCCAAGCGGTGCGCGCGACATCCGTCCGGCGGATGCGGCGCCGCTGGTCGCGTCAGGCGACCTGCTGCTGCTCGACGTGCGGGAGGACTGGGAGGTCGCGACCGCCGCCGTGGCCGGGGCGCTGCACGTGCCGATGTCGCTGGTGCCGGCGCGGCAGACGACCCTGCCGCGCGACCGTCCCGTCGCTGTGCTCTGCCATCACGGGATGCGCAGTGCGATGGTCGCGGAGTACCTGCGCAGCGCCGGACATCCGCAGGTGCTGAACGTGACGGGCGGCATCGATCGGTGGAGCGTCGAGGTAGACCCGCAGGTTCCGCGGTACTGAGCGTGGTGGCGCTGTTGCTGTGGGCCCTCGGACTGACAGCGCTGACGTGGGCGCAACGCGCGTGGCGCGCGGCGCGACGAGAACGGAAGTTCCGTCGTCGCTTTCCGGCGGGACCCGACGGCATCGTGATCGGCGCCGAGCCGCGCACGTACGTGGGCGATCCGCATCGCGCGATCTTGCTGATCCACGGCTATAACGATTCTCCGAAGTCGCTGGACGACATCGCGCAGCGCCTGCACGCCGCCGGCTGGACGGTGCGCCTGCCATTGTTGGCCGGTCACGGACGCTCGCTCGAAGCCTGGGACGATTGGCGCGCGGATGAAGTGTGGACGCAAGTGCGTGAGGAGTACGCGGCCCTGCGAGCGCGGTACGGGGTGGTGGTGGTCGGCGGCCTGTCGATGGGTGGCGCATTGGCGTGCTGGCTGGCGGCGGAGGCGGACGCGGACGGCGTGGTGCTGTTCGCCCCGATGCTCTTCGTGCCGCGACCGATGGAAGTCGCGGTGAGCACGGCGCGCGTGTGGTCGGCGCTGACGCGGTACATCGCAGGCGGCGGGCAACGCTCGATTCGCGACCCGGACGCCCAACGTCGCAGCATCAGCTACGGGTGCTCCACGCGGCGCTCGCTCGAGGCCTTGGAGCGCATTGCGGCGAGCGCCGTGCCGCGGTTGGACTTCGTGAAGGTGCCGACGCTGGTGTGTCAATCGCGCGAGGACAACCGCCTCCCCGAGGACCAGAGCCGACGCGCCTACGCGCGACTCGGGGCGGTGGACAAGTCAGCGCACTGGGTGACTGGGGCGGGACACGTGCTCACGATGGACTATGGCTGGCCGGCGCTCGCCGACTACGTCGCGGCGTGGCTGGACGCACGCTGGCCGGCGCGCGGTCCCTCGGCACGCCCGGCCGACTAGATTACTGGCCTGTATCCCCGACGTCCGGAGTCGAACTGATGGCTGACATCACCTGCGCGCGCTGCGGCGGCACCAAGGCTGGCTTTGAGCGCGCCCCGTTTCCCGGCGCCATCGGCGCGCGCATCCTCGAAGGTACCTGCCCCGACTGCTGGCAGCTCTGGCTGAAACAGCAGACGATGCTGATCAATCACTACGGCCTGAACGTGATGGATCCGCAGGCGCGGCAGTTCCTGACGCGGAATATGGAAGCGTTCCTGTTCAAGACAGGGCAGGAGGACGAGGTCGACACTTCGAAGCAAGGGACGATCGCGCACTGACGGGCGGCAGGGGCGCCGGTTGACTTTAGTGTCAGTTTGATACTAATTGGGGGGATGCCCCCCCGCTCCGCGTCGCCGCAGGTGACGCTCGTCTGTTGCAGCCTGCTTGACGGCGCGCTGGCCGTCCTCGTTACCGACCGCGGTGCGGCGCTGCCGACGCGTGCGCTCGGTGCCAGGGAAACACCGGACGCCGCAGCCGAGGGATTGCGCCGGAGCCTGCTGGGCCGCGTGTCGACCTGGCAAGGGCAAGTCGCGGCGATGCGCGCCGAGTCCGCGCTCGTGATCGCTTACGCGGCGTTGGTGCCGGTCGGTACCGCCGCACCGACGGGGCATCGGTGGCTGCCTGTCGGGCGGGGCGGCGCTGCGCCGCTGATCCGCGCGGCGGTGGCACACCTGCGTGACCGCCTCGACCGCGAGCCGATCGCCTTCCACCTCCTCGGGCCGCAGTTCACGCTGTCGGACCTGCAGCAGGTGTACGAGCTGCTGCTCGAGCGGCGTCTGCATAAGGCGAGCTTCCGCCGGACGCTGCTCTCGGCGCATCTGGTGGAGCCGACGGAGGCCTGGCGGTCCGAGGGCCGTGGCCGACCGGCTCAGCTCTTTCGTTTCTCGCCGCGCCGCCGCCGGGGTGTGCAGCGGGCCGTGCGGTTCGAGCTGCTGGGCTGATTCGGTAGCGATCGCGACGCGATGGTGACACAAGGGGGGTTGCTCGGGGTACGTAATAGTTGCAATGTGTACCTAACGGCTAAAGGAGGTCCTATGCTCGGCTACCTCGATGCCTTGCTGGCGGCTTTGACGGTGCGGGATGGCACCGAAGCCTCGCGGTTGCTTGCCCATCCCTTGGCCCGCCTCCTGCCGGACGAGGTGCGGACCGAGGCGGCCGCATTCGTCGCGGGTGAGCGCGACGCCCTGGCCGCGCCGATGCGCACGATGCAGTTGCGCTTCCAGACGGCTGAACTCCTGCGCGACCTGCCGGCGGCCGATCAGCCCGAGCTCGTGGAGCCCGTACGGACGGTGCTCCCACCGGCCGTGCGCCAGCGCCGCGCGCCGCGGCCCCAGCAGATGGAGCTGCCGCTCTCCGCCTGAGGCCGTCGCAGATGCAGGAAGCGCCCCCGACCGGGAGTCCGGTCGGGGGCGCTTCGTCGTCAACGCCGACGTCAGACTTTCGTGACGTTCGCGGCCTGAGGACCCTTCTGTCCGTCCACGACTTCGAACTCGACGGCGTCGCCCTCTGCGAGCGACTTGAAGCCGTTGCCTTGGATGGCGCTGAAATGCACGAACACATCCGGCCCGCCTTCGCGCTGGATGAATCCGAAGCCCTTCGCGTCATTGAACCACTTCACGGTGCCGGTGATGCGAGCCATCTGCGACGTACTCCTGTGGGAGAAGAAGGGGCTGATCAGGCTGCGCCGGCGATGTACCGCGCGATGCGACCGCAGGCGACGCAGGCCAGCGTCACTTGCGAACGCGGCGGCGGCGGTGCCATCCGGGGCTCCCGCTTGATGGAGCCGGAGCAGGATGGGCAGCTGAGCGGATCGCCGTTGCGATCGCTCGCGATCAGGTGGAGGGCCTGGGCGGGGTTGTACGAGTTGGGACGAGGCTTCCGCATGCAGTCTCCGTCTGGGGCTGGGACAGCACGACCGGGGGGCCGAGCTATCGTTCGCTTTGAACGAAAACTAATGCGCCAGGCTCTAAATCCAAGTGCCGCAACCGTTTGCGGGTAACAAGCCGGTCAAGGACCCAGCGGTCCTAATTTCCGACAGCACCTAACTCCTTAGGACAAAGGCATTTCCGTGCCAACGCCGGACACGGGAGTCCTAATGTGAATAATCCGCTTTTGGGACGTACCGGCGGCTCCGGCTATCGCGCCGGAGCCGGGGCACAGCCCTCTCGCTTGCGAGTGTCGGCGACCGAGATGATCCGCCAAGCGCCGCCTTGCCGGGCGAGCACGAAGGCATCGACGCCGCAATGCGAGAACCGTTCACCGGCGAAGAACCAATACTCGACCCACACGCTCGCGAGATCGCCATCCACTTGGACGACGGGGTTGGCGAGCCGCTCGTCGAGCACGAGGCCGGCTGGCGCCGAGCCGACGGAGCCGATCCAGGCATCGATGGCGTCGACACGAATGCCGTTTGCCGACACCGACTGCAACGTCGCGCCGGACACGAACGCGGCGCGCATCGACGCGGTGTCGCGCGTGCGCATTCCGTCGAACAGTCCGGTCACGACGGCGTAGACGGCGTCCTGCTCAGCTGACTGGGCCTGCGCGGCTGGCGCCGAGAGGACGCCAGCCAGCAACAGCGCTGCGGCAGTGGAGAGGGCGCGGCGCATCAGAACGACACCCGCGGGACGTCACGCGACTCGGCGTTGGTGACTTCGAAGTACTCCCGCGACTTGGCCCCCGTGACCTTCGCGGTCAGGACGGCCGGAAAGCGCCGGATGTAGGCGTTGTAGTCGCGCACGGCGTTGTTGTAGTCGGTGCGCGCCACGGCGATTCGGTTCTCGGTCCCGGTGAGCTCGTCTTGCAGCCGGAGGAAGTTCTGATCGCTCTTGAGCTGCGGGTAGTTCTCGGAGATGGCGAGCAGGCGGCCCAGCGCACCCGTGAGCTGCTGGTTGGCGTTGGCCATCTCGCCGATGTCGCCGCTGCCGCGGGCGCCGATGAGCGCCGAGCGGGCCTGCGCGACTTCGGTGAAGATGCGCTCTTCCTGCGCGGCGTAGCCCTTGACGGTCTCGACCAGGTTCGGCACGAGGTCGGCGCGGCGCTGGAGTTGGACCTCGATCTGCTGCCGTGCGGCGGCGGCCGACTCATCCATCGTCTGGATGGTGTTGTAGCCGCAGGCCGTGAGAAACAGGGTAAGGACGGGGAGCAACCACTTGGCCTTCATCTACGACTCCGGGTGAGGGTCCGCTGGCAATACGAAAGGCGAGGCCGGCGGTGTCAGTCGATGGCGGGGGTGTCGGGATGGACCATCGCATCGACGTGCGCGACGAGCTGCTTCAGGCTGATGTGGACGGCGTCGAGCGTCTCACCGGCGCGGTTGGGCGGGATGGAACGCTCGCCGCGCGTGTGCGCGAGGGCTGCGAGCAGGCCCGCCGGGTCGAACCCAACGCGGGATGCCGCCTGCGTGATGACGCTCGCAGCATCGTCAGGCACGGTCAGGCCGTGGACGCGCAGCAGCGTGCGCAAGAGGGCGAGCACCGTTCCCTTCACGCGCGCGAGCAGCTCGAGCGTGCGGAGCGGATCGCTGCCGACAGCCAGCACGCCGCGACGCAGGTGCACCAACGCGCCCATCGCCTCGTATTCCAACTGGCGGCGGAGGTCGTCGGCGCGCACGCTTGCGAGGGCCGGCAGGGCGCCGATGAGCACGCGATGCCGCGCAAGGATGTCGGCGTGCTCCATCGCGAACACGTCGCGGCTGGACCGCCACTCGGCCTCGGTGAGGATGAGTGGGGCGCGATGCCCCTCGGCCTGCCAGCGCTGCACGGTACTGGCGCAGCGGCGCAGCGCGTCCGGTTGGAGCCGGCGCACGATGATGAGGAGGTCGAAGTCCGCGCCCGGTTCAGGCGTGTCGCGGACGGCCGCCGATCCGTAGAGCACGACGGCGCTGCAGTCGTTGCCGAAGGACTCGGCGAGTTCGGTGCTGAATGTCTCGAGCGTCATCGCTGCCATTAGAACCGTCCCCCGGCGCCACCGCCGGAAAATCCACCGCCACCGCCAAAGCCGCCGAAGCCACCGCCACCGCCGAATCCACCGCCGCCGCCGAATCCACCGCCGAAGCCGCCGCCGATCGGGAAAGGCAGGACGACCACACCGCGCCGCCGTCGGCCCCCGCGCCCGCCCCGCCCGCCGCCAGAGAGCAGCGACATCAGGATGATGAACGCGATGAGCACGACGATGGGCGGAATCTGCGGCTTGCCCTGTCGCCGAGGTGGTACCAACGCCGAGTCCAGCGCGAAGCCGAACTCGGCGGCGTAGCGTTCGGCGACACGTGCGGTGATCAGCGTCAGACCGTCGCCGTAGCGTCCCTGCGCCAACAGCGGCGTCGCCTCACGGCGGATCTCGCCGGCCATCCCATCCGTGAGGAAGCCCTCGGCGCCCTGGCCGACGGCAATGAAGATCTGCCCGCTGCCATCGCTGGCCGTCTCTTTGGGTACGAGCAGGACGACGACGCCGGCGTTTCGTGCGCGGTCGCCGATGTCCGCACGCGCCCCCACGCCCCAGGCGCGCCCGATCTGCAGCGCGACGTCACCGGCTTCGCGGCCGCCGATGTCGCGCAGCGTGACGACGGCAATCTCGCCGCGCGAGCCCGCACGGACGGTCTCGATCAACTGCGTCATCCGCGCCTCGGCGTCCGCCGGGATGACGTTGGCGAAGTCGCTCACGAGGCCCGTGGGCCGCGCGGGAAAAAGCGCCTCCTGCGCGCCGACCGCGGCGGGCAGGAGGCAGCAAGCTGCGAGCAGCGTCTTCATCACGGCATCTATTACGCCTGAAGCACGGGAAGGTTGCGAATCTTCTCCGCCCATTCCCGCGGGCCCGTCTCGTGCACGTTGCTCCCGGTGGCGTCCACAGCGACGGTCACCGGCATCTCCTCGACTTCGAACTCATAGATGGCTTCCATCCCGAGGTCCTCGAAGGCGACGACGCGCGACGAGCGGATGGCCTTGGACACGAGGTAGGCCGCGCCGCCGACGGCCATCAGGTACGCCGCCTTGTGCTTGCGGATGGCCTCGAGCCCTGTGGGCCCGCGCTCGGCCTTGCCGATCATCGCGATAAGGCCGGTCTTCTCGAGCATCATCTCGGTGAACTTGTCCATCCGCGTGGCGGTGGTGGGCCCCGCGGGGCCCACGGCTTCGTCGCGCACGGGATCGACCGGACCCACGTAATAGATGACGCGGTTGGTGAAGTCGACGCCAGCGGGCAGTGACTCACCCTTGGCGAAGATGTCGGCGATGCGCTTGTGCGCCGCGTCGCGCCCGGTGAGCAGCTTGCCGTTGAGCAGGAGGCGATCGCCGGCCTTCCACGAGGCGACGATTTCCGGCGTGAGCGAGTCGAGGTCCACACGCTTGGCGTTGACGTCGGGCATCCACGTGACGTTCGGCCAATCAGCGAGCGAGGGCACGGGCAGCTGTGCCACGCCCGAGCCATCGAGATGGAAGTGCGCGTGCCGAGTAGCGGCGCAGTTGGGGATCATCGCGATGGGCTTTGAGGCGGCGTGCGTCGGGAAGTCGAAGACCTTCACGTCGAGGACGGTGGAAAGTCCGCCGAGCCCCTGCGCACCGATGCCGAGCGCGTTGATCTTGTCGCAGAGTTCGATGCGCAGTTCCTCGATCTTGTTCTGCGGGCCGCGCTGCTTGAGTTGGGCCATATCGATGGGCTCCATCAGCGACTCCTTCGCCATCAGCATCGACTTTTCGGCGGAGCCTCCGATGCCGATGCCGAGCATTCCCGGCGGGCACCAGCCGGCGCCCATCGTCGGGACGGTCTTCATTACCCAGTCCACGATGGAGTCACTCGGGTTGAGCATCGCGAACTTGGACTTGTTCTCCGAGCCGCCGCCCTTGGCGGCGAGCTTCACCTCGACGTGATGTCCGGGAACCAGTTCATAGTGGACGACGGCCGGCGTGTTGTCGCGGGTGTTCTTCCGCGTGAAGGCCGGGTCGGCGACGATGCTGGCGCGCAGGGTGTTGTCGGGGTGGAGATAGGCGCGGCGCACGCCTTCGTTGACCATTTCCTGGATGGAGAGCTTGGCGTCCCAGCGGACGTCCATTCCGATCTTGAGGAAGACCACGACGATGCCGGTGTCCTGGCAGATCGGGCGATGGCCCTCGGCGCACATCCGCGAATTGGTGAGGATCTGCGCGATTGCGTCCTTTGCGGCCGGCGACTGCTCGAGCTCGTAGGCATCGGCGAGCGCGCGGATGTAGTCCAGCGGGTGGTAGTAGGAGATGTGCTGGAGCGCGTCCGCGATGGACTGGATGAAGTCGTCCTGCCGAATCGTGGTGGTCATAAGAAGGAATCTAAACGTCGCGGCGACTGGGGTTTCCGGATACCCTAGCGAAAACATCGGAATTGAAATAGACTGCGAGACCTTCATTTGAGAATCATTCTCAACCACGGAATTCGCTGGAAATGTCGCTGCGCCGCACCATTCGCTCGGTCTTCTTCTGGATTCATCTGGGCATCGGACTCTCGGCCGGGCTACTCATTCTCTTGATGAGCGTCACCGGCGTGATGCTCGGCTTCGAACGGCAAATGATTGCGTGGATCGACGGGGCGCCGCGGGTCGCGCCCGCCGCGATGGACCGCCTGCCGCTCGATTCCTTATTGCTGCGCGTCGGAGTTGAGCGCGAGGTGGTGGCGAGCATCGTCGTCAAAGCCGACGCGACGCAGCCGACCACGTTGCGTCTGCGCGAGCGCGATGCGGCGCCGATGTTGGTGGATCCGTTCCGCGGCGAGGTGCTCCAGGCCAGCGGCGACGGCTCAGGGCAGGCGTTCTTCTCGGCGCTTCGGCGCTGGCATCGCTGGATCGGTGCGCAAGGCGCCGAGCTGCGCGCGCAGATGAAGGTCGTGAACGGCGTTGCGAACTTGGTGTTCCTCGCGCTCGTGCTCTCCGGGCTGTACCTGTGGTGGCCTGCGCGCTGGACGCCGGCGCGGCTGCGGGCGACGGCGGTGCCACAGTGGCATCGCGCCGGCAAGGTGCGCGACTTCAACTGGCACAACGCGCTCGGGTTCTGGTTTGCGGTGCCGCTCGCGTTGATTGTCGCGACGGCAGCGTTCATCTCGTTCCGCTGGCCGGGGCAGTACCTCGATCTCGCGCTGGGCAGCGCACAGGAGAAGGCGGCCGCGCGCGCGGCGCTGCAGGCGCCCACTCCCGGCCCCACGCCTACCTCAACGGCTACCGCCGCTGCGCCCGCAACGCAAGAGCCCGAAGCACCGCGTCCGCCGGCGCTCCGCGACGATGACGCGACGTTGCAGTCGTACGCGACGAGTGCGAAGGCCGCGCATCCCAAGTGGGCGCAGCTGACCCTCACGTTGCCGGACTCCCCAAAGGCGGCGATGCGCGTCGCGGTGGCCGAGGGCAATACCTACCGGCCGGACCAGCGCTGGACGCTTGAGCTCGATCGCGCCTCGGCGGGAGTCGTCTCCGCCGCCGGATACGCTGACCTCAGCGCGGCGCGGAAGATTCGCGCCTGGGTGCGCTTCGGCCACACCGGTGAAGTGTTCGGGATCCCCGGACAGATCCTGGCGACGATTGCCAGCGCCGTGGGCGTGCTCTTGGTGTGGACGGGATTTGCATTGGCGTGGCGGCGGCTGGCCAGTTGGTGGCGCGTGCGCCGCCGTCGCTCAGTCCCAGCGGTGGCGACGCTTCCAGACGCGACGCTCGAGGCGCCAGCTTCGCTTCGCTGAGAACTCGAGGTCGGCGCCGGGGAAGAGCTCGGTGTCCTCGACCGCCTCGGTGAAGTCGTTGCCCTTGGCCGAGGTGTTGTCGGCGAAGTGCAGGATCTCGGCTTCGAGCGTCATCGGACGCACGGCGGCGCCGAACTCCAGGAAGCCGTGATGCGACTGGATAAAGTGATGCAGTTCCAGGCGCTGCTCGTCGGAGAGCCGCTCGTGCGCGGCCAGCGTCGCGAGGCGCTCGTCGAGCATCAGCGAGCCGAGGACGATGTGCTGCAGCAGCATCCCGGCGCGGGTGTAGTCGAAGCCAGCGAGATCGACGCGATACGCCTGCGTCTTGCCGATGTCGTGCAGCAGCGCGCCCGCGGTGACGAGCGTGACGTCGCCGCCCATCGTGCGCGCCGAGGCGCGGGCGATCTCGGCGACTTCGCAGGAGTGCAGGAGGAGCCCGCCGACGACGGCGTGGTGGCCGCGCGTGGCGCCCGGCGTGCGCGCGAAGTCGGCGCGGAAGGCTTCGTCGGCGAAGAAGAGGTCGACGGCCTTCCGCAATGCGCCGCGCATCTCGGCGCGCCAGGCATCCACCTTGGCCCAGAGCTCCTGCTCGGGCACGCGGATGCGCGGGAGGAACTGCTCGATGTCTGCGCTGCCGGTGGGGACGACGCGCGGCGGTGCCGTGAGCTTGAGCTGGCGGCGCCCGGCGTACTCCTCGATGACGCCGATGACCTGGACGACGTGGCCCGGTTTGACGGCCGCGACCTGCGGGACCATCTCCTTCCACACGTTCGCGGAGAGGACGCCGCTGGCGTTGCCAAGCTTGAGGACGAGGAAGGGATCGCCGGCCTTCGTGACCTTGTCGTCGCGTTCCCGCACGAGCAGCTCGTGCTGCACGCGGTCGCCGACGGCGAGCTTGGGAATCTCGAGCGGTGCCATCAGCTCGTGTAGACGATGTCGCCGTCTTCGGCGATGCCGATCTCTTCCTTGTACTCGCAGACGCCGCAGATCTTGTTCGCGACCCAGACGGCGCCGAGCTCATCGACAATGGCCTTCGTCGCCGGCTTCACGGTCAGCCGACGGTACGTGTATTCCTTGCAATGCGAGCAGGCGTGGGCCTTGGCGATCTTCTCCGCCTTCTCGCGCGTCAGTTTGGGCACGTGGAGTGATTACGGGACGAAGGGTCCGCTGCCGAGAGCACCGCTGGCCTTGCCGGACTGCGGTTCGCTGCTGTGCCCGCCCGCCTTGAGGAGTTCCTTGATGCCGCCGATCGCGCCGAGTACGCCGGTGGCTTCGCTCGGCAGGAACACCGTGGTGCCCTTGCCCTGCGCGAGCGCCGGCAGCGCCTCGAGATACTTGAGGCCGAGCAGGTAGGTCGCGGCCTCGCCGGGCGGCAGGGCGGCGGCGATGCGGCGCACGGCCTCGGCCTCGGCGTCCGCCATCGCGAGGCGGGCCTCGGCGAGGCCCTGCGCACGGAGGATGGCGGCTTCCTTCTCGCCCTCCGCCTTGCGGATCTGCGACTCGCGATGGCCCTCGGCCTCGAGCACGGCGGCGCGCTTGCTGGCCTCGGCGTTGGTGACGGCGGCGCGGCGCTCGCGCTCGGCGCGCATCTGCAGCTCCATCGACTGCTGGATGTCGCGCGGCGGCTCGATGCTCTGGAGCTCGACGCGGGTGACGTCGACGCCCCAGCCGATCGAAGCTTCCTCGATGACCTCGCGCATCTTCTTGTTGATCATATCGCGCGAGGCCAGCGTCTGGTCGAGTTCGATCTCGCCGACGATGTTGCGCAGCGTCGTGCGCGTGAGAGTCTCGAGCGCGAAGGGCAGGTTCTGCACCGCGTAGGTGGCCTTCTGTGGATCGGCGACGCGGTAGTACAGCACAGCGTCGATGTCGATCGTCACGTTGTCCTTCGTGATGACCGGTTGCGACGGGAAGTTCAGCACCTGCTCGCGCAAATCGATGCGCGAGACGGTGCTGGCGATGATCTTCTTGAGTCCGGTGACGTCGCTCTCGAAGTACCGGACGTCAATCGTCTTCGGCCGTTCGACGAACGGAATCAGGATGTTGAGGCCGGAGCGCGCGACGCGATTGAAGCGGCCGAGGCGCTCAACGACCATCACCTCGGCTTGGCCGATGATGCGGATGCCTTTGACGACCGCGACGCCGACGACCAGGACCACCGCGCCAACGAAGAACTCCACAGGGCTCCTCCGGGGAGAGACGCCCCTAATCTACCACCGGAAATCGGCGACGAAGAGGTTGGTCTCGCCTTGGGTGCTGCCGTGCCGGTTGCTGGCCCACAGCAGCTGGTGACCCTTGGGGTGGAAAATCGGGAAGCCGTCGAAGGAGTCGTTGAAGGTGACCTGCTCGAGCTGGTCCGGGCCGGCCATCGAGGCGTCGGCGCTGACGAGGAAGAGCTCGAAGTTGCCGCTGCGCGGGGCGAAGAAGTTGGACGAGAAGATAATCTTCGTTCCGTCGGGGCTCCACGAGGGGCCGAAGTTGGCGCCGCCGAGCGCTGTGATCTGGCGCTGGTTGCCACCGTCGGCGTCCATCACCCAGAGCTCGACCTTGCTGGGGCGGATGAGGCCCTGGCGGAGCAGGTCCTGATACTCGCGCAGCTCGGTGCTGTCCTTGGGGTGGTGGGCGCGGTACACAATCTTCGTGCCGTCGGGGGACCACCAGGGGCCGCCGTCGTAGCCCGGCGTGGTGGTGAGGCGCCGCACATCCGTGCCGTCGGCGTTCATCGTGTAGATGTCAAGATCGCCGTCCTTCAGCGACGTGAAGACGATCTTCGAGCCGTCGGGCGACAGGATGCCCTCGGCCGTGTAGATGTCATAGTTGGTCAGTCGGCGCAGGTCGGAGCCGTCGCGGTTGACCGTGTAGATGTCGTAGCGGTCCAGCGGCCAGACATAGCCCTGGGACGGGTCCGGCCGCACGGGGCAGGCCTCGTCGTGGGCGCTGGTGGACGCGAAAAACAGACGCTCGCCGCCGGGGAAGAACCATCCGCAGGTGGTCTTGCCGCGGCCGTCGGAGACTTGGCGCAACCCCGTGCCGTCGGCGCGCACGACGAACTGCTGGTCGCAGGTACGTCCGTCGCGCGTCGACTGGAACGTGATCCACTCGCCGTCCGGGCTCCAGTACGCCTCGGCGTTCTCGCCGCCGAAGGTGAGCTGGCGGAGGTTGGAGAGACGGGTCTCCTTGGCTTCGGCGTTGCGCTGGACGATGGGGGAGCGTTCGCCGCAAGCCGTCGCGCCGAGAAGCGCGACGGCGATCAAGAGCTGCTTGGACATCAGTCGTGGAGAGAGTGCGGGGGGACTACTCGGGGCGGCGCACCTGAGCGGCCGCCGTGGGCGCAGGCGTCGCCGGCGCCGGCACGGCCGGCGCGAGGGCGAGGAGTTCCTGCGTGGTACGGGCGCGACGGAGGAGGTCCATCGCGCGCTGCAACTGCACGTCCTCGGGAATCTCCCGGCGCTTGGCCGTGGAGTCGCCGAAGGCGAGTCGGGCAATGCGGTTCACCAAGAGGCGATCCACGTAGGCACGGCCCGCATCCCACTCGCTGCGGTCGACCGTGACGCCCCTGGCCTCGAGGCGCGTGCGGAACCCGTCGCGCATCGTCTGCGTGACCTGGAAGTCCGGCCGCACCTGATCCTTGAGGCCGGAGGCGTACTCGGTGAGCGCGAGATACAGGTCCTGCTGGCGCGGGACGAGCGTGCGTGCGAGGCGCAGCTCAGGCGCGGTCATCGTGTCGTAGGGGACGATCACATCCGGCGTGATGCCGCCTCCGCCGTAGATCGGGCGTCCGCCGGTGGAGCGATACACCGGCCGTGCGGCGCGTGCCGAATCGGATTCCATCGAGTCGGGACGCGCCTCGACGAGGCGGCCGTTGCCGTCGAGCACGCGGTCCTTCTGGATGGTGCGCCCGCTCGGGGTGTACCACTTGCCGGTCGTCAGCTTGATGGCGTAGCCGCCCTCGAGGCGGAACACCGACTGGACGAGGCCCTTGCCGAAGGTGGTGGTGCCGACGACGAGGGCGCGGTCGTGGTCCTGGAGCGCGCCGGCGACGATCTCCGACGCCGACGCCGAGAAGCCATCGGTGAGCACGACGACGGGGATGCTCGGCGCCAGCGGCGTGGCCTCGGCGCGGTAGCGTTCGATCTGCCCGCCGCGGCCGCGGACGCTGGCGAGCTCGCGCCCGCGCGGCAGGAAGAAGTTCACCATCTCCAGCGCTTGGTCGAGGAAGCCGCCGGCGTTGCCGCGCAGGTCGACGACGAGCCCCTTCGCGCCCTGGTCCATCAGGCGACGATAGTGCTGGGCGAACTCGCGGGTGGTGGTCTCGTTGAACTGCTGCACCGGGATGTAGCCGATGTCGTCCTGCAGCATCAGCTCGAAGGGGATCGCCGGAATGCGGATGGTACGGCGCGTGAATTCGACTTCGAAGGGCTGCGCGACACCGGGCCGCTGGAAGCGCGCCTTGACCTTCGACCCCGGCTGGCCGCGCAGGGCGCCGGAGACCTGGTCGAGCCGCCAGCCGCGCGTGGAGTTGGTGTCCACGCCGATGATGCGGTCGCCTTCGCGGATGCCGGCATCCTCAGCGGGCGTGTTGGGATAGACGCGGCTGATGATGATGACGCCGTCCTGGTCTTCGATGAGCATCCCGACGCCGCCGTAGAAGCCGCCAGTCGAGGTGTTGAACGCCTCGAGCTGCGCGGGCGTGTAGAGCTCGCTGTAGGGATCCTGCAGTTCCTCGACGAGGCCGCGGGCGGCGCGCTCGTAGAGTTCGCGCGTGCCGATGGAGTCTACGAAGCGATCGCCGACGAGCGAGAGGACTTGGTCGAACAGCGTGGCGCTGGCCGTGGTGGCGCGCTCCTGCACGACGAAGGCGCCAGCCGCGAGCGGGATGGCGAGAATGGCAACGAACGTGATGACGCGGCGACGGGACATTGGGACCCTGAGCTGAGTGACCTCGGAACGTACTCAGGCAATACCGCAGGGGCCAGCAGTGGTTCCGTCAGGAGATGGTGACAGTGCCTCGGGTCACCACTTGTACTCGACGAACCAGGCACGTCCGTCCTGGTCGAAGCGGGCGCCGCGGACGATGCCGGCGGCGAGTAACATCTCGTGCGCCGGCTGGACGACGCGCTGGAGATGGGATGGGTAGCGCTGGGTGAGTGGGAGCAGCTCGGCCAAGCGCTCAAGGGTGGGGCGCCAGGGGGCGCCCCCGCTGCGGGCGCGCTCGGCTTCGAGCAGGCGATACAGCCGGCGGGCGACGGGCGACGAGAGGGCGGTGTACTTCTGGGCGTTGAGGCTGATGCAATGCCCGGCCGCGATGTTGCTGCGCAACGGAGCGGCGATGGTGACCCGCGCGTCGCCGGGCTCGTTGCTGGCGAGCGCGGGAAAGAGGGCGAGCTGGTCGCGGTCGGTGAAGCGGCGCCGATCGATGGCGACCGTGGAGAGGAGCGTGAATCGGTTGTGGGCGCGCGCGCCGGTGGCGGCGTCCAGCCAGGCGCCCTCGCTCTCAAGCACGGTGCGCTCGAGGCGCCCGAGCGCACCGCGCAGCTGTTCGTAGGTGCGTCCGTCGACGCGTCGACCCATCGAGCGGAGGAAGGCGTGGAGCGTAAAGCCGAGCGTGCCGTCGGCTGGTAGCTCGGCTTCGTGATAGCGCCGCATCACCTCGACGTAGACGTCTTGGTCGAAGGTGCCGGGGAGACGTTCGCCGGGGGTCGGGAGGACTCGCCAGCGCCCGCCGTCGTCGGTGGTGCAGGCGACGATGGCGTCTTCCGAGCTATCGGAGAGCCTGAAGAGCGGCAACGCCTCGATCGCGCGATCCAGCAACACCGTGCGCGACGGAGGCCGGCGTCGAGGGGCGGGAGCCATCACCGCAAATGTCGTGATACTCGTGAATGCGGGCAAGTGGCGAGGCGCGGGACTGCCGCCTGTGCCTTGCGTGCGAGGGACGCGCTATCGCAGATCCTCGCGGCCGACCGCGGCCCGCACCGCCTCGCGCAGCGCCATCAGCGCGGACTCGCGCGCGGCCGGCGAGTCGTCGCGGACGTGCAGCTCGATGCCGTCGCCGACGACGATGCGTCGCCAGGTCGCGGGGCCCGTCTCCTCGGCGCTCGGCGTTGCCGGCGCGAAGCCGTTGCCGAGTGCGGGCGCGAGTGCGGCGGCCACGCGCTTCTCGAGCTGGTCGCCTTGCATACCGGCCAGCTCGTCCTTGATGACTTCGAGCCGCTGGCCTTCGCGCTGGCGGATCTTGATCGCCAGCAGCTGCAGCAAATGCTTGTAGTGATACGTGGCGGCGGTGCCTTTGCCTTCGGGATGGTCGAGCAACCCGTTGGCCACGTAGAAGCGGATCGCGCGTGCGCTGGGCGTGGCGCGGGCCGAGGTGTTGGTGGGGCGCATCCCGGCCGCGTCCACAAGGGCGGTGGCGTGAGACGCGAGGCCCCGCGCATTCCACGGGGCGTGCCGCGCGTGGGCGCGGAGCAAGGCGACGGGCGAGTCCGACATCGTCCGCAAAGACTAACGCGGAATGTCCGGCGCGGATAGTTCGCCCGTCGCCGAATGCAGTGACTACTTCTTGCTGGCGGCCTTCTTCGCCTTGTTCGCCGCCTTCTTCACTGCCTTCCTGACCGCCTTGGCCTTGGCCGCGGCCTTCTTCATCACCTTCTTGCCGGCCTTCTGGATGGCCTTCGCCTTGGCCCCCGCCTTCTTCGCGGCGCCCTTGGCAGCCTTGGTCGCGGACTTCTTGGCGGCGACGGCCTTCTTCTTGAGCGACTTGGCAGCGCCCGTGGCCTTCTTCTGCACGGTCTTGGCCTTCTTCTCCACGACCTTCACCTGCTTCGCGGCGGCCTTGCTGCCCTTGGCGACCTCGACCTTGGCCTTGGCGGCGACGTCCTTCACGGCATTCGTTGTCTTCGCCTGCACGTCCTTGGCCGCCTTCACCACGGGCGCAGCGGCAGCGGCGATATCGGGAATCGGCATCTCCCCGGTGGTCTCGAAGATGGAGCGGACGATGGGCTTGGGCGCCGGCTTGCGCCCGCGGCGGCGCGGTGCGAGCGAGTCCCCGAAGAGATCGCCGTCTTCTTCCTCTTCTTCAGCGGCGAGGGGCGCGATGCCCCCCTCCTCTTCGTCCTCGTCGGAGTCCTCGGCGGAATCCCAGAGCGAGTCGGAGTTGTCCTTGTTGACGGCCCAACCGCCGTCCTCGTCCTCGTCGTCGTCGTACGAGGCGCGGCCGCCACCGCCGCCGAAGCCCGAGTCGTCGTCGTCGTCGCCGTCGTTGAACAGGCTATCGATGAGTTCCCTGCCAGGCATAATCGCCTCCTAGATCGAAAATTGGCCCTGCACGATGACCGCTGAATACACTGGGCAACCCCTCGCCGTCAAGCGGGGTTCCCCGCTTCACCGTGGGCCAGCGCCGGCGCCTCCGGCGCGGGGCGGGCTTCGGAGGTGGCACGGGCCTGCCGCCGACGCGCCCAGCCGCTGGAGAGGTCGTCCAAGATGGTGTACACCACGGGCACGACGAAGAGCGTCAGGATCGTAGACGTAATGAGCCCGCCGATGACGGCGCGGGCCATCGGGGCGCGCTGCTCGGCGCCCTCGCCAATGGCCAGGGCGAGCGGGAGCATCCCGAAGATCATCGCGGCGGTCGTCATAATGATGGGCCGCAGCCGGATGCGGCCGGCCTCGAGGATGGCGGTGAGCCGGTCCTTGCCCTCACCGCGGGCTTGGTTGACGAAGTCGATGAGCAGGATGCCGTTCTTCGTCACCAGGCCCATCAGCATAATGATGCCGATCATCGACATCACGTTGATGGTGCCTTTCGTCCACCACAGCGCCAGCGACACGCCCAGCAGCGAGAGTGGCAGCGAGAACATAATGGCCAGCGGCTGCAGGAAGGATCCGAACAACGAGGCCAAGATCAAATAGATGAAGACGATGGCGAGTAGGATGGCCTCGAGCACGAAGCCCTTGGTCTCGTTGAGATTCTGCACATCGCCGGTGAACACGGTGCGGTAGCCGGCGGGCAGCACGAGCGAGTCGAGCGCGGCCTGGGTGGCGGCGGCGACGTCGCCGACCGCAGCGCCCGGAAGCACGCCGGCGGAGATGGAGATCTGGCGCTCCAGCTGGCGGCGCTCGATCTGCTGCGGGCCGACGCCGGCGCGGACGTCCGCGACCTGGGCGAGGGGGATGGCGACCGGAAGTCCGCGGGCATCCACGGCGGCGGCCGCGACGGGGATGTTGGCGACGTCCTCGGCCGAGGCGCGGAGCGAGTCGGGATACACGACGCGCACGTCGTGCGAGTAGCCCTGCTCGTCCTGCCAGCGCGTGGCGCGCGTGCCGGTGAAGAGCGGTTGCAGCGTGCCGGCGATCGCACCGATGCCGAGGCCAGCGGCCCAGGCCTGCTGACGGTCGACGCGCACATCGAGCTGCGGGATGTCGCCTTCATCGCTGGAGAAGGGCTCGGCCATCCCCGGCACGTCGCGCATAATCTCGTTGACCTGCGCGGCGATGAGCTTGAGGCGGTTCGGCTCCGGTCCCTGCACGTTCACGATGATCGGCTGCCGGAAGCCGCCGAAGATGGAGCGCGTGCCGTCGATGCTGGCGCGCGTGCCGGAGACATTGCGCAGCTGCGGGCGGATGGCGTTCTGCACGTCGGCCATCGAGCGCTTGCGGTCGTGGCTCGGCTTGAGCTTCACGAACAGCTGGCCAGTGGTGACGGTACCGCGGAATCCGGAGCCGACGGTGAGATACGTGAACTCCACCTCCGGCACGTCCCGGACGATGGAGTCGAGCGCCATCCCCTTGCCGACGGTGTACTCGACGCGCGCGCCGGGGGGCACGCGGTAGGAGATGTTGAACTCGCCGGCGTCGTAGTCCGGCATCCACGTGAAGCCGAGCTTCGCGGCGATGAAGAGGGCGAGGACGACGGATACGCCGCCGCCGCCGAGGACGAGCCAGCGGTGGCCCAGGGCGCGGTGCAGCAGCGGGGGATAACGCTCCGCCATTCGCTCGAACCAACCGTCAAAGGCCAAGGCCACGCGGCGAATGGGGCCGCTCTTGGCGCGGGCCTCGGCGTTGTGGTGCTCGGCCTCGGGGTCGTGCCAGATGGATGAGAGCATCGGGTCCAGCGTGAAGCTCACGAAGAGCGAGACGCTGACGGCGAAGGCCACGGTGACGCCGAACTGGAAGAAGATCTTGCCGATCATCCCGCCCATAAACGCCACCGGGATGAACACGGCGATGACAGCCAGCGTGGTGGCGAAGACGGCGAGGCCGATCTCGCTGGTGCCTTCGCGGGCGGCGGTGTAGTGGTCCTTCCCCATCGCCACGTGGCGGACGATGTTCTCGCGCACGACGATGGCGTCGTCGATGAGCAGGCCGATCGACAGCGACAGCGCCAGCAGCGTCATCGTGTTGAGCGTGAAGCCGAACGCCCACATCGCGAAGAAGCTGGAGATGATGGCCACCGGCAGCGTGAGCCCGGTGATGACCGTCGAGCGCCAGGACGCGAGGAAGAAGTAGATGATGACGATCGTGAGGATGGCGCCGAGCACGAGCGTGAGCTCGACGTCCCAGAGGGCCTCGCGGATCTTGGCGGAGTCGTCGCGGATAATGGTGAGGCGGATGTCGTCCGGGAGCTGGCGCGTGAGTTCCTCGACGACGACCCGGACCTGGTCGGCGACGTCGACGGTGTTGGCGCCGGAGATCTTGAGCACGTCGAGCGAGAGCGCGGGGTCGCTGCCCATAAACGACGCGCTGCGGGCCTCGGCGACGCCGTCGCGGACGGTGGCGACGTCGCGTACGCGCACCGGCGCGCCGTTGCGCACGGCGACGGTGACGTCGCGGAAGGCCATCGGGTCGAGGATGCGCCCGGTGATGCGCACGAGGCGTTCGGAATCGCCGCGCTGCACGCGGCCGGCCGGCACCTCTTGGTTTTCGCGCTCGAGCGCCCCGACGACGCTGATTGGCGAGAGTCCGTAGGCGCGCAGGGCGGCCGGGTCGAGCTCGACGCGGATCTCGCGCGTGGCGCCGCCCACCAAGGTCACGCCGCCGACGCCGGGGATGGCCTCGATGCGCGGTTTGATGACCTCGCGACCGAGGTCGGTGATCTCGCGCATCGGCCGGGCGTCGCTCTGCAGCGCCACGCTCATAATCGGCCGATCGTTGGGATCGAACCGGATGACGATGGGTTCCTCGATGTCGCGCGGGAGCTGGCGGCGGATGCGACCGATCTTCCCCTGCACCTCGGGCTGCATCTGTTGCACGTCGACGCCGAGGTTGAACTGCAGGCGGACGAGCGAAGCGCCCTCGGTGCTGGTGGAGGTGATCTCCTTGAGGCCCTCGGTGGTGTTGAGCGCCTCCTCGAGCGGCTTGGAGACCTCGCGCTCGACGACTTCGGGCGAGGCGCCCGGGTACAGCGTCTGCGCGACGATCACGGGGTAGGTCACGTCCGGATACTCATCCACGGACAGACGCACGAAGCCCACCGCGCCGACGACGACCAACGCGACCATCATCATCGTCGCGAAGACGGGTCGCTTGATGGAGATGTCGGAGAGGAACATCAGCGGCCTCCGGAAGCCGGGGAAGGTTCACCCCCGATGAGCTGCACCTGCATCCCCACACCGAGCATCCCGACGTTGCCGGTGACAACCTGGTCGCCGACGGCGATGCCGTCGAGCACTTGGACGATGCCGCGGGCTTCGTCGACGATGCCGAGCCGCACGTTGGCGCGCTCGAGCACACCGCCTTGCAGGCGCCACACGAAGGGCTCGCTGCCACCGGCGGCCGTCCGCACAGCCTGCTGCGGGATCAGCAGCTGGTCGTCGAGGGCGCGCTCGACGATTTGGCCCGTCGCGAAACTGTTGCCTTTGAGGCCTGCGCCTGCGTTGGGCACCTGCACGTAGACGGTGACCGACTGCGAGGCCGGGTCGATGGTGGGGCTGACGCGCGCCACGCGGCCTTCGATGGCGCGGCCGTCGGCGGTGAAGCGCACCGCGAGTCCGGGCTTCACGCCGGCGGCGAGGCGTGCGGGCACGGCAGCCGTGAGTTCGAGGATGTCGGTGCGTACGAGCGTGAAGAGTTCGGCGCCGCGCAGGGCGCGCACGCCGCGTTCGATGCCGCGGCGCTCGATGGTGCCGGCGACAGGGGCGACGATGCGCGTGTCGCGCTCGACGAGCGCCGACGCGCGCAGCCGCGCCTCGGAGGCGGCGAGGCGGGCGGCGGCGCTGACGGCAAGCTGCTCGGCGGCGCGGAAGTCGCGCTCGGGGATCGCGCCGGCCTGGAACAGCTCACGCGACTGCTCGAAGTTCCACGTCGCGGTGCGCGCGTCCATCTCGGCGGCGACCTTGTCGGCCTCGGCCGAACGCAGCGCGGCTTCCTGTTCGGTGCTTTCGAAGCGCGCGAGCAGCGTCCCGGCGGCCACGACGTCGCCTTCGCGCACCAGGACCTCGACGACGTCGCCCTCCAGACGCGCCCGGATGACGAGCGTCTCGATGGGGCGCAGGCCGCCGCTGATGGCGACGCCTTCTTCGATGCGTCCGGCGACGACCGTGTAGAGGTCGGCGCCGCTGAGCACGACCGAGCCGGCACCGCGCGCGGCGGAGGATGCTGCGGCGGGCGGGCCGCCGGTGGCCGGTGCGGCGTCAGACTTGTCGCAGCCAGCGAGCAGCGCGGCGGCGAGCGGCAGGGCGAGGGCGAGGCGGCGCATCAGCGAGTCCGGCGGATGGTCACGGTGCTCCCATCGGGGAGTGGGATGGGTTCGGCGCGCACGCGCGCGAGCTCGGCGACCGCGAGATAGAGATCGAAGACCGCGCGCGCATCGGTCGAGCGCGCGGTGAGAAGGGCCAACTGGGCATCAGAGACCTCGAGCTGTGTCCCGACGCCGCGCGCGAGGCGCAGTGAGGCGAGCTCGAAGGCTTCCTCGGCCTCGCGCACCACCGACTCGCGCGCCGAAGCCACGGCCTGCGCGCGGACGAGCTCGGCGCGGGCGCGCTCGACGTCGATCGCGGCCTGCTCGCGTGCCTGCCGCGCCTGCAGGTCGGCGATGCGTGCCTGTGCCTGCGCGAGGTCGATCTGGCCCTTGGCGCGGAGGCCATCAAATAGGGGCCAGCTCATCTGGACGGAGAAGTTGCGGTCCGGGAACCAGCCGTTGTTCTGGCACTGCTGCGTCGGTGGTGCGCCGGGGGGGCAGTACTGGTTGCCGCGATCGCCACCGAGGGTGGGGAAGCTGGGGTCGGTCGGGAGCGCGAGGTAACCGAACGTGAAGCCGGCGTTGAAGGTGGGGAGCAGGTCGGCGCGTGCCACGCGGATGCCGGCGCTGCGGGCCGAGGCGGTGAGTTCGGCGGCACGGACGCCGGGGCGCACGCCGGGTGCACGGTCGCTCGCCTGCGACTCGGCCAGCGTGCGCACGCGGGCGGCGTCGAGGGCGGTGACCAGGGCCAGCGGCTGCGTGGGCGGCAGGTCCAGCAGCCGACGTAGCTCGAGCTCGGCGAGCGCACGGTCGCTCTCGGCTTGACGCAGCAACGGCTCAAGGTTGGCCCGTTCGACACGCGCGCGCAGCAGTTCGTAGCGCGAGGCGCGACCGGCGCGTTCGAGCTGCTCGGCCTGCGTCACGCGCTCGTCAGCGAGGGCGAGGTTGCTGGCCTGGATCTCGGCGATCCGCGCGGTGAAGACGGCGTTGAGGTACACGCGCTGGATGTCGACGGCGAGCAGCGCACGGGTTTCCTCGCGGGAGAGCGTCGCCGCCTGCTCCGCGCGCGACGCGGCCTGCGACGCGGCGAAGACGCGTCCGCCTTGGAAGACCGCCTGCTGGACGTTGAGGTTGGAGTTGTAGACGTAGTTCTGGTTGAAGATCGCGCCGACGATCTGGGCGCGGGCGTTCTTCAGGACTTGTTGGTAGTTACTGTTGAGCCGCAGCTGCGGGAGGCCGGCGGCGCGTGCCGCCGTGACCTGCGCGTCGGCGAGCTCGACGAGGGCATCGGCGATGCGCGCTTCGTCGGAACTGCGCAGCACGCGCGCGACGGCGTCTTCGAGGCTGAGGCGAAGGGAGTCGGCGGCCTGGGCGCGCAGGGCGACAGGGGACGAGACGGCAATGGCGGCGGCGGCACAAAGGGCTCCGCCAAACAGGGTCAGGCGCATCTACAGATGTACGCGTGGGCGCGGCGTCCCGTTCACGCCGCGCGATGGACGCCTAGGACTCTTCGGGATCCAGGAACTGCAGCGTCTTGCGGCGCGTGACGATGCCGCGGAGTGCGGCGAACACTTGGGGGTCGAGCAGCGTGCCGCTGCGCTCCTCCAGGAAGGAGACGGCCTCCGGCGGCGTCATCGGATCGCGCCAGGCCCGGCGTGAGGTGAGCGCATCGTAGGTGTCGGCGGCCGAGAGGATGCGCCCGCCGATGGAGATCTCGTCCCCGGCGAGGCCGGCCGGATACCCGGTGCCGTCGAAGTGCTCGTGATGGTGCCGCACCGGGTCCAGCGCGCGGTGCAGGGGCGTGATTGCCGAGAGGATCTCGACCCCGATGTTCACGTGGCTCTGGACGTGCTCGAACTCCTCGGCGGTGAGCGCGCCCGGCTTGTTCAGCACCGACTCGCGGATGCCGATCTTGCCGACGTCCATCACTCGGGCGGCGATGCGGATGGCGTCGACTTCATCATCCGCGAGGCCGAGCGCCGAGGCGATGGAGCCGGCGAGGTCGGCCACGCGGTCCGAGTGGCCGCCCATAAAGTGGTCCTTGGCTTCCTGGGCGCGGACCAGGGCCTGCACGGTCTCGACGACCACCGAATGCAGTCGCTCACGCTCGAGGCGCAGTTCCTCGGTCTGGGCCGCGACTTCCTCGCGGATCAGCCGCTCAACCTTGCGCTGCTCGATGGACAGCGCGCGCTTATGGAGCGCGCGCTCCAGGGCGGTGGCCAAGTCGCCGAGCTCGACCGGCTTCATCAGGTAGTCCATCGCGCCCATCCCGAGGGCCTCGGTGGCCGTCGGGGCGTCGTTGACCGCGGTCAGCATAATGATCGCGAGGTCCGGGTCGATCCGATGCGCCTCGGGCACGAGCTCGAGGCCCGTCATCCCTGGCATCCGGATGTCGGAGAGCATCGCGAGGAACTTCTCCTGCTGCAGCGCAGCGACTGCGGCGCGTCCGGACTCGGCGGTCGTCACATCGAAGCCGCGCGCGCGGAGGAAGCGCGCGAGCGAGGTGCGAATGACTTCCTCGTCGTCAACGACGAGGACGTGGCGGGCCGGCGGTTCGGCGACCGCGCGGATGGCCGAGGTGAGTCGACCCGGAGCGGGGGAGCGAGGGGCAGTCATTCAATCAGTGCGAGGTCAATGTCGGGAGAATGTGCGACAGCGAACGAAGGATTGCCACCACAGTATCGCCAATCGTTTAATACGGCGTGCGTTAGACGGACAGGTCGGAAAAATCTGAAAGTAGAGCTTGGCCGCTATTGGCGGAAACAAAGGCCTTATGCTGTCTCATAACTGGTCTTATGGTGTACTTGAAATTTTCACATCGGCCTCGCGCACAGCAGCGTCTATGTCCGGTCCGTGGTCCACATACTCGGGCAGGCTCTTTGCCCGCTCGCTCACGATCGAGCGCGACAGCAGCGAAGCGAACTGCGCGCGAGCCGCTTGGTCTCCTTGAAGGCCGGCGGCGCGCATCCCGAGGATTAACCCGAGCAGGTGCGTCGGCTGGCCGCTGAGTATCGTGTCCGCTTGTGCGCGCGCCATCACGGCATCGCCGCTGACGAGGCCGATGAGTCCGAGGTCGTAGCGCTGGTGCGCATCGAGTGGCGCGAGGGCTTCGAAGCTGGCGATGGCCATCGGCGCGAAGAACTGCACGGAGTCGCTCTTGCCTTCGCTGACGTAGGTCATCACGCGCTGGAAGAGGCGATCGGCGCGCTCTTGTGGCGACATTGACGCGAGGTCCACCGCCCGCGCGCCACTGGGCGCGGGCCCTTGCGCCGCGGGCGCCGCGGGTCGCCCGCCGAAGCGTTGGCCGGCCACGAAGGCCACGAAGGCGAGCACGGCGATGCCGGCGATGACCCAGGGGAGCACGGGCGTGGCGTCGGCACCGCCGGTGGCCTGGCGAGCCGGAGCGCCCTGGCGCGGCGCCCCGCAGCGATGACAGAAGGCGCCCCGGTCGCCGAGCGGGGCGCCGCATTGCGCGCAGTGTTTGGCCATTACGAAAAGCTAATCGCGGTGCGTCGCGCCAATGGCGTGGCCCTCGGCAACGGCCGATATTCCACGGATGCCCAAGCCCCCCGCCGCGCCCGGCGACCTTTCCGGCGCGACCGCCACGGACATCCTCGCCCTCGCCGAGTCGCAGGGTGTGCGGTTCTTACGCCTGCAGTTCACCGACATCCTCGGCATCAACAAGAACGTGGAGGTGCCGGCGTCGCAGTTCGCCAAGGCCTTGGCCGGCGACATCCTCTTCGACGGGTCGTCGATCGAAGGCTTCGTGCGCGTGGAGGAGTCGGATATGCTGCTGCGTCCCGACTTCGGGACGTTCCGGGTGTTTCCCTGGGGCGATCCGCAGCAGCGCGTGGCGCGGGTGATCTGCGACGTGGTGATGCCGGACGGTACGCCGTTCGCGGGCGACCCGCGGCACGTGCTCAAGCGGCAGGTGGCGCGTGCCGCCGAGCAGGGCTACGTGATGAACGCGGGGATGGAGGCGGAGTTCTTCCTGTTCCGTCCGGCGCAGGACGGAGGCGCGGCGACGCTGACGCACGACGTGGGCGGCTACTTCGACCTCGCGCCGATGGACCGCGGCGAAGATGCGCGGCGCGCGATCGTGGCGACGCTGGAACAGATGGGCTTCGAGGTCGAGGCGGCGCACCACGAGGTCGCGCACGGGCAGCACGAGATCGACTTCCGCTATGCCGACGCGCTGACGACGGCCGACAACATCGCGACGTTCCGCTTTGTCGTGAAGCACGTGGCGCAGCAGTTCGGGCTCGTGGCCTCGTTTATGCCGAAGCCGGTGTACGGGCAGAACGGCAGCGGGATGCACACGCACCAGTCCCTGTTCCGGAAGGGCGAGAACGCCTTCTACGACCGCAAGGGTGAGTTCGAGCTCTCCGCGGTGGCGCACCATTACATCGGCGGCCTGCTCAAGCACGCGCGCGGGATGTGCGCGATCACGAACCCGCTGGTGAACTCGTACAAGCGCCTGGTGCCGGGCTTCGAGGCGCCGGTGAACGTGGCCTGGTCGTTGCACAACCGCTCGCCGCTGATCCGTGTGCCGGCGCGCCGCCAGACGGGCACGCGGGTGGAGCTGCGCTCGCCTGACCCGGCCGCCAACCCCTACCTCGCGCTGGCGGTGATGCTGGCCGCCGGCCTCGACGGCATCGCCACCGAGGCGACGTCGCGCGAGCCGGTGAACGAGAACATCTGGGAGATGAGCCACCGCGAGCGTCGCCGCCTGCGCATCGACGATCTGCCGCGCGACCTCAACGAAGCCTGCGACGAACTCGAGAAGGACGCCGAGATCTGCGAGGCGCTGGGGCCGCACGTGACGCAGCACTTCCTCGCGGCCAAGCGCGAGGAGTGGCGCGATTACATCTCCCAGGTCTCGGCGTGGGAGCTGGACCGCTACCTGGCCAAGTACTGATGCGCCGTGCCGTACTGCTCGGGACCCTCGCCTTGGCCGCCTGCGCACCGGCGGCACCGCCGCCGCCTCCGCAGCCGATCACGCAGGAGCTGTTCGCGGTCGAAGCCGAGGTCGATCTCGCCGAGATGACGCAGCACGAGCGCGGGTTCTACTTCCGCGACTTCATCGTCGGCGACGGACGCCAAGGACAGCCCGGCCTCACGGTGCACATCGCGTACGTCGTGCGGTTGCCGGACGGCACCGAAGTGGACCGTGCGGAACCGGAGCGCCCGCTGCAGTTCAAGCTCGGCGAGCGCCAGTCCATCGTCGCGATGGAACTGGCCCTGCGCGGGATGCGCACGGGCGGCGTGCGCCAACTGGTCGTGCCGCCGGAACTGGCCTATGGCGCGCGTGGCCGCGGCAAGGTGCCCCCCAACGCCACGCTCGTGATGATCGTGCGGCTCGTGAAGGTCGAGTAGCCCTTGGCCGCGCCGACACCGAAGAAGTTCGACCGCTCGATCGTCGAGGGGCCGGTCAGCAGCGCCGTCTGGAAGCTGGCGTGGCCGACCGTGCTGCAGAACGTCATCGGCGGGCTACAGGGGATCGTGGACCACGCGATGGTGGGACACTACGTCGGCTACGCCGGCAACGCGGCCGTGGGCGTGTCGCTGCAGATCTTCATCGTCGTCATCGTTTTCGTGATGTCGCTGTACACGGGGATGGGGGTGCTCGTGGCACGGCACGCGGGCGCCGACAAGTCCGAACTGGTGAACCACGCGGTGTACCAGGCCTTCGTGGCGACGATGTTGCTCGCGCTGTTCGTGCTGGCGCCGATCGGCTGGTTCGCCACGCCGTGGCTGCTCGACCTCGTACGCGCCGCGCCGGCGGTGCAGGCCGAGGCGCTGCTGTACCTGCGCATTATGCTCGTCGGCAACATCGGGATGATGACGTTCTTCCTGCTCGGCGGCGCGCTGCGCGCGGCCGGCGACGCACAGACGCCGATGCGGCTGGGCGTCGCGATGACGGTGATGAACGTGCTCCTGAACATCATCCTGATCCGCGGGCTCGGGCCGATCCCGGCCTTCGGCGTGGCAGGCGCCGCGATCGGAACGATGATCGCGGGCGTGACGGTCAGCGCCATCGGGCTCTGGATGCTGATGACGGGCCGCCTCGTGGTGCAGTTCCCGCCGCGCGAGCAGCGGCGCATCGACTGGGGCACGATCCGCCAGCTGTTCCGCTTCGGACTGCCGGCGGGCCTGCAGGGCATCGCGATGAACGTCGCCGGCGTGCTGTTGCTGCGGTTCATCGGCTCGCTGCCGCAGAGCGCCGAGGCACAGGCCGCCTACGCGGTGGGCTACACCGAGCTCTTCTCGCTCATCACGTGGACGTCCGTGGGGCTGATGGGAGCCGCGGCGGCGGTGGCCGGCCAGAACCTCGGCGCCGGCAAGCCGGAACGCTCGGCCGTCGCGGTGCGCGTGGCGGCCGGGTACGGCGTCGGCATCGCCGTGGTCGTGGGCACGCTGTTCCTCACGATGCCCAACGTGCTGCTCGGGCTCTTCGGGATGAACGATCCCTCGGTGCTGGCGCTCGGCAGCGAACTGCTGCGCTGGCTGGCGGTGTCGGGGCTGTTCATCTCGGTCGCGCTCACGGTGACCGGTGGTCTGCAGGGCACCGGGGACACCAAGGGCCCGCTGTACATCTCGATCGTCTCGCAGATCATCGTGCCGCTCGGGCTGCTCACGACGCTGCAGGGACTGCGGCCGCTCTCGGCGAGCGATATCTGGCTGGCGATCCTCTGCGGACACATCACGCGTTGTGCGCTGAGCGTCTGGCGGTTCCGCCGTGGCGCCTGGCGATCGATCTCGATCACGCCGGCGGGCTGAACCGGGGTGCCTGCGGGATTAGGCACCCTGTGTTCCTTTTTCCCGGACCTCGCTAGCTTATAGCTCGAATGTCCATCGTATTCCGGCGATGAGTACGGCCGCGCGCGTCCGGGCGCCGCGCGACCCCAGTCCCCCCCGCACGCGCGAACCGCTCGTGTGGGTGTTGGTGCCGCATCTCGAGACGGACGACGAGAACCTCGCGTGGTACTACGACTTCTCGCAGAGCCGCGCCGAGTATCGGCGGGCCTTCGCCGCCCTCGGCATCGCGTGGCGCTGGCAGAAGGTGACACTGGCGGACCGTGATGCTGTCATCGCGCGGATCGCCAAGAGTGCCGAGCGGCACGACGTCACGGTCTTCAATCTCTGCGATGGCGACGAAGCCAACGGCGTGCCGGGCCTCTCCGTCATCCACGCCTTGGAGCGGCACGGCCTGCGCTACACCGGTGCCGACGCGCCGTTCTACGACGGCACGACGTCGAAGCTGGATATGAAGCGCGCCTTCGATCGCGCCGGCGTGCCGACGGCGGCGTGGGCCGAAGTGCCGCGCGACGGCCGCGGTGCCGCGGCGCTGTTCGCGCGCCTCGGCGGCGGTCCGCTGATCGTGAAGCCCGCCGTCTCCGCCGGCAGTATGGGCGTGACGACCAAGTCGGTGGTGCGCACGCCGGCCGAGCTCAAGGAACAACTGCAGCGCCTGCGCCTGGGCTATCACGGCTGGGACCTCACCAGCGGCGGCGTCCTGGCCGAGCGCTTCGTGACCGGCCGCGAGTTCACGGCATTCATCGTGGGCAACCACGATGCCGCCTCGCGCCGCCTTGTGTACGCGCCGGTGGAGCGGCGGTTCAACTCGCGCCTGCCGATGGAAGAGCGCTTCCTTTCGTTTGACCGTCTCTGGGGGATGTATGAGGTGGAGTCGCCGGTGGGCGGCTACGAGCGCGACGAGGACCTGTGGCGCTACGCGCCGGTGCCGCGCGCCGAGGCGGCGCGGATCCGCGAGGTGAGCTGGGCGGCGTACGCGGCGGTGGGTGGGCGCGGATACGGGCGCGTGGACCTGCGGCAGGATGCCGCCACCGGCGAGCTGGCGGTGCTCGAGGTGAACGCGCAGTGCGGCCTGTCGGAGGACGAGCTGTTCACGAGCATCGGCGCGATCCTCAAGTTCGCGCGCCGGCCGTTCGCCCACGCGGTGGCGGCCATCCTCGCGGCCGCGCGGCAGCGTAGCCGCGTGGGCGTGCGCCGCGCCGCGTGAAGATCTGCGTCCTCCAGCCGGACTATTCCACCTCGACGGTGGACTACCGGCATTATGATCCGCCGCGCAACCTCGCGGCGCTGGCACCTGGGCACACGGTCCACCACGAGTTCCTGCACAAGCTCAGCGTGCACCGCCAGCTGCAGGCCCTGAAGCCGCAGGGCTTCGACATCTATGTGAACCTCTGTGAAGGCTACCTCGAGTGGGACGTGCCGAGCGTGGACGTCATCCATTCGCTCGAGCAGCTGGACCTGCCCTACACGGGGCCGACGCCGCAACTCTACGATCCGTCGAAGCCCTTGATGAAGTACGTCGCGCACTCGGCCGGCGTGGCGACGCCGCGGCACGTGGTGGTCGGACCGGACGACGATGCCGTGGCCGCGGCCGCTCGCGCCAAGCTGCGCTATCCGCTGTTCGTGAAGCCGGCGAAGGCCGGCGATTCGCTGGGCGTGGACGAGCACGCCTGCGTCGCCGACGCCGAGGCGCTGCGCGGCCAGGTGGCGCAGGTGCAGCGGGACTATCCGGAGCTGCTGGTCGAGGAATTCATTGAGGGGCGCGAGTTCACCGTGTTGGTCATCGGCGACGCCGACGGGCACGGGCGCAGCACGGCACTGGCGCCGATCGAGTATCGCTTTCCCGAGGGCCGCCGCTACAAGAGCTACGCGCTCAAGACCAGCGAGCTGCACCCCGACGCCAATGTGCGCGTGACGGACCCGACGTTGGTGCAGCGGCTGCAGGACGCGGCGCGCATCGTCTTCCGGAGCTTCGACGCGACGGGCTATGCGCGGATGGACTTCCGGATGGACGCGGCGGGGACGCTGTACTTCCTCGAGATCAACTTCACCTGCAGCGTGTTCTATCCCGAAGGCTGGGAAGGCTCGGCCGACCACATCCTGCGACTGGACGGATTGGGGCAGGCGGGGTTCCTCGAGCGGATTGTCGCGGAGGGGCGCGCTCGCTACGCACGGCGCCGCAAGGCGTACACGATGCGCGGCGACGCCATTGCGGGGTATGGCATCGTCGCGGCGCGCGCGCTGCAGGCGGGCGAGGTGATCTTCCGCGGCGAGGAGCGCCCCTTCCGCCTCGTGACGCGGCGTCACGTGGAGACGCACTGGGGCGCGACGGAGCAGGAGCTGTTCCGCCGCTACGCGTACCCGATCAGCGCCGAGGTGTACGCGATCTGGGACAGCGAGCCCTCGGCGTGGGCGCCGCAGAACCATTCCTGCGACCCGAACACCGCCTACCTCGGCCTCGACGTCGTGGCCGCGCGTGCGATTGCCGTTGGCGAAGAGCTGACGCTCGACTACGCGCAGTTCCTGGACACCGCCGCCGAGCCCTTCGACTGTGCCTGCGGAGCCCCGCGTTGCCGTGGCGTGGTCACGGGGACGGCGGGAAACTCGGTGACCGCGCGCGAAGCGGCAGCACGGTCACCGCTGTCGGCGTGAGCGTCGGTTCCGCGACGTAGCCGGGGACCTCAGGGAACATCGCGTCGCCGGCCACGCTATCAGCCCGCGCGGGGAGGCTGTAGGTTGTGGCATCCCCCACTCCTCACTCCATTTCCCGAGGTCCTGAATGCGTCGTTCGTTCCACTCCGTGCTGTCGCTGGTCGCCCTTGTCGCACTCGCGACCGTCCTGCCGCGGACCGCGGTGGCTCAGGCGGACTCGCCGCTGCTCGATGCGCAGGCCGACAGCGCGGTCGCGATGTTCCGCGCGCAGGGCTTCTCGCTCGCCCAGCAGTCGCGCGGGGCGCTGGCGGCTTCGGCCTCGCGTGACGTGACGCTGGAGATCCCCACTGGCAAGACGGGCATCGTCGTCGCGGTGTGCGACGCGAACTGTTCGGACATCGACCTCGAGGTCTTCAAGGGTAGCCAGTCGGTGGGTTCGGACTTCGAGCCCGATGACGTACCGATTGTCATCCTCGAAAACCAGACCGGCGAGATCCGCGTGAAGGTGAGTATGGCCACCTGCCAGGGCAACTGCGGATACCGCCTGATGCTGTTCGTGAACTGACTTCGGCTGGTGGTGATGCAAAGCGGGGGCGCAGCGATCGCTGCGCCCCCGCTTCGTGTCCGGACCGGTCGCTGCCTAGCGCCCGGCGTCGAGGTCGTTCCAGTGCAGGATGGCGTTGAAGCCGAGGAAGAACGTCCCGTGCGTCTGCCAGCGCCAGAACGGGCGGATGCCGAACATCACGACGTGTCCGTCCCCGACCGGCGCATCGACGACCTGCGCGCGGTTGGCCAGGGCTTCGCCACCGGCCAGCGTGCCCGAGAGCAGCATCTGGTCGGGGTTGGCGGGGAAGCTGAGGATGGCGCGAGGCCGGGTGTCGCGTGCGCGCGCGGCGGCGGCCGCTGCCGGTGCGGCGCCCGCTGCTGCGGCGCCCTGTGGGCGTGGCCCGCCAGCGGCACCAGCCGCTGCGGGTGCCGGCGTCGCGGCAGGCGGCCGCTGCCCGCCGCGAACCGGTGCGGCCGCGGGTTCAGTGGGCGTGCCCTCGACGGCGCTGAAATCCCAAGGCGAGAGCGTCACGCGCGTGGCCATCGGCGTGGTGTTCTGCTGCGCCGCGTTGCCGCCGGCGCCCCCGCCGCCGAATCCGCCGAAGCCGCCGCCGGCGCCGGCGACGCTGAGTACCGGCGCCTGGTTGAAGTACACCGGCACCTGTGCATTGAAGCCGTAGGCGATCGGGCTGCGGCGGTCGGTGACGATGCCGCGCATCACCGAGCCGCGCACGAAGAGGTCCGACGGGGACTCGACGGAGACGCCGGTGGTGAGGTTGTACTCGGGGAAGATGGTGCTGGTGGCGCCCTCGACGATGAGTGTGCCGCCGGCCTTCACGAAGTTGTAGAGCTCCATCAGGCCCTCGATGCCCATCCCGCCGCGGATGTCGTCGGCCTCGTCGTTGGCGCCGAGGTTGGGCGTTTCGGGCGTGCGCTTGTAGGGCAGGGGCATCGTGCCGGTCATCGCAATGCCATTGACCTGCGCCTGGGCCGTGCCGCCGACGTGCGGGAAGATGATCACGTCGTAGCGGGCGCGGAGGTTGCCGTCGCGCAGGCGCTGGTCGGCGAAGTACTCGTAAGGGACGCCGTAGGTGTCGAGCGCGGCGCGGACCCAGCCTTCGTCCTGCGTGCGCTGCCAGCTGTGGATGTAGCCGATGCGCGGCACGTCGAGGTCGTGCGTGGCGACGCTGGGCATCGCGGCGACGGCCGTGCCCTGCAGGCCGAGCTCCGCGAGCGTGGCGCCCACGCGCGCGAGGTCGGCGTCGGGGATGATGAAGGCGCCGGCGCGGAATCGGCGGCCGCCGGCCTCGAAGTCCGCCTGTGCCGCGCGCATCGCGACGTCCTTGAGCCGGAAGCGGAAGGTGACCAGCGCGTTGTCGGTGGTGTGGTCGACGATGACGACGCGTCCGTTGCCGCTGATGCCGCCCGTGGCCCGTGCCGGCGCCGTGAGCGGGGTCATCCGGCGCGTGAGCACACTGGAGTCGGAGACCGGCGTGACGACGACGTTGCGCATCAGCTGGAAGGTCCAGCCGGTGTCGTCGTAGGGCCGCGGGTTGGCGGGCGAGAAGTTCTGCACGCTGAAGTACATATCGGCGAGCGTGCGGTAGGGCTGGTCGGCGCGGACGATCCAGTCGCCGCGCGAGACGCGCGTGCTGCCGGCCTGGAAGTCGGTGTCGGCGACGTGGATCTCGAGGCCCTGGCGCTGCAGCTCGTTGATGGCATCCACGGCATCGACGCGACGGCGCTGGTTGGCCGGCACGTGCCAGGCATAGGTCGGGCCGGCGCGTCCCTTCTCGACCGAGCGCTTGTTCTTGAGCCAGTAGTTCTCGAGGTACAGGCGCCGGTTGCTGGCGAAGTGATCGAGCGAGAACAGCAGGCCCGACTGGCCGATGTTCACCGAGTTGCGGGGGCCCCACTTGATCTCGGGCAGCGGCGGATTCGGGCGGAACCACTCGCGCGAGGTCGTCTGTGGCGGCACGCGCAGCGACGCGACGTTGTCCGGGCCGTAGCGCTGTACTTCGTAGAAGCGACCGATGGCATTGTGCGCGTGCGTCGCGAAGAACAGGTAGTTGGGCGTCCAGCCGTCGTAGAAGCCGTAGGTCCACACGCCGGGCACGCCGCGCTTGGTCATCTCCATCACGTCCACCTGCGCCATCGTCCACCACTCGGTGACGGTGATCGGATCCAGCCACTCGTTGTACGGGCCGGTGCCGGTGGAGGTGTAGAGGTACGACACCGACTCGTGCAGGTCGTGCATCACCTGCGGTACCCAGTCGAGGAAGAAGCGGTTCGTGTGGCGCGTCAGGGCGAGGAACTGCCCCATCCCGTCGCGATTGTTGTCGTGCGCCACGTACTTGCCCCAGTACATCAGCGGCAGTTGCGCCTCGCCGCTGGGGCGGGTCTTGTTGAAGTAGTAGGTATCCACCTGGCGCTCGCGACCGTCCACCTCGAGCACCGGCGTGATGAAGACCACGCTGTTGTTGCGGATGTTCTGGATGAGCGGCATCTCGGAGACGGCGAGCCGGTAGGCCAGCTCCATCACCATCTCGGGGCCGCCGGTCTCACCGGAGTGCAACCCGGTGGTGACCCAGTAGGCCGGCTTGGTCGTGCGAATGAGCTCCTGGGCACGGGCATCGCTGGTGCGCCGCGGATCCGTCAGCTCCTTGAGCTGGTCGCGGTTGCGCTCGAGGTTGGCGATGGTCGCCTCGTCGGAGACGGCCAGCACGTACATATCGCGGCCTTCTTCCGAGGTCCCGATCTTCCAGACCTTCACGCGGTCGGACGCGGCGTCGAGCGCCTGGAAGTAGCGGTGGATGTCCGCGGCGTAGGTGAGTTCGCCCGGCGTGCCGACGATGCGGCCGAAGAACTTGAGCGGCGTCGGGATCGTCGGGTGCGCCGGGAGATGGTCCACCAGCTCGGTGGTGATGCGCGGGTCCTGCAGGTGCTCGCGGATCTTGGCCGTGTACTCTTGGTCGATCGGCTGCTGTGCGAGGGCGGGCAGCGCGAGGGCCGCGGTGAGCGACAGCGCAGCGAGGATGTGCCGCGCGCGGGTGGGAAGGACGTGCACGAAAGCTCCTGGCTCAAGGATGGTCAGAAGCTACGCGCCACCCGGCCGGAGTGCTTGCCGGCGCGCCGCCGGTACGGGATCTTCCGGCAATGGCGACCGACCCACTCGAACGATTGCGCCGCATCTGTCTCGCGCTGCCAGAAGCGACGGAAGTGCTGGCCTGGGAGACCTCGACCTTCCGCGTCGGCAAGATCTTCGCGATGTATGCGCAGCCGAGCGACTCCAAGCATAGCGGTGGACGGCCTGGGGTGTGGCTCAAGGCGGCGCCCGGCGACCAGGCACTGATGCTCGCCGACCGGCCGCAGCGCTTCTACTTCCCGCCCTACGTCGGCAAGGCCGGCTGGGTAGGCGTCTGGCTGGACAAGCGCCCGCCCTGGGGCGAGATCGCGCGGCTGGTGGAGGACTCCTACCGCCTGGTCGCGCCCAAGCGCCTCCTGCGGTAGTTTCTTGCCGACCCCCCCCCACCGGAGAATTCTCGGATGCGTTCGTTGATGCGCCGTGCGGTCCTGCTGGCCCTTCCCGCCGTCTTGTTGGCGGCCGCGACGCCAGCGGCGGCTCGCGCCCAGAATGTCGTGGACCTGCTCACGCGTGCCGCGATCGAGGCGATGGGCGCGGCGGGCCTGCGGCTCGAGAGCCACAGCAGCGGCAGCCTGAATAACGGCGGCACGACCGACATCCAGATGCAGATTCCCAACGGCAAGTCACTGGCCGGCGTGATCGGGGTGTGCGATGAGGACTGCGACGACCTCGACCTCACCGTCTTCTCCGGCAGCGGCAGCAAGCTGGGCGAGGACGTGACGCCGGACGACGCACCGGTGGTGCCGATCCAGAACTACAGCGGCCAGATCCGCGTGCGGGTCACGATGGCGTCCTGCACTCTCGCGCCCTGCGCGTACCGGGTGATGCTGTTCGTGAACTGAGAACCGGACGGAAGACGGAGGACGGATGCAACAGACGCGGGGGGACGGCTTCGAGCCGTCCCCCCGCGTTCTTCTGTCATCCGTCCTCCGTCTTCCGTCTTATACCGGGAACAGCATCTCCCGATAGCGCGGCAGCGGCCAGTACTGATCGCCGATGCTGACCTCGAGCGCGTCGCTGATGTCGCGGCAGGCGGCCATCGCGTCGGCGCCGGTGCTGGTGAGGAAGGCCGCGCACTTGGTGACGTCGTCGTGCAGGGCGTGCGCCTTCTTCACCGCCGCGTGCAGCGCCGCCGTCTTCGCCTGCAGGGAGGTCACCCGCTTGCCGATGGCATCCAATGCCGCCTTCTGCGGGATGCTCTTGATGCCCACCGTCTTCGCCTTGGCGGCGCCCTCGGCCAAGTCGCCCAGGTAGGCGTAGGCGGCCGGCAGGATCATCGTGTCGAGCATCTCGGACATCATCTCCATCTCGATCAAGAGATCCTTCACGTAGCGCTCGACGCGCACGTGATAGCGGCTCTCGAGCTCCGCGGCCGACAGTACGCCGGTGCCGGTGAAGAGGTCCTTGGCGGCCTTGGTGCTGAGCTGCGCCAGCGCCTCGGGTGCGCGGCGGAGGTTGAGCAGGCCGCGCTTCTTGGCTTCGCGCACCCACTCCTCGCTGTAGCCGTTGCCCTCGAAGCGGATGGCGCTGGTGTCCTTGAACGCCTTGCGCACGACCTTCAGCGCGGCGTCGTCCACGGCCGCACCAGCGGCGATCTCCTTCTTGAGCTGCGCCGTGAGCTCGGTGATGGCCTCGGCCACGACGGTGTTGAGGATCATCACCGGGAACGCGATCGACTGCGACGAACCCACCGCGCGGAACTCGAACTTGGCGCCGGTGAAGGCGAAGGGCGAGGTGCGGTTGCGGTCGGTGTTGTCCTGCTCGATCTCCGGCAGCTTGGCGACGCCAAGCTGCAGCATCGCCTGCTCGGCCTTGGTGCCCGCGCGGCCGGCGATGATGTCCTCGATCATCTTCGTGAGCGCGTTGCCCATAAAGATCGAGATGATGGCCGGCGGCGCCTCGTTGGCGCCGAGCCGGTGCTCGTTGCCGGAGCTTCCGATGCCGGCGCGCAGCAGACCCTGGTGCTTGTGCACGCCCTTGAGCACCGCCGCCAGGAACATCAGGAAGCGGATGTTCTGGTGCGGCGTCTTGCCGGGCTTGAGCAGGTTGATGCCGTTGAGCTCGTTGTCGGAGGCGATGGACAGCGACCAGTTGCAGTGCTTGCCCGAGCCGTTGATGCCGGCGAAGGGCTTCTCGTGCAGCAGCACCTGCAGGCCGTGGCGCAGGGCCACGTCCTTGAGCACGGACATCACGAGCTGATTGTGGTCGGAGGCGATGTCGGTTTCCTCGAACATCGGCGCCATCTCGAACTGGCAGGGCGCGACCTCGTTGTGCCGCGTGACGATCGGCACGCCGAGCTTGTAGAGCTCGTGCTCCACCTCGGCGAGGAAGGCCTGCACGCGCTCCGGGATGCCCCCGAAGTAGTGGTCCTCGAGCTGCTGGCCGCGCGGCGGCGGCGCGCCCACGACGGTGCGGCCGCCCATCACGAGATCGGGACGCATCGCGAAGTGCGTGCGGTCGATGACGAAGAACTCCTGCTCGGTGCCCATCGTGGTGTAGACGCGCAGCGCGCCCTTGTCGCCGATGGTGTCGAGCAGCTCACGCGCGGCCTTGGACAGCACCTCGCTGGAGCGGAACAGCGGGGCGACCTCGTCGAGGGCCTCGCCGTTGTAGCCGATGAACACGGACGGAATGCAGAGCGTCTTGGTGCCGGCCGCTTCCATAATGAAGAGCGGCGAGGCCGGATTCCACGCCGTGTAGCCGCGCGCTTCCCAGGTGGCGCGCAGGCCGCCCGACGGGAACGACGAGGCGTCCGGCTCCGACTGGATCAGCTGCTCGGCGGTGAACTTCTCGATGGCGTTGCCGTTGGCATCGAGCGTGAGGAAGGCATCGTGCTTCTCGGCGGTGAGGCCGGTCTGCGGCTGGAACCAGTGGCAGAAGTGCGTCACGCCCTGCGCAATCGCCCACTCCTTCACGGCCTTCGCGACGGCCGGCGCGATGGCGGGCTCGAGCTTCTTCCCGAGGCGCACGGACTGCGTGAGGCTGTCGTAGACCTCCTTCGAAAGCTTGTCGCGCATCTGCTTGGCGCCGAAGGTGTGGCTGCCGAAGTAGGCAGAGGTCGGCTTGGGGTTCTCAGCCATCGACGGAACGTCGGGGACGATGGGCTTTCGCGTGGCGATGGCACGCATCGCGACGAGGCGGGGGGTGTCGGTTGTGGACATAGGACGGAAGACGGAGGACGGAAGGTGGGCGTCGGATGGCGCGAGAAGTGCAGGAATCTACTGACATTTTGCAAAATTCCAAGCGGAAACTCACATATTCACATAAAAATTTGCAGAATCTGCACGAATCAACTGACACTCTGTCAATATGCGGGCACGGCGCGCAGGGGTGAATGCCCCTGCGCGCCGTGGCTTAAGACGTTGTCCTGTAACGGGTTATTCGCGTTCGATGACCCGAATCTCGCCGCGCATCCGTTGGTGGATGGTGCAGCGGTACCGAACCAACCCGGTGTCGGCAGGCACCCACTCGAAACGCTCGCCCGCGCGCAGGTCGCCGGACTCGAAGCTGCCCGGCGCCGAGGCGTCGTGGCGCACGATGTCGCGATTGATCCAGACGATGGTGTCGCCGCGCGCGACTTCGAGGCGCCGAGGGCCGAAGGAGTTTCCGCGCATCGTGATCTCGTGCTTCGTCCCGCGCGCGCCGACGGCCGCCGCGCCGCAGGCCACCGCCAGCACGACGACGAGGCCTGCGAGCGCGCGGCGCGTGATCACCGGCGCGCCTTCTGCGCCGCGAGGTGGCGCGCGTGCTCGAGGTGCGCGGCCACGGCCGGCCGTACCGCGACCAGCAAGGCCTTGAGCTCGGCGTTCTGCGCCGATGGAATCAGCGCGTCATCGATCGCGGCGAGCACGGTCGTGTGGTACGTGACTTCATTGGCCGCGTAGGCGCTGTCGAAGGCGAAGCCCTCGAAGTCGCGCAGGGTGAGCCGCTTAACCTCGGCGTCATCGCGCAGGTCGAAGGCGATGCTGTTCATCTGCGGCGTCACGCCAAGGCGCGCGACGAGGGAGCCGGCGGCTTCGTTCACGGACTCGTGATCCTTCTTCACCATCGTCGCGAACTCGCGAACGGCGGCATCCTGGCTCTTGGCCAAGGCGAGGTCGGCGTACTGGATGTCGATGGTATTGGCCGTGACGACGATGGCGGCGATGTTCGCGTCCGTCAGGGCTTCCGGCGCGGGCGCTTCGGCGCTGCGGCTGCGGCAAGCGGTCGCCAAGAGGGCGAACGCGGCGAGGAACAGGATGCGACGGGACATTGGCACTCCGGATACTGGGCGGAACGGTGATGGTTCGCTAGAGCGTAGCGGTCGTGCTAGGCCTTCGGTTCCGCCGCGCGCTGCCGCCGTTGCATCGCGCGCGCAAGGAGCACGAGGGCCAATCCCCCGACGATGCAGACGGCGACGAGCGTCGTGGTGTCGCGATTCACGAAGCCGATGCCGAGCAGGACGGTGCCGACGGCATACGGCAGCTCGGCCAGCATCAGCGCCGCGAGGTAGCGCGGCAGCGGATAGCGGGCGAGGCCGAGGAGGTACCCGGGGATCTCGGAAGGCAGCGCAAGCTGGAAGAGCAGCACCGATCCAAACGACGGTTGCTTGTCGAGCAGCGGCTTGTAGCGCCGCAACGCCTCGCCGGCGACGATCCAGCGCAGCACGGGCCGTCCCAAGGTCGCGGCCAGCGTGTACGCGGTGAGGCCACCCAGCGTCCAGCCGACCCACAGCATCACCGCGGTCCACGGCGCTCCCCACGCATAGACGGCCGCGGGCACGAGCACGGCGCTCGAGACGAAGCCCAGCATCGCCGAGAGCGCAGCGAGACCGACGAACAGCAGCGCGCCGCCCACTGGGTGCGCCACGATGATGCTGCGCGACGCCTCGAGGACGTCGAGCAGTTCGTGGTGCAGCGTATCGGAGCGCCCGACGGCGACGAGCGCGGTGACGAGCGCCGCGAGGAGCAGGACGCGCGTGGCGGTCGGACGGAAGCGAGCGGCGCGGGAGAGCAGGCGAGACATCGCGACGGGAACGGCGACCGCGACGTGCGGCCGGCCCGCTTAAGGTACGCGGGCCGGCGGGCGCTGGGCACCGCCGGCGCCCGGTGCCATCCCCGGGAAGCCGGCCTGCGGGTTCTTGATGCGGGCTGGCAGCTTCTCCCACTGCGCCGGGGTGAGCACGCGCTGCAACTCGGCCATCGACTCGGTGCGGATGCGCTGCGCGTCGCCGAGCGGTCCTTGCAGTTGCTGCATCATCGCCTGCGGATCGGCGTTGTTGCCCAGGCGCTGCAGGCGCTCCTGCACGCTCGCGGCGAGCGTGTTGATGCGACCGTCGAAGGCCTCGCGCATCGCGTCGAGCCGGGTGACCTGCGCGGAGTCGAGTCCAAGCGAGTCGCGGATCGCCAGCGTCTGTTGGAAAGGATTCTGCGCGAAGCGCCGTACGATGCCGGCCATATCGCCGCCGCCGGGACCGCCGGCAGCACCGCGGCCACCGCGCGCTGCCGTCTGTGCAGCGAGCATTGCGTCGCGCGTGCGGTCCGGTCCGACGGTGTAGCGCATCTGCAGCGCGATCTGGAACGGGTTGAGCTGCTGCCCCACCCCGCGGCCGCCGGCCCCGGTTCCGGTGGCGTCGCCGAAGCGTTCATTGATGGCGTACTGGAAGCGCTGCGTGCCCGGATCGAAGCCCGTCACATAGAGCAAGTTCGGATCGATGCGCCGCGGCTGGCCCCAGCCTTCGAGGTCCTTGCCGTTTACGATGCGATCCAGGCCGGCGAGCGGATTCACGAGCTGCAGCGAGATCATCAGGTTGCGTTTGAGCCCGAAGCGGTCGGGCCGGTAGTTCAGCCGTAGGTCCAGCGACGGGAACCACGGCGCGAAGCAGCTGTTGCGAGCGGCGAGTTGGCCGAGCTGCGACGAGAGGCACTCGCGCACGCGCGGCGTGGCGCCGTCGAGCAGGCTCTGCATCGCGCCAGCGAGTGCAGGGTCGGCGGTTGTGGCGGGGTCAAAGACAAACGCGCGGTCGTTGCGGGCGCCGTCGCCGTTGATGTCGTTGCCCACGCGTGGCGTATACGGCTGCCCCGACGTGGCGCGGCCGATCATCGTGAACTCGACGGACGGGTGCAGCGGCATCGTGAGCGTGGTGACGATCACGTGCCGCCGCTCGAGGTCGCTGGTGCCCCAGGGCGTGTCGTTGGGATCGCCGGCCGTCGTCGGCGAGGCGAAGGCCTGTTGCGCGCTGCAGCAGGAGAACGACGACTGGTCGCGCGAGCGGGCGAAGGTGTAGTTGGCGCTCATCAGCATCCCGTTGCGCAGGAAGCCGTTGGCGCCGAGCGTGACTTGGCGGGTATCCGACCGCAGGCCGCTGCCCACGGCGAAGACCGAGCCGTAGTTGGCGTTGACGCGCGAATCGAGGTTGTTCACCACGCCGGTGGCGGGGATGATGGCCCCAGGCGCGACGTATACGGGCCGGTTCCCTTCGTCAGCCAGCGTGAAGCGCGGCGTGGGATCGAAGTTGAGGTCGCGCACGCCGTACAGCGCGATGCCGAGCGCGTAGGAGACGTCGAGGCTCAGGTTGATGCGCTCAAGTACGCGGCGCTGTACGCCGAGCGAGGCACGCCAGGAACGCGGCGCGGAGAAGTCGTTGTCGAAGGTCGTGACGTTCGGGCGCTGCGTGATGGTCGGCCCGCCACCGCCGCCGCTGAGGCAGGATGTCGGGATGGCGGTCGGATCGGCGCGGTACAGCGCCCAGTCGGGCGTCGGGACGTCTGTGCCGACGCAGACCAACTGCGTCTCGCCGTTCGGCAGCCCGGTGGCGTCGATGGCGCCGGTGAGCAGCCCGTTGGGTGCGCGGCCGCGGAACTCGCCGATGCCGCCGCGGATGATTGTCGTGGCGAGGCCGGCGAAGGGACCGCCGCCGCCCATCGCGCCGCCCATTCTGCCACCGAATCCGCCACCGGGGCCGCCTGCGCCACCGCGGCCGCCGCCCGGGAATCCACCGCCGGGAGCTCCGCCGCCCTGCGCGCCGCCTGGCGCAGCGGGCTGGCCCTGCGGCGGAAGCCCGAGCGTCCAGGTGAAGCCGGCGCGCGGGCTCACGTGCGTCTCGCTGGGGAAGCGATCGGTGCGGCGCCCGAAGTCGGCTTCGACTGCCGGGTTGTACGCGGGCAGCCCGCTGTACGACGTGTGCTCGAGGCGCGCGCCGTAGGTCATCTGGAAGGCGCGCGAGACGCGCCAGGTGTCGCCCAGGTACAGCGCGCTGTTGGTGATGCCGCCGTTGCGCTCCGATGGCGCCAACGTGCGCGTGAACTGCGCCGGCACGTTGGCATCGAGGTCGGCCAGCGAGAGGTAGGTGAACGTCCCGTTGCGGTTGGTGGCGTAGTCCTGATCGTAGCGGCTGACGTTGACGAGGCCGCCGAGCTTCAGGCGGTGCGCACCGTCGTTGGAGATCCACGAGAGTTCGTTGGTGGCTTCGAGCTGGTCGTTGGCGACGTCCTGCGGCAAGGCCCCGTTGCCACCGAAGGTCAGCGCCGACACGGAACGCGACCCGTCGTCGAAGTCCGAGATCACCTGCACACGGCCGGCCGGCGCGATGAGATACGGCCTAGTGTCGCGCGTGTCCACCGCGCCGTAGAGGCGCAGCTCATTGATGAAACCGTTGTCGAACTGCGAGATCAGCGACGCGAGCACGCCGCCGCCGAGGGAGTTCAGGTCACCGCCATAATGCGGCACGCTCAGCGCCGAGATGCGCTGGCCATCCTGCACGCCGAAGCGCCAGTCGCCGCGCAGGGTGAGCGTGTGCTTGTCGGTGAGCACGAAGTCCATTCGCGCCAGCGTCGAGAGGTTCTCGGAGAGCCGGCGCGATGGAATGCCGTCCACGCGCGCGGGCAGTCCGTAGCCCTCGACGAGATTCAGGAACCGGCTGGCGGAGTCCTGCGCCACGCCGAAGCGTTGGAACACGACCTCGTTGCCGCTGAGCAGCGACTGTAAACCGTCGGCGCGCGCGCGGAATTGCGCCGAGCCAAACCAGAACGCGCGGTTCTTCTTGATCGGGCCGCCGAGGCCGAAGGAGTACTGGTTCTGCGTGTACGGCTGACCGAACTGCACGGCCTCTTCGTCGTAGAACTGCATCTCCGGCGTCCGCAGGTCGTAGCCGAGCGAACCCTGCAACTGGTTGGTGCCGCTGCGCGTGGTGCTGGACACCTGCCCGCCAGTGAACTGGCCGCGGGCGACGTCATACGTGGAGGTCACGACACGGCTTGCGCGCACGGCTTCCTGCGGCACCGCGCCGCTGCCGAACGAGAGTCCGTCGAGCGTCACCTGATTCTGGTCCACGCGCTGGCCGGCCACGGAGAACGCGGCGCTGGCGGAGTCGCTGCCGCCGAGCGTGACGACGCCGGCCGAGAGGCCGGCGAGTGCGGTCGGATCGGTCGCATCCACCGGCAGGCGGTAGAGCTGGTCGCCGGAGAGCACGCGCTCCTGCGTGCCGGGCGTCGGGCGGTCGGCATTGCTCTGCAGCGGGCCGCGGCTGGCCGAGACCACGAACTGCTGCAGGGTCTGCGCCGACCTCTGGAGGCGGATCGTGACCTCGAGCCGGTCCTCGTCCGATTGCCGCAAGACCATCTGCGTGGAGGGGGCGTAACCGATGGCCCGCGCCGTCACCCGGTACTGGCCGCTGCCGTCGGGAAACAGGATGGTGAACTGGCCGCGGTCGTTGGTGGTGCGGCCGCGGGAGGTCTGGGTCTCGATGGACATCGCCTCGACCCGGGCGCCCTCGATGGGCTTGCCTTCGGTGTCGAGCACGCGGCCGACGATGATCTCGGTGCCGCTGCCCGTCTGGGCGGCGAGCGGGGCTCCGAGCAGGGCGATCAGGGCGGCCGAGGCCGCAGGCAAGTAGCGGAAACGCATTGGTTGGGTGGTGGGACGCAGGTAGGACGTTCCACTCCCTCAAAACGTTCGTGCCCAGCCGCCCGCCCTCGGTCACGGCCGCCGGCGCCCCGGTCGGGGCCCGGAAACCTCGGGGCCCCGGCGCGGACATTTCGGTTGAGAAGGGGCCGACCCTCGGCTAGCTTCCAAGCACGGCGCCGTGGCCAAGTGGTAAGGCGGCAGACTGCAAATCTGCTATTCGTCGGTTCGATTCCGACCGGCGCCTCTGAACTTCTGACGGATGACGGATGACGGAAGCCAGAAGGGTGCGCCGAGCCGAGCTCAGCGCACCCTTCAAGCATTCGTCATCCGTCATCCGTCCAGTCTACACGCCTATCCGCGCCAGCGCCGCGGTCACTTCCCCCAGCACCGTATCCGTGTGCGCCGCCGAGGTAAACGCCGCTTCGAACTGGCTCGGCGCCAAGTACACACCGTGGGCCAGCATCGCGTGGAAGAAGCGCGTGTAGCGCTGCGTGTCGGCGGTCTTGGCGCTGGCGTAGTCCACGACCGGCGTATTGGTGAAGAAGCTGCCCCACATCGTCCCGAGGTGTGCGGCCTGGAAGGGCAGGCCGTTCCCACGCGCCCAGGCGGTGAGCATCTTCACCATCTGCGAGGCGGCGCGCTCGGCCTTCTCAAAGGTGCCGGGGCGCGAGAGGACCTCGAGCGTCTTCAGGCCACTGACCATCGCGACGGGATTGCCGCTCAGCGTGCCGGCTTGGTACATCGTGCCGGCGGGCGCGACCATCTCCATCAGGTCCTTCCTGCCGCCGTAGGCACCGACGGGCATCCCGCCGCCGATCACCTTGCCGAGCGTGGTGAGGTCGGGCATCACGTTGAACTTCTGCTGCGCGCCGCCGAGCGAGACGCGGAAGCCGGTCATCACTTCGTCGAAGATGAGCACGATGCCGGCCTTGGTGCACAGCGCGCGCAGGCCTTCGAGGAAGCCTGGCTGGGGCGGGATGAAGCCGGCGTTGCCGACGACCGGCGCGACGATCACTGCCGCGACCTGATCCACATTGGCATCGACCAGCGCCTGCACTGCGGCGATGTCGTTGTACGGCGCCGTGAGCGTCTCGGCGGCGGTAGCGGGCGTGACGCCGGGCGAGTCGGGCAAGCCGAGCGTCGCGACACCGGATCCAGCCTGCGCCAGAAACGCATCGCCGTGCCCGTGATAGCAGCCGGCGAACTTGATGATCTTGCTGCGGCCGGTGGCGGCGCGGGCGAGACACACGGCGCTGATCGTCGCCTCGGTGCCGCTGGAGACGAAGCGGACCATCTCCACGCTCGGCACCATCGCGATCACCCGCTCGGCGAGCTGTGCCTCGAGGTCCGACGGCGCCCCGAAGCTCATCGCCACGCCGACTTGTTCGCGCACGGCTTCCACGACCTCGGGATGGCAGTGACCGAGGATCATCGGGCCCCAGGAGAGCACGAAGTCCACGTAACGATTGCCGTCGGCGTCCCAGAGGTAGGGTCCGCTGGCCTTGGTCATAAAGCGCGGCGTGCCGCCGACGGAACGGAAGGCGCGCACCGGCGAGCTGACGCCGCCGGGCATCAGCGCGCGGCTTCCTTAGCGTAGTAGGTGATGATGCGCTCGGTGTCGGCGTGCTTGATGGCGACGAGCGGATGCGGGAAGTGCGCGCGCACCTGCGCCGAGGATGTCCACGGGTTGCAACGTGACTTCCGTCGCGAGCTCGGCGTGCGGCACATCGTGAGGAAGTCGGCCTTCCTGCGCACCGCCCGGTACTCCGGCAGGTAGCGGCCGGCCTGGCGCATCATCCACACGGGGGGACGGTCAACGGGCTCGCGCCGCAGGGCGCGAAGGAAGCGATCATTCACAGCGGAGACCTCTGTCTGGACAACGGAGACCGGCGTTTCGCGCGCGGCCGCGCGACTGGGGCGGACGCTGGGCCTGCACAGAGGGAATCTAAAGTCAGCGCGAACGCGTGTGGTGCCTCGTCCGGCGCGATGGGGACGTCCTGAGCGCCGTTACAGCGCCCGCGCCTCGCTAATGGCGAGGATGTTGTCCTCGGGATCGCGGCAGAACGCGACCCAGATTTCGTGCGTGGCCGTGCGGCCCACCACGTGCGGCGCTTCATCAAATGGTACGCCGCGTGCCGCGAGCGCCTCATAGGCCGCCGCGCAGTCGGCCACCTCGAAGTACATAATCGAGTTCTTGTGGTCCACCTCGGCACGGCTGGGCTTGCTCAGCATCAGCCGCACGCCGCCGGCGTCAAAGAACGCCATCCCCGCCGTCTCGAAGAGCAGCGGCAAGCCGAGCCCGTCTCTATAGAAGGGGACCGCGCGTTCGACGTCGTGCTGCACGAGCGCGATCTGCTGGATCTTGCCGAGCTTGATGTCTGCCACGGGATGCTCCCGAGGCTAGAAGGCCTCGTTGAAGGCGACGTACAGGCCTGACTGCCCCGCCTTGCCCACGGCGTAGTCCACACGGATCGCCGAGCGCGTGCGCGGGTCGAGGCGGAATCGAATGCCCGCGCCCCCGCTTGGCAAGACGCTGCCCTCCGAGAGACCTTGCAACGAGCGCCCCAGCAGCGCGCCGCCGCCGAAGCCCGTCAGCACGAAGCGCTCCCCCCAGCCGAAGGCGCCGCTGCGCAGCTCCATCTGTGTGGATGCCATCCAGTGGTCGCGATAGCGGCCCATCGTGTAGCCGCGGTTGAGCGTGTGGTGGCCGAGCAGCGCCATCTGGTCGATCGGCACCGCGCCGTCGTTGCCGACGAGCACTGCCTGCACGCCCACCGAGCTGCCGCGCAGCAGCGGGCGGTATCCACGCAGGTCCACGCGCGTGCGCGTGAGGAGATTCGTGCGACCCTCGTGGCGTAGCGGCCCCACGCCCAGCGAGATGTCCACCACGCGTCCGTTGGTCGGGGCGAACAGGTGGTCGCGGGTGTCGTGGATGACGCCCAACTGCGCCGTCGCCAGTTGGTAGGGGAATGCGCTTTCGTCCGGTGCCAGCACCGCGCTCTCGACGTCCACGAACACGGCGCGGACGCCGGCGTTGAGCCAAGTGGCCCGGCCGGTCTTGCGATGTCGCGTGAGGGCGAGTTCCAGCGTGACGGGCTCGTAGTCGACGGGTTCGGCGAACGTCTCGTACCCGGAGCCCCAGTGCGGCAGAGGGAACCGTGAGACGATCACCGCTGCCCAGGTGCGTCGCTGGTTGCCGGGCGCCCAGCGGTCGTACTCGACGAACGCTCGCTGCTGCCCCTTGGTGGTGGCGACGGCATTGCCCATCAGCGACGACGGCCGCGTGTCCAGCGAGTCGTCCGGCTGCAGCGTGCGGAACAGCGCCGCGCCGAACTGACCGCCCGTCTCCGGCGCCGAGCCGACGACGGGCAGGACGGTGGTCTTCCACGTTGCCTGCGCCGAGAGCTGCGGGGCAAGGCCGAGGCAGGCGAACAGCGCCAGCGATGGCAGTCGCATACGTCCTCCGGAGTGACTGCTGAATCGTGCCGCCGCCGCGCCCGTACGGCAAATGCGGCCCTAGGGCTGCCCTCGGTTTGCCCCCCGCCGCCTAAGCCGCGAGATTCCGCATATGTCCGAACGCCGATTCACCGACGACGAAGTCGCCCGCATCTTCTCGCGCGCCACCGAAGTGCAGCGCGAGTCCTCCAAGACCCTCACTCGCAACGAGGGAATGACGCTGGCCGAGCTGCAGGCTATCGGCCAGGAAGCGGGCATCTCCGCAGAGCTCGTCGCGCGTGCTGCGCGTGAAGTGGACCAGCCCGCGCCACCCAAGCTCCCGGCGATGCTCGGCATCCCTATCGGCGTCGCCCAGGACGTAGAACTCGGACGCAAGCTCACCGACGACGAATGGGAGCACCTCGTCGTGCGCCTGCGCGAGACCTTCCACGCGCGCGGCAAGGTGGAGACGCACGGCTCGTTCCGGCAGTGGACCAACGGCAACCTGCAGGTGTTGCTCGAACCCAGCCGCAGCGGCCACCGCCTGCGCTTCCGTACGCTCAAGGGCGAGACTCGCGGGTTCGTCGCGGCCGGCGTCTCGATGCTCGCGGCGTCGAGCATCATCGTCCTCGCCGGCTCGCTGACTGGCACGATGCAGCTCGCCGAGATGATTGCCAGCTCGCTGCCCATTATGCTCGGCGGCGTGGGAATGACTCTCGCCGGTCTGGTGCGCCTGCCGCGCTGGCGCCGCGAGCGCGAAACGCAGTTTGAGCGCCTGGCGAGCGAGATGCTGGAGATCACCGGCGGCGACTGAGCGCGCGCCGACGCTTTCCGCGCACCTCGTCTAGCCGCGCGAAACCACGCTGCCGCCAAACTCCCCGAGCAGCCGCACCACGTCGCCGAGTTTCGCGAAGCGCTCGTCAGCTGTAAGTCCCTTGCGATACCGCGCGTAGATCTGCTGCGCGATCACCGCCACCTTGAACACGCCGAAGGCGTGGTACCAAGTCGAGGCGCGCTGCATCCGCCCGCTCTTCTTGAGGTAGCGCTCCCAGAGCTCGGCGCGCGTGAGGTTGCCGGGCAGCGCCGTCATCCCTAGCCCCAGCGCCTTGAAGGCCGGATGATCTCCCGCCTCGATCCAATACGCCAGCGACGTACCCACATCGAGCAGCGGATCGCCGAGCGTCGCCATCTCCCAATCCAACACCGCGACGATCTTGCCAGGCTGCGCCGCGTCGAGCACAAGGTTGTCGTACTTGAAGTCGTTGTGGATCAAGCAAGCCCCGCTCTCGCTGGGCTGATGCTCGGCCAGCCACGCCGCGAGCTGTTCCACGCTGGCGACATCGTCCGTGCGCGACTTCTGCCAGCGCTCCGTCCAGCCTTCGACTTGCCGCGACACATAGCCCATCGGCCGCCCCAGCCCACCGATGACTGGGTCCGACGGCGTGGCACCGTGAATGGCGATGAGCGTGTCGAGAAAGCGCTCCCCCAGCGCCGCGAAGGCCGCCGCGTCGTAGCCCGGAGGCGCCGAGTTGCCGCGCAGGATCACTCCGCGCACGCGCTCCATCAAATAGAAGGGCGCCCCGATCACGGACGCATCGTCGCAACTCGCAATCACCTTCGGTGCCGGAATCCCCCGCAACTCGCACACCGACAGAATCCGCGCCTCGCGTCCCATATCGTGCGCCGATCCGCCCGGCGCCCCCTTCGGCGGCCGCCGCAGCACCACTTCGCCAGAGGAAGTCGTAAGCAGGTACGTGAGATTCGAGAACCCGCCCGGAAACTGCTCCACCGCCTCGACGCGCCCCACCTCCGCCGCCGCAGACGCAATCCACGCGTTCAACGAGTCCAGCGGCAGTTCCTCACCAGCCCTGACGGAAGTCACCTCACTCATCGCCACACTCCCAACAAGCATCCGTCATCCGTCATCCGTCCTTTCTCACACGCCCCGCCATCCCTGCCGCAGCAAGAATCCGCCGCCCCACCGCACTCTTATGCACCTCATCCGGCCCATCATAAATCCGCGCCCCACGCTCGTGCCGGTACCAATACGCCAGCGGCGTGTCGTCGGTCATCCCCAGCGCACCGTGCACCTGGATCGCGCGGTCGAGCACGCGCTGCAGCACGCCGGCCACGTGGAACTTGATCATCGAGATGCCGTCCCGGGCCGCCGAGGCGCCCTCGCGCTCGATGCGATGCGCCACGTCCATCACCAGGAGCCGCGAGGCATCCAACTCCGCGCGGCACTCGGCGATCCAATGCTGCACCGCCTGCTGCTGCCCCAGCGGCTCGCCCGGCGCCAGCTCCCGCGTGGCCGCGCGCTGCACCATCAAACGGAACGCGCGCTCGCCGATGCCAATCCACCGCATACAGTGGTGGATGCGCCCCGGCCCGAGCCGCTCCTGCGCCAATGCGAAGCCCGCGCCCTCATCGCCGATGCGGTTGCTCACCGGCACGCGCACGCCCTCAAAGCGCAGCTCCGCGTGGCTGGCGTAGTCGCTGCCCGCCTCGCCCATCACCGGGATGTTGCGCACGAACATCACGCCCGGGGCATCCAGCGGCACGATGATCTGGCTCGCGCGCTTGTGCGGCGGCGCGTCGGCATCCGTCACCGCCATCACGATCGTGAATGCCGCGCCCTCGGCGCTCGACGTAAACCACTTGTGGCCAGTGATCACGTACGCGTCGCCATCGCGCCGAGCCTGCGTGTCCATCCAGACTGGGTTGGAGCCGGCGAACTCCGGCTCTGTCATCGCGAAGCAGCTGCGGATCTCGCCGCGCGCCAACGGCTCGAACCACTGCTTTCGCTGCGCGTCGCTCCCGTGCGCGAGCAGCAGCTCCTGGTTGCCGATGTCGGGAGCGTTGCAATTGAACAGGTAGTGCCCGATGGGCGACTCACCCAACACCGCACTCACCTCGGCGAACTCCGGCAGTGCGAGCCCGAGCCCGCCGTGCTCCTTGGGCAGGTGAGGGGCCCAGAGCCCCAGACTCTTCACCTCAGCGCGGAGTTCGCTCAGCTGCGGCACGAGCTCCCGGAACGGGCGGCTCAGGAAGGAGCGCTCGAGCGGGAAGGCGTGCGTTTCAAGGAAGCGGCGGATCTGGGTGGTGATCACATCGGGCATTGGGCTGCCGACTGGGGACGGATGACGGAGGACGGATGCAGGAACGCGAATCGGCTCAGCCTTCCATTTGGCTCTTGTCCTTCGCGGTCGTACCGCGGGCTGCGCGCTCGAGGGCTTCCCACTGGCTCTTCGTCAGCGAACCCATCCAACTGAACTGGCCGCTGCCCTTGAGCTTCTCGCCGCCGTCAATCGTGATGCAGTCGCCGTTGATGTAGTCGGCGAGGTCGCTGACGAGGAATGCCGCGAGATTCGCGAGCTCGATGAGTTCGCCCGGACGACGCGCCGGAATGCGCTCGATGGCGGCGTCGAGCAGCGAGGGGTCAGGCAGCAGGCGGTCCCAGGCGCCCTTGGTGGGGAAGGGCCCCGGTGCGATCGCGTTGCAGCGGATGCCGCGCGGGCCCCACTCCACCGCCAGCGAACGCGTCATCGCGAGCACGCCGGCCTTGGCTGCGGCGCTCGGCACCACAAAGGCACTGCCGCCCTCAGCGTAGGTCGTGACGATCGAGAGCACCTTCGCCTTGCGGCCTTCGGCGAGCCAGCGCTTGCCGGCGGAGAGCGTGCAGTAGAAGGAGCCGTGCAGCACGATGCCGAGCACCGCATCCACCGCGCGATGCGAGAGCGACTCCGTAGGCGCCGCGATGTTGCCGGCGGCGTTGTTCACAAGGATGTCAATGCCACCGATGTCGGCCCAGGCGCGGTCGAGCATTGCATCTACTGCGTCGGGGTCGCGGATGTCGCAGGGGATCGCGACGACGCGGCCGCCTTTCGCGGCCATCATCTCTTGCGCGGCGTCGTCCAGAACCTGTTTGCGGCGACCGCAGATGATGACCGTTGCGCCGAGTTCGAGGAAGCGCTCGGCCATCGCCCGGCCGAGTCCGGTACCGCCGCCGGTTATGAGGGCGGACTTGTGGCGGAGAAGATCGGGAGAGAAGGACACTGGGGCGGAGGACGGATGACGGATGACGGATGCGAACGGCTACTACAACTACAGCTGCAACTGCAACGGCAACTACTTCCCTACCTTTGGCCGTTGGCTCGGCGGGTGCGGGCTTGGTCCACGATCTCCTTCACCTCGCGCATCAGCGTCGGTCCGTGGTAGGGCATCCCACCCTTGATCGTCCATTCGATGCCCTGCGTGCGTTCCTCGACGTCGTTCACGATGCGTGTCGTGCCGCCGGGGTACATCACCTTGAAGTCCTCGAGCGGGTTGCCGTCCACCACGATCAAGTCTGCCAGCCAGCCGGCGCGCACGCGGCCCAGGCGCTGCTCCTCGCCCATCAGCTTGGCTGCGTTGCCCGTACAGTGCTGGATCACCTTCAGCGGATGGAAGCCCGCTTCCTGGTGCAGCTCCATCTCGCGGATGAGACCGAAGCCGTAGAGCTGGTAGATGAAGCCCGCGTCGTCGCCGCAGGCGATCGTGCCGCCGAGTTCTTCGAAGCGGCGCAGGGCGCGGAACCAAATCTGGTAGTTCTCCTTCCAGTACGTCTCGTCCGTGCTGCTCCAGCCGATGAAGTACGAGCCGTGGTTGGCCGGGTCCGGCTTGAAGAACTCCTCCAGTGCCGGATGCAGGTAGTCGCGGAACCAGGGCTGCGTCTGCGCGCGCTGCAGGTCGCGCGAGGCTTCGTAGATGCCCAGCGTCGGCACCCAGCCCACGTTGGCGCGCACCATACTCTTCAGCACCGAATCCAACAGCACTGGGTCAGCCTCGCGCCACAGGCGGCCCGCCCAGCGGAAGCGATCCGTTTCGTCGTTGTAGTTGTAGTCCGACGGGAAGCTCTGACGGCCCGAGGGAATCGCCGCATCGGGGATGCCGTACCAGTGCTCGATCGTCGTCGTGCCGCCGGCGATGTCGTCCCACACCGTGGTCTCTTCCACGCCCACGTGGTGCGCCACGCGCAGGCCCTGCTTCTTGGCCTCGTCGAGGATCGCCATCAGGATGTCGCGGTCGAGGCCGGCGAGCTTGAGGCCATCCGCGCCCTGCGTCTTGGCCGCGCGCACGCGTTCGCGCGCCTGCGCCGGCGTGCGCGCGTTGCCCGGGCGCAGGTACGCATACACCCGCGGCGACATCGCCGTGCCCGCGCGCTCGGCGGCGCGCAGCGAGAGCAGGCCGGCGACCGAGTCCGAGCCCACTTCGCGGAAGCTCGTGATGCCCGAGGCCAGCCAGATCTTCAGCGTGTACTCGTATGGTTGCGGATATCCGCCGCGGCCGCGCTGCAGGTGTGCGTGCGCATTGATCAGGCCCGGCAGCACGAACTTGCCCGTGGCGTCGATCTCCGCGTCCGCCTGCACGCGGCGCACATTGCCGCTACTCAGCGCGACGGCATCGAGCCAGACGATCTGCGCGATCGTATCGCCGACGATGAGGATATCCGCCGGGCCACGAGCCGGTGTGCCGTTGCCGTCCACGATGGTCGCGTTGCGGATGGCCAGCGTGCGGCTGCGGACGTTGTGCTGGGCGGTGGTGCTGCCGCTCGCGCCTTGGGCGTCGAGGGCGAGCGGGGCGGCGAGGAGGCCGGCCAGCAGGGCGGCGGCCAGGGGGCGGGCGAGGGAGCGGGTGGGACGCACGTCGCAGGTTCTCCGAGGGAGTGGAGGGTCTGCGAAGGTTACGCGCGGGGGGGCGGGACCGCTATCTCGTCAACTCGACTGGGAGTACGCCAGTGGCTCCAGCTTTCGAATCTTGCGCCCTTGGGGGGTGCGTATCGCGTGCCAGAGATCCCAGTCGGCCTGAAGATCCAGCCAGAAATCCGCCGACATTCCCAGCACCTGTGCCAACCGAAGTGCAGTGTCGGCCGAGATGCCGCGCTTTCCTCGGACAATCTCGTGTAGGCGCACGAAGGAAACGCCAAGTCGCGCGGCGAACGCAGACTGTGAGATGCGAAGCGGCTTCAGAAACTCCATCTCCAGCATCTCACCGGGATGCGTCGGCGGCCGGTGCGTCGGAAGCCGCCGGCTCACGAGCGCATCCGCAGCCAAGCGGCGCCTAGTGGTAGTCTGTGATCTCGACGTGCGCGGCATTTCCATCCTCCCAGCGGAAGCAGATTCGATACTGGCGGTTGATCCGAATGCTGTACTGGCCAAACCGGTCGCCCTGAAGCGGTTCCAGTCGGTTGCCTGGCGGGTGCCGCAACTCCTCGATCCGCCTGACACGTCGAAGCTGGTCCAGCTTTCGTCGCGCAACGGCCCACAGGCGCGGCGGGCAAGTTCGCCGCGCCGCGCGGGTGTCCCGGCCGTTAAAGACGTCCTCCGTGCCGGCGTCCGCAAAGGAGTATATCACGGACGCAGTTATAACGCTACCCGTTATAACCGCGACACCGAATCCCCGCCATCCGTTCCCTCGTGATGCGCCGGGGGGCGGGACCGCTATGCGCGGCTTCGCAGCAAATCCCAAGCCTGGCGAGGGGTGACGGATTCCTGCCGAGGATCACCGACGCCCCGCACCGTGATTGCGGAGAGCTGAGCAGGATTGGGCACCACCACCTGGTCACGCAGCAGGTCCTCGGCCAGCGCGACCTGTGCGTCAGACGCTTTGAAGCGATCGCGGAGAACCCGCCGCAGCTCCTTCAGGTTCACCTCGCCGGTGACGAGCTCGTGCTCGGCAAGTACCACGCGCATCAGGTCGGCGCAGAGGCCGCGGGCGACGAGCGCGCTGACGAGGACGTTCGTATCGAAGAAGACCTTCACCGGAGATCGGCGAAGACATCCTCATCCGTGACGATTCCCTGGGCTTCCGCGAGCGGGAGCAGCGCCCGGCGGGCCTGCTCGAAGCGCGCCAGTGCGAGCTGCCGGCGTAGTGCGTCGCGGACGAGATCGCTGCGGCTACGGCCAAGCTTCTTGGCCAGGCGCGTGAGCTCGCGTTCCAACTTGGCGTCCAGGCGGATGGTCACGGTCGAGGTCTTCACGTAAGACAATGTAATACAATGCTGCTTCTGCTGAAAGCGAGTCGGGCCCGGACACCATAGCGGTGTCCGGGCCCGTCGCCGCGGCGAAAGGTGCGGGGGCAATCCTTGTGTTGCCTGCCTTACGCCGTAGCCGTCTCCGCGCCTTCCGGCTCCGCGGCCACCGCCTGCGCCGAGAGGCTGAGCTTCACTTCGTCGGAGACCAGCACGCCGCCCATCTCCAGCGCCTGGTTCCAGGTGAGGCCCCACTCCGAGCGCTTGATCTTGCCCGAGACCTCGAGCGAGCGGCGCGGCTGGCCCCAGGGATCCTTCGCCTCGCCGGAGAGTTCGCCGGTGAGCACGACGCTCTTGGTGACGCCGCGGATGGTGAGGTCGCCGGTGATCGTCAGCTCGGCTGGCGTGCCGGCGATCTTCGTCGCGACGAAGGTGATCGTCGGGTGATTGGCGACGTCGAAGAAGTCCGCCGACTTCAGGTGGCCGTCGCGCTGTTCGTTGTTCGTGGACACCGACGCCGCATCGATTTTCATCGAGAGCTTGGTGGGCATACCGGCATCGTTCGTCTCGCCGGTGGCGGAGAAGACGTTGAACGAGCCGCGGACGGTGGAGATCGCCATATGCTTGACGGCGAAATCAAGGTTCGTGTGGGAAGCGTCGAGGTTCCAGATCATAGTTGGGTACCGAGTGTTGGTGAGGGTTGGTTTGGGACGGATGACGGAGGACGGATGCGAGTACCGCGCGTTGGTGCAGTGAGCATCCGTCATCCGTCTTCCGTCCTCTACTTGAGCGGCCCGAGAGCTTCCGCGATCTGCGTTCTCTCGGATTCGAGCCACGGCGGAAGCTTGAGCTCCGCGCCGAGTACAGCTTCATCCACCGCGAATCCTGGCCCATCCGTCGCGATCTCCAGCAACTGCCCGTCTGGCGCCTGGAAGTAGATGCTCTTGAAGTACTGCCTATCCATCACGGGCGAGACTTGCAGCCCGATCGAAGTGAGGTGATCGCGCCAGGCCAGTTGCTCGTCGTCATCCTTCGCGCGGAAGGCGACGTGATGCGTCTGGCCGACGCCGTTGCGTGCGTGAGGTGAACGCGGATTCCAGCCGAACAGTGTCCACGAGCTACCGGGCAGCACGCGCGTGCCGTCGTAGTTGGCCCAGAGCCAGTGCGGCGTGTCCGGATCGTCCTGGTTGATCGTCTTCTTCACTAGACGAAGTCCGAGTGCTTCCTCATAGAAGTCGCTAGTGCGCTCGATGTCGTCCGTCATTCCCGTGATGTGGTGCAGGCCCGTGAGTGCCATATCGGGCGTGATCGTCGGCACCGGCTCCGGATGCGTCGTGCGTGCGATCGCCGCGTCGTCGCGCGTGCCCGGCAGCTGATGCGGCTGCTGGCCGAGTACTCGCTGGCCCAACTCCGACATCGGTTCGTCGATGTCGTAGCCCGGGCCGGCCGTGGCGATCTCCAGCACCTGTCCATCCGGATCGCGGAAGTACAGCGAGGTGAAGTAGCCGCGGGGCATCGGGCCCGAGACTGCGAGTCCCAGGTCCTGCAGCCGGCGCTTCCACTTCAGCAGCGTCTCGTAGGTCGGCGTCGAGAAGGCCAGGTGATGCACGCCGCCGACGCCGAAGCGTCCGCGCGGGGCCTGCGGCCATTCGAAGAAGGTCACCAGCGTGCCCGGCGCGCCCTCGGCGTTGCCGAAGTACAGGTGGTACGACGACGGGTCGTCGAAGTTGACCGTCTGCTTCACCAGCTGGAGTCCGAGGACCTCGTGGTAGAACGCGAGGGTTCGGCGCGCGTCGGAGGCGACGAGCGTGATGTGGTGGAAGCCGAGTGTGGTGGGTGCGGAGCGGGTCATAAATACCTCTACTGGTAAACGTCTCACAACTAAGATAATAGGCCTTCGAAAGGTTCCCCGCAAGGGGGGCCGGGATTTGGGGGTCCTTCTATATGTATGGCCTAGGCCGCTGGGCGGGCTAGACGCCTGGTTCGGCGGGGGTCCCGGCCGGCTGCGCGGCGAGCGGGCCCGAGGGTTCGAGCTCGAGGCTGGCGGCGTGGTAGCCGAGCTTCTTGAGGAGGGTGATCAGCGTCTGCTGCTCGGCCGCCGAGAGGCCAGATGCCGCGCGGCGGATGACCTCGGCGTGGCCGGGGAAGATGCCCGCGATCAACTCTTTGCCTGCGGGCGTGAGCTCCGCCCAGCGGGCGCGGCGGTCGGATTCGCAGAGGCGGCGTTGGACCAGGCCGCGCTTGGCGAGCTTGTCGATGAGGAAGGTGATGCCGCCGCTGGAGACGAGGATCTTTTTCTGGACTTCGCCGAGGAGCATCGGGCCCTTGTGGAAGAGGGCTTCGAGGATGGCGAATTCGGTGTGGGTGAGGCCGTGGGACTCGACGTCGGCGGCGGTGTGGGCGTGCAGGGCTTCGGCGGCCCGGGAGAGGACGACGTAGAGGTTGAGGGCGCGGGACTCGGTAGACATCTCAGTATTAAGATAACTCGTTTGGGCGCTGGCGCAGGGCAAGATTCGGTGTTTCCTCGGTATTGATCGAAGGCCTATATTGAGGCCTTCACCCGCCTTGCCGAGAGAAAGTATGCCCGCGAAGCCAAAGACGAAGTCGAGTCGCAAACAGATTCGCGTTGCAGAGCTGTTTGCCGGTGTGGGAGGGTTTCGTCTCGGACTCGAAGCCGCGTCGCCGGACTTCGTCACGGTGTTTAGCAGTCAGTGGGAGCCGCCTGGCACGCCGTCGAAACAGTTTGCGTCGCGGTGCTACGTCGAGCGGTTCGGTACGGAAGGGCACAGCAACGAAGACATTGCGAAGGTACTCGACGAGGTCGAGCGTGGCGAGCGGAAGCTGCCAGACATCGATATGGTCGTCGGCGGGTTTCCCTGCCAGGACTACTCTGTCGCGAAGCCGTTGAATCAGTCGGCAGGCCTTCAAGGAAAGAAGGGTGTGCTGTGGTGGGAGATTCATCGGCTGCTGCGCATCCTCAAGGACAAGAAGAAGCCCGCGCAGTGGGTGTTTCTGGAGAATGTCGATCGGTTGATCAAGTCGCCGGCGACGCAGCGTGGGCGTGACTTTGCGATTATGCTCGCGAGTCTGTGCGACCTTGGGTACGAGGTCGAATGGCGCGTGGTGAATGCGGCGGACTATGGGTTCCCGCAGCGGCGGCGGCGTGTGTTCATCGTGGCGCAGCTGGCGGGGAAGGCCAAGTCGAAGAAGAGCGGTGCGGACGTTGTCTTTGAGAGTGGGGTGTTCGCCAATTCGCTTCCCGTGCACTCAGACAATCGTTTAGATCTCTCGGAGACTGAGCATTTCGAGCTGACCGGAGAACTACACGAGCTGTCAGCTGATTTCGGGCGCGGCGTCGAGCGTACGAAGTTCGGGCAGGCTGGGTACGTCCGCCCTATCGGGATTGGCGCCTCTCGGAAGCGCATCGTCTGGACCTATAATCCCAAGCCAAACTTTGTGGGGCGTTCGCTGCTGCTGCGAGATGTGCTTGAGCGCGGCGCGGTGCCGAAACAGTTCTTCGTGATCGACGCTGCGCTGGCCAAGTGGAGGACCGCCAAGGGATCGAAAGCGGAAGAGCGCGTCCACAAGGCGAGCGGGTTCAAGTACTTCTACACTGAGGGGGCGCTGCCATTTCCGGATCCGGTGGATCGACCTTCGCGCACGATTCTCACCTCCGAGGGAGGAGCGTCGCCGAGTCGGTCGAAGCACATCGTGGCTGCGAAGGACGGCGGATACCGGAGACTTACGCCCGTTGAACTCGAGCGCCTCAACGGCTTTCCTGATGATCACACCGCAACTGAGATGACCGAAACACAGCGGGCGTTTTGTATGGGTAATGCGCTCGTGGTCGGTTTGGTCGAAGCTATCGGCGTCGAAGTTGCTGTTCGAGAGGCTGTGCGTCTGCGCAGTAAAGCTGTACAAAATGCCACATGAGCTTCTCCGTCAAGCAAGGGATGGGTCCAGTGAGCGAAACCACTCCAGCTGCTTCGAGCTCTGCGATGGAGCGAGCGCACTGCAATGACTGCGACTCGGAAACGCGTCACGATGTTGTTGCCACTAGGCGCTAAACAGGTTCAGCAACCCACGGTCACGAAAGCATCTCGTGGGTGACGCGATACGCGATGCTCGAGTGTCGCGGGTGCGAGAGCGTGTGCGTTAGACGTGAGTACTTCTTCTCAGAGTGGAATGATGGCGAGTCTGAAGTGTCGTTCTTCCCACCGCGACTCTTCCGACGCTTGCCGGTTTGGATTTCCAACCTTCCTGAGGCAGAGCAGGAACTGCTCATCGAAGTGTACGAAGCGCTTGGCACTGACAGTCGTCGACTTGCAGCTATGGGATGCCGCGCCTTGATAGACTTGTTCATCGTCAGAACAGTTGGAGACGCCGGGACCTTCGCTGCAAGACTTGAGCAACTTGAAAATGATGGCTATCTAAGTCGCCGTTCACGGCAGTCGCTCGGAACCGCACTCGATGCGGGGAATGCAGCAGCTCACAGGGGCTACAGCCCAAACGGTTCCGAGCTAACCGTTATCCTCGACATCGTCGAGAATTTGTTGCATGCTACTGTTGTGGCAACCCAGGCGCCTGAGCTCTCAACCAGCATTCCGCGGCGCGCTACACCCAAAGGCGAGACATCGTTGTAAGGTTGTGCGGGAGTGGCGCCGCATCTAGGTACGCGAAAAACATTTGAGGCTGTTGACCATGGTGACCCTGCAATCTCTTGGTGAGCAGTGAAGACAATTTCAGTCGCAGTTCAGCCAGACCACTTGCAGCGCATGTCGGCCGTGAAGAAGCCGATCCTCGCACTGGCTGAGCTTGTGTGGAATGGCCTAGATGCAGATGCGACGGAGGTATCTGTCATATTTGAGAGAAGCCTTCTTGGGGCGCTCGATACTATTCGAGTAGTTGACAATGGCTTGGGAATGTTGCCGCACGACGCCGAGCACTCGTTCGGACGCCTGGGTGGTTCCTGGAAAAAATTTGGAAGCCGCTCCCGGAAGAGAGGTCGCATCCTGCACGGTCGGGCTGGGAAGGGCCGATTCCGGGCGTTCGCACTCGGCGACCGAGTCGAATGGTCGACAGTAGCGCAGGATGGGGACCGTCGGATTCAATTCTCAATCTCGGGGTCTAGAGACAGGCTTGGCACATTCCTTCTTAGCGATGTTCGGGAGGTGCCTGACGACACTCCCACTGGCACTTGTGTGGAGATTTCAGGATTCTCGAAAGAGTTCCGCTTGCAGGGCGACAAGGCGCGAGTGGAGGTGGCCGAGCAGCTTGCAATTTACCTGCGGCAGTATTCTGACACACGGGTGACCTATGATGGAGCTCGGGTCGATCCCGCTGCTCTCGAAATCGCAAACCACGAATACGAGATTGGGCCAGTCTCTCTCGATGACGGTCGCAGCGTGTCTGCCACGCTCGTCATCATCGAATGGTCGATTCCCTCTGAACGCTCGCTATTTCTGTGCGATGAGGATGGTTTCACCTACCATCGCGTGGCGCCCAAAATTCAAGCGCCCGGATTTGACTTCACGGCGTACTTGCGGTCTGCGTACATACGCGAGTTGCATGAGAACAACCAACTGGAACTCGACGATCTCTCTGAAGGAACAGGGAGGCTCGTCGAGGCCGGCAAGCAGGCGCTTAAGTCCCATTTTCGGAGTCGGAGCGCTGAGAGAGCGGTAGAGCTCGTGGATGGATGGAAGAAGCGGGATATCTATCCGTTTCAAGGAGAGGCGAAATCTCCGGTTGAAGTCGCAGAGCGTCAGGTCTTCGATCTCGTCGCCCTCAACGTCTCAGAGTATCTCCCGAGCTTCGCAGATTCAGACGATCGCACGCAGCGCCTGCAGCTGCGATTGTTGCGGCAAGCAGTAGAGGCCTCGCCAGACGTCGCGCGCCGCATCCTCTCAGAGGTGCTAGAGCTGCCGTTGGTCAAACAACAGCAACTGGCATCCCTGCTCGACAGGACCTCTCTCTCCTCAATCATCAGCGCGGCCCGTTTGGTAGCCGACCGACTAGACTTTGTCCTTGGTCTCGAGAGGCTCGTCTTTGAAAAGAACTCGAAAGACCAGCTACTTGAGCGCAGCCAGCTTCACAAGATTGTGGAGAAGAACACCTGGATCTTCGGAGAACAGTTCCATTTGACCGCCAGTGATAAATCACTGGACGAAGTTCTCGCGAAGCACCTTCATCTGCTAAGAAAGGATGCAGAAGAAGACGGGCGGCCGGTCCAAAGAGAGGATGGGAGCATGGGAATAGTAGACCTGATGCTCTCGCGAAAGGTGCCCCAGGCCAACCCAAACGCCCGAGAGCACTTGGTTGTCGAACTCAAGAGACCACGCGTGAAAGTGTCTCTGTCTGTTCATTCACAGCTGCAGTCGTATGCGTTTGCAGTTGCTAAGGATGAGCGGTTCCGCGACACTAACACGCGATGGATATTCTGGGCCGTGTCGAATGAGCTGACCGATGAGGTGTCGCAGCTGGCGTCGCAACAACGCCTTCAGCCAGGCCAAACATACTCTTCCGACAACATCGAGATCTGGGTGAAGTCCTGGGGGCAGGTTGTTGCGGACTGTAAGGCGCGTTTGCGGTTCTTCCAGGACGCCCTGCAGTATGAGGCGTCAGACGAGAGCGCCGTGAAGTATCTCCGCGACATGCATGGCGAGTATCTACCGCCTGCACTCATGGAGAGCTCGAGTGACCGAGTAAGTGTCGCTGAATCCGGTCCGCTGACTCGGCAGTCGCGTACACCGGCGAGGCGCCGAGGCTCTTAGACTGATCAGTCCGGACGTGCGCTGGGTTGGACCGGAGGTTTCCGTGACGAAATCGGCCTGAGAAGTTGTGCCCCGGGGTTGTTTGCGCCGCGAGTCAAAGTCAGGAGCCGGATTCTAGTATGTGTGCGATGAAGTCCTGGTTCAACCAAAAGCATTTCTTCACCACCTGCCCGACCCGAGGTGCCTGCTCAGTGTCCCGACTGTCCCGCGCATGCGGTCGAACGTGGATGTACTTGGTCTGGCTGGCCCCCGGAAGTTGGTTGGCCTCGCCCGCCTGAATGCGGCGACAATAGTCCCGCCACTCGCACTCGATACCGTTCAGTTGATCGGCGGTCGGCGACCAGAAGAATGCGCGCCCCCAGACCTGCTTCTCCTTAGGCGTCTTCCGCGCACTCCGGACAAGCGGAACAATCAACATCCGATTGAGCTGCTGCAGCAGATCGCTTTCCTCCCACTCCTCCTTCCAAACTTCCATATGGTTGAACTTCGGGAAGGACATAGCCTCATACGGCCGACCCGCCGGGGAGATGGGGACGATCTTGATTTGAATGCCGCGCTCCCTGAACTCCTCGATTGACGCCTTGTCATCGAGAACGCCGATAGCACGGCGGACAAGCACAGCCGCCCCGGATTTCGCCTTGCTGAGCGGAACGTTGAGCTGCTTTGCGACCTGGCCGAGCGTCCTTCCTTCGTACGCCTGCAGCCGCCGCAGCACAGCATCCTCGAAGCTCTCGGTCGCCTTCAGCTTGAGCGCATCACGAAGCGTGACAACGGGAAGCTTGCCGGCACGCTCCTTCTCGTAGAGCCAGGTAGTGAGCGCAGGCTTCAGCGCCCACGCGCGAGGCTTCGCGCGAATCGCCGGGTTCCGCGGCTGGTCAACGAGCCTCCCGCCGCCAGCTCCCTTCGTCGCAGCGCCGAGGACGCGCCCATCGCCCTCAGAGATCTCGTGCGCGAGACCATCGAGGACCTTCTGTTGCACGACGGACCAGTCACTCTCGAGCTGAGGCAGCAGGTCCGCCTGCGGCGTCCAGAGCACGGTCGCTTCGATGACCGTGTCGAGCGGGTTACCCTTGTCGACGTGATAGCAGAAGACAAAGAGAATCTTCTGGAGCTTCTTGCGAACCTTGGCCGTCGGCCACGACTCGTCGACCAACGCACCATAGTCGATCATGGTGACGCTGGTGCGCTCTTTGGAGCGAACGGACCTCGCGCTGCGCTTTAATGGAACGACCTTCAGCTCGATGCCCGCCGCACCAAAGTCAGGTCGTTGGTCGCTGCTGCGCGGGAGGCCGAACGCGCGCTCGACGAGCTGCCCCACCGCACCCTTGTCCCCGGGCTTCGATTCCGAGACGCGTCCGCTTGCCGGAATGACATCGCGCAGTCGCTTGCCCTTCAGTTTCCGCGCGTGCTCGAGGACCTCAGCCTCCGATGCGGAGTCACCATCGAACTGCGCGTAGGTTGTCGCCATCTCAGGAGAGAGCAGTGATGAGTCGTTGACGGTCAGCTGCGGTACTGCGCGGGTTCATCATCGTAACCCGCAGGCAGGACATACCCGCAATCGACGTGCTGGTAATCCACGCAGCCTCACTAAGGTTCAGCTCGGAACGGAGCTCCGCAACCTTCACCGGCCTGCATCACCGAGCGCCCGGGGCACGACGGCCGAATTCGGCTTGTACGGGGTGACGGCACCGTGCCGCACTCCGCCCTGGCACAAAACTGCACTTGCGGCCTCGACCAAGGGATGCGGTATTGTGGCCAAGACCCGCCACCAGAGGCCACTCATGACCACGACGATTCTCGTCCACGGCTGGAGCGACACGGCGAAGTCCTTCACCGACCTCAAGGCCTTCCTGCACGCCAACAATATCGCCGACGTCCGTGAGATCCTCTTCGGCGAGTACGAGTCACGCGAGGACGCGCTCACCTTCGACGACATCGTCGACGGGCTGCACGAACGCCTCATCGAGCACGGCATCATCGGTGCCGACGGCACGGCGAAGCGACAGATCAACGTTATCGTGCACTCCACGGGCGGATTGGTCATCCGACACTGGATCTGGCGCTACTACTTGCGAGACGGCAATCGCATCGCGGACTGCCCCATCCGGCGGCTGGTGATGCTCGCCCCGGCGAACTTCGGATCGCCGCTGGCGCACCGCGGCAAATCATTTCTCGGGTCGATCGTCAAAGGACGCTGGGAGTTCGGCAACTTCCTCGAAACGGGCCGGACGCTGCTCGACGGGCTGGAGCTTGCGAGTCCCTACCAGTGGCAGCTTGCGGAGCGCGATACGCTTGGCGATGCCAACCACTTCTCGCCCGACGGCATTCAGCTCACGGTGCTGACGGGCGTCGAGCCGTACAAGGGAATCCCCGGAATGGTCACGAAGCCGGGAACCGACGGCACGATTGTCATCGCGGGCGCGCCGCTCAACGCGGTGCTCTTGCGAGTGACCCCGACCCACTACGGCGACGACGCAGATGCGCCGCCGTATCGCTGGAGCGGGCACTCCCACGCGCACGACTTCGCATTCGGAGTGCTCGAGGGCCTGAACCACACGACGATCAAGTCGCGGTTCGACGCGCGGCGAGTGCAGCCCACGGAACTCGAGCAACTGGTGCTGCGCGCGCTCCGCACACGGGATGCAGACTCGTTTCGGCGCTTGCAGCAGGACGTACGAGCGGTCACTGACAGGACCTATCAGAATGTCGCGTACCCACAATACCAGCAGTTCCTGGTCCGCGTACGGGACGATCACGACGTTCCCGTGCGCGACTTCACGCTCAGCTTCGGCATCGTCAAGCTCTCGCGCCTAGACTCCGCGGGTTGGCGCACGTCCACCAGAGACAGCGCGGAGGAGCGAAGGTTTGGTGAGGCGGCCCACAAGGCCCTCGTGGCTGAAGGCCACGAGAACCGAAGCAATGCCGCGTACCGCAGGTTCCTCGTCGATCCGCAGGCGGTCAAGAAGATCATCAAGGACGCCGCGCAAGCCCTCGACCAGGATGTGGCGCTCACGATGCGCGTGTACGTGCCGCCGGTGGATGGCGGCATTCGCTACGAGAACGACAAGCTGCACGCCGTCGCGCTCGCGACGTCCGCTCCGCACAGGCGGCGAAGCACACCGCAACTGCTGTTCCCGAACACGACGACGCTCGTCGACATTGGCGTCGACCGCAAGTGCGATTACGTGTGGCTCTCTGACAAGCCGGTGAGGCGATAGGAGGTGGCGAGATGATCTCGGAACGCCAGCGGACGCTGCTGCTTGCGGCGCAGCATACCTGGTCGGACGCGACAGCACACCTCTCGGCCTACGAGCGGCGGCTACACCGCGAGGCGAGGCGGAGTGCGGCGCTCAGATGGACCACGGTGATCCTCGGCATCGTCACGGGGGCGGCCGCGGCAGGCCTGGACTGGAAATGGGTCACCGTCAGCGCGGCCCTCGTCACATCCACCCTCGCGGCCATCCAGCAGCAGTTCTCTCCTGCTGAGATGCTTCGCAAGTTCTGGGAGTGTATGAGCGAGCTGAAGGAGGTCAAGGGAACGCTCGAATCCTACGCCCTGAGTGTCGCCAGCGAGCTCGACTTCGACGGCGGCGATGCCCCCATTCGTCAGGCGTCGACGCGGATGCTACAGGCGATGCGCGAGCCGATCGTCGTAGAGCCTGCGGACCGAGCGTTTGCCGAGGAAGCCTTCCGGCAATCGCTGATCGCCGTACTCCTGGCCCGCGCGACTGCCGCCGCGCCGCTCGCCGAGTCCGAGGGCCGGGACGCGCTTCCGCAAAGCGTGCCGGGAATGATTCCCGTCGTGCGCGTGCGCGCGAGCTGACACGAGGAGACTCCAGATGCCATACTCAGTGAAAAATCAGGTAATCCGGAACGCTGATGGCCAGATCAAGTTCTGGGTCCCTTCCGAGGGTGGGCGTGAACACTACCACGTCGGACTTTGGATAGAAGCGACGCCAGAGGAACTGGACCGCATCGAAGAGGTGGAGTACGAGCTTGACCCGAGCTTTCGCCGCCGCGTCCGCCGCTCCGCGAATCGCGACAACAAGTTCGGAATCACGATCTGGACGTGGGGGATGTTCGAGGTCGGGGTGAAAATTCACCTGCACGGCGGAGAGGTGCGGACGCTCTCCTATTATCTGTCGTACGAGCTGCCGCCGGATACGGGCGACAATTACGCGCAGGTGGCGGAGTGATCCGCGTCCACGAGCTCAGCAGCTGAGGCGCGCCTTGCACAATATAACTCTCTAATTGCTTGACACGCAATTACAGAGTATTATTATGCACGGATGAAACGCCGCCTCGGGAACCTCGAGCGCCAACTCTTCGCCTGGACACAGCTCCGCAAGCTTCGTGAGCTGCGCACGGGCGACCTCGTGGCACCCTTGGCCATCACGCCAAAGCAAGAGCGGGAACTCTACACCCGACTCGCAAAGTCGGGTCTCATCGCCCAAGTACGACGCGGGCTCTACCTCGTGCCGCGCGAGCTGCAGCTCGGCGGCGCGTGGACGCCGAACGAAGCGCTTGCCATCAACACGCTCCTGCGCGACCGCGACGGACGCTACCAGATCTGCGGACCGAAGGCATTCAACCGCTACGGCTTCACGGAGCAGATTCCGAACCGCACCAGCGTCTACAACACCCTGTACTCCGGCGACAGGAGCATCGGTGCGGTCTCGCTCACGCTCATCAAGGTGGCCGGCGATCGCCTTGGCGATACCGAAAGCGTCACGACCCGCGATGGTGACGTCGCCCTGTACTCGTCGAGAGTCAGGAGCCTCGTGGACGCCGTACGCGACTGGTCGCGATTCGACAGTTTGCCGCGCGGCTATCGCTGGATCCTACGCGAGCTCGAGGAGCGCCGCGTATCGACGGCGTCGTTGATTGCGAGCACCCTGCGCTACGGCGACGTGAGCAGCATCCGCCGCGTCGGCGTCCTGCTCGAACGTGCCGGCGTCGGCAGCGCACAGCTTAAGAAGCTGGAGTCCGCGATCAGCGCATCGAGCAGCACGATTCCGTGGATTCCGACCCTGCCCAAGCGGGGTACGGTGAGCCGCCGCTGGGGTGTGGTCGTCAACGGTGAGGTCTGAGCGTGCCGATGCTCCTGCACGAGACGGATCCTGAGCTGATGTACCAAGCCATCGGCTACACCGCGCGCGAGACGGGATTCAACCCGCGACTGATCGAGAAGGACTACTTCTGCAGCGTCGTGCTAGAGTACCTCGCCGGCGGCAGTGCAGGGCTCACGTTCAAGGGTGGCACCTGCCTCGCCAAGATCCACGACCGCTTCTACCGCCTGAGCGAGGATCTGGACTTCACCGTCTCCGTGTCCGGCGAGCCGAAACGGACCGAACGAAGTGCGCTGGTCGCCACCGCACGGGCGCTCATCGCACGCACGGAGACGTCACTGCCGGGGTTCCGCGTCCGTGACCAACTCACCGGCGCAGACTCGTCCAGGCAGTACAACGGGGCGCTCGAATATCAGTCGCTGTTGGATGGCCAAGCCGAGCCCGTTCGCATCGAAATCAGTCTCTCCGAGCCGACGCTGCTGCCCATCGAGCGTGGCCCCGCAGCGACGCTGCTGCGCAATCCAGTGACCGGTGCCGCGCTCGTCGCATCGTTCCCCGTGGACGCGCTCTCCTATCGAGAGACGATGGCCGAGAAGCTGCGCGCGGCGATGTGTCGCCGCGAAGTGGCGATCCGCGACTACTTCGACGTCGATCACGCAGTGCGCTCGGGGAAGCTCGACCCAGCGGACGCCGATCTGCACACCCTGCTTCGCCAGAAGCTCGCAGCTCCGCGCACGGGTCCAGTCGACGTGTCGGACGCTCGGGTGAACGAACTGCGCCAGCAGCTCGAGGCGCAACTGAAACCGATGCTTCGCGACCGCGAGTTCTCGGAGTTCAATCTCGAACGCGCGGTCGCGACCGTTCGCGCGGTGGCCGCGACGCTAACGACTCCGTAGCGTCCGTTCGCAGGTTCATCATCGTCACGCGAAGACAGGGGGTGCCAGCAATGACCGTGCTGGTCAGCCACGCACCATCCACCTCGCGGATGTCCCGCCGGATACGCGCCACGGTCTCGCTGTCGCTCTCTGCGACGCTCCAAGCGAGAATGTTCGACTCCGGCACGTGCAGGGGATCGATACCCGGCCTCGCCGCCAGCTTCGCGTGTAAGTCCGCCGCGGAATCGCAGAGCGCAGTATACATAGCGCCAATCCCTGCAACTCCAAACCGCTGCAACCCCACCCAAACCTTCAACGCATCCGCCCGCCGCGAACACTGAAAACTCCGCTTCCCCAAATCCGGACTCAGCTCGACCTCCGAGTCCGCCCCATGAAACAGATACGGCGCCGACTGAGCAAACGCGCGTTCCAAGTCCTTACCAGACCGCACCAACACCACCCCCGCGCTCAGCGGCATCAACATCATCTTGTGCGGATCCCACGCCAGCGACCGCGCCCGGTGGATCCCCTTTACCCGCCACTTGTGCTTCTCGCTGAGCAGCGCCGACGCCCCGTGCGCGCCGTCCACGTGCAGCCAGTGCCCATAGCGGTCGCAGAGATCCGCGATCGCCTCCAGGTCATCAAACGCCCCGACAGCAGTGCACCCCGCGGTCGCGACCACGGCGAGCACATCGCGCCCCTCGCGGTGTAGCTGTTCCAAAACCACGGCCAGCTTGGCCGGATCCATCTTGAACTCGGGCGTGCTCCCCACCGCGATGCAGTTGTCGGTCCCGAGCCCCATCACGCCAGCCGCGCGCTGCACGGCGTAGTGCGCGTGCTCGCCGTGCACGAGCACGGGCGGCTGCTTGCCGAACCAGCCGCTGCGCCAGGCATCGGGGTACTTGGCCGCGCGCGCCGCGAGCAGCGCGGTGAGCGTGGCCTCGGTGCCGCCGCTGGTGAACGTTCCCGCGGCGCCAGGGCCGTAGCCGGCGAGCTGGCACATCCACCCGATCACGCGCTCCTCGATCACGGTGGTCACGGGACTCATCTCCCACACGGCCTGGGAGTTGTTGATGGCGCTGATCACCACATCGGTCCACACGGCCGCCGCCAGCGGCGCCGACACCTGATGGCCCATGTACTTGGGATGCATCAGTTGGATCACGTCAGGCATCACGTCGGTCTCGATGCGCTTGGCGACGTCCGCGAGCGGCGTCATCCCCAACGGGATGGGCTCGTCGAAGCGCGCGGTCAGCGCTCGCTTATCGAGCCGCGTGGACACGGGACCCTCGCCGCTGCGGGTCCGCTGGAAGTAGTCGCTCGCGATCTTCAGGAACTGGGCGCCGGCCTCGAACGTGGTGTCGGCTTCGAGTGCGGCGAGGAGCTCGGCGGTTGAGACTTCCGGCATAGGTAATGAGTCTTAAGCAGGGGCGGCGCAACCCAACTTCATTCTACCTTCAGGAGTGTAGGTTGACAGCTGCGAAGAAGAAGAACACAGAGGTGCTGGGACTCTCGACCGAGAAGGCCATCTGTAACGTAGCGGGCGTTGAGCCGCAGGGACTGGAACGTAGAATTGACAGCAGGCTTGTTCGAGCGGTCTCCCCTATCGTCACACTGGCACTAGTGGAGCTACCAGCAGTTGCGCGTCACGTCGGTTCCGAGCTTAGTGCCGCTGGCAGACAGGGCAAGAATCCTTTCGACTTTAAACTTGCGGGAGGAAAGACGCTCTCGGTCAAGACAAACGAGTCGAGGGTCAGTGGAAAGGTGTGCCCGCCAGGAATTGGCCAACCGGGGGCGAAGACCTACGCCAAAGAGTTCGCAGAGCTCTACCAACCTGCTGACCTCAACCAAGCCGGCCACGTTCTTCCACAAGCATTTCGTAGAGTGGCGCAGGAGCGAATTGTCGCGAAGATGACCCGGTACTTAGATGCCCTCCTTACGTGCGACTACCTGCTTTGGCTTTGGCTGAAGCCGACGCCGGGATACCGGGTCTTTCGCACCTCGAAGCTGCCGAAGGTTGATTGGAACCAAGGCGAGTTCTACTTCACGCAGACCCCAGCCTCGTGGAAGGAGGGCTGCACCGTGCGTTACGAGCCTACGGCCGAGCTCGGTCGCATCAGCATCGGCGAGTTCCAGATTCATAAGAATCGGGCCGGCTTCAAGTTCCGATTCAAGATGAAGGAACTCGTCAGGCTCCTCGATGAGCTAAAATGATCGTTGCGGCGCAGAGTGCTTCGGCGTATATTCGGCTCTCCACTACCACCATTTTCTGGATTAAGCAATCCTTCCGATGCCCCGAGTCCTCGACCTATTTGCCGGCTGCGGCGGCCTGAGCTACGGCCTCGAGCTCGCGGGCTTCGAAGTCGTCGCGGGCAACGATATCGCCGCATCGGCGGCGGAGACGCACCGGCTGAACCACCCGCGCTCACGCTTCTTTCTCGGATCCATCACCGAACCCGCGCTCCGGGAAGAGATTATCGCCTACGCCCGCGCGCAAAACGTGGATGTCGTCGTCGGCGGCCCGCCCTGTCAGGCGTACAGCGTAGCCGGTAAGCGCGACGTGGACGACGAGCGTGGGCATCTCTTTGAGGACTACGTCGCCGTGGTCGACGCGCTGCGCCCCAAGTTCTTCGTGATGGAGAACGTGAAGGGCCTGCTCTCAATGAAGCACGATCGCACCGACCTCTCAGCCTCCGATCAAGCCACGCTCGATCGCATCAAGGTACTGGAAAAGGAGCAGATCAGGCTTCGCAAGCTGCGCAAGCAACACAAGAACACGGATCGCATTCCGTTCACGGCGGCAGATGCGGAGCACCTTCAGCAGGTGAACGCGGAGTACGCGCAGCTACAGCGAATGGCGGCCAAGCTACGTGAGTCAGTTCCGGAGCGCATTGTCTCGCGTCTGGAGCGGCTTGGGTATCGCGTGGAGTATCGCGTGCTCAACGCGGCCGATTACGGTGTTCCGCAGCGACGCGAGCGTGTGATATTCGTCGGTACTCGGCTCGACGTGCCTATCGTGTTTCCGGAGCCAACGCACCGCGAGCCGTCGAGTGCGACGTCCCTCTTTGATGCCGCGCTCCTGCCTTGGGTCACGACGCAAGATGCCATCGGCGACCTTGAGGACGCCCCTGAGAACGTGGAGTGGAGCCACGAGTTCACGCGGCACAAGCCGGACTTCGTGGAGCGGCTTGCGCAAACGCCGGTGGGCGGGAGCGTCTACGAAGGATTCTCAGACGCGTGGTATCGCCAACCGCCAGACGAGCCAAGCCGCACGGTCAAGGAGAATCACGGCGGCGTGTTCGTGCATTATCGACACCCCCGCGTGCTCACGCCACGTGAGTTGGCACGGCTCCAGAGCTTTCCGGATTCCTTCCGCTTTGCGGGCCCCAAGTCCAAGGTGCTCGTGCAAATTGGCAACGCGGTGCCGCCGCTCTTAGGACGAGCAATCGGAACCGCGATTCAGGCAATGCTTGCTACCGCCACCGCACCCGCCAAGCGCAAACGCTCGGCCTAACGATTAGATCACAATCACGTGGGTGAGCACTTCCGCATCTGCTACGGTGAGCCGGAACGGAGTAGTGAGCTTTGAAGCGGCTGCCGCGAGGTCGTTCATGCAGGCCTCGGGTTCGTCGAGCCAGCGTTCCTCGTGTTCCGTATTCACAAAGAGGCGATTGTTGGCCCAGGCATTGAATGCCTTGTTCGCTTCCTTGCGGAGGCGTTCGGAATCGGCGCCCGCAATCATCGCTGCGGCAAAGGCCTTGGGGTCGTTTCTGATGGACGCGGCTGTCCAACCGTTTGGGATGGAGCCGTTCTTGACGTCAAACGGGTAGCCACCGAGCACGACGTCAGAGACGGATCGCGCGCGCAGTGGAGGTGTTGCGCCGCACCTCTCGACGAGCGTGAGCTCTGTGAGATCTGCGACGGCCACCATTACGTACTCCTTATGGATCACGTCCGCGCCGAGTGCGAGAAAGGCGTCGAGTGAAATCTGTCCTGTGGCCACGCGTCGCACGTGTCCTTGCAGCCCGAGATGCAGGCGCGACGGGGCAAGGTTGTGCCACGAGAATCCGTTGAGCTTGCCTGACTTGAGATTCTCGATGTGAATCGCCGCGCTCGGCCTCTCCCAGTTCGCGATACAGAAGGCGTGCAGCGCAGCAAGCTTCGTTTGTGCTGCTACGACGCGGCACTGTGACGAGCGACTACCGCTAGGAACCTTGATCCCCTCCTGTCTGCAGAAGGCCGCAGTCTGCTCGGCGTTCAGCATCTCGCACAGGATGTAGCCGACGAGCTCTTCGTCTTTGGACGGCATTCGGAGGGGTAGATGATTGCAGAAATCGGTTCGTCTATAGTAAATGCTGCACGCCCGCTCGGCTGACTTGACTATGTATGTCGTGCGATGCTTTGACATCATCGACGTGATGCGTTAGCATCATCCTATGCGCACGACCGTGGACATAAGCCCCGACCTCCTCGCGCGCGTCCGCAAGCTGGCGGACGACGAAGGCGTCTCCTTCAAGGAGGCGCTGCGGCGGGTCATTGCCCGGGGCTTGGAGGTGCCCGCGCCGCCCGCGCCGCGCAAACTCGATCTCCCGACCTTCAATGTGGGCTTCGCGCGCTACTTCGATATCAACAAGGTGAACGAGCTTATCGGGGAGATGGAGGATCAACGCATCCTTCGCTCTATGGGACTCCTGCCGCGCGACGATGAAGATTCTTGACGTCACCGTCTTGATGTACCTCAACGACGAAGGCAGCGAGTTCCACGTCCCAGTGCGCGACTTCGTGGAGCGCGCGTACGCCGATTCGGACGTCCTTGGCCTGCCCTGGCACTCGATCGTCGGATTCCTGCGCCTTACCACGCGCAGAATCGGAGGACGGACGTTGCTGTCGCGCGACCAGGCAGAGCATTTCGTCTCAACGCTCCTGTCGCGCCCCAACGTGCTCGTGGTTGAGCCGGGTCCCCGCCACTGGCGAATCCTCACGGAGCTCAGTGCCGCAGCCGGAGCCCGCGGGAAGCTCTACCCGGATGCGCACCTCGCGGCGCTTGCCATTGAGAACGGGGCTGAACTCTGCTCGGCGGACAGCAACTTCGCCCGCTTCCCCCGCCTCAAGTGGACTGACCCGACACGCCCGCCAGCCTAGCCCAGCATCGCGCCTGTCAGTCCCCCGTGCCAACTTGTCCCTATGACTCGGCACACGCTCTCCAAGTCGGACTTCAAGCTCGCGCGCTCCTGCGCCACCAAGCTCTACTACCGCGAGCTGAAGTACCCGAACACGCTGCAGGACAACGAGTACCTGCAGATGCTGGCCGAAGGCGGCTATATGGTGGAGCTGCTGGCCAAGCAGATGTTCCCGGACGGGATCACGCTGGAGTACGGCAAGAAGCCGCTCGAAGAAGCGGCCCGCGAAACGGCCGAGCACTTGGCGCGCGGGGAGCGCGAGCCGGTCACGCTGTTCGAGGCGACGCTGTTCGACGGCTTCCGCCAGGCGCGCGTGGACATCCTGCGGCGCACGCCGCAGGGCTTCGACCTCTACGAAGTGAAGTCGTCGTCAATCGACTTCGTGAAGCAGGCGAAGAATCAGGAAAAGACAGGCTCGCTGTTTCGCTCCACGAAGAAGCCGCACGGCATCCTCTCCGATTGGCGCGAATACTTGGAGGACGTGACGTTCCAGGCGGCGCTGCTGCGCGACCTGTACCCGGACGTGCCGATCCGCGCGCACCTGATGCTGGTGGACAAAGCCCAGCCGGTGCCGCACGACGGGATGCCGCAGTGGTTCCGCATCGTGCGCGGAGACGACGGCCACTTGGCGACGGCGGAGTTCATCGGCGACGCGGCGCTGGCGCGCGAGACGCGGCTGGTGGTGGCGGTGGATTGCTCGCAGGAAGTAGAACTGCTCGAGCCGGAAGTGCGCGACGCGGCGCAGATGTTCGTGGCCTCGCTTACGCCGGAGCTCACGCGCATCGAGCCGCAGCTCAACCGCAAGTGCCGCGACTGTGAGTTCCGCGTGCCGGAGGGTGTGAGCCCGAGTGGATTCGCCGAGTGCTGGGGCGAGCGTGGGCAGAAGACGCCGCACGTGCTGCAGCTGTACCGCGGCGGCGAGCTGACCGATGCGATGATCGCGCGCGGCGTGGACCTGGTCACGGAGATCCCGCACGAGAACGTCGCGGCGCTCACGGGCGTGTTCGGCGAGCGCCAGAAGGTGCAGATCGTGCAGACGCTGGCCGAGAGCGAATGGACGAGCGAGACGCTCGCGCACGAGCTGGCGCAGGCGCGGTATCCGCTGCACTTCATTGACTTCGAGGCGGCGCGCATCGCGATCCCGCATCACAAGGGGATGACGCCCTACGGCCTGCTGGCCTTCCAATGGAGCTGCCACACGCAGCGCGCGCCGGGCGCGCCGCTGGAGCACGCGGAGTTCCTCAACACGGACGCGATCTGGCCCAACGAGCTCTTCGCGCGTTCGCTGCGGGAGTGGGTGGGCGACGACGGCACGCTGCTGGTGTGGTCGCCGTTCGAGAAGTCGGTGCTCTCGCGCGTGGCCGAGGAGCTGGCCACGCTGGGCTCGGCGGACGAGGACCTCAAGAATTGGTTGCAGGCGGCGGCGCTCACGATCGGCAACGGCGCGGGCCGGCAGCTCGACCTGCTCAAGGTCTGCCGCAAGCACTACTACCACCCGGGGATGCAGGGCAGCAACTCCATCAAGTGGGTGCTGGACGCGCTGTGGAAGCATTCGCCGGAACTGCGCACGCGCTTCGCCGCGTTGGCGGGCCGCGAAGGTGATCCGGCGCTGGGGCCCTACGCGACGCTGCCGGCGGAGATCATCGATGGCGAGGAGCGCGAGGTGAGCGAGGGCACGGGGGCCATCCGCGCATACTTCGAGATGACATACGGCCTCGAGCGCGACGACCCGCAGCACAAGGCCAAGTGGTCACAGCTGCTGCGCGAGTACTGCAAGCTCGACACGCTCGCGATGGTGCTCATCTGGGAGCACTGGCAGCGCATCACGCGCGGCGAGCGGCGCTAGCGCAGGTCGCCCAAGGGCACGTCGCTCAGAGCACGCCGCGCGTCGGGAGCTGCACGCCGCAGCCCTTGCAGAACTTGGCGTCGGCGTCGTGCCCGTCGCCGCCGCAGCCGGGGCAGGTGACGGCACGCGGCACGCGCGCCTGCGCGCTGCGCTGCAGTTCCATCGTCACGATGCCGGTGGGCACGGCGATGATGCCGTAGCCGAGGATCATCAGCGCGCTGGCGAGCAGTCGGCCGAATGGGGTGCCCGGCGCGATGTCGCCATAGCCGACGGTGGTCATCGTCACCACGGCCCAGTACATCGCCATCGGGATGCTGGTGAAGCCGTGCTCGGGGCCTTCCACCAGGTACATCAGCGAGCCCACCACGCTCACCGCGGTGACGATGGTGAACATAAACACCACGATCTTGTACCGCGCCGCCACCAGCGCCTGCGTGAGCACGCTGGCTTCGGCCACATACTGCGTGAGCTTGAGGATGCGGAAGATGCGCAGCACGCGGATGATGCGGACGACACCGAGGAAGCGGCCCTCGGGGAAGATCAGCCCGATCCAGGTGGGCAGCAGCGCGAGCAGGTCCACCACGCCGTAGAAGCTCTTGGCGTAGCGCAGGCGATCGGCGGCGCACCAGAGGCGCGCGGCGTACTCGATGGTGAAGAGGATCGTGAAGAGCCACTCGAACAGGTACAGCGCGTAGTGCGCCGAGGGCGAGAGGCCGGGCAGGCTGTCGAGCAGCATCGTGGCGACGCTGCCGAGGATGGCGATGATCAGCGCGATGTCGAAGGCCTTGCCGGCCTTGGTGTCGTGATCGAAGATCACGCGGCGCCAGTAGTGGCGGGCGGTCACGGGACGATCACCTCGAAGCCCATCGCGTGGGCGGCGGTGGCGAGACGGCGGTCGTAGGTGGCGAGCGGAATGCTGCGCGGGCCCGAGTTCAGGTACGCAAGCGTCGCGAGGTGAATGGCATCGAGGGTCCGCACGGACTTCGGCGGGTCCTCATAGAGCAGCGCGACCGCTTCGCGCTCAATCTCGACGAACTTCACCCGCGACAACAGCTCATCGAGATCCCGCTCGGCGTCCGCAGGCTGTGGACGGTCGGCCGCACGAACACGCACCTCGAGTTCCATCAGGCGGCTCGCGATGCGAGGCGCCTGCCAGAACTGATCGGCAGGGCGTCGGTGCTCCTCCAGCAGCGTCGCCAACACGACGGATGAGTCGACGTAGATCAGAACCGATCCTCCCGACTCTTGTCGAGGTCACGCAGGATCTCCTCGAGCGGGACGCGAGGGTAGTTGCGCTTCAGGTTGAGCGGCGTACCCGGGGGCACCTTCTCTGGCGTGACGATGCCCTTCCGCACCTGCTCAGCCCACCAGGGATCCTCCATCATCGGATCATTCCACGGCGTGGGCGCGCGCAGCTCCGCCACCACGTCCCCGCGATCCGTGACGAGCACGACTTCGCCAGCCTTCGCGAGCTTCACGTACTCGCTGAGCTTGTTCTTGAGCTCCTTGATGCCGACGACTTTCATTCTGTTAAGGTAGCTACCGGTAGCTACCTCGGCAACCTTGCCTGCCCGTCCATACGATCGATTCACCATACCCGAGGGTAACACGAGGTTCGCCGGCTCTCACAATCATTACATTCTGCCGATGCGCCCAATCGCCATCCTTGCTGCGATCCTCCTGCCGGCCGCCCTCGCCGCGCAGGCCCCCGCCAGGCCCTCGGCCGCCAGCAACGCCCCGCGCCTGCTCCCCGCGCCGCGCGAGATCGTCCGCCACGACGGCACCGCGCTGTTCCGCGCACAGATCTCCATCACGCCGAGTTCTGAGCGCGCAGACATCGACGCCGCCGAGGACTTCGCCCTCGCGATGCGCGAACGCGGCTTCACCGCGGCGCTGCACGGCGCCCCGCGCGGCTGGCACGTGACGATGTTGCGCAACGGTTCGGAGCAGGCCCGCCGCGTGCTCGAGCGCCACTCGCTGCGCTTCGACGCCGCGATGCGCGACGAAGGCTACATCCTGGTCACGGACACCAGCGGCGCGACGGTCATCGCGCACACGGCGGCGGGCGCGTTCTACGGACTGCAGACGCTCAAGCAGTTGATTGTCGGCGCGGGCCCGGGCGCGCGCCTGCACCTCGCGACGATCCGCGATTGGCCGGCGATGCGCTGGCGCGGCGTGCAGGACGACCTCTCGCGCGGCCCGATGCCGACGCTGGAGTACCAGAAGCGCCAGGTGCGCCTGCTGGCGGCGTACAAGATCAACACCTTCACGCTGTACTTCGAGCACACGCTGCAGTTCGCCTCGCAGCCGGTGATCGCGCCGCCGGGCGGTTCGATGAGCCGCGAAGACGTCGCCGAGCTGGTGGCCTACGCGCGGCGCTACCACGTCACGATCATCCCGCAGCAGCAGACCTTCGGGCATCTGCACCACGCGCTCAAGCTGGAGATCTACGCGGACCTGGCCGAGACGCCGCACGGGCACGTGCTCGCGCCGGGGCAGCCGGGCACACTGGCCTTCACGCGCGGCATCTTCGCCGAGATCGACTCGATGTTCCCGTCGCCGTTCGTGCACCTCGGCGCCGACGAGACCTTCGAGCTGGGCGCGGGCCGCACGAAGCCGATGGTGGAGCGCGACGGGCTTGGCGCGGTGTACATCAACTATCTGCGCGACATCGTCGAGACGGTGCGCAAGCCGGGCAAGCGCTACCTGTTCTGGGGCGACATCGCGATGAACTCACCGGAGCTGGTGAGCCGCCTGCCCAAGGACCTGATCGCGGTGGGCTGGGACTATTGGTCTCGCAACAACTTCGACCGTCTGCTCAAGCCCTTCCGCGACGCGGGAATGGAGACCTGGGTGGCGCCGGGCATCAGCAACTGGAACGGCGTGTACCCCAACAGCAACACGGCGCTGCCGAACATCCAGGGCTTCATCCGAGACGGGCAGCGCAGCGGCGCCACGGGCGTCATCAACACGACTTGGGACGACTGGGGCGACGGGATCTTCGAGCAGAACTGGTACGGCTTGGTGTTCGGCGCGGCGGCCTCGTGGCAGCCGGGCGAGTCGAACATCGCAGCATTCCAGAACGCCTACGGCCTCAACTTCCACGGCGACACCCTCGGCGCGATCGACGCGGCGCAACGGCACCTGATGGCGGCGCACGCGGCGCTGCAGCGTTCGGGTGCCGGCGATGCGGGCTCGTATCTGTTCTTCCTGGATCCGTGGAGCGAGGAAGGCGTGATCGAGACGCTGCGCCTGCGTCCGCACATCGCGCAGGTGCGCGTGCACGCGGAGAGCGCGTTGGTGCAGATCGCGCGCGCACGCACGCAGCGGCACCTGCGGGAGCCGAGCGCGGTGGATGCGATGGAGCTGGGCGCGCGGCGCATCGACTGGCTGGGGATGAAGTTCCAGATCGCCGACGAAGTGGCGCAGGGCGTGCACCTGCTCGCGACGCTGGACACGGTGACCTGGAAGGAGTTCGCCGAGTTCACCGGCATCAACGGCAAGCTGCAGGATATGCGCGACGGCTGGGTGCTGACGCGCGAGCTCTTCGAGCGCAGTTGGCGCTACGAGAACCGTCCGTACTGGCTACAGAACAACCTGGCGCGCTACGACGTGGAGACGCATCGCTGGGTGCAGCGCATCAATGATATGGACGCGGCGCGGCGTCGCTTCACTCGGGAGCGGGCGCTGCCGACGCCGGCGTCATTGGGAGTGCCGTCAGCATTGGCGCCGTCGCGCCCTGCGCCGACCGGCGGCGGCGCCTCGCGCCCGCGCGACTAGCGCCTCCGCGCCTTGGACTTGGGCTTCTCGAGCGCGCGGCGCACGGCGCGCTCGACGGAATCGATGCACTTGTCGAACGCCGTGCGCGGTTCGTGGTCCACGACCTCGACCATCACGCTCTCCAGCCGCGAGATCACGACCTTGATGGCGCAGCGGTCCGCCGGCGATCCCTTCTTGGGGCCATTCAGGTCCTCGAAGCGCACGGTGATGCGTTCGATCGCTGTCGCGAACTTACCCAACTTGAAGCCGCTGCGCTTGGCGACGTATTCGCGGAGCTCGGCATCCACCTCGGCGTCCTTGCTGCGGATCGCCAGCGGCGTCTCGGGGGCGTCGGTGCGGCCGCGCTCGTTGCGCGGCGCCTTGTTGGCGGCCACGCCCATCGGGGCGCGGCGGGTGTCCTTGGAACGGAACGTACGGGCCATTGCGGCATCCTCTGATTTCGCGTGAACGATTGGCTCCGCAATTTCGCCGAATGACACGCGCGATTGTAGCCTTGCGCTACACCGGTCCTTCACTCGGCCGCGGCGGCTGGTCGAAGCGTTCGAGCCGCTTGTGCATCAGGGAAAGCACTACGAGAAAGACGACCGCAATGCCGACGTTGAAGTAGAGGTGCGCGCTGGCGACGGCGATGGCCGGCGTGTCGCTGAGGCGCGTGACGGTGCGCGCGAACCACGGCAGCACGGGCGCCACCAGCACGAGGCCGCCGAGGTTGAACATCAGGTTGGCGCTGGCGCTGCGCCGCGCCACGGGGCCCAGGTGCAGCGAGGCCACCAACGCAGTGGACGTCGTGCCCACATTGGAGCCGATGACGATGGGTACCGCCGCCTCGGGTGGCAGCAGCCCCTGCTGCACGAGCAGGATGGCGAGACCCACCACCACGCTCGACGATTGCAGCAAGGCCGTGGCGAGTATCCCGACGGCGACGCCGGACCAGGGATCGTCTGCCGCCGAGAGCCAGGCCTGCCACACGCCGTTGGTCTGCAGCGGCTGCAACGCGGCACTGATGAGGTCCAGCGCAAAGAAGATGAACCCGAAGTAGAACACCGCCTTGCCGGCCACCCGCGCCTTCGTGGGCAGGAAGCCCAGCAACGCGCCGATCACGATGAACACCGGCCCGATGCCGGTGAGCTTGTACGAGACCAGCCAGGCGGTGGTGGTGGTGCCGATGTTGGCGCCGAGCATTACGCCGAGCGAGGCGCGGAAGGTGAGCGTGCCGGCGTCCACGAGGGCCACGGTGATGGCCGAGATGGCGCTCGAACTCTGGACGATGCCGGTGGCGAGGGCGCCGACGGCCATCCCGCGGATGCGGCTGGCGGTCACCCGGGCCAGCCAGCGCCGCATCACCGGGCCGGCCACCGCCTGCAGCTCGTGGCTGAAGGACTGCAGCCCGTGCAGGAAGAGAATCACGGCGGCGGTCACGCCGATGAAGATCTGGAAACCGGACACGGGAGGGGCTGGGTGCGTGCGAGTCGAGGTGGGCCAACGCCGGCAGGAACGCAGCCGTAAGTTATGGGCCCCCAGCAGGGGGCGTACCCCACAACCCACCAATCTCCTATGCGCGTGACACGGTTTCTCACGGTGCTCGGCGGCGCGGCGGCCCTCGCGGCCACGGCGTTGCCGGCCCAGTCGGTGGACCAGTCGGTCATCGACGGGCTCCGCTGGCGGCAGATCGGCCCGGCGAATATGTCCGGCCGCATCACCGACATCGAGGCGATTCCCTCGCCCAGCCGGACCATCTTCGTGGCGGCCGCCGCGGGCGGCGTCTGGAAGTCCACCAACGGCGGCGTGACGTTCCGCCCGGTGTTCGACAACTACGGCGTGGCCTCGATGGGCGACCTCGCGATCGCCCCGAGCGACACGAACGTCATCTACCTGGGCACCGGCGAGCCGAACTCGCGCAACTCCATCTCGCCGGGCGGCGGGGTGTTCAAGTCCACGGACGGCGGCAATACGTGGACCTATATGGGTCTCAAGGAGACGGAGCACATCGGGCGCATCATCGTGCACCCGACCAACCCGAACGTGGCCTGGGTGGCGGCGCTCGGCGCGGCCTGGCGTCCCAACCGCGAGCGTGGCCTCTACAAGACCACCGACGGCGGCCAGACCTGGCAGCTCAAGAAGTTCATCAACGACACTACGGGCTTCGTGGACGTCGACATCCACCCCACGAACCCGAACGTCCTGTTCGCGGCGAGCTATCACCGCCTCCGCGGCCCGTACTTCCTGCAGTCGGGCGGGCGCGGCTCGGCGCTGTGGCGCTCCGAGGACGGCGGCGAGACCTGGACCGAAGTGCGCGGCGGCGGCTTCCCCGAGACGATGAAGGGCCGCATCGAGGTGGCGATCGCGCAGAGCAACCCGCAGGTGATGTATGCGATGGTCGAGGCGGACACGAACCCGAATCCGCGTCCGGCGGCGGGCGCGCGAGCGCAGGAGCGTCCCAGCGGCCTGTACCGCTCGGCGGATGGCGGCCGCACCTGGGAGCGCACCGCGCCCGACAACGTGCGTCCCTTCTATTACAGCCAGGTGCGCGTGCACCCCAGCAACCCGGACCGCGTGTGGTTCAGCTCCACGCCGGTGAAGGTCTCGGATGAGGGCGGCAAGAACGCGCGCAACGCGACCATCGGCCTGCACGTGGACCATCACGCGCAGTGGATCGACCCGAACGACCCGAACCGCCACATCGTCGGCAACGACGGCGGCATCGGCATCACGTTCGACAACGGCGGCAACTACATCTTCCCGAACACCTTCGCGATCGGGCAGTTCTACAACATCTCGTACGATATGGCCGTGCCGTACCGCGTCTGCGGCGGCCTGCAGGACAACGGCTCGTGGTGCGGCCCGTCGCGGCGCCGGCAGGGACCGATCACGAACGCGATGTGGTTCACGTTCAACGGCGGCGATGGGTTCGTGACGAACCAGGATCCGACGAATCCGGACATCATCTACGGGACCTCGCAGGGCGGCAATATGGGCCGCTACATCGTCTCGGCCGGCCAGCGCACCGCGCTGCGCAAGCCGAACTACCGCGAGCGTTATATGAAGTGGGAGGACTCGATCATGGTCGTGCGCGGCGACACCACGCGCCCGATGACGCCGGCGCTGCGCCGCACGATCGACGGCCTCCGCGCGCAGCAGAAGGCCGACTCCACGGCCGACAGCCCGCGCTGGAACTGGAACACGCCATTCTTCCTCTCGCCGCACAACCCGAGCATCGTGTATATGGGCGCCAGCCGCGTATACAAGTCGCTCCAGCGCGGCGACAATATGTTCCCGATCTCGGCGGACCTCTCGTACGCGGATACGACGAAGATCCGCATCTCGACGCGCACGACGGGCGGCATCACGGTCGACGCCACCGGCGCCGAGACCTTCGGCACGATCGTCTCGCTCAACGAGTCGCCGCTGGTGGCGGGCAAGCTGTACGCCGGCACCGACGACGGCCGTCTCTGGATGACGGAGAACGACGGCGGCGCGTGGACGGAGCTCACGTCGCGCGTGCCGGGTGTGCCGGCCGGCACGTACGTGTCGCGCATCGAGCCCTCGCAGTTCGATGCGGGCCGCGTGTACGTGACCTACGACAATCACCGCCGCGGCGACTTCACGCCGTACGTGTACGTGTCGGACAACAACGGCCGCACGTTCCGCAGCATCGCGAGCAACTTGCCGAAGGGCGGGCCGGACTTCGTGCACGTGATCCGCGAGGACGTGAAGAACCAGCACCTGCTCTTCGTCGGCACCGACGTGGGCGCCTATGTCTCCGGCGACCGCGGCGCGAGCTGGCAGAAGTTCATGACCGGCTTCCCGAACGTGCCGGTGCACGACCTCAAGATCCATCCGCGCGACGCCGAGCTGATCGCCGGCACGCACGGGCGCTCGATCTGGATCGTGGACATCGCGCCGCTGCAGCAGATGGCGGGCCCGATGTCGCAGACGGCGCACCTGTACGAGCCGCGCACGGCCTTCCAGTGGGGCGAGCCGCCGATGGAAGGGCACTCGACCGGCAATATGGTGTTCCAGGCGCCGAGCCCGCAGTACGGCGCGGACGTGTGGTACCGCCTGAGCAAGAACGTGGGGCCGGTGCGCGTGGTCGTGATGGACATCAACGGCGACACGTTGCAGACGCTCACGGGCCAGGGTTCGGCGGGCGTGCACAAGGTGACCTGGGGCTTCCAGGGCCGTCCGGCTCCGCGTCCGGCGCTCACCGGCGCCGCGCTGCGTGACTCGATTCTCCAGGCGCGTCGCGTGACCGCGGTGCTCGACTCGGTCGCGGCGGAAGGCAAGATCCCCGCGCCGATGATCGCGATGCTGCGGCAGGCGCTCAGCGGCAGCACCGGCGGGATGCAGGCCATCGCGCGCCAGCTGGGCTTCGGCGGCGGCGGCGGTGGTGGCGGCGCGCAGCCCGGCGTGTGGACGGAGCGTCCGGCCGAGCAGGCGCCGCCGCGTCCGGCGGGGCAGGGTGGTCCCGGTGGCGCGGGCCGTCCCGGTGCGGGCGGCGCGGGTCAGGCCGGCGCGATGGGCAACGTCTCGCAGGAAGAGGTCTTCGCGATTATCCGTGCGGCCGGCGTGATGGGCGGCGGCGGTGGTGGCGGTGGCTTCGGCGGCGGCTCAGTCGCCGAGCCGGGCACGTACCGCGTCGCGATGACGATCGAGGGCCAGACCTACACGCAGACGCTGCGCGTGGAGCGGATGGCCGGCGGCAGCGGCAGCGGCTTCCCCTTCGAGGTCGAGGAGATGGAGCGCGCGTTCAACCGTTGGCTGCGCGCGCAGCGGTAAGCGACTAGCTATCGGCTCTCAGGAGGTCGATGCCTGAGCCAACGTTGATTCTTGTAGGTCCAGCGGCGGAGCGCGGTCAGGATGAAGCGCTCCGCCGCGTCGCTTCGCTGACTGTACCCCAAGAGCGCACCCCGCTTCACAGGTGCTTGACGAGCCTCGTGTCGCGAGCAAGAGTTGCTTTCAACTCAAACCACGGACTCGTGAGCTCGCCAGATACCCGCCCCACTCTTCAAGGCTCCCCAGGTGGAACGTGGCGTTCCGCACTTGTAGCTCGGACCTTGGCCGCCGCCTTCGTGATCGTCGGTCACGCCTGCGTGAAGTCGGATGCGGCACCTGCGCTGGCCGTGGGCAGCGTGGTTTCTGTCACGGGCGACACCATTGTGATGCGGCTTTCTCATTCGCCGACGGTGGCGTCACTCGCCATGCCGTCGGAACCAGCGGCGCCTGATGTTGTGGAGCGTCTCGCGCTGCCTGCGGAAGTGCGCGAGGCGCACATCGCCGATGTCGAGGCGCTGCCCAATGGTCGGGTCGCGTTATTGCTGCGGGATCTTCGCCAGGTGGTGGTGCTGCGGGACGGCGCAATTGAGCATCGCTTTGGACGACGCGGCGAAGGTCCAGGGGAATTCCGGAGTCCCCTCGCTGTGGAGGCGAGTGACTCGGGATTCGCCGTTCTGGATCGGGACGCCATCGAGCTATTCCGCTTCGATGGCACCTCGGTCGGACGTGCGAGGCTCCCGTGGCTTCCCGACTGGTCGCTCCAATTGTTCAAGAAGCCGAATCTGTTTCATCGTGCGCCGTTTCAATCTGGGCCGGAGGATGTGAGTCGACGCTTTGCGGGCTTCGGAGCGGACTTCGTGGTGCTGGGCGGCGAGCGTGGCATCAGCGCCCTACCTCCGCAGGCGGGCGGCACGGAACATCTGTCTCTCTCCGTCCTTCGGCTCTCGAGTCGGACTCTCGCGGCGGACAGTGTGGAATCGGTGCGCGGGCCAGAACGCTCCTTGGCCATGATCATGGTGACGGATGCGCGTGGACAGCCGATGACCAACATTCAGCAACCGGTGAATGAACCACTATTCGGGGCTCGCCCGCTGGTGGCAGGAACCTCGACGTGGTTTGCCATCTTCGACCCGGCTCGCGACCGAGTTTCGATTGTGGGTCTCGCGGGGGACGGTCGCCGCATTGTCACGTGGCCGCACACGGAGGTAGCGCTCACGGACTCATTGCGCGTGCAAGCACAAGAATGGCTGATGCGAGACCTCATTGCAGCCGCCGTGACCGAAGCGGATGCACGGCAGTGGGAGCGGAATGCGCGACGTGCGACATTCGCGCAAAAACTGCGCGCGAGTCAATCATCCGCCATGAGTGAAAAGCTCGCCTCGGTGGCCGCGATGTTCGCTGCGGGGCGCTGTCTCTGGCTGGTAGGCACGGACCTTCGCGACTTCACGGATGGCACTGGCCACTGGGGTATCGCCGTGAGCATTGAGACCGGAGAGGCGCGCGGACCGTTCCGTCTCGCGAAGCGTGGAAGCGATCTACGGGATATCGGATTCGGCTTCGCGTACTTCACCAGCCGTACGAGTGCGGGGGAGTTCATCGTCGAGCGCACTCCTCTTCCGTTGTGCGCTGAGTAGTCGGCGCCCGCCTCCGCACCTAGCGCAGTCGCAGTACGACTGGCGGGCCCTCGACAGCAGCGTGGTCGAGGGCCCGCACTGCTAGGCGGTCGGTCGTGGCGGGAATGCTGATCTCGCGCGCCGCACCGCGCAGCACCGTGTGCTCCCAGGTGCCGTCACCACGGCGCGTCTGGATCAACCACCAGCGCGGCGTGCCGGAGGCCGGCGTGAGCCGCACGACCAGCGAGCCCGCGATGTTGCCGTTGCTGCCGTGGTTTCCGTTCGCGCCGTTGCTGCCCGGCCCGTTGGCGCTCTCGACGAACTCGACCGTCGGTGCGCCCTGCCGCTCCACGCGCATCCACGGCGAGGCCGGCACCAGCGCGACTTCGTCGTACACGTGCTTCGAGAGCCGCGTCGCCAGCGAGTCGCGGTCCTCGAGGAAGACCTTTGCCGAGAAGTGCACGTTGCCGCTGGCGCCGGACTCCGCGCGCGTGACGCGGATCTGGTGTTCGATCTCGTTGGCGCGCCAGGCCGTGCGCGAGAGTTCGCCGACTTTGCTCGTGTAGTTGCCGGGCCAGAGGTGGCGCGAGAACGCGTTCTGCTCCGACCACCAGCGCAGCAACACCGGATACTCCTGTCCCTGCTGCGCCACCGGCCAGTAGAGCTGCGGCGAGAAGTAGTCGAGCCAGCCCTCCTGCAGCCACTTGCGCGCGTCGGCGTAGAGCTCGCTGTAGGCGTCAAAGCCGACGACGCTCTCGGGGAAGCCCGGGCGCCAGATGCCGAAGGGCGAGACGCCGAACTTCACCCAGGGCTTCTCGGCGTGGATGCGCTCGTAGAGCTCGCGCACCAGCGTGTTCACGTTCTCGCGGCGCCAATCATCCCGCGCGAGTGTGCCGCCGCTGCGCTGGTAGCGCTGCCAGGTGCGGTCGTCCGGGAACTCGATCGTCTGCCCGCGCCGATCGCGTTCCTTGTACGGATAGAAGTAGTCGTCGATGTGCACGCCGTCGATGTCATAGCGCTTGACGACGTCGAGGATCACGCGGATGGTGTGCTGGCGCACGGCGGGCTCGCCGGGGTCCATCCACTCGGAGCGGCCGTACTGCCGCACGTGCGAGGGACGGGCGAGCGTGACGTGGCCCCGTGAGTGCGCACCCTTGGCCGAGGGATGGCGCGCGCGGTACGGGTTGAACCAGGCGTGCAGCTCGAGCCCGCGCTTGTGAGCTTCGTCCACCGCGAAGCGCAGCGGATCCCACCAGGGCCGCGGCGCGACGCCTTCCTGGCCGGTGAGGTACTCGCTCCAGGGCTCGATCTCCGAAGCATAGAGCGCGTCAGCAGCGGGGCGCACCTGGAAGATGACGGCGTTCAGGCCGCTGGCGCGCGCTTTGTCGAAGAGGCGCGTCAGCTCGAGCCGCGCCGAGTCCGGCGGCAGGCCCGGCCGCGACGGCCAATCAATGTTGCCGACGCTGGCGATCCACAGCCCGCGGAACTCACGCGTGACCGCCGGGGGCACGCAGCTCGCGTCTTCCTGCTCACAGAGCTCCTGGGCCACGACGGGCGTGGCCAGCAGCAGCGAAGCGAGGAAGACGGAGCGGATCATTGGACGACGTAAGTGAGGTTGCCGCTGGGATGCGTAGAGCAGACGCCCCCGTAGGTGCCGGGGTAGGTGATCGTGAAGTCGCGCGTCTCGCCGGCGTCGGCGCCGAAGAGCGCCAGTTGATGCCGGACCGAGTCGCCGTTCACCACGCGGATGACGGTGCTGCGCCCTCGCGCCTTCACGAACAGCGTCTCAGGAAGCACCACACCATTCACCGTTGCTACCCCACCCGGCGCGATACGGATCGTTACCGCTGCGCGCGGCCACGTCCACCAGGTGAGCGAGGCCATCACAAGGACGACCAAGCCTACCGCGAGGCTACGGCTTGCGGACACCGGCCCGCACCTCGACGGTCTGCCCCGACGTGAAGCGCAACGTGATGCTCAGGGAATCGCCCTCGACGAGCGGGCGGTTGAGTCCGGTGAGCATCACGTGGGCGCCGAGCGGTTGGAACATCACGCTGTCGTCGGCCGGGACCGGCAGCGAGGTCACCGCCGACATTCGCATCATCCCGCCGTGTTGCGTGGAGATGTGCATCTCGGTGCGTTCGGCCACCGTGCTTTCGACGCCGACGAGCGTGTCCGACTCGGCGCCGCCGTTGCCCAGCGTGAAGTACACCGCCGTCATCGCGCCGCTGTCCGCCGTGCGGGCCCAGGCCTCGCGCACGTCCAGCGCCGAGGGCCGCACCGCTGCATCGCGGGCGCAGGCCGCGCCGAGCAGCGTCGCCGCCGCGAGCGCGGTGATGGTCGAGGCGCGGCTAGAGGAGCTTGCGGAGGTCTTTCGCCAGTGCTTCACCGGGGACTCCAGGTTCAAAGAGCACGCGGAGCCGGCCTTGCCGGTCCACGACGAAGGTGTGTGCCGGGTGCGCGACGCTGTAGGGACCGTCGCGCGGGTCGCTCTCCGGATACGCCGCGATGCTCCAACGCTTCTTCAGCGCCTCGAGCTCCTCATCGCTGCCCGTGAGGCCGAGGAAGGAGGCGTCGAACTGCCGTGCGTAGCGCAGCGCCAGCTCCGGCGAATCGCGGTCCGGATCCATACTGATGAACACCCAACGGACGTTGGCCGTGTCCGCACCCAGTGCGCGCTTGGCGCGCGACCAGTCGGCCAGCGTGGTGGGGCACACGTCCGGGCAGTGCGTGTAGCCGAAGTACAGCAGCACCACCTTGCCGCGTTCGGCCGCGAGGTCAAAGCGCGTTGAGTCCGCCGCGACGAACGCCAGCGCCGGTGCCGGATCGGGATCCTCGATGACGATGCCGCGTTCCAGTTGGCCCGAGCAGGCGCTGAGCGCAGTGGCGAACGCGAGTGCGGTGATCGTGGAGAGCGAACGTCCCATCCCGCAATCTAAGCGATTCCCCTCGGGCGGTTCGTGTGCAGGCAGTGCTCAGTGCGCGCCGCGCAGGCGTCGTGGCGGCAGCGGGACGAATGCGCTGACCTCGCGCTGGTACCTGGCGTAGGCCTCGCCCCGCGAGCGCAGCGCGTGCGCTTCGGTGGCCGCGATGCCGGTGACGCGCGTGAGGAAGTACAGTATCAGCGCCGGCCCCAGCAGTCCGGTCCATCCCCAGGGCGAGCCTAGCCCGATGAGTGCAAAGCCGCACCACACCAGCCAGTCGAAGAAGTAGTTCGGGTGCCGCGACCAGCCCCAGAGCCCCACGCGGCAGACCTGTCCGCGGTTGGAAGGATCGGCCTTGAACGCGCGCAACTGCGCATCGGCCGCGGCCTCGCCGAGCATCGCCAGCAGCGCCAACGCCGCACCGGCCCAGGTGAGGATGTGGATGCGCGGCGTCGGATCCAGCGCAGCAAAGAGGAAGGGAAGCGCCAGCACCACGTCGAGCAGCCCCTGCCCCAAAAAGAGCAGGAAGAACTTGGCAGGGAGGTTCCCCCCCCAACGCCCCCGCATCTCCCCATAGCGCGGATCTTCAGGCTCAGCGAGCACCCGCCGCACGAGGTGGAACGTGAGCCGCAAACTCCACACCCCAACGACTGCGGCAATAAGCACCCGCCGCGCCCCAAACCCATCTGCCAGAGCGGAGTAGAGCAGCGCCAGCACCCCCAGCGTCCCCGCCCACCCGACGTCTACCCAAGACGCATTCCCCGTACGCCGATGCACCCCCCAGAGCAGCAGCATCAGGGAGGAAGCAACGAGCAAGCCAGTGCCGAGCAGAGGAAGGAAGCCCACCCCCAAAATGTACCCCCCATCTCCCCTCTCCCATCTATCTCCCCTCTCCCCTCTCCCCCCCGTCACCCCCCTCCCACCTCCCCTCTCCCACCTTGACCACGGGCTAATGTATATTACTATATAGTTATATGACAGCGATAGCCGCCGCCCTAGCGCTCGCGATAGGCGTCACCCTCGGCCTCCTCGGCGCCGGCGGCTCCATCCTCACCGTCCCCGTCCTCGTCCTCGCCCTCGGCGTCCACACCAAGACCGCCATCGCGATGGGCCTCCCCATCGTCGGCGGCGCCGCCCTCGTCGGCGTCGTCCAGCACTATCGCCACGGCAACGTCAACTTCCGCGTCGCCATCCCCTTCGGGCTCGCCGCAATGCTCGGCGCCTACGGCGGCGCGATCGCAGCACGGCACCTGTCCGGCCACACCCAACTCCGCCTGCTCGCCGTCGTGATGCTCGTCGCCGCCGTGCTGATGTTCCGCAACTCGGCGCTCCCCGAGCGACCAATCGCGACGCCCCGCCGACGCATCCTGATGCTCGTCGGCGTCGCCGCCGGATCGCTCACTGGCCTCGTCGGCGTGGGCGGAGGGTTCCTGCTCGTGCCGGCGCTGGTGCTCCTCGCCGGCGTTTCGATGCACCAAGCCGTCGGCACGTCGCTGTTCGTCATCGTCCTCAACACGCTGGCCGGCTACGCCGGGTATCACAGCAGCGTGCACGTGCCGTGGGACTTGGTGGCGTGGTTCGCCGGCTTCACGGCCGCGGGCTTGTTGGTAGGCACCGCATTCGCAACACGCGTTCCGCACACCGCCCTCAAGCGCGCGTTCGCCGCGCTGCTCGTGGCGGTCGCGATTTACCTTCTCATCAAGGGCTGACCCAATGTTCCTCAAGCGATTCTACGACGACGGTCTCGCGCAGGCCTCTTACCTGATTGGCTGCGCCGCCACCGGCGAAGCGCTGGTGATCGACGCCAACCGCGACGTGCAGCAGTACATCGACGCGGCGGCGACCGAGAAGCTCCGCATCACGCACGTGACCGAGACGCACATCCACGCCGACTACGTCTCCGGCTCGCGCGAGCTCGCCAAGCGGACCGGTGCGACGCTCTTCCTCTCCGCCGAGGGCGGCAAGGACTGGCAGTACGCCTTCGCGAAGGCGGACGGCGCGACGCTGCTGCGCGACGGCGACGTGATCAAGGTCGGCAACATCCGCATCGAGGTGATGCACACGCCGGGCCATACGCCCGAGCATCTCTCGTTCGTCGTGACCGACACGGCCGGCGCCAGCGAGCCGATGGGCATCGCTACCGGCGACTTCGTGTTCGTCGGCGACGTCGGCCGCCCCGACCTGTTGGAGAAGGCCGCCAAGGCTGCGGGCACGATGGAAGCCGGCGCGCGCACGCTGTTCCATTCGCTCGCGCGCTTCCGCGCGCTGCCCGACTACTTGCAGGTGTGGCCCGGCCACGGGGCGGGTTCGGCCTGCGGCAAGTCGCTCGGCGCCGTGCCGACGAGCACCGTCGGCTACGAGAAGCGCTTCAACTGGGGGGTGGGCACGACGACCGAGCGGGACTTCGTGGAGATGGTGCTGGCCGGGCAGCCGGAGCCGCCGCTGTACTTCGCCGAGATGAAGCGCATCAACCGCGATGGCCCGCCCATCCTCGGCGGGTTCACCGTGCCGGCGCAGGGCGCGCGCGAGGCGCTCGCCGTTGCGCTCGCCGGGCACGCCGCCGTGCTCGACCTGCGTTCCGCCAGCGACTTCGCCAAGGGGCACATCCCCGGCACGATTAACATCCCGCTCAACAAGAGCTTCTCCACCTGGGCCGGCTGGCTGGTGAAGTACGATCAAGCCATCCATCTCATCGCCGCAGCGGCCGACGTCGCCAAAGCCGTACGCGAGCTCGCGATGATCGGACTCGACCAGGTCGCGGCCTGGTATGACCCGCAGGTGATCGGGGAGTGGGAGAAGAGCGGCCAGCCGCTGGGCACCGTGCGCAAGACGGACGTCGCGGCGCTGGCTCCGCGCCTCGCGCGCGGTGACGTCACCGTGGTCGATGTGCGCAACCGCTCGGAGTACGAGGCCGGCCATCTCCCGGGCTCGTTGCACATCCCCGTGGGCTACCTGCCGGAGCGGCTCGCCGAGATCCCACGCGATAAGCCGATCATCGTGCAGTGCCAGAGCGGTGCGCGCTCCGCGATCGCGACGAGCGTGCTGCAGAAGCTGGGCGTGACCGACGCGACTGACCTGACGGGCGGCTTCGTCGCCTGGCAGCAGGCCGGCAATGCCGTCGTGCGCGAAACCGCCACCGCCGGGGTGTGACGTGCGCAAGTCGAATATGTCTCCCGAACTGATGACCGAGGTGGCGGAGTACTTCCGCGCCCTCGGCGAACCGACGCGCCTGCAGTTGCTGCAGGCGCTGCGTAACGGCGAGCGCTCAGTGACGGAGCTGGTGGAGCTGACTGGCCTCGGGCAGGCGAATGTGTCGAAGCACCTGCATCAGTTGCTCGACTGCGGGTATGTCACGCGTCGGAAGGAAGGGACCTTCGTGTACTACGCGATCTCGAATGAGGAGATCTTTCGGTTGTGTGACTACGTGTGTGGGTGGATCGAGGATGGGATCAAGCAGAAGCGGGCGGCGTTGCGCGTGGTGCGCTGAGCCGGAGACGCGCCACGTGAACGCTCAACCCTCGTAGAGATCCCGCGCGAGCAGCAACTGGATGTGCTCGCTACTCTCGCTCTCGATGGACTGCACGGAGATTGGCGGCGTGCCGTCGGGGCGGACCATTCCCTTCACCTCGTCGTAGAGCGCGGCGACGAAGTCGAGCACGTCGTCGCGGCTGCCGGCGACGCGCATCTGCGTCTCGTAGGCTGTGCGGACGGGCGGATTCGACAGCGAGATGTGCAGCCGCGCTGAGGGGCGCGGCGTACGGGCGCGGATCTCGGTCTCGATCGCGTCGAGTTTGGCGGCGCGGGTCATCGCCAGCGATCGCAGCTGGCGGTCCGTGGCGCTCATCGAATCGGTCATCGCAGGGCTCATCATATTGGGACAACGCGGTTCTGATGCACGCTGTTTCCGCGTGGAATGCGCTCCACTGTATGGTAGCGAATTGTCGACGGAATTCCCCCACCCGTCTGGGCGGGGCGTGCCCGCCACGCGCGTTGGGGCGGCGCGGCGTATGTTCCTGCGTGTCCGCGCTTCCTCCCCTGACACCACGAGCCTGAGATCCGACCAGCCTTCGTGTCCGCCCTCGCCAACCGCTACACGCTCGGCGTCGCAGTGGTCGCGGCGCTCGTATTGGTCGTGCCGGCCCGGGAGCCTGTGATCGCGCCGGTACCGGAGGGTGGAGCGCCGTTCGTCTGGGGGCGGGACTCGCTCTGGACTGCACTCGAGGAAGCGTTTACTGAGTCGAGGGCGAATGCGTGCGCAGATTCCTCGGCGACGCTCGCGGCGCTCACGGCGTTCGAGTCGGCCGTGTCCGCTCTGCGCGGTCCGACGGTGCCGCAACTCGACGCGCTCTCGCAGCGCTTCTTCCAGCTCGCTCCGCGCGTCGCACCCTGCGCCGCGCTGATCTCACGCTTCGCGGCGCTGCAGTCCGCGTGGCGTACGGCGGCCAAGCAGGCCACTGTGGACTGGGATCCCAGCGATCGCGCGCAGCGCGATGCGCTGTACCGCGCCCTCTATGGTGGACGGGCCGCTGTCGAGGAAGTGATGCTGCAGCAACCGGGCGCTGTCGCGCCGCTGCTGCGGGGCGCCGACGTCCCGTCGGTGACACCGAGCGCCGTGGTGCAGGGCGTGACGCTGCACTCAGGCGATATCCTCGTGTCGCGCGGTGGCTATCCGACCTCGGCGCTCATTGCGCGCGGCAGCGACCATCCGGGCAACTTCTCGCATATCGCGCTCGTGCACATCGATGCCACATCGCGTGCGGTGTCCGTCATCGAAGCGCATATCGAACTCGGAGTCGCGATCACCACGGCCGAGGGATACCTCGCGGACAAGAAGTTGCGCGTGATGGTGTTGCGCCCGCGCGCCGATCTCCCCGCGTTGACGGCGGATCCGCAACTGCCGCACAAGGCCGCGCAGTTGATGCTCGATCGCGCGCGCCGCGAGCACATCCCGTACGACTTCACGATGGACTACGAGGACCCCACGCGGCTCTTCTGTTCCGAGGTGGCGTCGCAGGGATACCGCGCGCAGGGCTTGACGCTGTGGATGGGCCGGTCGACGATCTCGCGCCCAGGACTGCGGCAGTGGTTGGGGTCATTCGGCGTGCGGCACTTCGAGACGCAGGAGCCGAGCGATCTCGAGTACGACCCGCAGCTTGCCGTGGCGGCGGAGTGGCGCGATCCGGCGACGCTGTTCGAGGACCACGTGGACAACGCGGTGACCGATGCAATGCTCGAGGGGGCCGACCGCGGTGACCGACTGCGCTACCCCTGGTACCAGTTGCCGCTCGCGCGCGTACTGAAGGGCTGGAGTTGGCTGCGCGAGCGAAGCGGTGGCGCGGGGCCAATCCCCGAGGGGATGACTCCGGCGGCAGCGCTACGCAACCGGAGTTACAACGCGCGGCACGACCGCCTCAGCGCCGAGGTACTGCGCGGCGCTGAGGCTTGGCGTACAGCGCGCGGGTATCCGCCGCCGTATTGGGCCCTGGTGGGGCTGGCCCGTGAGGCGGTCGCGAACGAGCCGCTACGCTGACACAACCTCAAACACACCTGCGGCACCCATCCCGCCGCCGATGCACATCGTCACCATCCCGAGCCCGCCGCCGCGCCGCCCGAGTTCGTGCACGAGCTGGACGGTGAGCTTGGCTCCGGTGGCGCCGAGCGGATGCCCGAGCGCGATCGCCCCGCCGTTCACGTTGACGCGCGAGGTATCCATCTCGAGGTCCTTGATCACCGCCAGCGCCTGCGCCGCGAAGGCCTCGTTGAACTCGATGAGCTTGATGTCGCCGAGCGTGAGGCCCGCGCGCGCGAGCACCTTGGGCACGGCCTTCACCGGCCCGATGCCCATCACGTCAGGCTCCACGCCGGCCGTGGCGAAGTGCACGAAGCGCGCCAGCGGCTTGAGGCCGAGTTCCTTGGCCTTGGCGGCGCTCATCATCAGCACCGCCGCCGCGCCGTCGCTGAGCGGCGAGGCGTTGCCTGCGGTGACGGTGCCGCCAGGCTTGAACGCCGGCGGCAGCTTGGCGAGGCCTTCGAGCGTCGTGCTCCCGCGCACGAGCTCGTCCGCGGCGAATGCGACGGACTCACGATGCGCCTTGGCGCCTTCCCAGCGCACGCGTTCCACCGGCACCGGCACGATCTCGTTGGCGAACACGCCCTTCGACCACGCCGCGGCAGCCTTCTGCTGGCTGTCCAGCGCGAACTGGTCCTGCTGCTCGCGCGAGATGCCCCAGCGCTTGGCCACTCGCTCGGCGGTGAAGCCCATCCCGATGTTCTCCTCGGTAAGCTCCGGATGCAGCCGCGTGTGGAAGCCGCTCATCGGCACCGCGCTCATCATCTCCACGCCGCCGGCGACGATCACGTCGTTCATTCCGCTGAGGATGGCCTGCGCGCCCAGTGCGATGCTCTGCAGGCCGCTGGAGCAGAAGCGATTGATGGTCATCGCACTGACGTCCACCGGGAAGCCGGCGCGCAGCACGCTGAGGCGCGCGACGTTGAGGCCTTGGCCGGCCTCGGGCATCGCACAGCCCCAGATGACGTCATCCACGTGCTTGGCGTCGAGCTTCACCTTCTCGACCACGGCCTTGAGCACCGTGGCCGAGAGGTCCACCGGGTGCACGCTGGCGAGCGCCCCATCCTTCTTGCCGCGAGCCACCGCCGTGCGGACGGCGCTCACGATCACGACTTCGGTCTTCATATGATCTCCGTGACCTGCGCCGCTTAGTTCCGCAGCGGCTTGCCGGTGGCGAGGGTGTGGGCGATGCGCTCCTGCGTCTCCTTCGTGCCGAGCAGGCGAAGGAAGGCGTCGCGTTCGAGATCGAGCAGGTCCTGCTCGGTGACGTCGCGCGGCGGTCCGTCGCCGCCGGCGAGGATGACCGCCACCTCGTGGCCGATGCGGAGATCGTGGTCCGAGGCCTGGCCGGCTTCCTTGAAGCTCCAGAGCGCGTAGTCGAGGTTTGCGACGGCCGCGCGGCCCATCGACGTCATCCGACGCGGCTGCGGCGGCACGTAGTCTGCGGCGAGATCGAGCACGCGCGCCTTGGCGTCGGCAAGGAGCACGTCGCGGTTCATCGTGATGCGGTCAGCCACCGGACGCAGGAAGCCCATCGCGCGCGCTTCGTGCGCGCTGGTGCTGGTCTGCGCGAGCGCGATGAGCTTGAACGCACGCTTGAGACCTTCGAACGGATCGGCCTCGTCGTATGGCGACAGCGCGTTCGTGAAGCGGAAGGCGAGCTCCTTGGTCCCGCCACCACCGGGAATCAAGCCGACGCCAACTTCCACCAAGCCCATATACAGCTCAGCGTGCGCCTGGATGCGGTCGCAGTGCAGCGAGATCTCACAGCCACCGCCGAGCGTGAGCCCGAAGGGTGCCGCCACGACCGGGAACGGCGCGAAGCGGAACGACATCACCGTGTCTTGGAAGCGCTTGGTGATGGCTTCGAGCGACTTCCAGTCGCCCTTCTCGAGTAGCGCGCGCGGTGCGGCGAGGTTGGCGCCGGCCGTGAACGTGCGCGGATCGTCGTTGCCGATCACCAGCCCTTGCATTCCGGTCTTGTCCACGTGCTCCAGCGATGCGGCGACCATCTCCATCACGCCGACGCCGAGCGTGTTCATCTTGCCGCAGAACTCCAGACAGGCGACGCCGTCGCCGAGATCGACCAAACGCGCCTCGGCGTTCTCCTTGATGACGCGGCCGGCGCGTCGCAGGTCGGCCAGGGCGATTTGGCCCGGCACCGCCGGCACTGCGATGCGCGAGTCGGAGTCGAGTGCAGGAATGGTCGCGGTGCTGCCGGCTTCTTCGTAAAAGCGCTCTCCGGCGCGCGCGAGCAGCGGCGGTACGGTGAGGCTGCGGGACTGCATCTCGCCGCGCAACCAGTCCAACCCGAAGGCGTCCATCGCGCGGAAGGGTCCGAGCTCCCAGCCGTAGCCCCACTCCATCGCACGGTCCACCGCGGCGAGGTTGTACGCGAGGTTCGGCGCGAGTGTGCAAGCGTAGTGGCACTGCGCCACGAGCAGGTCGCGGAGGAAGGCACCATCGGCGCCGCCGAGATCCCGCGCGGCGCGCAGGCGCTCGGCGAGCGGCAGCTTCATCGCCGCGTCGATCTCAGGCGTGGAGTACCGTCCGAGGTTCTCGTACTCGAGCGTCTTCCAGTTGAGCGCGAGGATGTCCTTCTTGTCCTTCTTATAGAAGCCCTGCTTGGTCTTGTCGCCCAGGCGGCCTTGCTTCACCAACTCGTGCACGAAGGGCACGAGGGCGAGGTCCTCGCCGGTAGTCTGCGAGAGGCCGGCGGTCACGTGCACGAGCACGTCGAGGCCGGAGAGGTCGCCGGTGCGGAAGGTGGCCGTCTTGGCACGGCCGATGAGCGCGCCGGTGAGTGTGTCCACCGCGGGGATGCTGAGGTCGTGCTGCAGCATCAAGCGACCGGCCACGACCATCCCGTGCACGCCGAGTCGGTTGGCGACGAAACCGGGCACGTCCTTGGCCAGCACGATGCCCTTGCCGAGGATGCGCTCCTGGAAGTGGCGGATGGCATTGAGCGCCGCAGGCACCGTCTCATCCGTCGGGATGAGTTCGAGCAGGTGCATATACCGCGGCGGATTGAAGTAGTGCGTCCCGAGGAATCGCTCGCGGAAGCGCGCCGAGCGGCCCTCGAGCAGGATGGACATCGGAATGCCCGAGGTGTTCGACGTGACGATGGCGTCCGGCGCGATGCGCTCGAGCTTGGCGAAGAGCTCCTGCTTGGGCGCGGGCTTCTCGATGATGGCCTCGCAGATCCAATCGCAGTGCGCGAGGCGGTCGAGGTGGTCGGCGGTGTTGCCGACGGTGATGAGGGCGGCGGCCTTGGCGTCCATAAACGCGGCGGGCTTGGCCTTGCGAGCGCGCTCGAGCCCGTCGCGGGCTGGCTTCGAGCGGTCTGGATGCGCTGGGTCGTCGCGGCCCGGGATGTCGAGCAGGACGACGGGAACGCCGGCCGAGGCCGCGAGGGCGGCGATGCCGGCTCCCATTGCGCCGGCGCCGATGACGCCGACCGAGGTGATCCGCATTGCGACTCCGAATCGAAAATGTGATGCGGGGGGAGGGGTGGCCTCCGCGGCCGTCGCAGGGCTCGGGCCGTCTTGGAATGTAGCGTCCGTCACTGGCTGGCGGTGCCGCGCAACCCTACCTTGGGCAGGTGATCAAGTACCTGGGCTCAAAGCGGCGGCTGGTGCCGCGGATCGTCGCGCTGGCGCAGGCGATTCCGGGGGCGCGCCGCGCACTGGATCTGTTCACGGGCACGACGCGGGTGGCCCAAGGCCTCAAGCGCGCCGGCCTGCACGTCACCGCCAACGACCTCGCCAGCTATAGCGAGGTCCTGGCGCAGGCGTACATCCAGGCCGACGCCCGGACGCTGCGGCACGATGCCCTCGCGGCGATGCTGGAGGAGCTGAACGCGCTGCCCGGCGTCCGCGGCTACTTCACGCGCACGTTCTGCGAAGACGCCCGTTATGTGCAGCCGGCCAACGGGATGCGCGTGGATGCCATCCGTACACGCATCGAGACGATTACCGACGACGCCACCGAACGCGCCGTCCTGCTCACGGCGCTGCTCGAGGCCACCGACCGCGTGGATTCCACTACCGGTCTGCAGATGGCCTATCTCAAGGAATGGTCCGCGCGCAGCCATCGTCCGTTGCGACTGCGGATGCCGAACCTGCTACCCGGCGCCGGTGTGGCATTGCGCAGGGATGCCACGCAAGCGGTGCGCGGCGGGCGCTACGACGTGGCCTATCTCGACCCGCCGTACAATCAGCACTCGTACTATCGCAACTATCACGTGTGGGAGACGTTGGTGCGCGGCGACGCGCCGCCGACGTACGGCATCGCCAACAAGCGCGAGGACTGCCGCCGCACGCGCAGTGCATTCAACCTGCGCGGCGAGGCCGCCGCGGCGCTCCAGGCGGTCATCGACGGCGTCGAGGCGCGGCACGTGATCCTCTCGTTCTCCGACGAAGGCTTCCATCCGCTGCCTGGCATTCACGCGATGCTCTCGGCGCGCTTCGGCGACGTGGCGGGCCTGCCCGTGCCCTCCAAGCGCTACGTCGGCGCGAAGATCGGGATCTTCTCGCGCAGCGGTGAGCTGGTCGGCGCGCCGGGCCATCTCACGAACACGGAATGGCTGTTCGTCGCCGGCCCGGACGCCGAGGGCATCGTGGCAGCAGCGGCTGAGCAGCCGCTGGCGGAGGTGGCCTAGTGGCAACGCTCGCCCCGATGCAGTCGGCCTTCCGCGCCGAGGAGTGGTTTCCGGTTTACGATGCGCTGCTGCAGGGGCTGGTCCACGCCTGCAACAACCGCGTCGCGGCGCTCGCCGGACTCGTGCAACTCCACGAGGCCGGTCTCTCGACGCCGGAGGAGGGAATGGCGCAGTTGGGCGCCGAGGTGGATCGGCTCCGGGAGTTGATGGCGCAGTACCGCTTGCTCTCCGGCACACGGAGCGCGCGGCGCGATCCCGCGCGACTCGGCGAGGCGGTGCAGCAGGCGGCCACCCTGCTCGGCTACCACCTCGAGGCGCGGCATCTGCGGCTCGAGATTGCCGCCGAGAACGGCCACGTGGAGCCGGTGCTGCTGTTCCACGGCGACGCGCTGCGGTTCGCGGTGATGGCGCTGCTTGCCGTCAGGAGCGCGGTGGGGCGCGGTGCCGTGCGCGCCGAGGTTGCGCGGGTCGGGGGCGACTCCGCCTTGACCGTAACCTGTGCGGGTGCAGTCAAGGACGTGCGGGAAAGCCGTGAGTACCAAGCGCTCGTGGCCGCGGTTGAACGCGAGCGCGGTGCGGTGACGGTCGCAGCGACAAACGGTGGGGCACTGCAGTTGACGCTGGCGCTGCCTGGGCTCACAGGATGACGGGGAGGAGGTACCGTGCCGCCGTGCTCCGGGCCGCGAGATGCACTCCTACGCCACGATGGGGTCCCGCAGGCGACGCTTGAGCTCGCGCAGTGCGCGCGTGCGAATCCGGCTCGCCCCGGATTCCGTGACGCCGAGTTGCGGGGCGATTTCCTTGAGCGTGCGGCCCTCAAAGAAAGAGAGCAGCAGCACTTCCAGCGAGTTGCGGTCAAGCGAGTGCAGCGCATCCCGGATGCGCTCGCGCTCGCGCTCGCGGTCGAGTTCGAGGTCGATATCAAACTCCGCCGTGGGCGTGCGGTCGCGTCGGGCGGGCGTCTCTTCGGTGGTGGCGTCCATTGGGGCGTCGAGGCTGATGTGGGATCCGAGGCGCACTTCCTGTTCCCAGGCGTGCAGGTCGGAAGGGTCCACACCGAGCGCCGCAGCGAGCTCAGCGGCGGACGGGTGCCGGTGCAGTGACTGTGCAAGGCGGTCGCGCACGCGGTCAAGGCGCCGTGCGCGCTCGCGCGCGGTACGCGAGAGGGGATCGACGCGACGGAGCTCGTCGAGCATCGCACCGCGCACGCGTGCGGCGGCGTAGGTGCTGAACGCCAAACCACGCGCCGCCTCGAAGGACTCGGCGGCGTGGAGCAAGCCGATCATTCCGGCGCTCACCAGTTCGTCGAGCTCAGCTTCGTCAGCGAGTGTGCTGTGCAGGCGACGGGCGAGATAGTGCACGAGCCCGATATGGCGCTGCACCAGTTCGTCGCGGGTCAGTGTCATTGAAACCCCGAGAGGTGTGCAAACCCTCTGATGGGAGTTCAGGAATCGTGCCGACACACGATCGACGCTAATGTGTTGTTATGCCTTGTGTTACGCAGAAAACTCCACGACGGACACGCGGCAAGAATCGCCGAGCGGCAGGAATTGCCGACTACGGGTTCGGCGTGTTGAGCCGCGAGCGCAGCGTTCGCAGCGAGATTCCGAGCAGTTCCGCAGCGTGGGTGCGGTTGCCGCCGGTGCGCGCGAGGGCCGTCTCGATGAGCCGTCGCTCGGCCTCGGCCACGTTCAGCGTGTGCAGCACGACGGCGCCTTCGTCGGCGGCGGTGCGCACGGGTGTGATCGACGTGGAACGGCCGGTGCCGGTAAAGGCGCGCAGCGAGAGCGTGGTCTCGCGCGAGAGCACCACCGCTCGCTCGACTAGGTGCTGGAGTTCGCGCACGTTGCCCGGCCACGATTGCTGGCGCAACCAGTCCATCGCATCGGGGGCGATGCCTCGCACGTCCTTCTTGTACTCCTCCGCTGCCCGCATCGCGAAGCGCATCGCCAGCAGCGGAATGTCGCCCGCGCGCTCGCGCAGCGGCGGGATGACAATCGGCACGACGGCGAGCCGGAAGTACAGGTCCTGGCGGAAGCGTCCCTCTGCGGCATCGACGGCCAACTCGCGATTCGACGTCGCGATGATGCGGACGTCGACCTTCATCGGCGTCTCGCCGCCGACGCGCTCGAACTCCCCTTCCTGGATGACGCGCAGCAACTTGGCCTGCAGGTCGAGGCGCATCTCGCCGATCTCGTCGAGCAGCAGCGTGCCGCGGTGCGCGCGCTCGAATGCGCCCTCCGTGCGCTTGATGGCGCCGGTGAACGCGCCCTTCTCGTGACCGAAGAGCGCGCTCTCGATCAAGCCCTCGGGAATTGCCGCGCAGTTGATCTTGATGAACGGCTGGTTGCGGCGGTCGCTCTGCTCGTGGATGGCGCGCGCGAACAGCTCCTTGCCGGTGCCGCTTTCGCCGAGTAGCAGGACGCTGGCGCGGGTGGGGGCCGCCATCGCGACCTCGGCCAGCGCCTTCTGGATGGCCGGCGAATCGCCGAGGATCTGTTGCTGCTGCCGCAGCGCCGTGACTTCGTCGCGCAGGGCGGCGTTCTCGCGCTTGAGCCGCTGTACCGTGAGCGCCTGCTCCACCGCGATCTCCAGCTGCGCGATGTCCACGGGCTTCGTGATGTAGTCGAGGGCACCGGCCTTGATCGCGGTGACGGCGTGCTCGATGGTCGCGTAGCCCGTGAGCATAATCAGCGGGATGTCGTAGCCCTCGGACTTCATCAAGTCGAGCAGGTCCAGCCCGGTGAGGCCGGGCATCTGGTGATCGGAGATCACCAAGTCGACGCTCTCGCGGGCGAGCACCTGCAGGGCCTCGTGCACGGAGCTTGCGCCGACGGCGTGGTGTCCCACCTGGCCGATCATATGCCCGAGCAGCTGACCGACTGCGGGCTCGTCGTCGACGTAGAGGATGGTGGCCATACCGGGGACGAAGGTAACTTCGCGGGATGCCACCTCGCCACGCGAAGGCCATCGCCCACCTCACGGCCGCAGACCCGGTGCTTGGGCGCTGGATTGCCGAAGCCGGCCCCTGCTCCCTCAGCCGCGAGCGCAGCGGGACCCATTTCGGGGCGCTGGCGCGTTCCATCATCTACCAGCAGCTCAGCGGCAAGGCGGCCGCGACGATTCACGGCCGGTTCTGTGCGTTGTTCGACGACGAAGAGCCCGACCCGCGCGTGACGCTCAAGCTGCCGCTGCCCAAGTTGCGGGCGGTGGGCTTGTCGGAACGCAAGGCCGAGTACCTGCGCGGCCTCGCCGAGGACGTGCACCGCGACCGCCTGCCGCTGGCGCGCATCGAGTCGATGCCAGACGACGAGGTCATCGCGGCGTTGACGCAGGTGCGCGGCATCGGGGAATGGACCGCGCAGATGTTCTTGATGTTCCGGCTCGGGCGTCCCGACGTCCTGCCTACGTTGGACCTTGGCGTGCAGACCGCGATCCGGCGGCTGTACGGATTGCGCAAACATCCTGCGCCCCGCCGCGTCGCGACCATCGGTGCGAAGTGGGCGCCTTATCGAACGGTGGCGTCGTGGTACCTGTGGAGAGTGGTGGACGATCCGCCGCAGTGAGCGGCGACCTGCGGGGAACGCTGGTGCAACTGCGCTCCGAGATGCCGGTGAGCGCGGAGGCGCTGTTCGCGTGGCACGAGCGCCCCGGCGCCTTCGAGCGCCTCACGCCGGGCTTTATGCCGGCGCAGGTGGTCTCGCGCAGCGGCGGCATCACCGACGGCTCGCGCGTCACGCTCCGCGTGCCGGTGGGTCCCGTATCGACGACCTGGGAGATAGAGCACGTCGGCTACGTGGTGGGACGCGAGTTCCGCGACGTGCAGCGCCGCGGGCCGTTCGCGCACTGGGAGCACATCCACCGGATGGAGCCGCTGGCCGACGGCCAGAGCGTGCTCGACGACTGCATCACCTATACCTTGCCGTTGCCGCCGTTCGGCGACGTGATGGCGGGATGGTTCACGCGTGAGCGGCTCGCTCGGCTACTCCGCTGGCGGCACGCACTCACGCGACTCGACCTCGAGCGTCACGCGGCGTTCGCGTCACGCGGCCCGCTGCGCATCGCGATCACCGGGGCCAGCGGATTCCTCGGGGGCGCGTTGGCGGCTTTCTTCTCCACGGGCGGGCATCGCGTCGTGCGTGTCGGGCGCGGCGCCGAGAGCGACCTGCGCTGGGATCCTGCGCGCGGAACCATCGACGCCGCGGCGCTTGAGGGCTGCGATGCGGTGATTCACCTTGCCGGCGCGTCCGTGGCCGAGCGCTGGACCACGGAGCAGCGTCGTGCCATCCGCGGGAGCCGCGTGCAGTCCACGCAGCTCATTGCCAAGTCCATCGCCGGTCTCTCGCGCAAACCCGCTGTGCTGCTAAGCGGCAGCGCGGTGGGCATCTACGGCAGCCGTGGCGACGAGCCGCTCGACGAATCCTCCACGCTCGGCGACGACTTCCTCGCCGACGTGGGCCGGGAGTGGGAGGGCGCGACGGCGGCCGCGGCCGATGCGGGCGTGCGCGTCGCGCACCTGCGTACGGGCATCGTGCTCAACCCCGGCGGTGGCGCGTTGGCCAAGATGGTCACGCCGTTCCTGGCTGGTGTGGGTGGTCCGCTCGGCAACGGACGGCAGTGGATGAGCTGGATCAGCCGCGAGGACTGGATCGGCGCCGTGCAGCACGCGCTGTTCACCGAGTCTGTGCGGGGTGCGGTGAACCTCGTGGGACCGGAGCCGGTGACCGCGGCGACGTTCGCGGCGACGTTGGCGCGCGTGCTGGGCCGGCCCAACCTGTTGCCCGTGCCGGCGCTGGCCCTCACGACGCTGTTCGGTGAGATGGCGCGCGGGACGATTCTCGCGAGCCAGCGGGCGTTGCCGCGTGCGCTCGAGGGAAGCGGGTTCCGGTTCGCGCATCCGTCCCTGGCGACGGCGCTGCGGTTTGAGCTGGGGCTGATGTAAAGACGGATGACGGAGGACGGAAGCTGACTACACGGACTCCCGTCCGATGCGCTTCAGCCACTCCGTGTGTTCCTTCTCGCCCCAGTGGGCGATGCCGATGAAGTAGCCGTCGGGGTCTCGAAGATGGACCTCGCCGCTGGGGCCGTGGTCCGGGTATTCGATCTCACCGACCTCGAGCCCGGCAGCGATCAGGCGCTCACGGTACGGCGGCAGGTCGTCGGCGTACATATAGAACAGCACGCCCTGCTTCTCGACGTCCGGCGGGCATTCGGCGCGCAGCAGCATCAGGGCGCCGCCCTGGCAGTGCATCCGCGCCCAGCCCAACGGTTCGCAGCGGTCCGTGTCGATCAGCTCGAAGCCGAGCGTCTCGTAGAAGCGGATCGAGCGCGCGAGGTCCATCGCGTGCAGCATCGGAGTGAACCAGCCGGCGGAGGCCATTGCAAGAAGCTGTGCGGGGCGAGTTGCGGTGTCCAGCGGCGGCAAGTCCGCTTGAGCGCCGAGCGCCGGCGCGCGCGAACCTCCCCGTGCCGTCGCGGATAGATTACGTCGATGCCGATCGTGCCCTTTGATTCCCTCCCCGACGACGCCCGCTGCTGGATCTTTGCGGCGCGCGCGCCGCTCGATGACGTGGACGAGCCGCGCCTGATGGGCGCCGTGGACCGCTTTCTCAAGCAGTGGAAGGCGCACGGCGCCCCGCTGACCTGCGGTCGGACGTTCCGCGACGAGCACTTCTTGATCGTGGCGGTGGACGAAGCCGCGTCCGATGCCTCGGGCTGTTCCATCGACGGCCTCTTCCGCACGCTGCAGGAGATCGAGGACGGCATCGGCACGTCGATGGTCGGCGGCGGCAACGTGTACTTCCGCGACGAGGGCGGGCTCGTGCACTGCCTGCCGCTGCCGGAGTTCGAGCAGCTGGCCGCGCAGGGTGAGGTCACGCCTGCGACGACGGTCTTCGATACCACCGTCACGACGCTCGCGGCGTACCGCGAGCGCTTCGAAGGACCGGCCGGCAGCAGCTGGCACCGCCAGCTCTTCGCGTAGCGGCCTCGCGGGCCGCGTCAGGCGCGCAGGTAGTCCGCCTGCCAGTCGGTCACGGCACGCTTGATGTCGCGCGGCCGCGCGAACTCGCCGGCCAAGGTGCGCTCGACCAGTCCGGGAAGCTCGGCGTCGCCGGCGAAGCGCAGCGCAATCAGCTGACGCGTGTTGAGCGCGCGGCTCTTGGCCAGCAGCTCGCTGGGGAGCAGTTCCTTCAGCCGCAGCCGCATCTCGAGGCGAATGAGTCGGTTTTGTACCGTCAGGGCCATCAGGCGCGCCGAGATCACGGCGGCCCAGATGCCCACGGCCCAGAGCGCCTGCAGCAGCGATGCCGTGGAGGGCGTGCGAAACGCCAGCACGAGGGCGTACACCATATAGAGCCCCGTCAGCGGCGAGGCGACGAAGTGGTACAGCGGCTGCCAGCGAGCGTGGTTGGCGAAGGACTGCGACTGGGTGGCCATAAAGTGGTCGAAGGGGAGTCGGACGAGGTCCAGCAAGAATAACGCGGGAACCGTAGCCGCGGTTCTTGCCTACATTGAGTGATGCCTACGCCCAAGCTCCCCTCCAGCGAGATCACCCCGGAAGCCTGGTATCTCGACCGCCGCAAGTTCCTCGTGGCCGCCGGCGTGGCGGGTGCGGGGCTGGCCGGTGCCGCGTCGCTGCGCGCGGCGACCCAGGGCCAGCAGGCACCCGAGGCGCGCGGCACGCCGTACGGCCTGCAGCCGAACGACGCGCCGACGCCCTACGCCGACGTCACCGGCTACAACAACTTCTACGAGTTCGGGACCGGCAAGGAGGACCCCGCGAAGAACGCGCGGAACTTCCGCTCGCGTCCCTGGACGGTGAAGGTCGACGGCCTCTGCGACCGACCCGGCGATTACGCGCTCGAGGACTTCCTGCGCCCCTCGGCGGTGGAGGACCGCATCTACCGGATGCGCTGCGTCGAGGCCTGGAGTATGGTGATCCCCTGGCGCGGCATCCCGCTCAAGGACGTGATCGACCGCGCGCAGCCGCGGGCGTCGGCCAAGTTCGTGGAGTTCACGACGCTGCTCGATCCGGCGCGGATGCCGGGGCAGCGCTTCCCGATCCTCGACTGGCCGTACAAGGAAGGCCTGCGCCTCGACGAAGCGCGGCATCCCCTCACGCTGCTCGCCACCGGCGTCTACGGCCGCGACCTGCCCAACCAGAACGGCGCGCCGCTGCGCCTCGTGGTGCCGTGGAAGTACGGCTTCAAGGGCATCAAGAGCATCGTGCGGATGCGCTTCGTGGAGCAGATGCCGGTGTCGTCGTGGACGCAGTCGGCGCCCCACGAGTACGGCTTCTACGCCAACGTGAATCCGCAGGTGGATCACCCGCGCTGGAGCCAGGCGACCGAGCGGCGCATCGGCGAGTTCCGCCGCCGTCCGACGCTGCCGTTCAACGGCTACGCCGACGACGTCGCGTCGCTCTATTCGGGGATGGACCTCCGCCGGAACTACTGAGTGCGCGCGCTCGGTGGCATCGAACGTGCGCCGCGGGGGTTCGGGCCGCTGCTGGTCGTCGCGGCCGCGCTGCCGGCGCTGTGGTTCGCCTGGGCGCTCTATTCCGACTTCGCGCGCGGTACGCGCCATCTGGGCACCGATCCCATCAAGGCCGCCGAGCACGCCTACGGGCTGTGGACCTTGCGCCTGCTGCTGCTGACGCTGGCCGTCACGCCGTTGCGGCGCCTCACCGGTTGGAACTGGCTCGCGAAGCACCGGCGCACGCTCGGGCTCTATGCCTTCGCCTACGGCGTGCTGCACCTGCTGGTCTGGGCCATCATCGACGTGCAGGTGATCATCGACGACCTCGTCGGCTGGGACGAGGTGATGACGGATCTCTTCAAACGGCCGTTCATCACCATCGGGATGCTCGCGCTGCTGCTGATGCTTCCGCTGGCGCTGACGAGCACGCAGGAAATGATCCGCCGGCTCGGGCGCCGCTGGCAGTCGCTGCATCGCCTCGTGTACGTCGTGGCCGTCCTCGGCTTGGTGCACTTCTGGATGGCGGTGAAGCTCGATTGGCGCGAGCCCGCAGTGTACGCGGCGATCCTCGCGTTGTTACTGGGCTGGCGCCTCGTGGCGCGCCGCCGCGCCGCCACGACTGCGTAGATTGACGGGGTGAACCCCCCGAAACGCAGCGATCGCTACGATGCTTGGGCCGTCGCGGCCCCCGGCCTGGAACCGTTGGTGGAGGCCGAGTTGCGCGCGCTCGGCTTTGCCGACGCCGCGGCGAGCACCGGCGGCGTGCGCTTTGACTGCGATGCGGCCGGTCTCGCGCGCGCCAACCTGCACTCGCGCATCGCCAGCCGCGTCGTTGTGCGCCTGGCGCAGTTCAAGGCGCTGGCCTTCCACGAACTCGAACGCGCGGCGCGACGCGTGGAGTGGGCGCGGATGCTCGCGCCGAGTGCGCCCTTTCAGCTGCGCGTCACCGCGCGCAAGTCGCGCCTGTACCACTCCGACGCCATCGCACAGCGCGTGGCAGATGCCATCGCGCGTGCGGTATCAGGGGCGGTGTCGGTGGACGCGCCGGACCACGACGACATCCTCGAGCAATCCTCGGCGTCGCTTGGCGTGCCCTTTGATGCCACCGCGGCGCAGCTCTTCGTCGTGCGCTTCGACCGCGACCGCTGCACCATCAGCGCCGATGCGTCAGGCGAGCTGCTGCACCGCCGCGGGTATCGCCAGGCGGTCGCGAAGGCGCCGATGCGCGAGACGCTGGCGGCCGCGGTGCTCGCCGCCGCGCGCTACGACGAGACGCAGCCGCTGGTGGATCCCTTCTGCGGCTCGGGGACGCTGCTCATCGAGGCGGCGCTGATGGCGCGTCGCATCGCGCCCGGGCTCGCGCGGGACTTTGCCGCCGAGCGCTGGCCCGAGATGCGCCGTGAACACTGGACGGCGGTGCGCACGGAGGCGCAGGCGCAGGTGCGCCCCAGCGCGCCGGCGGCGATAATCGGCAGTGACCGCGACAGCGGTGCCATCGAGGCGGCGCGCGCCAATGCGCAGCGCGCCGGCGTGCTCGCGGACCTCGAACTCGCGCAGCGTCCGCTCTCGGCGCTGCAACTGCCGGCGGGTCCGGGATTGCTCGCGACGAACCCGCCCTACGGCATCCGCGTGAGCGAACGCGCGCCGCTGCGCGACCTCTATGCGCGGCTCGGGCAGGTGATGCGCGAGCAGGGCGCGGGATGGCGCGTGGCGATGCTGTCGGCGGACCGCGCGCTCGAGGGCCACAGCGGACTGCGGTTCACCGAGCGGGTGCGCACGAGTAACGGGGGGATACCCGTGCGCGTGGTGGAGGCGTCGGTCACGGCCGACGTCTCGCGGAATCGCTAGAACTCGAAGCCGAAGGCCAAGTTCAGGTGGCGGTTCGGGTAGTCGCTGGCGTCGTAGCGCGTGCGCACCGTGCGGTACTCGAAGCCGATGATGACCGGGCCGGCGGGCCGCCATTGCAGGTGCGCGGCTTGCGTCACGTTCTGTAGCCGGACGCCGGGCCCGGTTAGCTGGGCATCGTCGGGATCGTCTAGCCCGTAACCAGCACCGACGGTGAGACGCGGCGACACGCGATAGTTCAGTTGGGCCCACCCGCCGACAGTCTTGAGCGGCGCGATGCTGTCACTCGCGAAGTTCTTGCCGATGCCGCCGCCGCCGAGCCCGGCCAGCGCCTGGCCGTAGAACGCTTCGCCGCGCAGCTCGAGCCGCAACGGGAGCGGCAGCAGGAAGTCCAGCGTGGCGGCCGAGCTGGTTTGGGCAGTCCGCGCGGTGTCGAGCAGCTGGCCGTAGTGCAGGCCAAGCCCAACCTCGCCACGACGGCTCGGCGCGCCCCAGGAGTAATGCCCGCGCAGCTGCAGCGCGGGCGCATTGCTCCGCTCGGCGGCGTCAAAGCCGGTGACGAACGGGTCGAAGGGATCGCCGCTGGTGGGTGCGAGCACGGCGCCTTGAATGCCGAAGCGCCGATCCCCGCCGGTGTGCACGCCGAAACGCACCTGCGGGATCCAGAGCCAGAGGTTGCCGGAGTAGGAGAAGTTCGGTGCGCCGACCGCCGCCAGGCTGAGGGGATTGAGTCCCGCGACCAGCGGCTGTTCCTGTCCGATCATCAGCTGCGCACGCGGCCATTCAACGATGGCACGGGCCGTGCGGATGCGCATCAACGGGAACGTGCGTCCGCCGGGGCTGGGCATCTGCCCGCCGAAGAAGTCCACGTCGATGTCCCCGTGGAAGCTGCCGCCCCACACGTCGTCGGCGACGACCGACGCCGAGATGACCGTCTGCCGCACTGACATCCCCATCCCGCCCTTGAGCGAGCCGTCCGGCACCTGCTGGCGGTACATCGGTACGTCGCTGTTGTTGGTCTCCTTGCTGTTCTGGAAGACGTTCATCTGGACGCGCCCGCCGATCGAGGCGCGCACCCGCGACTGTGTCTGCACGCCGGCTTCGGCCACGGAGGCGATCTGCGCGCGGAGCATCTGGAGCAGCTCCTCGGCGTCCTCGAGGCGCAGTTGCAGGGAGTCCACCCGGCGCTGCTCGGGCGTCTGGCCCGCCAGCGGCCGCGCGTCGAGGGCGAGTGCGGAAACGAGGAGCAGGCCCCAGATTGTGACCTGTGTGCTTGACCCTGGCTTTGGCATCGGGGTACCCTTGGCGAGACGGTCTTGTAACGGGGAGCGAAGGTGCTGAAGGCAAACTACTGGAAACTGGCAGGTGTCGCAGTGGCGGCGGTGACGGCCATCACCGTCCCCGCGCGATTGACTGCGCAGGCGACCGTCGGCGGCCGCGTCACCATCACCGAGCGGCCCGGCGAGCAGAGCAGCGATCTCGTGAACACCGTGATCTATCTCGTGCCCAAGTCCGGGGCGAGTCCGCGGCTCACGCGTGCCGATGCCAGCATCGCGATGAACGAGCGTACGTTCATCCCGCGCGTGCGCGTGGTGACGCCGGGAAGCAAAGTGGCGTTCCCCAACCAGGATCCGTTCCGCCACAACATCTTCTCCACGACGCGGGGCGCGGTCTTCGACCTCGGCCTGTACCCGTCCGGCCAGTCGCGGGACGCGACGTTCCGCCGCGAGGGTGTGTACCCGGTCCATTGCAACATCCACCCGCGGATGACCTCGTACGTCGTCGTGGTCGGGACCCCGTGGCACACGCTCGCCGGTGCCGACGGTCGCTGGAGCATCGCTGGCGTGCCGGCCGGCGAATACACGCTGCACGTGTGGCACGAGCGCGCGGCGGCGTTCGAGCGCGACCTGACCGTCAGCGGCACGGCGGTGACGGCCGATGCCACAATCGACGCGCGTGGCTTCCGTTTCGTGCAGCACCAGAACAAGTTCGGGCAGGAGTACGACCGCAGCGGCCGCGACCGCTACTAGGTCGCCCACCCTCCAGCCCGCTCCCGTGGCGTCACGCGGTCTTTCGCTCCGCCTCAAGATCTTCCTCGGCACCTCGCTCGTGGTGGTGCTCGTGCTCGCCGCGACGCTGGCGATCACGGCGCGCTCGGCCACGCGCGCGGCATCCGACGCGATGACGCGCGTGATCACGTCGGCGCGCGAGGCGGTGGACGCGCAGATCGAGGGGCGGGTGGAGGCGTTGCGGGGCCGCGTCGAGGTGTTCGGCGCCAACCCCGCGCTGCGCGGCATCGTGCAATCGCGCGACTTCGGCACGGCGCTGGACCAGACCATCGTGGCCGTGGACCAGACCGGCGCCGACTGGGCCCAACTCGTGGACGGCGAAGGCGTGCGCCTCGCCAAGAGCGATGCGCCGCAGGCCCCCGAGATCTCGCTGGCCGGCTCGCCGGCCATCCGCGGTGCGCTCGAGGGCGAGAGCGTCACCGCCTTCGGCATCAGCGACGACACGCTGCTGGCGCAGATCGTGGTCGTGCCGATCGCCGACCGCGCGGTGTATGGCGCGCTGATGGCGGCGCAGTACCTCTCGCGCGATTTCGCCGCCGCGGTCAAGAGCGCTGCCTTCGACCAGATCGAGGTCGTGTTCTACGCGCTCGACGAGCAGGATGCGCCGCACGTGAACGGCAGCACGCTCGCCGCCGGCGCGCTGACGCCGACGCTGCTCCAGGAACTGCACGGCATCGCGCAGGACTCGGTCGCCGCCGAGACGCGCACCCTGCGCGTCGGCGACCGGGAGTACGGCGCCATCGGCAGCACGCTGCGCTCGGCCGGGGGGTTCCCGCTCGGCGGCTACGTGGTGCTGCGCGACCGGGCCGTGGACTTCGCGGCGTTCCGGAGCCTGGAGCGCACCATCCTGCTCTCGGGGGCGCTGGGAATCCTCGTGGCGGCGTTGTTCTCGCTCCTCGTGGCACGCTGGGTCGCAGGGCCGGTCTCGAAGCTGGCCGGCGCCGCGCTGCGGGCTTCCGACGGCGACTATCAGGCGGACATCACCGCCAACTCGCGCGACGAGATCGGCGCGCTGGCCGGCGCGTTCCGCCGCCTGCTCGCCGACCTGCGCGAGAAGCAGGAGTTGGTGGAGTTCCTCTCCCGCGCCGACGACGCCAAGACGGTGCAGCTCGCCACGTCGGCGATGACGGGCACCTCCGCGCAGCGCGTCGCGGCCGCCGGGCTCGCACCGGGCAGCACCTTCGCGGGACGCTACGAGGTCAAGGAGATCCTCGGCCAAGGCGGGATGGGCACCGTGTTCAAGGCCGTGGACCGCGAGCTCGGCGAGGTCATCGCCATCAAGACGCTCAAGCAGGATTTTCTCGCGCAGGACCCCTCGGCGCTCGAGCGCTTCAAGAGCGAGATCCGCCTCGCGCGGAAGATCTCGCACCGCAACGTGGTGCGCACGCACGACCTCGGCGAGCGCGACGGCGTGTACTACATCACGATGGAGTACGTGGAGGGCACCTCGCTCAAGCAGCTCATTCGCGCACGCGGGCGTTTGCCGATTCCGGTGGCGCTCAGCGTGGGCAAGCAACTCGCCCGCGCGTTGGATGTCGCGCACGAGCAGGGCATCATCCACCGCGACATCAAGCCGCAGAACATGGTGGTGGAGCCCGACGGCGTGCTGAAGGTGATGGACTTCGGCATCGCGCGGCTGGCGACGCGGCCGCAGGAGAGCGGCGTGACGCAGGCGGGTGCCATCGTCGGGACGCCGGAGTATATGGCGCCCGAGCAGGTCACCGGTGACGCGGTGGATCACCGGATCGACATCTACGCCGCCGGCGCCGTGCTGTACGAATGCGTGACCGGCCGCACCCCGCTCACCGCCGAGACGCCGTACCAGATGATCGCCAGGCTCTTGGAGGACTCGCCGGAATCGCCCAAGGCGCTGAACGCCGAGCTCCCGGACGCGTTCGATGCACTGATCCTCCAGATGCTGGCCAAGCAGGCGGCCCTGCGCCCGCAGACGGCGCTCGAGGTCCACGACCGCCTGGCGGAAATCGGCTAGGGACCGAGGCCCGGCGCGGGAGGAATTCCCTGCGCCAATCATTAGATTTCGGCTATGGCTCAGGACCCGTCCCCCATCGCCAGCGTCTTCAACGACGCCTACGCCGCCGAGCAGTTTGAGCGGTACCGCAAAGACCCTGCCTCGGTCGAAGAATCGTGGCGCCAGTTCTTCCGTTTCGCCGAGGAGGCGATGGGCCGCGGCCCAGTCTCCGGTGGCGGCGGAGCCGACTACGCACGCATCGTCGCCGGTGCCGCGCGCTACACCTCCTCGATCCGCGCCTACGGCCACCTCGCCGTACAGCTCGATCCGCTCGGGACGCCGCCGCCCGGTGCGCAGGAGCTGACGCCGGAGTTCCACGGCATCACCGAAGCCGAGCTGGAGCAGGTGTCGGGCGCGTCGCTGGGCTGGCCGCATCTCGCGACCGCCAAGGACGTGGCCGAGCGCCTCAAGAAGCGCTACACGCGCAACCTCGCGGTGGAAGTCGGCCACCTCGGCTCCGATGAGGAGCGGATGTGGTTCCGCCAGCTCTTCACCCAGGAGAAGCTCACGCGTCCGCTCACGGCGGACGAGAAGCAGCAGGTGCTGCGTCGCCTCACCGAGGTGGACGGGCTCGAGCGCTTTCTGGGCCGCACCTTCGTCGGCTACAAGCGTTTCTCGATCGAAGGCACCGATGCCCTCGTGCCGATGCTCGACACGGCGATCGCCGAGAGCGCATCGCACGGCGCCGAGCACGTGGCCATCTCGATGGCGCACCGCGGCCGCATCAATGTGCTCGCGCACGTGATGGGCAAGCCGCTACCGCTGATCTTCGGCGAGTTCCAGGGCGAGCACAGCCACCTCGTCGGCGCGTCGACCGGCGACGTGAAGTACCACCTCGGCTTCGAGAACGAGCGAGACGTCGGCGGCAAGCGCGTGGCGCTCTCGCTGATGCCGAACCCCAGCCACCTGGAGATCGTGAATCCGGTGCTGCAGGGCGCGGCGCGGGCGCTGCAGCGCGATGCGCAGGATCGCAGCCAGCGCGATGAATCGAAGGTGGTGCCGGTGTGCATCCACGGCGACGCGGCCTTTCCCGGCGAAGGCATCGTGCCGGAGACGTTCAACCTCTCGCGGCTGCGTGCGTTCCGTGTCGGGGGCACGCTGCACATCATCGTCAACAACCAGATCGGCTTCACGACGGACCCCATCGACTCGCGATCGACGCGCTACGCGTCGGACATCGCGAAGGGCTTCGAGATGCCGATCATCCACGTGAACGCCGACGACGCCGAGGCCTGCGTCATCGCGATGCGCATTGCGGTGGCCTACCGCGCGCGCTTCAAGAAGGACTTCCTCGTGGACCTCGTCGGCTACCGCCGCTGGGGCCATAACGAGGGCGACGAGCCGACGTACACGCAGCCGCAGCTGTACGAGAAGGTGAAGGCGCAGCCGACGCCGCGGCAGGTGTTCGGCAAGCGGCTCGTGGGCGAAGGGCTCGTCACCGATGCGCAGGTGGACGCCGTCGACAAGGAAGTGGCCGCGCTGTTCCAGGCGGCGTATGAGAAGTCGAAGGCGCCGGCGGGCGGGCACGAGCAGCCGCCTACCGAGCCGGCGACCACCAGCGTGCCCACCGCGGTGCCGGCCGACGCGCTGCGCAGCTGGAACACGGCGCTGCTGAGCTACCCGAGCGACTTCACGCCGCACCCGCGGCTCGCCAAGCAGCTCGAGCGTCGGCGCGAGGCGTTGGACGGCGAGCCGTCCATCGACTGGGGCCACGCCGAGCAGCTGGCCTTCGCCAGCATCCTCGCGGACGGCACGCACATCCGGATGAGCGGCCAGGACGTGGAGCGCGGGACCTTCTCGCACCGCCACGCCGTGCTCAACGACGCCAGCGGCCGGAAGTTCGTGCCGCTCTCCGCGCTGCCAGGTGCCAAGGGCAAGATCGAGATCTACAACTCCGCCCTGTCCGAGATGGCGGTGCTTGGCTTCGAGTACGGCTTCAGCGTCGCCGCCACGGACACGCTGACGCTCTGGGAGGCGCAGTTCGGCGACTTCGCCAACGTCGCGCAGCCCGTCATCGACCAGTTCATCGCGTCGGACCGCGCGAAGTGGGCGCAGGACTCCGGACTCGTGCTGCTGTTGCCGCACGGCTACGAAGGGCAGGGTCCGGAACATTCCAGCGCCCGCCTCGAGCGCTTCCTGCAGCTCTGCGCCGAGGGCAACCTGCGCGTCGCGTACCCGAGCTCGCCGGCGCAGTACTTCCACATCCTGCGGCGGCAGGCCAAGCTCGCGCGGCGGCCGCTGGTGCTGATGCAGCCCAAGTCGCTGCTGCGCCTCGCACAGGCGTCGAGCAGCATCAAGGACCTGTCGGAAGGAAGCTTCCGCCCCGTGATCGACGATCCGAAGGGCGCCGAGAAGCGCGAGGACGTGAAGCGGCTGGTGTTCTGCACCGGCAAGGTCTACTACGACCTGCTCGCGGCGGGCGTTCCCGAGCGCGTGGCGGTGGTGCGCGTCGAGGAACTGTATCCCTGGCCGCACGATGAGGTCGCACGCATCGTCGACCTCTACCCGAACATCGACGAAGTCGCGTGGGTGCAGGAGGAGCCGAAGAATATGGGCGCGTGGACGTTCGTGGCGCCGCGCCTGCGCGTGTCCACCGGCAATGCGCTGGTGATCCGCTACTACGGCCGTCCGGAGCGGGCGAGCCCGGCGGAGGGCTATCCGTCGACGCACGCGGAAGAGCAGAAGCGGATCATCACCGAGGCGCTGTCGGCGACGGTGCGGCACACGGGCGCCCGCCGCGTGACGGCGATGGCGATGAAGACGCCGTGAGGCTGGCGCGGTGGCGCGCCGGCCTCTGGGCCGGCGTCCTGTGCACGATGCTCAGCGCGCCGCGCCTTGCCTTCGGGCAGGAGCGCGGCGCGGCCGCGTTGGACCAGCTGCTGCGCGGCATCACCGTTACCGGGCGCGTGCTGATGGTCGCAGCGCATCCGGATGACGAGGACACGAACCTGCTGGCGGCGCTGGTGCGCGGGCACCAGGTGCACGCGGCGTATCTCTCGCTGACGCGCGGTGACGGTGGGCAGAACCTCATCGGCAACGAGCTGGGCGAGGCGCTGGGCACCATCCGCACCGAAGAGTTGCTGACGGCGCGCCGGGTGGATGGCGCCACGCAATACTTCACGCGCGCCTACGACTTCGGCTTCTCCAAGCACGCGGAGGAGACCTTCACGCAGTGGGACCGCGAGGCCATCCTCGGCGATGTCGTGCGGGTGATCCGCGCCTTCAAGCCGCACGTGATGGTCGCGGTGTTCAGCGGCACGCGCGCCGACGGGCACGGACACCACGAGGCGAGCGGGCTGTTGGCGCGCGAGGCCTTCGCGGCGGCGATGGATACCATCCGGTTCCCGGTGGCGACGCACGGCCGGCCGTGGACGCCGGCCAAGTTCTACCACGGCGTGCGCGGCCGCGCCGCGCCGCTGACCATCGAGGCGGGGCGCTACGACCCGGTGCTCGGGCGCTCGCCGGCGGAGATCGCGGGCGAGAGCCGCTCGCAGCACCGCTCGCAGGGCTTCGGGGCGGTGCAGCGGCGCGGGGCCGTGCAGACGCGCCTGCTGCGCGAGCAGACGCGCGTGAATGCCGACACGCCGCCCGAGGCGGAGCAGTCGCTCTTCGACGGGCTCGACACCTCGTTCGTGCGCTTGGCGCGGCTCGCCGGCGCGCGCGGCTCGGCGCTGGTCGGCGTGCCGTCGCGGCTCGACTCGCTGCAGCGTGTGCTCGACCTGCGGCGTCCGGGTGACATCGTGCCGGGGCTGGCGCGCGTGGTGACGACACTCGAGTACGTGCGCACGGCGGTGCCGCGCTGCCAGCTCGTTCCCGTAACGCGCTACACCGGCATCAGCGGTCCGCCGGTGCTCTGCGACGACGAGACGACGGAGCTCGACGCCGCCGTCGAAGGCAGCCTGCAACGCGCGAGGGCGGCGCTCGCGGCGGCTAGCGGCGTCTTGATCGAGGCCACCGCGCAGCAGGAGCTGGTCGCCTTTGGCGATTCGCTGCCGGTGCGCATCAACGTGTACAACCGCGGCATCCATCCGGTGGAGCTCCGCACGATCGAGACGCACGGCCTGCGGACGTTGCCGCTCGGCGGGACGGTGACGATTGCGCCGGGCGCAGACACGACGATCAACGCCTGGGCGCTCGGCCTCGTGGACAGCCGCCCCTGGTGGGTGGGCACGCGCGGCGGCACGGCGATGTTCCGCGATATGCAGTCACCGGCCGACGGACTCGCGCGCGTCTCGGCAGGTGTGCGGCAGGAACTCATCCCGAGCGTCAGCGTGGCGGAGGGCAGCCGTCGCGTCACCGACCTCAAGGTCGGCGTGATGATCGCCGGCTATGGTGCGACGCTCGACGCGGGCGAGGTGGTGTACCGCTTTGCCGATCCGGTGCTCGGCGAGCAGAACCGACCGGTGGGCGGCGTGCCGCCCATCACCATCGCGCTGGACCGTACGCTGGAGTACGTGCGCGCCGACACGGAGCTCGACCGGCGCCTGCGGGTGACGCTGCGCTCGTTCACCACGCGGCCGCGCACGCTGCGCTTTCGTACCTTGGTGCCGCCGGGGCTGCGCGTGAGCGGCTTGCCGGATTCAGTGGTCCTCGCGCCGGGCGCGACGCAGGAGATCTACCTCACCCTCGTCGGCCGCCTGCGCGAGGGCCGGCACGACTTCGGCGTCGCGGCCGAGAGCGAGGGCACGCTGTACGTGGAAGGGTTCTCGACGATCGAGTATCCGCACATCCGCCCGCAGCGCCTGTATCGGCAGTCGGCGGCCTACCTCTTGGCGGTGCCGGTGCAGGTGCCGCGCGCCCTGCGTGTGGCCTACGTGCGCGGCGTGTCCGACGCGGTGGCGCCGGTGCTGCAGCAGCTGGACATCCCGGTGACGGTGCTCGAGGCGGCGCAACTGCCGCTGTTGGACCTTACCCAGTACTCGACGGTGGTCATCGGGCCGCGGGCCTACGAGACCAGCGTGGAACTGCAGGTGGCCAACCCGCGGTTGTTCGAGTGGGTGCGCGGCGGCGGAACCTTGGTGGTGCAGTACGGCCAGTTCGAGATGGCCCAGCCGGGGATGATGCCGCAGCGAGTGCAGTTCACGCGGCCGGCGGCCCGCGTAACGCGTGAGGATGCGCCGGTACGCATCCTGGATGCGCAGAGCAAGCTGCTGCGCTGGCCCAACCGCATCACCGACGCCGACTGGTCTGACTGGGTGCAGGAGCGCGCCCTCTATATGCCGAGCACGATCCCCGCCGACTACCGCACGCCGATTGCGATGCAGGACCCCGACGAACCCGAGCAGCGTGGGGCCATCCTCGACCTCCCGATGGGCCGCGGGCGCTACGTGTACACGTCGCTCTCACTCTTCCGGCAGTTGCCTGGCGGCGTGCCCGGCGGCGCGCGCCTGATGGTGAACCTGCTCAGCGCCGGCCTGCCGATCGAGCCGTCGCGATGAGCGCGGGCAAGCCGAAGACCCGCGTGGTCATCATCGGGGGTGGTTTCGGCGGCCTCAGCGCGGCGCGTGCGCTGGCCAAACGCCGCGACCTCGAGATCCTGCTGATCGATCGCACCAACCATCACCTGTTCCAGCCGCTGCTCTACCAAGTGGCAACGACGGCGCTGGCGCCCAGCGACATCACCGCGCCGATCCGCTGGATCCTGCGCGACCAGCGCAACGTCACGACATTGCTCGGCACGGTGGAGACGATCGAGCGCCGCAACCGCGCCATCCGCGTGAAGGGCGAGCCTGACCCGATCCACTATGACTACTTGATCGTCGCGCCGGGCACGCGGCATTCGTACTTCGGCAACGACGGATGGGAGCGCTGGGCCCCGGGCCTCAAGAGCGTCGAGGACGCGCGCCGCATCCGCAAGCGCTTCCTGCTGGCCTTCGAGCGCGCCGAGTGGGAGGAGGACGAAGCGGCGCGGCGGGCGTTGCTGACGTTCGCGATCGTTGGCGGCGGTCCGACCGGCGTGGAACTGGCCGGCGTGCTGCCGGAGATGTGCCGCGTGGCGTTCCGGCCGGACTTCCGGCGCATCGACACCTCGCTGGTGCGCGTGCTGCTGCTCGAGGGTGGCCCGCGCATCCTGCCCGCGTTTCCCGAACGGCTCTCCGAACGGGCCGCACGCGACCTCACGAAGCTCGGCGTCGAGGTGCGCGTGAACACCTTGGTCACCGACATCACCGAACAGGGCGTGAGCATCGGTGACGAGTTCATCCCGACGCAGTCGGTGTTCTGGGCCGCGGGCAACGCCGCCTCGCCGTTGGCGAAGGCCCTGGAGGCACCGCTGGATCGCGTGGGCCGCGTGCTGGTGGACCAGTCGCTGTCGCTGCCGGACGATCCGCGTGTGTTCGTGATCGGTGACGCGGCGGCGGTGAAGCAGCCGGACGGACGCTGGGTGCCCGGCGTGGCGCCGGCGGCCAACCAGATGGGCAAGTGGGCGGCGCGGAATGTGCTGCGACACCTCGAGGGGCAGGCGGCCGAGCCGTTCGGCTACTTCAACAAGGGCGACCTCGCGACCATCGGGCGCCACAAGGCGGTGGCGAGCTTCTTCGATGGCAAGCTGCAGTTCCGGGGCTACCTCGCGTGGTTCCTGTGGCTCTTCGTGCACATCGCCTACCTCGTCGGCTTCCGCAATCGCATCAGCGTGCTGCTGCAGTGGGCGTACAACTACATCTTCTTCGAACGCGGGGTGCGGTTGATCACCGAGACCGAGGATGCGTCGATGTCACGGCACCCGGCGACGCAGGGGCGCACCGGGGAGTTCCACGCGCGGGCTGGGTCCTAACTCACCACAGAGGGCACAGAGGACACAGAGAACTGCCACTGCTGCCTAACGCAGAGACGCAGAGTGCGCAGAGAACAGCGACCGCAACGGCAACTGCAATTTCTTGGGGGCTCGAACCGATGCTTCGGCTCGAGCCCCCCAAACAGCAGTTGTAGTTCTCTGCGAACTCTGAGTCTCTGCGTTCAAAAAGCAGTTCGCCGTTGTAGTTCTCTGTGTCCTCTGTGGTGAACAGCCGTTAAGCCGCCACCCGCTGATGCCCCGGGATATGCTTCTCTATCCCGATACCGAGGAATACGGTGAACGCCGCGAGCCCCGCGCCGGTCCAGAACGGCACACCCTTCCCGAGGTAATCGAACGCGAAGCCCGCCCACAGCGGACCGATCACGCGCGTGATGCCGCCGAAGGTCTGCTGCACGCCCATATACAGCCCGCGCTCGTGGTTGGGGATCACCTGCGAGAGCATCCCGGTCACACAGGGGAACGTGAACGCCGTGCCGAGCGGCACGAGCAGGATCGCCAAGGCCAGCGTCGGGTAGTTGGTCGTGAACGGCAGTGCCGCCATCCCCAGCGCCAGCAGCGTGCCGCCGTAGCGCGCCAGGCGCGGCTCGCGGAAGCGGTCCACCAAGGGGCCGAGCAGCACCGCGCGCGTGAACACCGAGAGTACGCCGATATACACGAACACCCAGCCGATGTTGGTCGCGTCGATGCCGAACTGCGCATTGAGGAACAGCGCCAGGATGGCGTTCATCCCGTGGAAGGCGCCCATCCCGATGGCGTAGATCCAGATCAGGCGGCTCGCCGGCAGGCCCGGATGCGTCGTGACGCGCAGCAGCGTCTCGCGCGAGCCGGAAATCTTCGGCCGGTCCGCCGTCTTCACGCCGGCGTGCTCGTTGCTCTCGGTGAGGTACTTCCACGCGAAGCCGACGTTCACGAGCGTGATCATCGCCGCCACGAGGCCGGGCCATTCGGTGCCGATGCGCGCCGCGAACGAGCCGATCGCCGGACCCAGGGCCACGCCGGCGTTGGTCGCCGCCGAGAGCCAGCCCAGCGCCTTGGCGCGGTCCTTGGGCTCGGTCGCGTCGGCCACGTAGGCTTGAATCACGCCGACGGTGCCGCCGCCGGCGCCCTGCACGATGCGCGAGAGCAGCAGCAACTCGAGCGAGCCGGCGAAGGCGAAGACGATGTACGCCACTCCCGAGCTCGCGAGGCCAATCAGCAGGGCGGGGCGGCGACCGTAGCGGTCGGAGACGCGGCCCCACAGCGGTGCGCTGGCCAACTGCGCGATCGCGAAGCTCGAGACCAAGATCGCGATGACAGTGCCTTCGCCACCCATCCCGACGGCGTTCAGCGCGCTCCAGAACGGTCCGTGGCCGACGAAGCGCTGCGCGTAGAACGGGAGCAGGGGGAGCACCATCAGGAGCCCCACCATATCCACGAACGCCGTGACCATCAGGACGACGAGCTTGCCCAGGTTCCCTTCCGGTTGGAGCCTCGCCCGGGCAATCGGCCCAAAGGCGACCAGTAAACTAACCCCCTACCACCGCCCCATCGGGGTTCGGTACCCGTTCGGCCGGGTGCCTATGGGCGCTCGGGGCTGCGGCGGTAACTTCCGGTCGTGTTAGAGACTATCGGCCGAGGCCTCCGGATGGGGCTGGGAACGATCGGGACGGCGAGCCGACTGACGGCGGAGTCGGCCCGCGCGCTTCGCGACGTCAAGACCTGGGGCGCCAACTTCGGCCAGCAGGCCAAGCAGCTCGGCGTCGATTCCCTGCCCATCGGGATGCTCATCGCGGGCTTCACGGGCATCGTGCTCGCGTTGCTCGCGAGCTACAGCTTCACCGGCGCGGTGCCGCGCTACCTCGTCGGCACGTTGGTGCAGAAGACCATAATGATGGAGCTCGCGCCGGTGCTCACGGGCCTGGCGCTGGCGGGTCGGGTCGGTGCCAACATCGCCGCCGAGATCGGCACGATGCGCGTCACCGAGCAAGTCGATGCGCTGGAGACGCTCGGGTATGACCCGGTGGCGTACCTCGTCGTCCCCCGGGTACTGGCCGGCATCCTGATGTTCCCGGTGGTGGTGGGGGCGGCGATGGCGGTCGGGATGGTCGCGGGATGGATGTCGTCGTTGCTGTTGCTGGGCCTTTCGACGCCCGAGTTCCTGAAGGGCGTGCGATTGTTCTTCGATGTCTTCGATGTGCGCTACGGACTCGTCAAGGCGGCGAGCTTCGGGTTTGCGGTGACGATCCTGGCGAGTGCGGCGGGCCTGCGCACGCGCGGGGGCGCGCAGGGCGTGGGCGGGGCGGCGACGAAGGCGGTGGTGCAGTCCTGCGTGATGATCTTGGTCCTCGACGCGTTCTGGGCGATGGTGTGGCTTCTGGGGAGAGCGCAATGAGCAAGCGGAAGAACGACTGGCTGGTGGGACTCGTCGTGCTCCTGACGATGATCGTCCTCATCGCCGGCACGATGTACCTCCAGCAGGCCGACTTCGGGAAGCGCACGACGGTGAGCGCACGCTTCCGCGACGTCGGCAATATGCAGGTCGGCAACAGCGTGGTGATCCGCGGCGTGAGCGCGGGCCGCATCGAGCGCATCTCGCTCGTCGCGGGCAACTGGGTGCAGGCCGAGATGAGGCTCAACGAAGGCATCCAGATGCCGGACGACCCGGTCGTGCTCATCCAGGCGGCCACGCTGTTCGGCGAGTGGCAGGCGGTCATCACGCGGCGCGCGGCGGTGCCAGCCGTGCGCGAAGTCTTGCTGCAGCTCGACGACACGATCGGTGCGCCGCCGGCCACGCTGCCGGGCGCCGTGCTGCCGGACATCGCGCAGCTCACCTCGGTGGCAGGCGGCATCGCCGGCAACGTCGCGTCGGTGGCCGAGCGCGTGCGTGTGGCCTTCGACGACAGCGCCGCCCGCGAGATCCGCAGCACGATCCGCAACTTCAACACGATGTCTACGCAGCTGACCCAGACGGTACGCACGCAATCGCGCAACCTGGACTCGGTGGCGGCCAACGTGCAGGTCGGTGCGCGCGAGCTCTCGGCGGGGATGCTGGCCTTCCAGCGCAGCATCTCGCGGCTGGACTCCGCGACGTCGCGCGGCGAAGTCGAGCGCATCATCAGCGAGACCCAGCAGGCCGCCGTGAACCTGCGCGGCGTCAGCGAACGCCTCGCCGTGATGTCGATGTCGCTCGAGCGCTCCGAAGCCTCGCTGCGCGGGGCCTTGGGCAAGGCCGACACCCTGCTCGGCCGCATCGAGCGCGGCGAAGGCTCCATCGGCCTGCTGGTCAACGATCCCTCGCTCTATCGCAATACCGACTCCTTGGTCGTGGACCTGCGCACGCTGATCGCCGACTTCCGGCGCAACCCCAAGCGCTACATCAACCTCAGCATCTTCTAGGCGTGGCGCAGCGGATTCGCACGCGCTTCGTCGTCATCGGATCCGGTATCGCAGGCCTGCAGACGGCCTGGCGCGCCTCCGACCACGGCGACGTCGTCGTCCTCACCAAGCGGACGCTCCGCGATTCGGCCACCGCCTGGGCGCAGGGGGGCATCGCCGCCGCGCTCGGGGCGGGGGATTCGCCGGACCTGCACCGGCAGGACACCCTCGCCGCCGGCGCCGCGCTCTGCGACGCCGCGGCCGTCGAAGTGCTCGTCGCCGAGGGTCCGGCGCGGGTGCGTGAGCTTGCCGACGCCGGGGCGCAGTTCGATACCGACCTCAGCGGGCGATTCACGCTCGGCCGCGAAGCCGCGCACTCGCGCAAGCGCATCGTGCACGCCAAGGGCGACCAGACCGGTGCCGAGGTGGCGCGCGCGCTGATCCATCGTGTCAGCGAGCGCAAAAACATCACGGTGCTCGAGACGGCGCGCGCGCTCGACCTCATCGTGCTCGGTGGCCGCTGCTGCGGCGTGCGCGCAAACGTCGCGGGCAAGGCGGTGGAAATCATCGCCGACGCCACGGTCATCGCGACTGGCGGTTGCGGACAGCTCTACCGGCACACGACCAACCCGCTGGTGGCCACCGGCGACGGCTACGCGATCGCCCACCGCGCCGGTGCCACGCTGGCCGATATGGAGTTCGTGCAGTTCCACCCCACGGCGCTCGACACGCCCGAGAACCCGCTGGCGCTGATCTCCGAGGCCGTGCGCGGCGAGGGTGCGATCCTCGTGAACGATCGCGGCCAGCGCTTTATGCCCAAGCGGCACAAGCTGGGCGAGCTGGCGCCGCGCGACGTCGTCGCGCGCGAGATCTTTCGCGTGCAGCAGTCGGGCAGCCGCGTCTGGCTCGATGCCCGCACGCTCTCGCGGACGTTCGCGCGGCGCTTCCCCGGCATCCTGCAGCTCTGCGTCGCGCGCGGCATCGACCCTCGCCGCGACCTCATCCCGGTCACGCCGGCCGCCCATTATATGATGGGCGGCATCGTCACCGATCTCGCGGGTCGCTCATCGATCGAGCGCCTGTACGCCTGCGGCGAGGTCTCGCGCACCGGCGTGCACGGCGCCAATCGCCTCGCGTCCAACTCGTTGCTTGAGGGGCTGGTGTTCGCCGAGCGCGTTGCGCGCGATATGGTCAACCAGCCGCGCCTGCCACGGGTGCCACGCACCACGGCCTGGGAAGTCGCCCGCCTACGTGACCGCGGTGCGGCGCAGGTGGCCGCCGACGAGATTCGCTCGGTGATGTGGGCCCACGCGAGCATCGACCGCAATGCGGCCGGTTTGCGCACGGCCCGCAAGGCGCTCGATGCCATCCGTAGCCGACTCGCCGCGGGTGCCACCGAGGAGATCAATATGGTGGACACCGCGAAGCTGATCGTCGATTCGGCGCTGATGCGGCGCGAGTCCCGCGGCGGGCACTACCGCAGCGACTTTCCGAAGGCCAAGAACAAGTGGAAAGGACGGCACATCGAGTGGTAGCCGCGTCTCGTCGCACCTCAACGCTGCGGTGCGGACGCTGCGTAGATGCGTTGATGCGACACCACCCGCGCCTCGCACTGCGTCCGGCCCTCGCCGCACTGGGGCTCTCGATGCCCCTCGCGGGCGTCGCCTCGGCCCAAGCGACCATCCGGGGCTCGGTGCGGGATTCGCTCGGTGCGCCCGTCGCCGGCGCGACAGTGCAGCTGCGTGCGCTCTCGCTCGTCACTCGCAGCGACGCGCTCGGCCAGTTCGAGATCGCCGGCGTGCCCGTGGGCCGACACGAGCTCACGGTGAGCACGCCGGGATTCCGTCTCGAGGTCCGCAGCGTGTCGGTGTCCGACGCGCTGCTGTCCATCGAAATCGTCCTCGCGCCGATGGCCCGCAGCATCGCCGGCGTGCAGATCGTCGAACGTCCGCCGCCCGACGCCGTCCGCCCGGCGCCGGAGCGCATCGGTGCGATCGTCACGACCGGTGCGCGCAGCGAAGCCGTCACGCTCCAAGGCACTGATGCGAACCTCGCCGAGAAGGTGCCGCGCCAGGTGTTCGCGCGCGTGCCGGGGATCCTCGTCTATGATATGGACGGAGCGGGCAACCAGACCAATGTGTCCACGCGCGGACTCGATCCGCATCGCTCGTGGGAGTTCAACGTCCGGCAGGACGGCGTCGTCACCAACTCGGACCTGTACGGGTATCCGGCGAGTCACTACAGTCCACCGCTCGAGGCGATGGAAGAAGTGCAACTCGTGCGCGGGACTGCGGCACTGCAGTACGGCTCGCAATTCGGCGGCCTGCTCAACTACGTCACGCGTGCACCTGACACCACGCGAGCGCTGGCCACTCGTGGCTCGGCGACGACCGGCTCCTTCGGCCTCGCGAACGTGTACGGCGAGGTCGGTGGCCGCATCGGCCGCGTGGACTACCAGGCCTACGCCGCGAAGCGCTCGACGAACGGCTACCGACAAGGCGCCGAGTCGGAATACGACGCGCAGTACGTCGCGGCAACCTGGCGCGCGACGCCACGCTTCCGCCTGCGCGGGCAGGTTGGACGGAGCTGGTACCGCCACCGCGTGCCCGGACCGCTGACGGACGATATGTTCGCGGACGACCCACGCGCGGCGACGCGCGAGCGCAACTGGTTCAGTCCGGAGATCGTCGTGCCCTCCCTGCGCGCCGAGTGGACGCCGCGCGAGGGCACGTTCGTTTCGGCGCAGCTGTCGGGTGTGTTCGGTGAGCGCGGGTCGGTGCTCTTCGTCGGTTTCGCCACGACGCCTGACGAGCCCGATGGCGTGACCGGGCTCTACGCGCCGCGCGTGGTGGACATCGACAACTTCCACAGCCGGACGTTCGAGCTGCGCGTCGTGCACGAGCATCGAATGCTCGGGCGTGCCGCGACGCTGGCCTCCGGCCTGACCTTGGCCGCGAACGACCTCCACCGTCGGCAACAAGGGCCTGGCACGCGCGGGTCGGACTGGGACTTGGCGGTGTCGGGGCCGTTCGGACGCAATCTCCGGTATCGCTCACGCGCCGGCGGCGCGTATGCCGAGGAGGTCGTGTCGCTGACCCCGCGCTGGACCATCGTACCGGGCCTGCGCGTCGAGTTCGGAGAGACCGCGATGACGGGCCAACTGGCCTACTATGATCCCGCCGATACCCCGCGGCGCGTCCGTCACGATTTCCCGTTGTTCGGCCTGCGCACGTCGTTTCGCATCTCCGACCGCACGGAACTCTACGGCGGATGGAGCGAGGCGTATCGTCCGATGTTGCTGAAGGACATCCTGCCGGAGAACGCGCTCGAGCGTACGGATCCGGCGATGCGCGACTCGCGAGGCTGGACCGGCGAGCTCGGCCTGCGCGGCGACGCGGCGCGGATGCGCTACGATATGGGCGTCTTCGTGATGCGCTACGGTGATCGCATCGGGGGCGTGCTGCGCGACGACGGCGACGGGCCGTACCTCTTCAAGACGAATCTCGGCGCCACGCAGACACTCGGCCTCGAGGCGACGGCGGACCTCCTGCTGGCGGCGACGATGCGGGCGACCTACCGTGGCTTCGTGGCTGGTTCGCTGATGGATGCGCGCTATGTGACGGGCACGGTCGCCGCAGGCGGAGCGAACGAGTCGGTGGTCGGGCGTCGGGCGGAAGGAGTGCCCGTTGCCATCGTACGGAGCGGCGTCACACGCGCCGGGCCGCGCTCGTCGCTGTCCCTGCTCGTCAGTCACACCTCGGCCTCGTACGCCGACGCCCGCAACACGCGCCAGCCGACACCGAACGGCGCACTGGGCCTGGTCCCGGAGCACACGGTGCTCGACCTCAACGGGTCGTGGCGACTGACCGAACGCAGCCGCCTGCGCTTCAGCGTGACGAACCTGCTGGACCGCGCATACTTTACCAAGCGCCCCGCGTTCTACCCGGGCCCGGGCGTGTGGCCGAGCGATGGTCGCGCCGTGCAGGTCGGGGTCGTCGTCGACTAGTAGCCACGTGACTATCCCGAACCTTCCCCTGAGGCGATCGCACGCCTCGCCGTCGCGCCAATCCCGTCCGCTCGTCCTGGCGGCGCTGCTTGTCCTGTCATCGCCGGCGCTTTCCGCGCAGGAGCGCCCCGACAGCACGCGGCCGGATTCCATCCGCAACCTCGACGCGCAGCGCGTGCGCGCCGCCTACACGCCGCGCGTGGTCGGGAGCGCGGCCGCGGCCACGTTGCGTCCCGACTCGATGCCGCTCGGCCCCGCCGCGCCCACGCTGGCCGAAGCGATGCGGCAACTGCCGTTCGTGTACGTGCGGCAGAACTCGCGCGGGGAGAGCGAGGTGTCCGTCCGCGGTTCGGAATCGCGACAGGCCGCGGTGTTCTTCGAGGGCGTGCCGCTCGCCCTCACCTGGGACGCGCGGGCGGACCTGGCCGCCGTGCCGACGGCCGGCGTGCAGCAAGTGGACTACGTGCGCGGGCTCTCGTCGTTGCTCGCCGGACCGAACGCGATCGGCGGCGTCATCTCGTTGCGCCTCTGGGAGGACCACGACCCCGAGCGCCGCCCCGCCCGCGTGGCGCGTGCAGACTTCCAAGCCGACCAGTTCGGCGGGCTGCGCTCCTCGGTGACGGCCGGCGGTGCGCTCCGACACTCGGCAGCCAGCACGCTGCAGGCCCGCGTCGGCGGCGGCTGGCGTGACAGTCCAGGCATCGCACGCCCCCACGCCGTGACGGAGCCGGGGCGATTCGATCCACTGCGACTCAACACCGATGCCCGCTCCTACGACGCCTTCGCCGGGTTGCGCTACGAGCACGTGCAGGGCCGCTACCTCTCGGTCTTCGCCAGCCAGATGGATGGCGAGCGCGGCGTGGCGCCGGAGTTGCACATCGGTGCGCAACGGCTGTGGCGCAACCCCAGCGTCTCACGTCGCATCGCCAACCTCTCGGCCGGCAGCGGCGCCGTGGTCAGTCCGCTGGGGATCGGCGACGTTGAGTTCAGCGCCGGCGTGAGTGAAGGCGCCGTGGTCATCAACAGCTACACCGACCGTAGCTACAGCACGATCAGCGGCCGCGAGCGCGGTGACGACCGCACGGCAACGCTGCGCCTGACCTTCGACCAACAGCTTGGACCGCTGTTCGTGTTGCGCGGCGCGTTCACCGACGCGCACATCCGCTACGACGAAATGATCGACGCGTCAGGGAGTTCGCGATACGCGCAGCGACTCTCGAGCCTCGCCACCGAGCTCGACGTCCGACCGCAGCGCTTCCTGACGATTACGGCAGGCATCGCACAGGACGCCGCGCGTACGGACGAGGCAGGCGGCCGTCCGCCGCTCGGGCGCCAGACCGGACTCGGCTGGCGCAGCGGCGTCACCTGGGCGATTCCGGAGCGCGGGCTCCGCTTCCACGCTTCCACCAGCGAACGCAAGCGCTTCCCTGCGCTGCGCGAGCTGTACTCCGGTGCGCTGAACCGCTTCGAGCCGAATCCGGACCTGCGTCCTGAGACGGCGCTCAGCGCCGAAGCCGGCGTCACGGCGGTCCGCGGCTTGACGGATCTGCAGCTCGTCGTCTTCACGCAGCGTATCGAGGACGCCGTCGTCCGCGTCACGTTACCCAGCAACAGATTTCAGCGCGTCAACCGCGACCGCTTCGTCAGTCGCGGTGTGGAGCTGACGGCGGGCACCGCGTTCGGTCCGGTCGCGCTGCGCGGTGACCTCACGCTGCAACGGGCGCGCATCGCCGACGCCACCATCGACAATCCAGCGCTGCGGCGCCCTGAGGACGTTCCCGACTACTTCGGCTCGCTGCAGCTGAGCGCCCCGCTCGTCGGACGTCTCGACGCGATGGCGCGTGTCCGCGCGCTCGGCGCCACGCGCTGCACCAACCCGGACCTCGGTTCGTTGCAGACGCAGGCAGGCGCGCAGGCACTGGACCTCGGACTCGAGCGACGCTGGCCCTCGTCCCGGTTGACGCGGGCGCTGCGCGCCTCCATTTCAGTCGAGAACGTCTTCGACCGCGCCCTCTACGACAAGTGCGGCCTGCCACAGGCAGGCCGCACCGCACGCTTCGGCTTCACGGTCGGCTGAGCTACCAGCCGAGCACCCGCGCGAAGATCAACGGCGCGACGATCGTCGCGTCGCTCTCGATCACGAAGCGCGGCGTCGTCGGCCCGAGCTTGCCCCAGGTGATCTTCTCGTTCGGCACGGCGCCGGAGTAGGAGCCGTAGCTCGTGGTCGAGTCCGAGATCTGGCAGAAGTAGCCCCAGAGCGGCACGCCGGTGCGGCCCAGGTCCTGGTGCAGCATCGGCACCACGCAGATCGGAAAGTCCCCCGCGATGCCGCCGCCGATCTGGAAGAAGCCGATCGTGGATTCGTTGCGCGCCGTCGCCTGGTACCACTCGGCCAACGCAATCATATACTCGATGCCCGTGCGCACCGTGTGCACGTTCTTCACGTCGCCGGCGATCACGTGCGCGGAGAAGATGTTGCCGAGCGTGGAGTCCTCCCAGCCAGGCACGAAGATCGGCAGGTTGCGCTCGGCGGCGGCGAGCAGCCAGGAGTCCTGCGGGTCCGCGTCGTAGTGCGGCGCGAGCGAACCGTCGAGCAGCAGGCGGTAGAGGAACTCGTGCGGGAACCGCGGCGTGCCGGCCGCGTCGGCGGCCTGCCACTCGCGCAGGATGTGCGCCTCGATGCGGCGAATCGCCTCGTGTTCGGGAATGCAGGTGTCCGTCACGCGATTGAGGTGCCGCTCGAGCAGCGCGACTTCGTCTGCCGCGGTGAGCTCGCGGTAGTTGGGGACGCGCTCGTAGTGCGAGTGCGCGACGAGGTTGAAGACATCCTCCTCGAGGTTGGCGCCGGTGCAGCAGATGGCGTGCACCTTGCCCGCGCGGATCATCTCGGCCAGCGAGCGGCCGAGCTCGGCGGTGCTCATCGCACCGGCCAGCGTGACGAGCATCTTGCCGCCGCCGTCGATGTGGCGCACGTAGGCCTCTGCCGCGTCCACGAGGGCGGCGGCGTTGAAGTGGCGGTAGTGCCGCGAGAGGAACGCGGAGACTGGGGCGGTGGTCGCTGGGGTCATCGGGTCGGCTCCAAGCGCCGTCGGGAAGGCCACACCGGGGCAGGGACGCGCGACCAGCCACCGAGGGGACGCCCTACGGCCGCGGGTACGCGGGCCGCCATCGAGGCGTCGGGTGGCTGACCCCGAGGAATCTAATGGACGCCGCGCCCCGTGGGAGCGGCTAGATTCCATCTATGGCCAAGCCTGCCGCTGACCGCGAGACCGCCGAGTTCCAGCGCCGCATCAAGGCGCTCGCCAAGGAGCGCAACGCCGTCATCCTCGCGCACAACTACGAACGCCCCGAAGTCCAGGACGTCGCTGACTATGTCGGGGACTCCCTCGGACTCTCCCGCGAAGCCGCCAAGACCGATGCCGACGTCATCGTCTTCTGCGGCGTGCACTTTATGGCTGAGACCGCGGCCATCCTCTCGCCGAACAAGACGGTGCTGCTGCCCGACCTCGCCGCCGGCTGCTCCCTGGCGAGCACGATCGACGCCGAGCAGCTGCGGGCCTGGAAGGCCGAGCATCCCGGCGCCGTGGTCGTGGCCTACGTGAACACCACCGCCGAAGTGAAGGCGGAGAGTGACTACTGCTGCACGTCGGGGAACGCGGTGGAGATCGTGAACGCGATTCCCGCAGACAAGGAGATCCTCTTCCTCCCCGACATGTTCCTCGGCGCGCACGTGCGCCGGGTGACGGGTCGGCAGAACATCCACGTGTGGATGGGCGAGTGCCACGTGCACGCCGGCATCGATCCCGAGAACATCCGCCTGCAGCGCAAGCTGCATCCCGACGCGGAGTTCCTCATCCATCCGGAGTGCGGCTGCGCCACCAGCGTCGTCGAGGCCGTGAGCGCCGGCGACGTGGATCCCGAGGGCGTGCACATCCTCTCCACCGAAGGGATGATCAAGCGTCCCGGCGAGTCCGGTGCCAAGAGCTTCATCGTCGCGACGGAAGTCGGCATCCTGCATCGGCTGGAGAAGGCCCATCCGGGCAAGAAGTTCTACGCCGCCAATGAACGCGCTTCCTGCGCGTATATGAAGGTCACCACCTTGCCGAAGGTGTTGGCGGCGCTCGAGAACCTCGAGCATCGCATCACCGTGGCGCCGGAGATTGCGGCGCGCGCCAAGCTGGCGATCGAGCGGATGGTGAGCATCGGGGGCGTGCAGCCGACGCCGCCCGGGCCGGGCGTGGACCCCGGCGAGTGATGCCGAACGGCGCCGCTGCGGGTTTCCCGCTGCACGACGGCGCGTTGATCGCCCTCGTGCGCGCCGCACTCGAGGAGGACCGTGCCTTCGACGACGTCACCACGCTGGCCACGGTGGTGCCCGGGCATCGGTCACGCGCGGATGTGGTGGCGCGCCGCGACGGCGTGATCGCCGGCCTCCCGCTGGCGGTCACCGCGTTTCGTTTGATGGACCCGCACGTGGAGTGCCGCGTGGACGCGCCCGACGGCAACGCCGTGCGAAAGGGCCAGGTGCTGCTGCATTGCTCGGGCGCGGCGCGCGGCCTGCTCTCGGCGGAGCGCGTGGCGCTCAACTTCGTACAGCGCCTGTCCGGCGTCGCCACGCTCACGGCGCAGTACGTGCGTCTCGTCGAGGGGACGTCGGCGAAGATCCTCGACACCCGCAAGACGACGCCGGGCTGGCGGTTGCTCGAGAAGTACGCCGTCACCTGCGGCGGCGGCACGAACCACCGCGCGACGCTGGCCGACGCGGTGCTCATCAAGGACAACCATATCGCGGCCTGCGGCGGCGACATCGGCGTGGCCGTCAAGCGCGCCCGCGACTTCGCGCCCGCGGGGATGCTGGTGCAGGTCGAGTGCGACACGCTCGCGCAGGTGAAGGCAGCCCTCGCCGCCGGAGCCGAGGCGTTGCTGCTCGACAATATGCCGAACCACGCCCTGCGCGAATGCGTTACACTCGCCAAAGGCCGTGCCTGGACCGAAGCCTCCGGCGGCGTCACGCTCGAGACCGTGCGCGGCATCGCCGAGACGGGCGTGGACCGCATCTCGATCGGCGCGTTGACGCATAGTGCGCCAAGCTTGGATGTGGCGTTGGATTTTGAATAAGGGACGAGCAGTTCCCTTCCGTCATCCGTCCGAACTCTGTGACCGACCTCCTCGCCGCCCGCACGCAGATGGCCCTGAGCCTCGGCTTCCACATCATCTTCGCGGTGATGGGGATCGGGATGCCGGCGCTGATGGTGATCGCGGAACGGAAGTGGCTGAAGACCGGCGACCCGGTCTGGCTGGACCTCGCCAAGCGCTGGAGCAAGGGCACGGCGATCCTCTTCGCCGTCGGCGCCGTGAGCGGCACCGTGCTCTCGTTCGAACTCGGCTTACTCTGGCCCGGCTTTATGGAGTACGCCGGCGCCATCATCGGGATGCCGTTTTCGCTCGAAGGCTTCGCCTTCTTCACCGAAGCGATTTTCCTCGGCATCTACCTGTACGGATGGAACAAGCTCACGCCCACCGCGCACTGGTGGGCCGGCGTGGCGGTGATGGTCAGCGGTGCGGTCTCCGGCATCTTCGTCGTATTCGCCAATGCCTGGATGAACGCGCCGGCGGGCTTCGACATCGTCAATGGCGTCGCGACCAACATCGATCCCATCGCGGCGATGCTGAACCCGGCGTCGTTCCATCAGACGCTGCATATGACGCTAGCGGCGTTCGCCACGACGGGCATCGCCGTCGCCGGCATCCACGCCTGGATGCTGCGCAAGAATCCACACGACCACTTCCATCGCTCGGCGCTGCACGTGGCGCTGCTCGTCGCCGTGCCGGCCTCGCTGCTGCAGCCGATCAGCGGCGACATCAGCGCCAAGTTCGTGGCCAAGTACCAGCCGGCCAAGCTCGCGGCGATGGAAGGGCAGTTCACCACCGAGCGCGGCGCGCCGCTGCGCATCGGCGGCTGGCCCGACGAAGCCGCGCGCGAGACGCGCTACGCGCTTGAGATCCCCAAGGCGCTGTCAGTGCTCGCCTTCAACGATCCCAACGCCGAGGTGAAGGGGCTGGAGGCCTTCCCTGAGGCGGACTGGCCGCCGGTCGCGATCACGCACGTCGCGTTCCAAGTGATGGTCGGCCTCGGAATGCTGATGGTGTTCGCCTCGCTCTGGGTGCTCATCCTGTGGTGGCGCAAGCGGGCGGTAGCCGAGCATCGTCCGTTGCTCACCTTCCTCGCGCTGCTCACCCCGGCGGGCTTCGTCGCCGTCGAGGCCGGCTGGGTCGTCACCGAGGTCGGTCGGCAGCCGTGGATCGTCTACGGCGTGATGCGTACCGCCGACGCCGTGACGCCGATGCCAGGCTTGGTCATCCCGCTCATCGGCATCTCGCTGCTGTATCTCTTCCTCGGCGTGGTCGTGGCCTACCTGCTGTGGGCGCAGATCATCAAGACCAAGCCGATGACGCAGGAAATGCGCATCCCGTGACGCTGCCCTACCTGCTGGCCGGCATCACGATGCTGGCGCTCAACGCCTACGTACTGCTCGGCGGCGCGGACTTCGGCGCGGGCGTGTGGGACTTGCTCGCCCACGGCCCGCGGGCGGCGCGGCAGCGCGCCGCCATCGAGCAGGGCATCGGACCGATCTGGGAAGCCAACCACGTCTGGGTGATCCTCGTCGTCGTGCTGCTCTTCACCTGCTTCCCGCCGGTGTACGCGCACCTCTCGATTGCGCTGCACATTCCGATCTCGCTGTTGCTGGTCGGCATCGTGCTGCGCGGCTCGGCGTTCACCTTCCGCGCCTACGATTCCACGCAGTCACCGGTGCAGAAGCACTGGGGCCGCATCTTCTCCGTGTCCAGCACCATCACGCCGGTGCTGCTCGGCGTCTGCGTCGGAGCCTTGGTGAGCGGCGCACTCGCGTTGCCCGAGGGCGGTGACTTCGTCGCGACCTACGTGCGGCCGTGGTTCACGGCGTTCGCGTTCGCCATTGGCGGTCTGACGCTGTCCGTGTTCGCGTTCCTCGCCGCGGTGTACCTCACCGTCGAGGTCAAGGAGCGCGAGTTGCAGGAGGACTTTCGGCGGATGGCACTCGCTGCTGCCGTCGCAGTCGGTGCCTTTGCCGGCCTGGCCCTGCTCGTCGGGCGCGCGTTCGACCTCGCGGTCACGGACGCACTGCTCTCACGTCCGTGGGCGCTGCCGTTCCAACTGTTCACGGGAGTCGTGGCACTGGGCACCATCAGCGCGCTGTTCACGCGTCGCTTTCGCCTCGCGCGTGTCGGCGCGGCGGTGCAGGTGAGCGCGCTGATGTGGGGTTGGGCCGGGGCGCAGTTTCCGGCGCTGATTCCGGGTGTGCATAGCATCGAGTCGGCGGCCGCACCGGTTGTGACGCTACGGCTGGTCGCGATCATCCTTGCCGCCGGAGGCGTGGTACTCGTGCCGTCGCTCTGGTACCTGTTCCGAGTGTTCAAGTCCGCCTCGACTAGCGCGTTCGAGCGCGTGGATACGGCGGAGGGCAGGTCGGGTTCGGTCGACTGAAGCACTGACGTACTTTGGCGGGCCCGATTGCCGCGCTTCGCTAGCGTGAGGACTCCTCCAAACGGAATGACCGTGCGGACTGCAATTCACTCGGATCGTAGTTCACGCAAGTGAGAAGTGAGGATACGATCTGCGTCGGTCGGCAATAACGAGGGAGGTCTATGGCATACCGACGGTTGTTGGAGAGGTCCAGTACGAGCCAGGACTGGCCTCCTTGCCGCGCCCTATCCCAGCGCTGAATCCAGACACGATCTTCGCCGTCCATTCGCACATCGCCGAACGCCGGGAACCGTTGTGCGGAGATCATTTCCCGCTGAAGTCGTTCCCACTGCGGCGACACGGCGGTTGGGCGCTCCCTGAGGATTTCATCCAGACGCGCCTGGATTCCAGCTTCGGTCAACGTTCTGTTTCCATCGCGAACGTAGATTTCTGTCTGGTTCCCCGATGCCAAATTCACGACGCGAACAAGTCCGGAATCTGAGTCACCCACGGCGACGACCGCCTGCCCGACGGCCACGACCGTGGAGCGCCGGATTGGCGGCGTCCCGAGAATGCGACCGCCTGTCGAGCTCCGACGAAAGAACTGCTCATCGCCGTCGACGGTGGCAATCTGCCGGATACGCTTGGACTCGAGGTCCGCCGCAAGCAGCACATCTCGGCTCCTGGCGCTTCCTGCGGTCGATGGCAATTCGATGGAGCGCTGCAGGATGAGAGTACCGTTCGCAAGCAGACCGACGGCGTCTGTCGGCGTCTCGAAGGGTCCAAAGCTGTCAAGCGTCCACAGGTTGTCCGCCTCACCCTCGTAGTAGAGCGTAAGACGCCGGAGGCTTCGATCGTAGACCATCACGGAATCACGACCCCAAGGCACGGCCCAGGTCAACGACCTCCGTTCGCCCGGACCTGCGCCAGTCCTTCCCCAGACCCCGACGACGATTCCAGATTGGTCGTAAAGCGCCAACCGACGTGTCGAAGCGTCCGCCACGATGAGCCGACCATCGCGGAGGCGAAACGCCGTCGCGATCGATTGGAACATTGCTTCCGGGCGATCGTCAGAATCCTCGGCGGCGGCGTAGACTGGCGCTCCAAGCCGTAGCGTGCGCGCATCGTGGCTGGCGAAATCGATGGTGACTCGTGCCTGTGCGCCACCGCGCGCGGGGGTCGACAAGCCGACTGAAAGCCCTACGAGTGCGAGCGAGCCCCAACGCCATCCGGCGAGCACGCTGTTGCGCTGCAGTTGCATCTTCTCTCGGTGAAGTCTGGCCGAAGCTGCGGTGCGGTCTGCCCTCTGAACAGAACGTAGGGGTAGCGGTCACTCCGAGCAAACGTGTACGGGTACCACTCAACCCGGCGGCGCGTACTCCCGCACGAGCTGCCAGATGCCCGTCACCGTCCCGATGCTATCATCGTGCGTATCCATCGGCCGGCACGACCACTCGCCCTCCGCGATGATCGGATGCTCCACCGGAACCATCCTCCCGCGGAACTCCAGGATGCCGTCCCAGAAGCGGCTGTCGCCTGAGGGCGACAGCAGTGCATCATCGCGGTAGGTCGCCAACGTCACGGCACCGGTCGGGCTGACGTCGACGCGGACTTGGCTGAACGCGTCAGCGAAGTACGCCACGCCGGCCCCGGTTGCATCGACCGCCTTGCGGTGCGCCTCGCCGCCCCACGTGCCGAACCAATGGTCGCCGCGGGGCTCGAGATGCACCGAGAAATCGATCCAGCAGTCTACGTGCATCGCGCCGTCCCACGCGGTGGCCTCGGCAATCAGCTTGGGATTCGCCGGAATCGCGAACTGGCGGCTCGGCCCGGTCGGTTCCTGGGCACACCCAAGCCCGGTGAGCAACGCGCTCGCCGCCACGAGAAATGGGATAGCAGGACGAGCGTGCATCGGAGCGACCTGGAGAGAAGTTGGCCCGTGAGACTACAGTCTGCTGGAAGCATCCGGCACAGGGACGGGAGATCCCAGCGCTACGGGACCGACCGTGCCCCGCGCGGGACGAGCTGCACATCGGCTCTGGTCCGCGGGACTTGCGAGCATATCTGCCTCGCGTCGCGATAGCTTTAGGAATCAAGGTCCTCTACAGCATCCCCCGTGCCCTCTCCGTTCGTCACGCTCCAATACGTCCTGCCAAAGCGGCTCCTTACGGTCTGTGCCGGTGCCTTCGCGAGCGCCGAGCTCGGCGGCGTGACCACTGCCGCAATCCGCTGGTTCGCGAAGCGCTACGGCGTCGAGATGGCCGAGGCCGCGAATCCCGATCCGGCCAGCTACGCGAGCTTCAACGAGTTCTTCACGCGCCCGCTGCGCGCGGGTGCGCGCCCGCTCGCACAAGCGGACTTCGTCTGCCCGGTAGATGGCGCCGTGAGCGTCGTCGGCGCGCTCGACGGCGAACGACTCGTGCAGGCCAAGGGCCACGACTACACGGCCACGGCGCTGCTCGGCGGGGATGCCGCCCGAGCCGCACGCTTCCTCGGCGGCAGCTTCGCGACGATCTACCTCAGCCCGCGCGACTACCACCGCATCCATATGCCGGTGGCCGGACGCCTCACACAGATGGTGCACGTGCCGGGCGACCTGTTCTCGGTGAACCCCGCGACGGTCGCGGGTGTGCCGGGACTCTTCGCGCGCAACGAGCGCGTCGTCTGCCACTTCGAGACGGCCTTCGGCCCCTTCGCGCTGGTGCTCGTCGGCGCGACGATTGTCGGCAGTATGGCCACCATTTGGCACGGCGTTGTGAACCCACCGCGGCCGGGCATCGTGCGCAGTTGGGAGTACGCCGAGCGCGGAGCCGATGCGGTCGAACTCGCGCAGGGCGCCGAGATGGGACGCTTTCTGCTCGGCTCCACCGTCGTGATGCTGTTTCCGGCGCCGGGTGTGCGCTTCACCGACGGATGGGCGCCGGCACGTCCCACGCGGATGGGCGAGGCGATGGCCTCGCTCGCACGATGAGCGACGCGACCGCACAACCCGACGGGCCCGCCACAGGCGAGACCTGCGACTACTGCGGCAGCACGGCGTTGCGCTGGCGCAAGTGCAAGCTCATCTGCGATGATTGTCGGCAGATCAACAAGTCCTGTGCCGACCTCTGACGCGCCGCCGACGATGACAGCCTCCGACACCACCCTGCGGCAACACGCCGGCGCCATCGTGCTGGCGGCGACGGCCCTGCGCCTCGTGTTGGCGGCTTCGCTTCCGCTCGTCGCCGACGAGGCCTACTACTGGGAGTGGTCGCGGCACCTAGCCTTCGGCTACTTCGACCATCCGCCCGTCATCGCCTGGCTCATCGCCTATGGCACCGCGCTCTTCGGCGACACTACGCTTGGCGTGCGGTTGTTTCCCGTGCTCTGCGGCGCCGTCGCGGCGTTTGCGTTGATGGATGTCGCGGAGCGGCTCGCCGGCGCGGCGGCCGCACGATTTGCCTCGCTGCTGCTGGCGGCGACTCCTTTCACCGTCGGCTTCGTGCTGGCAACGCCGGACGCGCCGCTACTCGCCGCGTTGGCAATGACGCTGGCCTTACTCCTCCGTGCGCTCGACCCCGCGGCATCGCGCGCAGCGGCGCTCGGCGCCTGGGTCGGCGCCGGCGTCGCCATCGGCATCGCGATGGCGTCCAAGTTCACCGCCGTGCTCCTGCCGATGGCCGCCACGCTCGCGATCATCGTGCATCCCGGACTGCGCTCGCAGCTCCGGCGCCCCGGACCGTACCTGGCCGTCGCCGTTGCGTCGCTGGTGATGCTGCCCGTGCTGCACTGGAACGCCACGCACGACTGGATCGCGTTCCGCTTCCAGCTTGGGCACGGACTCGGCAGCACAGCACGCGGAAGCTGGTGGCAGCGCGAGCTCGACCTCCTCGGCGGTCAGGCGGCGCTCGTCACGCCGATCCTCTTCGTGCTGCTGCTGCACGCCATTCACCGTGCGATGGATCCCAAGCAGGAGGCGCGACGCTTCCTGCTGGCCATCAGCGCCGTGTTCTGCCTCGGGTTCTTCGTCTACAGCGCGACGCGAAAGTCCGTCGAGGCCAACTGGCCTGCCATCGCCTGGCTGCCCGCGTTGGCGCTGCTTGCTGCGGGATCTTCCGCCGCCCGTAGCGTGTGGGAGCGCCGCGCCGTCTGGCTGTCGGGCGCGCTTACGGCGCTCGTGCTCGTGCACGTTGCCTGGCCCTTCCTGCCGATCGCGCCGCGGCGCGATCCCGCCAACCGACTCTACGGTTGGTCCGCGCTGGCGGCGGGCGCCGAGCGTGCCGCAGAGTCGGTGGGCCCGGGCCGAGCGTTTCTCGCCGCGACGCGGTACCAGGATGCCGCACTGATGGCGTGGTACGGCGACGGTCGTCCAACAGTCTCCGCCATCAACACTGGTGGACGCCGCAACCAATACGATCTCTGGCCGCGCTTCACGGACGTTGCCATCACCGGCGCATCGCTGGTACTCGTGCTGCCCGACACCTCGGCGAACCCGGCGCTGATCGAGACGCTGCGCCCGCACTTCGAATCTGCCGCGCGCGGTGACGTCATCGCCGTCGAGCACCGCGGCCAAGCCGTGGCCCAGCGTCGCAGCTGGACGCTCACCTCGTGGCGGGGCAGCTGGCCCGCCGATCCCAACGATCCTCTCGTCCGTCCCTGACAATGTCCGCGTCACTTGATCCGCAACTCTCGGCCTGGCTCGACGCCAACGACCAGCGCCTGCTCGACGACCTCTTCGCCTTCCTGCGCATCCCATCCGTCTCGGCGCGCTCGGAGCACAAGGCCGATATGCAGGCGGCGGCGGCCTGGTTCCACGGCCAGTGTGCCCGCATCGGAATGACGGTCGAGACGCTCGAGACGCCGGGGCATCCCATCGTGCTCGCCGAGTGGCGCAAGGCGCCGGCCGGCGCACCGACGGTGCTCATCTACGGGCACTATGACGTCCAGCCGGCTGAGCCGCTCGAGCTGTGGACCTCACCGGCCTTCGAGCCTACCATCCGCGACGGCAAGATCTTCGCGCGCGGCAGCGTCGACGACAAAGGCCAGCTCTGGCTGCACATCGGGGCGCTCGAGGCACATCTCGCCACGCGCGGCACGCTGCCGGTGAATGTGGTCGTGCTCGCGGAAGGGGAGGAAGAAGTCGGTTCCGAGCACCTCGCCGATTTCGTGAAGGCGCACCGCGAACGCCTCAAGTGCGACGCCGTCGTCATCTCCGACTCGACGATGTTTGCGCCGGGCATTCCCAGCATCCTCAGCTCGCTGCGCGGCCTCGCCTACCTGCAGCTGGACGTCACCGGTCCGAACTCCGACCTGCATTCGGGGATGTACGGTGGCGCCGTCGTGAATCCGGCCGCCGCGCTCGCGCGCATCGTCGCGAGCTTCCACGACGCCGACGGTCGCATCGCCATTGATGGCTTCTACGATGCCGTGCGCCCGTTTCCGGATGCCGTGCGCGTCGGGATGCGTGAGCTGCCGTTCGACGAAGCCGAGTTCAAGGCGCAGCTCGGCGTCACGGACCTCGGCGGCGAGCCGGGCTACACCACGCTCGAGAAGCTCTGGACACGTCCCACCTGCGAAGTGAACGGCCTGCTCAGCGGCTACACCGGCGAAGGCGCCAAGACCGTGCTGCCCGGCCAGGCGATGCTCAAGGTCAGTTGCCGTCTCGTGCCGGACCAAGACCCGAAGGCGATCGCCAAGCTCGTCGAGCGCCACGTGCGCAAGCACGCACCCAAGGGCATCAGCGTGAAGGTGACCGAGCTGCACGGCGGCCATCCCTGGCGTGCCGAGCTCGACGGCCCGATCTACGACGCGGCTGCGCGTGCCCTCGAGTCCGCCTTCGGTCGCGCTCCGGTGATCACCGGCGAAGGCGGCTCGATTCCCGTCGTCAACGACTTCGCCCAGATCCTCGGCGCCCCCGTGCTCCTCATCGGCTTCGGCCTCCCCGGCGAGAACGCCCACGCGCCCGACGAGTGGATGGCGGTGGAGAACTTTACGAAGGGGATGCGGGCGGTTGCGTCCCTGTGGGACGAGTTGGCCAAGGGGTGAGTTTTGGACGGATGACGGATGACGAATGCTAGAACGGCGCGAGAGCAATCTGCCTCGCGCCGTTCCGCCTTTGCATCCGTCATCCGTCATCCGTCAGAAGTTCGCCGTCTACAGCCCTGCCAACAGCGCGTCGTTGCTCGTCGTCCCCGCGATCCGCTTGATCAGCCATTCCATCGCCGCCTGCGGCGGCATCTGCTGGAGGCCGCGGCGCAGCGTGTAGATCGCGTCGATCTGCTCCACCTTGTAGAGCTTCTCCTCGCGGCGCGTGCCGCTGGTCGCGATGTCGAAGGCCGGGAAGATGCGCTTCTCGGCCAGCGAGCGGTCGAGCTTGATCTCGCAGTTGCCCGTGCCCTTGAACTCCTCGAAGATCACGTCGTCCATCCGCGAGCCGGTCTCCACCAGCGCGGTGGCGATGATCGTCAGCGAGCCGCCGCCGTGCTGCGGGAGGATGTTGCGCGCCGAGCCGAAGAAGGCCTTGGGCTTGGCCATCGCCGAGGTGTCGAGGCCGCCGGAGAGCGTCCGGCCGGTGCCGCGCTCGGCGGTGTTGAAGGCGCGCGCCATTCGCGTCAGCGAGTCGAGCACGATAATCACGTCCTTGCCCTGCTCGACGAGGCGTCGCGACCGCTCGATCACCATCTCCACGACTTCGACGTGCCGCTTGGCCGGCTGGTCGAAGGAGCTGGCGACCACTTCGCCCACGCCCCAGGAGATGGCTTCGCTGACTTCTTCCGGCCGCTCGTCCACGAGGAGGATCAGCAGCGTGGCCGTCGGATGGTTGATGGCGATGCCTTCGGTGATGGCGTGCATCAGCATCGTCTTGCCGGCGCGGGCCGGGGCCACGATCAGGGCGCGCTGGCCGAAGCCGATCGGGGCGATGAGGTCGATGGCGCGGCGCGTGAGTTCGGGGCCTCCCTTGGCCGGCCGTCCGGTCTCCAGCGTCAGGCGCCGATCCGGATACGAGGCGGTGAGCGTCTGGAACTCGGGGCGCTTCTGCCCTTCGACCGGCTCGCCGCCGTTGATGCTCACGATCTCGGCGACGGCGAGTCGGCCTCGCGCATCGCGGCCGGTGCGGGCCTCGATCAGGTCGCCGCGGCGCAGGCCGTACTGCTTCACCAGGTGCTGCGGGACCCAAGCGTCGCCGGCTTCGTTCAGGTAGCTGAACTCGGCGCGGCGGATGAATCCGGCGTCACGCGCGGGGTCAAACCACCCGCTGGTCTCGCCATCCACCACCAGGATGACTGGGGGCGTGCTGTCGAACTCGCGCCCGTCGTTGCCGTTGGGCTGGCGGTCTCGCCGGTCCGGACGATCGGGGCGATCGCCACGATCGCGTCCACGCCCCCGTCCGCGCTGGCGCCGGCCGCGTCGCCCTCGGCCTCCGCGTTCCGGGCGGTCGCCACGGTCACCGCGGTCCTGCCACGGACGACCCTCGCGGCCGTTGGCCTCTCCGTCGGCGCGCTCGGCGGCAGCGTCGCCACTGGGCGCGTCGTGGCCGTTGTCCGAGGGGGCCGCCTCGCGCGGCGTCGCCTCACGCGGCGACGCTTCACTGCGATCGGCGGACGGGGAGGAGGCGTCCTGCTCGGCGCCGCTGGACTCGAGGTACGGATCGGCGTCCGAGGGGACATCCGGCGCGGCGCCGCGGCGCGGACGGCCGCGCCCGCGACGGGGAGTACGGGGACTATCTGTCATTCAGAGGGGTGTAGGACCACTAAAGGGTCGTTGCGGAGCTATTCCCGCGGGCCAGCGATGTGATGTAAGCAATGCGTCCCGACGCATTCCAGCCGAATCCCGGCACATCTGGCCGAGGGACGTCGCGCGATGGGCGCGACGGGGGAGCGTTTGAGAGCGCGGCCGTCCGGGTGGGCAAAGGGCCTCACCGCGACGGGCGGTTGATTCAGTATGCGGGTTCAGGTCCTGTTTGGCAACCCTCTGGCCCGCAGGGGGGTTCGTGGTATTGCGCTACAGCTCGGGCGGCACCTCGTTCCGGACAATCTCCACGAGCCGCCGGGTGAGGGCCACGCAGCGCTCCACGGCCGCCCGGTGCCCATCGGGAAGGTCTTCCATCTCCAGCAGTTGGAGCTCCGCGAGCAGGCCCGCCAGCGGGTTGTTGAGCGTGTGCTGCAGGGACTTCTTGGGGGTTCCTTCCACGCCGTCTCCGGTGCCGAGCGCAAGGGGGTCCGATAACTTTAGGGTATGGTCCAATCTACGCAGGATGCGCGCGCCGCCGTCGCGGTCGCGGTGAAAGCATATCGGCACGATGGAGATATCGCCAAGTTGCTCGCCGCGCTTGACGCGGTGTGTGCCGCGACGGCCTCCACCGCGGTGCTGGTCGCGGCGGTGGAGCCATACCGCGAGCTGCACGAGGTGGCCGGCCCGGTTTACGAGCGGGTGGTCGAGCGCGACCCCGAGAACGCCGAGGCCCTGGTCGCCCTCGCCAACGCCTACTGGCTGACGGGCCGTGGGCCGGATGTGGTCGGGGAGATTGCCGGCCGTGCATTGGCGGCCGATCCGCAGAATCGCGCCGCCTGGCACCTTTGGGCGCTCACCGAGTCGTCAGCGCGCGGGCGGATGACTCGCTGGCAGCAGGTGGCCACGCGCTTCCCGGAGGACAAGCTGGCCCACGCCGCGATGGCCGACAATGCCGCCAGCGTCGCCAGCGCCGAGAACGATCCGGTCGCGCTGAAGCTCGCCATCGGCACCTACGAGTTGTTGATGGCTACCGCCACCGATGCCCGCGAGAAGGACGCGTTGGCGTCGGCGCTGGCGACGCTGAAGAACTGGCGCGCCTAACCGACGCGCGGCAGCGGCGTGGCACGGCGCACCGGCGCCATCGCCCGCATCGCCTCGAGGAACAGCGGGATCTCGAAGGGCTTCTGCATCCCACGGCAGCCGGTCTCGGCGATGATCATCTCGGCTGTTTCATCGATATAGCCGGAGAGGAAGAGCACGCGGGTCGTGAGCCAGGGCTGGCGCGCCGTGGCAGCGTAGTAGAAGGCATCGCCGCGCATCCCGGGCAGCCGCAGGTCCAGGACCATCGCGTCGAAGCGTTCGTCGAGCAACTGCATCGCGTCCGTGCCCGAGAGGGCCGTCACGACGCTGAAGCCATCGCGCGTGAGGATGGTCGAGATGACCCGCGCCACGGCGGGGTCATCTTCCACCACCAGCAGGTGGCCGCGAGTCTCAGTCGTCGGCATCGTCAGGGGCACGCGCGGCACCCGGCGGCGGCACCAGCCGCTCGACGAGCATCGACACGAAGTCCTCAGGCGTGATGCGGTCCCGTGCCCGCGCGGTCGTCATCCCGCAGGCCCAGCGCATCGTCTTCGTGAGGTGATGCGGGCTCGAGAAGCGCAGGTGTGCGGCGACATCCTCGATCGCGTAGTCGCTCTCGCGCAGGAAGGCGTAGGCCCGCAGCACGCGTGCGGCGGCGATAATTTCGCGCGGGGAGGCGAGGCCAGCGCGCTCGCACTCGCGATAGATCGTCCGCCGCGAGACGTTGGCCGCGGCGGCGAGGTCGGGCACGCCCTTGAACGCCGCGGGGGTGTGGATCACGCGCTCGATCGCCCGTGACACTTCGGGTGGCGTCTCGCGCAACTGCGGCTGAATGCGTCGCTGCAGGTCTTCGGCGAGCTTCACCCCGGGCTGGCGCTCGAGGATCCGCCGCAGGTGCCGCGGGTCGTCGTCCACGCCGTAAAGCACGAGCTGTTCGAGTCCTTCGCGGCCCAGTTCCACCAGCGGTCGCAGCGTCTGTGCCGCCAGGACGGAGTACACGACGAAGGGCACCGAGCGGTACGAGGCCCGGAGCGAGCGAATGGCTTCGGTGCGGGCCTCGCCGCCGGAGGCGAACTGCGGGTCCACGACGAACACATCGACTGGTTGGCGCCGCACGATGCTGTTGGCGTGATCCCAGTCGAGTGCGACGTGCAGATGATGCGAATCGCCCACGGCACCGCGAAGGCGCGCGAGTTTTTGCGGTTCCACACAAGCTGCGACGTTCATTGAGCCTCCCAGAAGACCGCGCCACTAGCAGTGTGGCACAAAATAGCTATTTTTTGGCACAAAATGACAGGTACATAACCGCGTTAAGTGGATAGCTTCGAGTCAGTCGTCCACGCATACACTCACTCGGAGCTACCAAATGCGCGCCATCCGTATTGCCGTCCTCGCCCTGCTCGCCGCCGCTGCCGTCTCGTCCACCGCCTGCACGAACCCGATGGGTCCGAAGCCGGCTGGTGATACCGTCGCGAGCAGCGGCGTTTGATCTGATATGCGCAGGGGACCTCGCCTAGGCGAGAGCTCCCGCACGCACCATCGCCTCGACGGTCTCCGCCACATCTGCGGGTGCAGCCGTCGGGGTGATTGGTTGAAGCGAAGTCTCCTGATCAAGTCGCCGTTCGAGCGCATCAAGTTCGAACGTGACTTGGTGTAGCCCGGCGCGCTCCGCGATGTCGCGGGAGCGCGCCAGGGCCGCACGCGCCTCCGTCATCCGGCCGAAACGCGCAAGACCACGCGCCGCGTCGCGGAAGAAATCCGCCGCCATTCGCCCGGACAGCGGGAGCTGTTCAATGCTACGGCGAAGCTGCTCAAAGCGTGTCTCGCTGCCCTCGCGCACGGCGAGATCCATCAAGTTCACCTGCGCGTTCCATCGCAGTTCCTGCGTACGCGCACGCTCTGCGATCAAGCCAAGCGCCGCACGCGCGGTGTCGAAGGCGCCCGCGTAGCCAAGGAAGTTGCCGAGGTCCGTGAGCACGCGCTCCCGATCGTCTTCGCGCGTCATCCGGCGCAGCGCATCGTGCGCGAGGCGCACCGCCGTCGGAATCTCGTTCCGCAAGCGCGCCACGGCCGCGAGTTCGTGCAGGGCCACCGCGTGCAGGCGATGGTCGCCCAGCGAATCCGCCTCCGCCGCGATCGCCTCGAGTTGCTCCTGCGCTTCCGGCAGGTTGCCGCGGCCCCAAGTCACCTTGGCTTCACCGATCCGCGCCAAGAGCACGCGTCCACGGTCGCGCGTCCGTCCGGCCAGCAGGCCGGCCTGCGAGTAGCCCCGTTCCGCCATCTCGAAGTTCGCCACCATCCGGAAGCAGAAGCCCTGCTTCATCCACGCATCGTATGCCAGGTCGAAGTGCGCCTGCGCATCCACGTGCTTGGCCACCGCCCGGAACACGTCGGCCGCCAAGGCAAAGGATGAGCGGTTCTCCAAGATGCTCGCGTACGCGAACAGGCGCGGGAGCACCGGCTGCACGTCGGCGTCCTGCATCATCGCCATCGCGTCGACGATGCGCGTCAGCGTCACCCGCGTCTCGGCGTCGGCGTCCACGCCATCGATCGCCACGCGAGTGGCCTGCAGCGCCGTGGCGTCCGGCTGCATCACCAGGCTGCCTTCCGTCGCCCACTCGTCCACGAGGCGAAGCGTGAGAAGGCCGGCGAACAGCTTGCGATAGCTCGGGGAACCCTCGTCCGAGATCGCCATCGCCTCAAGGAAGGCGAGATGGCGCAGCGTTGGCTTGGGTCCCTTGGGTCGTCGAATTGGCATAGAGTCTCAGGATTCGGTTACCGCAACCTGCGCATCCGTGCCAACCGCCGCAAGTAGCGTGTCACCGCGTGACACGGGCGGGCTGGGCTATCGCGAGCCGCCGACCGGTCGTCGGCCTGCGCTCACATAGCGCGCCCCTGGGCGGTCCAGCTGCTCCAACACACGCTCCAACTCCTCGCCGAACACTTGGACTCTCGGAATGCGCATCGGGTCAAACTGCGGGTCCTTGGGGCTGCGCGATGGGCCGCCGGCCACCATCAGGACGGCGTCCATCTCGTAGGTCACCACCCGCCCGGTCCGCGGATCGGGCCAACGCCCCGAGCGAAGCAGGCTGCGGTCTTCCGGCCACTCGCCGAGCGGGAGTGCGAAGGTGCGCATCCGGTAGCCGCTGACGGCAGAGTCCACCGCCAACTGCGCCCGCGCAATTTGCTCCTGCGCAAACGCACTCGAGGCGCGGGCGAGATTCACGTGGTACAACGTATGGTTGCAGACCTCGTGACCCTGCTCGATGAGGTAGCGCAGCTTCCGATGCCGCCACTCGCTGCGCTGGCCCTGGATGTTCCGCTCGCCAAAGAGCGCGTGCCCCTCGCTCGCGGCGGTGAGCACGCAGAAGACGCCGCGGCCCTTCCACTCCGGATGGCGCGCCGCGAACGCGTCCCAGATGCCGACCGCCGAGCGCGGGTCCACACGGAGTTGGCCGTTCTCCTCGATGTAGCGAAACTGGCCAGGCGAGGCGTCATCGAAGGTGATCACCACCGGCGAGAGTCCTGCCGGGAGGTCGATGTCGCCGCTCACGAGCTGCCGCACGGTGATGGGCCGGTAGCCACGTGCGTGCAGCAACTCGAGGTCGCGGGCAAAGCGCTCCCACGAGCGGGCCCAACGGCCCTCCCTCTCGCCGATCAGATGGTACTCGAGCACGGGGATGCGGCCCATTTCATTCGGCTCGCGGGGCGCTGCGGCAGCGGACGACTGCGCCTCAGCCGAGTGGACTGCGGCTACGAAGCCTAGGCTGGCGAGTGCAAGTCGCGTGATGCGCATCACGTGAAAGCTACTGCCCCCGCCAAGCGACGCTCGCCCCGCTGCACGCCGCATTACGAAGTGATGAACTCGCGGAACCTGCGGAACACGTGGTGACGCCCCGTGGTTCTAGCGGGTAGATAGAGCAACAGCTAGCGAGGCATTCACCAAGTGGAGTGGCGATGGACGTGATGGTGCAGTGGGATCAGACGACCGACGAAGGCCCGGCCTTCGCTCGCGTGAGTGCGGTGGCGTCGGCGGAGACGCTGGAATCCCGCACCCGAGACGTCGTGACCCTCTATGGAGAGCCGACGCCGGAGTCGCTCGCCCTCGCCCTCGCCGCCACGGTGGAAGCCCGCAAGGCCGGCGACGGCGCGGCCTTCGCCTCCGGCGACCTGCGACTGTCCACCAGCGACGGTGCCACCGGAGCGACGGAGTTTCAGGACCTCAAGACGGGTGAGATCATCCGCCGCGAGCTGGCGATTCCGCTGACAGTGCTGAAGGAGACCGCCGAGGAGATCCTGCGCGACGGCGGCCAGGGCATTCGGCGCTTGCTGGCCGGCCTGCTGATGCCCGAGTGGCCCGAGGGCACGCGCCGGGCGCTGGGCTACCAGTTTGCGGCCGCGCCCGCGAGCCGGACGTCAGATCCCCTCGCCGCGCTGCGCGAGGCCGACGCCGAGAACTTCACCGACGAAGACTGAGTCTGCGCCGATGTAGGACCGACGGGCGCCCCGCACGCGGGCGCCCGTTTTCGTTTCCTCCGATTGCGCTGCGGCATTCCCTCACACGGGGCCTCCGTTACACCCGATTGCAGGTCGCCGCCCAGGGTGCGAAGATGGATTCCCCTGATGCGCCCGCCGCGTGGCGGGAGGAGGGCTGTCCGATGCGGGAATACCACAGTGCGCAGATTCGGAACGTAGCGGTCGTGGGACACGGCGCGAGCGGGAAGACCTCACTGGTCGACGCGCTCGCATTTGTTTCCGGCAGCTCCCGACGACACGGCTCCGTGAAGGACGGCACCGCCCTCACCGACGCCTCCCCAGAAGAAGCCCAGCGGGGCTACTCCATCTCGCTGGGCTGCGCCCACGCCGAGTGGCGGGACGCGAAGATCAACCTGCTCGACACGCCGGGCTACGCCGACTTCGCCGGCGACGCCATCGCCGGCTTGGTGGCCGCCGACGGCGCGTTGGTGACCATCGGAGCCACCAGCGGCGTGGAGGTCGGGACCCAGCGGATGTTCCGCGAGGCCATCCGCCGCAAGGATCCGGTGCTCTTCGTCGTCACGATGATGGACAAGGAGCACGCGGACTTCGACGCCGCCTACGAGGACATCAAGGAGCGACTCACCGCCAAGGTCGTTCCGGTGGAAATCCCGATTGGCGCCGGGTCCGACTTCCGCGGCATCATCAACCTCTTCACGAAGAAGGCACACACGTTCCGGCCCGGCACCAAGGCCGACGAGTACGAAGAAGGCCCCATCCCCGACTCCGAGCGGGCGCGCTTCGAGCGTTACCACGCCGAGATGGTCGAGGCCATCGCCGCCACGGACGACGCCCTGCTCGAGCGCTTCTTCTCCGGCGAAGAGATCCCCGGTGACGACGAGATGCGCGCGATGAAAGAGGCGATGAAGCGCGCCGAGCTCTTCCCGCTGCTCTGCTGCTCGTCACAGCTCACCCACGGTGTGCGCACCGTGCTCGACTTCCTCGTGCAGCTGATGCCCAGCGCCTACGAGATGGAGGAGCAGCACGGGCTCCGCGGCGCCGAGGGCGACCACCTCGTGGAGGTGCACCCCCGCGACGACGCGCCGTTCACGGCACTGGTGTTCAAGACGACGGCCGAGCCGCACGTCGGCGAGGTGAGCTACTTCCGCACCTTCAGCGGTGTCGTCAAGAACGGCGACGAAGTGTTCAACGCCACACGCTCGGCGCCGGAGAAGCTCTCGCACCTCGCCGTCCCGCAGGGCAAGGAGCGGCTCGAGGTGCCGCGACTCTATCCCGGCGACATCGGTTGCGTCGCCAAGCTGCGGGGCACGCACACCAACGACACGCTGTCCACCAAGGAGCATCCGGTGCGGATGCCGCCGATCCCCTTCCCGGATCCGCTGGTCTCCTTCGCGATCGAGGCCGCCGCACGCGCCGACGAGGAGAAGCTGCAGCTCGGCCTGCACCGTCTGCACGACGAGGACCCGACGATTCAGACGCACTACGAAGCCGAGACGCACGAGACGATCATCGAGGGAATGGGCGAGCGGCATCTCGAGGTGGCGCTGGCGCGGCTCGAGCGGCAGTTCGGCGCCAAGGCCACGCTGCGTCCGCCGCGCGTCCCCTATCGCGAGACCTTGCTGGGCCGAGCCGAAGGCCAAGGGCGGCACAAGAAGCAGACCGGCGGCAAGGGCCAGTTCGGCGACTGCTGGATTCGCATCAAGCCGGCACCGCGCGGCAACGGGTATCGCTTCGTGGATTCGATCAGCGGTGGCGTCATCCCGCGGCAGTACATTCCGGCCGTGGACAAGGGCGTGCAGGAAGCCGCCGAACGCGGCGTGCTGGCGGGCTATCCGGTGGTGGACGTCGAGGTCGAGGTGTTCGACGGCTCGTACCACTCGGTGGATTCCAACGAGGCCAGCTTCCGGATGGCCGGCATCCTCGCGTTCAAGACCATCGCGCCCAAGGCGCGGCCGGTGCTACTCGAGCCGCTGATGCAGGTGGAGGTCGAGACGCCCGACGCCTACCTCGGTGACGTGCTGGGCGACTTGAGCGGACGACGCGGACACATCCTCGGTACCGAACCGACCGAGGACGGCAGCGGGTCGCGGGTGAAGGCGGTGGTGCCGATGGCGGAGCTCCATCTCTACGCCACGCGGCTGCAGAGCCTCACGCACGGGCACGGCGCGGTGCGGTACCGGATGCACGGCTACGAGCAGGCGCCGGCGGAGGTGGTGCAGAAGGTGGTGAAGGAGCAGGCCTAGATCTTGTGGTACGCAATCCGCGCTGACTCGGCGCGGTCCGCCGCCGTGTAGACCTCGAAGTCGTTGAAGAAGCTCGGCGCTTCCTGCTGCAGCGTGCGCAGCACGGCCAGTGCCATCCGCCGGATCTCGAACTCTGCGCCCTCGGCCGAGCGCAGCTCGAGCATCGTGCGCCAGGCGCGCACGTTCCCGGTGACGACGATCTTGGTCTCGGTGCTGTTGGGCAGCACGCCGCGGGCGGCCTCGCGGGCCATCTTGCGGCGGTGGACCTTGTCGTCCACCCACTGGTAGCGCGTCATCAGCTTATCGACGAGTGCGACGTACGTGGCCTGCGCGCTCTCGATCTGCGCCTTCCAGGCTTCGACCAAGGCGTCGTCGCCGATGATGGCTGGCGGGATCACGAAGGCGGCGTCGGATTCATCCACGTAGCGCTGCGAGAGCTGCGAGTACGCGAAGCCCGCGCGGTGGCGCACCAGCTCGTGCGTGAGCGAGCGCGAGACGCCCTCGAGCAGCAGCGAGTAGTTGGCGTGCTCGAACACCGAGCCGTGCCCCTGCTTCTTGATGTTCTCCAGGTACTCCTGCGTGGTGCGTGAGGCCGGGTTCTTCTGGCTCATATAGCAGAGCCGTCCGGCGAACTCCGCCAGCTTCTCGCCGTCGGAGCTTTCACCGATCCAGTTGACGGGCAGGTGATCGGGCGGGCTGAACACGGGGCGAGCCAGCACGGTGACGCGGGGGGCGGTGAAGAAGTGGGGCATTTATCGGGACGGATGACGGATGACGGACGCTTGTTGGGAGCGAATCTACGTTGGCGGCGGTGTGGGCATCCGTCCTCCGTCATCCGTCCCGCCATCAAACTTATCGCCCGCGCGAAAGCAGGTCTAATCTGAACTTCCCCCAGCCCTTGGTCTTGACGACCTCATCGAGCGCGGCGCGGGCGGCCGGTGGCAGGGCGGGGAGGGCGGGGTCGTACTTGATGTCCTCGAGCGGTTTGGCGCCCGGCGCAGGGACGATGACGCCGGGGTTGAGGATGCCAGCCGGGTCGAAGGCCTGTTTGGTCGCCGCAAAGGCATCTCGGGCCTCGGGGCTCCAGACGGTGTCGTGCAGCGCCGCGCGCAGGCGGCCGTCGCCGTGCTCGCCGGCCAAGGTGCCACCGAGCGAGGCGACGAGCACGGTGACGTCGGTGATCAACTGCTCCATCCGCGCGCGCCAGTCGGCGTCGCGGACGTCGATCAGCGGGTTCACGTGCGCGTGGCCGTCGCCGGCGTGGCCGAAGATGACGCCGCGCACCCGGGCTTCCTGCAGCGCGTGCCGCACGCCGCGCACGTACGCGGCGAAGCGCGCGGGCGGCACACAGGCATCCTCGATGAACTGCATACTCTGCACACGCGGCGCGAGGCGATTGAGGATGGGGCTGGCGGCGTGCCGTAGTTGCCACAGCCGCGTCTCTTCGTGCGGATCGCGGGCTTCCTCCACGAACGTCGCGCCCCCGGCCTCGCACCAGCCGGCCATCTCGCGCAACGCCCCGGCAGCGTTGTAATGAGTGTCCGCCTCGACCTCGACAATCAGCACCGCATCGAGGCCCGCCGGTAGCGCGACGGGCAGCGGATCGCCGGCACTGGCGGCGATCTCGAGGAAGCTGCGGTCGAGCATCTCGACGGCGCTGGCGCCCCGCTCGGCGAGCTTCACGGCGGCAGCCGCTGCGCCCTCGAGGTCGGGGAAGCCGGCGAGCAGTCCGGCCGTGCCGCCCGGCAGCGGCGCGAGGCGCAACTCGACGCCGACGATGATCGCCAACGTGCCCTCCGAGCCGATGAGCACGTCGACGAGGTCGCCGCTCTGCAACCAGTCGGCGAGGCCATAGCCCGAAGATTCCTTGCGTACGCCGGCGTGACGCAGCGTCGCGGGGTCGAGCGCGCGCAGGGCGGGGCCGGCCTCGTAGAGGAAGCGTCCGATCGGCCCGATGTCGTCCGGCGGATCCTCGCCGCGGCGCACCCAGGCGCGCGCGCCGTTGGCGAACACGCAGTCGAGTGCGGTGACCCAAGCGCGCATCGCGCCGTACTTCACGCTGCGCGCGCCGGCGGCGTTGGTGGCGCACATCCCGCCGATGGAGGCGAAGGCGCCACTGGAGGGATCGACGGGGAAGATCAGCGCCTGCTTCAGCGCTTCGCGCTCCACGCGGTTGCGCGTCACCGCCGGGCCGACGACGACTCGGCGGGTGTCGGAATCGATGGGGCCGAAGGTGTCGAGCCGGTAGAGATCCACGATGACGCCAGAGCCCACCGCGCCGTTGGCCATCGAGCTGCCGGCGCCGCGCGCCGTCAGCGGCGTGCCCGTCTCGACGGCCCACTGCACCAAGGTGACGACGTCCTCGGCGTCCTGCGGCACGGCCACGGCGCGCGGGAGGATGCGGGCGATGCCCGCGGCCTCCGAGTACACGGCGCGGGCGTCGTCGTCGCTGCGGAAGATGCCGCGGAAGCCCGGTGGGGCGGTGAGCGGCAGGGCCGCTGCAGCTGCGCTAGGCACCGACCGCGGCGAGCGTGAAGGGTCGCGCCTTCACGCGACGGACGAGCCGGCGCAGCGCGCCGTTGCTCAGCAGCGAGAGCAATCCCACGACCATCAGGTTCTTCACTTCGCGGCGCGAGATCTTCACCTGGCCGCCCGGCGTCAGCATCGCACGCGAGCCCGAGAGGTCGCGCAGCGTGGCGTAGGCAAAGAGCAGCGGCAACACGCAGAACGCGCGGATGGCCACCGCCCGCCGCGGGATCAACGTGATGTACTCCAGTGCATCGTCGAGGTCGCTGCGCGCCAGCTCGATGAAACGCCGCACCGCCGCGTGGTTGTGCTCCAGGTGCCCTGGCGAGAGCAGCGTCTCGTGCGAGCTGCCTTGGGCCTGCAGGTCCTGCGCCGGGATGTAGATGGAGTTCTCGTGCTGCGCGTCGTGCGCGATGTCCTTGAGGATGTTCACCGTCTGCAGCGCCTCGCCGAAGGCCTGGCACTTCACCCACAGCCGCTCGAACTCGCGCTTGCCCACCGCCGGGGCGTGCAGGTGCCAGAGTTCGGTGAGCATACAGCCCACGGTGCCGGCCACGTAGTAGCAGTACTCCTTGTACTCGGCGGCCGTCTGGATGCGGATGCCGCGCGGATAGTTGCGCACGAACTTGGCCATCCCCACGCCCATCTCACGCACCCAGTGCGCGACGCGCTCCTGCGTGCGCGCGGGCAGCGCGCGAAAGCCCACGAGCACGAGATCCGTGTGCTTCACGAGCTCCAGGTGCGCGGGGTCGCCCTGCAGGCGCGCGGCCCTGGCCGGGAATGCGTCCGCCACCGAGGGATCGACGAGCGTGCGCAGGAACTCATCGAGCAGCGCCGCGCGCTCGTCCGGCGGCGTGCTGTTGTCGTCCTCGATGGTGTCGGCGATGCGGCAGAGGAGGTAGGCCGTGAGCACCGCGCGGCCGAGGTCCCCAGGCAGGAAGCGGATGCTGATGGCGAACGTGCGCGAGACCTCCGGCAAGATGCGCTTGCCGAACGTCTCTGCCGCCCGGATGCGCTCCAGGGAGTCCGCTGCTGGGATGTACGGTTCGGTCCCGCTCATTACAGGGAAAATAGCTTCCCCTTGGATGCCTCGCCGAACTCCAGCCGGTCGAGGATCTGCTCCAGCGCCAACTGGGTGAAGTGCGCGTCGCGTCGATAGTTACTGCGCGCCGTGACGGCGGCCAGCGCCGTGATCCCCGCGCCGACCGCCAGCGCCACCGGCAACCAGGCGTTGAGCGCGATGCCCACGGCCGACAAGCCCGCGCCGCTGACCAAGCCGATGCCCGCCGCCTGCGCCCCGCCGCTGCGCCGCTGGCGCAGCGACGCCTCAAGGCGCACGTGGACGCGCCCGGCATCGGCGACCACGGCCGTGGCACTGACGTCGTCAGCCCGCGCCAGCGGGAAGCCGCGGCCGTCGAGGCGCGTCAGCGCACGGATGGCGCCGGCGAAGCCGCCGCGCGGACCCCAGACCACGCGATCCGGGAAGCGCCGCAACTCACGCAAGTTCTCTTCGCTCTCCATCACGCGATGCAGCTTCGTCAGCACCTCGCGCGAATCGCCGGCGACCACGCGCGTGGCCACGAAGGTCGCCGGGCCGGCCAGCGCCGCGAGCCAGCCGCGCTCCTCTGGCAGGACCACGCGCATCCGCTCTTCGAGCAGCGCCTGCTTCAGCGCCGAGGCACTGAGCCCCACCTCCGCGCCCAACGCCACGAGCTCCGCTTCGGTGAGCGTCTCGGGGACTTCCGTGCTCGCCGCCTGCAACTCGGCGGCGCGTTGCAGCACGCGCTCGAGCGCGGCGCGGTGCAACACTGGCGGGGTGGGGTCCGCCATCAGATGCCTTGCGACGAAAGACGGATCTGTCGTCGCATTTCGTCCACCATCGCGTCCGGCATCGGGAATGCCTCTGCGAGTGCGGCCAGCGCATCGCCGTCGGGCACGGGCTTGCCGGCCTGGGCGAGATACCAGCGGGCGTATCGCTCGCCGGCGCCCGGAACGGCGTGCTCCACCAGCAGCGCGCCACCGCGCACGAGGCCGTGCGAGAGATAGGTGTTGCCGAGTCCCTGGCGCTGCTGGGCGGGGGTGAGGTTGTCGTCCACCGCTACCTTGGCCATCGCACCGGCGGCCTCGTGCGCGAAGGTGAAGAGCAGCACCTCGGCCGAGTCCGGCGATGGCGGGAAGGCGATGGCGAACTGGTTGGTACGGGCGCCGGCCGCGAGCGCGCGACCTTCGCCACCGAGCGTGAACGTCAAGATGAGGTCGCCGGAGGTCTGCCGCGTGTAGCCGAGGAAGCGCTGGAGGGCGGGGCGCCACGTGGAGTGCCAGAGCGAGTCGGCGGTCGCGAGCGCGGCTTCGCGCGCGCGGAACTCCTCCAGCCACCAGGCCCGGTAGAAGCCATCGTACTCCGCCTGCACGGCATCCACGAACTTCCGGACCCAGGTGCGGTCCTCGGCGCGCGGGAAGGTCTGGCTGAGGAAGTACACGATGCCCTGCACGTCGCGGTTGTTCGCGCGGCGCGGGTCGCCCTCGGCGCGGAGGAAGAACTCGAAGGCCTGCTTCATCTCCTGCCAGTTCTCGAAGTACAGCGGCAGGAACTGCGCGTTGAGGAGGTGCTTCGCCGTGACCGGGTCGGTGAGCAGGGCGCTGCGCTGTTGGTCGAAGCCCGTGTACACGCCGCGTGAGTTCTTGAGGATCGTCATCCGCTCGGCGTAGCCGCGCGCGAAGATCGGGACGCTGGCCGTGTCCTCCTGCAGTAAGGCGAAGGCGTGCAGCCAGAGGTCCACGTGCTCGCGCGTCTTCACCGGCCACTGCTGGGTCGGTGCCGCCAGCGCCTGGCCGCGCGTGCGTTGTGCGTCCGCCGGCGCGGCAGCGACGGCCAGCGCGGCGAGGGCGAATGTCAGGCGGCGGATCGGCCGCAGGTGACGCAGAACTTCCATTCGGATTCCATCTCGGCGCTGCATCCGGGACAACGCCGGATGCGCAGGTTGAGGCCGCAGTGCGGGCAGTACTTGAGCGTGCGGTCGTCAGGGAGGTCGCGCGAGCAGTACGGGCAGACGCTCGCCGGTGATTCGGTTGTTGGTACCCCGGGATCCGGCGCAGGGGCCACAGGCGGCACGATGTCAGTCGCCACCGGCGTCGGCGGCCGGAGGTCGATGGCCGTGTCACCCGCGAGCACTTCCTGGATGCGCGCGGTGGCCAGGCGCACCTTGGCCGAGTGGTACGAACGCAGGACCATCAGGTCCGGATTCGATGTGGTCAGCTCGCTCTTGAGGTCGTCCTGCAGCAGGTCGTCGGCAAAGACGAAGCCGCCTTCGCCGGCGAGCAGGCGCATCATCGCGTGCAGGTAGTCGTCGTTGGTGTCGAGCAGGCCGTCGCGGCGTGCGGCGCGGTAAGGCACCAGCGTGTCGAGGATCTCCCCGACCTCGAGGGGGCGGGCGAGCGCGTCGGCCTGCTGGGCGGCGAGCACCAAGCGGCGGAAGAGGGCGGCGAGCGCGTCGGCGGGCATTCAGGGCACCTGCGGCAAAGATGCCGACGCCTTGAAGGCCTCGCCATCGGGAAACGGCGCGACGGCGCCGACCTTGCCGCGATACCCGGCCAGCCACGCGTCAAAGCCGCTGTCGATGGCGCCACCTGACTGCGTCTGGTCCGCCGCCGCCCGCGTGGCGAGGTGGTTGGCGTATTCGTTCTGCGGGTGTCCGTCGTGGCCGCGTACCCAACGCCAGGCCACCGCGTGCGCCGCGGCGGCGCGGAGCGCATCGTGCCACAGCGCGAGGTTCTCGATTGGGCCCGTCTTGCGCTTCCAGCCGGCGCGCGCCCATCCGTGCACCCACTGCGTCATCCCGTCCACGATGTAGCGTGAGTCGGTGGTGAACTGCACGCGGAAACGCTGGTCCTTGGTGCCGAGCGTGCGGAAGGTCTCGATGACCGAGCGCAGCGCCATTCTGTTGTTGGTCGTGCCCGGTTCGCTCACCCAGAGGTCGCGGCGTGCGATGCGGCCGTCGGGATGGCGATACTCGATCAGCACGCCGGCACCGCCGGGGTTGGCGCCCTCCTTGCCGTTACCGAGGCAGGATTCGTCGGCATACACCGCGACCAGTGGCCAGGCCGCGCTCACTTCACGACCTCGAGCGCGTCGGCTTCGTCGAGGTACAGCGTGAGGGAGGCGCCGGTGCTCGGGTGCCGCGCGATGATGGCCTCGCGGCCCTTGATGAGCGTGAGGCGTTCGGGGATCACGAGGTACTCCGTGCCACGGCGCATCACCATCACGCGCTGTTGCTTGGTGACGGCGCGCTCGAGCGCATCGTACTGCTTGACGCTCAGCTGCCCCACGCGACCCCCTTGGGTCCGCACCAGTCCACGACGAAGCGCGTGAGCACGTCGGTGGCGATGCGAATCTCATCTACGGGTACGTACTCTTCGGCGGCGTGGGCGAGGCCGATGTCGCCCGGGCCGTAGCAGATGGCCGGGATGCCTGCCGCCGTGAACAGCGCCGCGTCCGTCCAGCAGGAGAGCCCTTCGATAGGCGACGCATTGCCCGTCGAGTCTGCCGCGGCGGCGAGGCCCGTCACCAGCGGGTGATCGACGGGTACGTCGTTCGGCTGTTGGATCAACCCAGGCGTGACGGTGGCGTGGAAGTCCGGCGTGCGTGCGGCGACGCGGGCGATGGCGGCTTCGATCTCGCGCGTGAACTGCGCGCCGTCTTCACCCGGCAACGTGCGACGCTCGAGCCCCACCGTGCACCACTCGGGATACGCGCTGAGCGAGCCGTCGCTGGCGATGGGCCCGGCGTGGAAGGAGGCGCGGCCGAGCAACGGGTGCGTGATGCCGGGCAGCACGTCGCGTTGAACGGCGTCCAACTCGGCGAGCAGCAGCGCGGCGTGCGTGACCGCGTCGATGCCGATGTCGTAGCGCGAGCCGTGGGCGGCGCGGCCCTGCACACGCACGTCCGCCCAGGCGAAGCCGCGGTGCGCGGGGCAGATGGCCAAGCGCGTGGGTTCGGTGACGATGGCGGCGTGTGCCGTGACGCCTGCCTCCAGCAACGCGCGCGTGCCGATGCTGGCCCACTCTTCGTCGGCCACGGCGGCGATGACGACTTCGCCTCCCAGTCCCGTGGCGGCCGCGCGCAGCGCGGCCGCACACATCGCGGCGACGCCGGCTTTCATATCTGCCGAGCCGCGGCCGTAGAGGCGGCCGTCGCGCTCCTCGGCGCCGAAGGGCTCGTGTGTCATTCCCGCGACGCCGACGGTGTCGAGGTGGCCGTTGAGGATCAGCGAGCGTCCACCGTGTCCGCCGCCGATGCGTGCGAGCACGTTGGGGCGGCCCGGTGCCGCTTCGAGGATGTCGACGGCGAAACCCCACGCGCGCAGCGTGGCGGCGAGGATCTCGGCCGCGACGCCTTCGCCCGGTGCGTCAGGGGCGAAGGCCGGATTGCGGGAATCGCAGGCGATGAGCGCCCGCGCGAGGGCGAGGGCATCGCCGGGCGGTGCGCTCACGTCACGCCGCACGGGAGCCCCCGGCGGTCACTTCTTCGCGGCGGGCTTCTTGGCGGCCGGCTTCTTGGCTGCCGGAGCCTTCTTTGCAGCGGGCGCCTTCTTCGCGGCCGGCTTCGCTGCAGGCTTGGCGGCGGGCTTCGCCGAGGCGATGCCCTTGGGCGCGGGCAGCTTGCCCTTGTTCTTCTTCATCCAAGCGGCTTCGGCCTCGTGCAGGAGCTTGTCGGCTTCTTCCTGCGTCATCTGGCCGCGGCGGACCATAAACTGGATGAGGTCGCGCGACGACTCGATCGAGAAGGCGACGAGCCCGGCGGCGGCGCCGATGACATCCTTCATCGCGGCGGCCATCTTGCTTCCGGCCTCCAGCGAGATCTCGTGGGCCTTCGCCGCCATTTCGGCGACGGTGTCGCGAACGTCTTGGCCGCGGTGGCCGGGGCTGCGCTTCGGGGGAACTGGCTTGTCGGCGGGGGCGTCAGCCGGCTTCGCGGAATCGGGCATTTGAATGAGCTCAGGTGCGAGGTACTGCGCGAGATGAACGGCGGCAAGTATATGATTTTTCGGCGTATACGCAAGTGACTGCGCTGTAGGAATTTAGGCCATTTCTCACTCTGTACGGCCGACCAAGTAGCTCTCTCATAGCGACATCATCAGAACAATATGACGACACTTCCGCTTGCCGGAGTGAAAATACTCGATCTTTCGCGAGTTCTCGCCGGACCGCTTGCCAGTATGATTCTGGCCGATCTGGGCGCAGACGTAATCAAGATTGAACGTCCGGGCAGCGGCGACGAGACGCGCGGCTGGGGACCGCCCTTCGATGACCGCGGTGAGAGCGCTTACTTCCTGGCCGTCAATCGCAACAAGATGTCCGTCGCCGCAGACCTCACCCGTCCCGCCGATCGGGCGCTCCTCGAGCGGCTGATCGCCGAGGCGGACGTGGTGCTCGAGAACTTCCGGCCCGGCACGCTGGAGCGCCACGGACTCGGCCCTGCCGCGATGCTCGCGGCGCATCCTCGGCTCGTCTGGTGCACCATCACGGGCTTCGGCCTGCACAGCCCGCGCCCAGGCTACGACTACGTGGTGCAGGCTGAGAGCGGTTGGATGGCCATCACCGGCGAGGCGGACGGCGCGCCGATGAAGGTCGGCGTGGCGCTCGCGGACGTACTCGCGGGCAAGGACGCGGCTATCGCAATCCTCGCCGCGCTGGCGGGTGGGCGCCGTGGTGAGCGCCATCTGGCCGTCTCCCTGCTGCACTCGGCGACGGCGGCGCTGGTGAACGTCGCGCAGAACGCGTTGGTGACCGGCCGCGAGGCGAAGCGCTGGGGGAACGCACACCCGAATCTCGTGCCGTATCAGTGCTTCGATGCCGCCGACCGGCCGCTCGTCATCGCGGTCGGCAGCGACCCGCAGTGGCTCGCCTGTGCGCAGGCGTTGGAGCTCGCGGACCTCGCGGCCGATCCGGAGTTGGCGACGAACGCGGGCCGACTGGCGCGGCGTGAGGCCGTGGTCGCGGCCATCGCGCAGGCCGTCGCGACCCGCCCGGCGGCGGAGTGGATGCGTGTGCTCGAGGCGGCAGGGGTGCCCTGCGGCGTGGTGAAGCCCGTGCTGGAAGCCCTGCGCGAGGTAGATGCTTCACCGATCACGGGTGTGGCCCCGCAGGCGCCGGGTACCGTGCGCCGTGCGCCGCCGCGGCTCGACGAACACGGCACGCTAGTGCGCGCGAAGGGCTGGGCCTCGTTCGCCGTGACCGCGCTGTGACCCGGGCCACGGTCGCTTCGTCCTTGCTGTGCGACGGCCTTGGAGTCGAGTGGCTGTTCGGAGGTTCGGACCCTGTTCGCGACGCGCGCGTTGGATTACACTAGCGTCGTGCCTGCCAAGCAGACAGAGCCCGCTCCCCCGGACGACCTCCTCGACGCCGATCAAGCGGTCATTGACCGCGTGCTCGCCGGGGATCGCAATGCCTTCGGCATCCTGATCGAACGCTACAGCGATCCGCTGTACCGCCACGCATACGGGATGACGGGCAGTGCGGACGTTGCGGAAGACATCCTGCAGGTGTCGTTCATCAAGGCGTTTCACCATCTCGCCGAAGTGCGCGGCCGGTTCGACGCGTGGGTGTTCCGGATCGTGGCCAATGGCTGCAAGGATTGGCTGAAGAACATCCGGCGCACGCACCTGAGCTACGAGGAAGACGATCAGCCGTCGGGGTTCGAGACGCCTGAGGAAGAGCTGGACCGTGGGGAACTGCGGCGCGACCTGGACGGTGCGCTCTCGGCCCTCCCGGACTCGTTGCGGGAAGCGTTCGTGATGAAGCACGTCGAGGGCCGCTCGTACGAAGAGATGGCCGTGTTGCTCGACGCGACGGTCGGAGCCCTGAAGATGCGTGTCCATCGCGCCCGAGAGGCGCTGCAGAAACTGCTGGAGGAGCGATACTCGTGATGCACGACCCCATTGATCCCCGGAACGAGGCGGCGCAGCCGTCCACCGAGCCGCGTACGCCGGCCCAGGCCGAGCCGCAGGCGACGGACCGCGAAGTGCCGCTGGACTCGCGCGAGCTGCCGCAGGCGGTGCACGCGTGGCTCGACGGGGAGTCCGTGCCGGAGTCCACACTCTCTGGCGCCGAGCGCGAGGTGGCGCTGTGGAAGGAGATCAACGCCGAGGCCGGTCGTCGGCGTCGGATGACCACGCCGGCGCACGTGCCGGTGCAGATCCTGGCCAAGCTCGCGGACGACTGAGGCTGCGTTGGCCCGCAGGTCCGCGACCGGCTCCCGCCTCGGGGGCCGGTTTGTGTTTCGCGGCATCGCTCGCTGCGGACGCGGCGCATCTCCGCGCCACGAGCCGCGTGGTAGATTTTGAGTTTTCCCGGAGCCTGTTATGAGCGCGCATCGTCGCATCCGGCCGTTGGCCGACGAGTTCAATCCCTTCTATGCGGGCTACATCGCGCAGGTCCCCGACGGCGACGTCGTGGAGGCGCTGATTGGCGGTGCCGAGATCGCCTCGGCGCTACTCGGCGACCTTGACGATGCCACCGCCTCGCGGGCCTACGCGCCCGGCAAGTGGACGCTCAAGGAAGTGCTGCTCCACTGCGCCGACGCCGAGCGCATCTTCTCGTACCGGGCCCTGCGCATCGCCCGCGGCGACACCACGCCGCTGCCGAGCTTCGACGAGAACGCCTACGCCCCGATGAGCGGCGCCGCCAACCGCACCATCGCCGATATCCTCGACGAGTTCGAGTCCGTGCGCGAGGCCACGGTGACGCTGTACTCCGGCCTTCCGTCGGAAGCCTGGACCCGGCGCGGCACCGCCTCAGAGAGCCCGGTGTCGGTGCGGGCGATCGCGTGGATCACGGCGGGGCATCTGCTGCATCATTTGGCGGTGGTGCAAGACCGGTATCTTTGAACAGACGGATGACGGATGCCAACAGGGTGCGCGGAGCTTCGCTCCGCGCACCCTTCAAGCTTCCGTCCTCCGTCTTCCGTCTTAGATATGGACCGCCTTCCCTAACGCCGCGAGTGCCGCTTCCTTCACGACCTCACTGAGCGTGGGATGCGAGTGCACCGTCTCGCCGACGTCATCGGCGGTGCCGCGGTACTCCATCGCCAGCACGATCTCGCTGAGCAGGTCGCTGACGTTGGGGCCGATCATATGGCAGCCGAGGATCTCGTCGGTGGCGGCGTCGGTGACGAACTTCACGAAGCCCTCGGTGCTGCCCATCGAGCGGGCGCGGCCGTTGGCGCTGAAGGGGAACTTGCCGACCTTGATCGCCTTGCCCGTGGCGCGCGCTTCGGCTTCGGTGAGCCCCGCCGTCGCGATCTCGGGCCAGGTGTAGACCACGCCCGGCATATTGTGGTAGTGCATCTTGGCGTGGTGGCCGGCGATGACTTCCGCCGCGATCACGCCCTCCTCCTCGGCCTTGTGCGCGAGCAGCTTGCCGCCGACGGCGTCGCCGATGGCGAATACGTCGGGGAGGTTGGTGCGCATCTGCGCGTCGACGAGGATCTCGCCGCGCTTGCCGAGCGCGAGGCCCAGCGCCGCCGCGTCCACGCCGGTGAGTGAGGGTTTGCGGCCGATGGACACGAGCACGTAGTCGGCCTCGAAGCGCTGCGTGGCGCCGTCCTTCTCCGTCTCGACGACGACGCGGTTACCCTGGCGCCCACCGTCCGTGACCTTCGTCGCGACGTGGATCTCCAGGCCCTGCTTGGTGAAGACCTTGTGCGCTTCCTTGGTGATGTCGTCGTCGTTGCCGGGCAGGATCGTCGGCGCGTACTCGATGACGGTGACCTTGGCGCCGAGGCGCTGCCACACGGAGCCGAGCTCGAGGCCGATGACGCCGCCGCCGATGACGATCAGGTGCGTGGGCACCTCAGGGATGCGCAGCGCGCCGACGTTCGAGAGCACGCGCTCCTCGTCGAAGGGCAGGAAAGGCAGCTGCATCGGCACCGAGCCCGTCGCGAGGATGACGTGCTTGGGCGTGTAGGTCGTGACCGCGCCGTCGAGCGCCTTCACCTCGACGACGTTGCCGGGCTTGAGCGTGCCGACGCCCTTGGCCCAGGTGACCTTGTTCTTCTTGAAGAGGAACTCCACGCCCTTGGTGTTCTGCGCGACGACGTCGTCCTTGCGCTTGAGCATCTGCGCGAGGTTGAGCTGCACGCCGGCAAGCTCGATGCCGTGCTCCTTGGCGTGCTTGTGCGCGAACTCGAAGTGCTCGCTCGAGGCGAGCAGTGCCTTCGACGGGATGCAGCCGACGTTGACGCAGGTGCCGCCGAGGGTCTTGTCGAACTCGACGCAGACGACGGAGAGGCCAAGCTGCGCGGCGCGGATGGAGGCGACATAGCCGCCGGGGCCACCGCCGATGACGACGAGGTCCGGGGCGAGGTTCTGATCGGGCACTGGGGGGTGTCTCGGGTTGAGGTGCTGCGGTGGAATCTAATGGCTTGGGTGGCGGGGTTCCGGTGGTTTCGTGCGAGGGCTGAACTGCTATTCACCACAGAGGGCACAGAGAACTGCAACCGCTTTGGGGGGTGTGTGGAGCGGGATTCGGTTTCGCACGCGGTGATTGGGGCGGCGATTGCCGTACACAGGGCGATGGGGCCGGGTTTGTTGGAGTCTGTGTATCAGGCCTGCCTGGTGTTTGAGCTTCGGAGGCGGGAGGTTCCGTTCGCACAGGGCGTCTCGGTGCCGCTGGTCTACGCAGGTCAGGCACTCGATGCAAAGCTGCGACTTGATGTAGTCGTTGCCGACCAACTCGTACTCGAACTAAAGAGCATTGAAAAACTCTCCCCAATCCACACGGCACAGTTGCTCACCTACCTCAAGCTGACAGGCCACCGAAAAGGCCTCCTCATCAACTTCAACGTCCTGCAGCTCAAGGACGGCCTCATCAGACTCGTCCTCTAAAACCAGAACGGCAACCGCCCCCAAGAGCAGTTGCCGTTCTCTGTGTTCTCTGTGCCCTCTGTGGTGACCCGCAGTTCAGTCGTCGATCAACATCGCCGCCGGATCCTCCATCAGCTCCTTCACCCGCACGAGGAACAGCACCGCCTGCTGCCCGTCGATGATCCGGTGGTCGTAGCTGAGCGCCACGTACATCATCGGCCGGATCTCGACCTGGCCGTCGATGGCCACCGGCCGCTCCTGGATCTTGTGCAGCCCGAGGATCGCGACCTGCGGGAAGTTGATGATCGGCGTCGAGACCAACGACCCGAACACGCCGCCGTTGGTGATGGTGAACGTGCCGCCGGTGAGGTCGTCCATCGTCAGCTTGCCGTCGCGGGCGCGCTTGGCGACGGCGTTCATCGCGCGCGAGAAGCCGACCATCCCCATCCGGTCGGCGTCCTTCACGTTGGGCACGACGAGGCCCTGCTCGCTGGCCACGGCGATGCCGAGGTTCACGTAGTGCTTGTAGATGACGCTGTCGCCGTCGATCTGGGCGTTCACCACGGGATACGCCTTCAGCGCCAGGCAGGCGGCCTTCGCGAAGAAGGGCATAAAGCTGAGCTTCACGCCGTGCTCCTTCTCCACGCGCTCCTTCATCCGCTCGCGCACGGCGGACACGGCGCTCATATCGATCTCATTGAACGTCGTGAGATGCGCGGTGGAGTGCTGGGCCTGAAGCAGGTTCTCGGCGATGCGCTTGCGGCGCGTCGTCATCTTCTCGCGCGTCTCGCGCACACCGTCCGCGCGCGGGGCGGGGGCGGGCGGCGCCTTCACCGGCGCCGTCGTCGGCGCGGGCGCCGGGACGCTGGCCGCAGGAGCCGACGGTGCCGCGCTCGCCGCGATGACATCGGGCTTGGAGACCACGCCACCGCGGCCGCTGCCTTGGACGGACGACAGGTCGACGCCGGTCGCGGCCGCGAGCTTCTGCGCAGACGGGGCGGCGCGCACGTCGCTCGGGGATGAAGTTGGCGCGGGAGCGGCGGGAGTCGGCGCGGCGGGAGCCGGTGCGGCAGGAGCCGCCGCAGCAGGAGCCGGCGCGGCCGCGGCAGGCGCGCTGGCCGCCGCCGATGCACCTTCCTCTAACTGCCCAAGCGTCTCGGCCAGCTGCACCACATCGCCCTCGGCCTTCAGGCGCTTGCGGAGCACGCCGGCATTGAGGGCGGGCACCTCGACGGTGATCTTATCCGTCTCCAGTTCGACGAGCGTGTCGCCGACCGCGACGGCATCGCCCTCGTTCTTGAGCCAGCGGGAGACGGTCGCCTCGGTGATCGATTCACCGAGGGGGGGAACCTTAATCTCGATCATTCGCGAAATATAGCGAGGAGAGCGGAGTGCGAGCACTGACGATCGACGCGCACGGCGGCACCGAGCAGATCCGCTTTCGCGACGATCTGCCAGAGCCGCAACTCCGTGCCCCGCACGAGGTTCGCGTCCGCGTCCGCGCGGTGGCCCTGAACCGCCTCGACCTCTGGACGGTCGGTGGACTGCCGGGCGTGACGATCACGCCGCCGTGGGTGCTCGGCGCGGATTGCACTGGGGTCGTGGAGTCGGTCGGCGACGCGGTCGAGCACCTGCGCGTGGGCCAGCGCATCGTCGTGAATCCCGGCCTCTCCTGCCGTGACTGCGAGTGGTGCCGCCGCGGCGAGCAGCCGCTCTGCCCGCGCTTCGGACTGCTCGGCGAACACCATCCGGGCAGCTTCGCCGAGTTCGTCGTGCTGCCGGCGGCGAACGTGCTGCCGATTGCGGACCGCGTGCCCGACGACGTCGCGGCGGCGCACACGCTGGCGACGCTCACGGCGTGGCGGATGTGCGTGTCGCGCGCGAAGGTGCAGGCCGGCGAGGATGTGCTGATCTGGGGCATCGGCGGCGGCGTGGCGCAGGCGGCGCTGCGCATCTGCAAGCAGCTCGGGGCACGCGTGTGGGTCACGTCGTCCGACGCGGCCAAGCTGGAGCGCGCGGCGGCACTCGGCGCTGACGTCTGCCTCGATCACGCCCGCGAGGACGTGGGGCGCGCCGTGCGGGAGCGCACGGGCAAGCGCGGCGTGGACGTGGTCATCGAGAGCGTGGGCGAGAATACCTGGAACGCTTCGCTGATGGCGCTGAGCCGCGGCGGTCGGTTGGTCACCTGCGGCGGCACGTCGGGAGCGCAGCTGCAGATGGACGTGCGGCGGCTGTTCTGGTACCAGTGGTCGCTTCTGGGCTCCACGATGGGCAACGACGCCGAGTTCGCGGCGGTGACGGCGGAGCTGAACGCCGGCCGGCTCTGGCCGACGGTCGATGCCGTGTATCCGCTAGCCGAGGGTCGCGCGGCTTTCGAGCGGATGGCGCGGGGCGAACAGTTCGGCAAGCTCGTGCTGCGGGTAAGCGATGGCTGAGAAAGCGCAGTTCACGACGGACGAGGAGCGCAGCGTGCGCGAGGCCTACGCGCGCGACGGGCACGCCGACTGCCCGCGCTGTGCGGTGCGGATGCACGAACGCGCGATCGGCGGCGGCAGCTTCGGCCTGGGCTACGCGCGGCAGCGCGAGTGGCTGCTCTGTCCGCAGTGTCGCCGCAGCGTGCTGTTCGACGTCAAGCGCGGGACGCGGAACTAGCGGTGCGCGGAACTGTCGGGGTGCGCGGGGCCTCGGCTCGTCCCTGCCCGCTGGCGCGGCGCGGGCGCCGTGGCGAAGCTCCAGTATGACGCGAATCCTCCGCTGCCTTGCCCTGCTGGGCGTCCTCGCGCCGGTCGTCGCCGCGCAGGCGCCGGACCCCGTGGTGCGCGACACGCGTGCCTGGCACCGTGCCAATGCGCTGCCGGTGTTGCAGGGGTTCCGCGACTTCCTCTCATTGCCGAACGTGGCCAGCGATTCGGCGGCCATCCGGCGCGTGGCCGATACGCTGGTGGCGATGTTCGAGCGGCGCGGAGTGCAGATGGCCTTGCTCGAGACGCCGGGCAGCCCGCCGGCGGTCTACGGCGAGCTGCTCGTGCCAGGCGCCAGCCGCACGGTGATGCTGTACTCGCACTACGACGGCCAGCCGGTGCAGCCCCGCGACTGGCTCACCGCGGGGCCCTTCACGCCGGAGCTGCGCGACGGGCACGTCGAACGCGGCGGGCAAGTCCGCACGCTCGAGGAGGCCGCGCAACTGGGCCCGCGCGCGAACAACTGGCGCCTCTACGCACGCAGCGCCAGCGACGACCGCGGGCCGATCCTGATGATGCTCGCGGCGCTGGACGCGCTGCGCGCGCAGGGGCGGCAGCCGAGCGTGAACCTCAAGTTCTTCTTCGAAGGCGAGGAGGAAGCCGGCTCGCAGCACCTGCGGGAGATGCTGCTTGCGCATCGTGCGCGACTCGCGGCTGACCTGTGGCTGTTCCTCGACGGACCGCGGCACCAGTCGGGCATCCCGCAGATCGTGCACGGCGTGCGCGGCGTGATGGGCCTGCGCGTCACGACCTACGGGCCCGCGCGCGCGCTGCACAGCGGTCACTACGGCAACTGGGCGCCGAACCCGGCCAATGAGCTCACGCACCTGCTCGCCGGGATGCGCGCGACAGACGGCACCATCACCATCGACGGGTTCTACGACGACGTCCGCGAGATCACCGACGCGGATCGCCGCGCGATCGCCGACGCGCCATCGCCCGACCGTGGTCTCGCGGCTGAACTGCAGCTAGGGCGCACGGAGACGCAGATGCCGCTGGGGCTGGCCGTGCTGCGGCCGGCGCTCAACATCACGCAGCTCGCCGGTGGCACGGGCACCAACGCCGTGATGCCCAGCGCCTCGGCGGCCATCGATTTCCGCCTCGTGCCCGGGCAGACGCCGGTGCGCGTGCGCGAGTTGGTCGAGCGGCATCTGCAGCGTCAGGGCTACCACCTGGTGCACGAGGTGCCGGACAGCGCGACGCTGCGCACGCATCCGCGCGTCGTGCGTCTCGGCTGGGGGCAGGGCTACGCGGCGCAGCAACTGCCGCTCGACGATCCGTGGTCGCTGGAGATCCACCGTGTCGTGCAGCGCGCCGCGGGCACGACCGTGGCCCGCGTGCCCATTCTCGGCGGCAGCCTGCCGCTGAGCGTGTTCGAGGAAGTCCTCGCTGCGCGGATCCTGACGCTGCCGCTGGTGAACTACGACAACAACCAGCACGCGGCCAACGAGCACCTCCGCTTGGGCGAGTTCTGGCAGGGCATCGAGATTGTCGCCGCCGTGATGACGGGCATCGGCAACGTACGCTAGATTCCGCGCTATGCGAATCCTTCTCCGCGCCGTCGCCGTCCTCACGCTGGCGGCGTCGCCGCTCCTGGCGCAGCAGGACCCGCCGCGGCGTCTGAACCTCGGGAGCGGCGTCGAAGAGGTCCAGCCGCGCGACACCGCGCGTACCGGCGGCGTCACCTCCCGCGAGATGCGCTCGGCGTTCGTGCGCACGCAGCTCGTGCTCGGCCTGGCGGCGTATGGCCCTGCCTTCGCCGTGATGCTCGGCGACGAGCCGGCGACCCGTGTGGCCGCGTATATGGTGATGGCCGGCGGGTCGTTCTTTGCGGCCAGTGAGCTCGCGCGCCAGGTGGAGGTTACGCCGGCGCGGCAGGTGCTCAGCTCGCGGATGGCCTGGCGCGGCACGATCAACGGATTGCTGCTGGGGAACGCCGCGAGTATGCCGCAGCGCGAGGTGGCGGCACTGACGCTCATCGGCGGGCTCTCGGGCACCGCGGCCGGGTTGATGATCGGCGGCGGCCTCACGGAGGGCGAGGCCGTGGCGGCCGTGGTGGGACACGACCTGGTCGCGGCCTCGGCGTACGCGTTGACCTGGGTGTTCGACCCCAAGGAAGGCGACGGCGAAGGACTGAGCTATAGCGCGCGCATCGCGATCCCGCTGGTGCTGGGCTGGGGCGGCTACGCGCTGGGCCGCAGTTGGGCGGGCAACGCCGCCTACGAAGTGACCGCCGGCGACGCGATGCTGCTGTGGCTGGGTGCGGGCATCGGGATGACGGGCGCGAGCACCTTCCTCGTGGGGCAGTCGCCGAGCACGCCGGTGGTGGCCGGCTCGCTACTCGCCGGCGGTCTCGTCGGGGTGTGGGGCGCGGACCGCCTGCTGGTGCGCAAGTACGACCACTCGCGTTCGGAGGGCCTGCTGCTCGCGTCGGGCGCCGGTGCCGGCGCGCTGATGGGCATCGGGCTCGGCGTACTCATCTCCGGCGAGGCCGACCGCAACGCCGCGCCGACGATGGCCTTCGCGACGATGGGCGCCATCGGCGGGGCCTGGCTCACCAGCCGCTACGCGCAGCCGGCGCTCGACGAGAGGCGCCGCTATGAGTACGGCAGTCGCATCCAGTTGAACCCGGCCGGGGCCGTCGCTGTGGCGGCGAAGGCGCCCGGCATCCATCCGCTCCTGCGCATCACGTTCTAGTTCCCACATACTCCGATGACGTTCCTCGATCGATTGCAAGACAGCCTGCTGCGCCTCTGGGAATACATCCCGGCGCTCTTCGGCGCGGCGGTGGTGCTGACGGCGGGGTATCTCGTCGCCCGTCTTGCGCAGCGGACCGTGCAACGCCTGCTGCGCCGCGTGCACCTCAACGAAGCCCTCGAGAAGGGCGGGGTGCAGCCGCCGTTGGATCCCTACGGCGTGCCGCTCACGCCGTCGCGCGTGATCGCGAACGTGGTGTTCTGGGTGCTGCTCTTCACGGCGATGCTGCTCGCCGCCGACACGCTGGGCATCGACTACCTCGGCCAGGCCTTCGCCGAGCTGGTCAGCTATGTGCCGAGCGTGATCGCGGCGGTGGTGATCGTGATCCTCGGCTTGGTGCTGGGCGACCTGGTGGCGGCCTTGATCGCGGCGAGCGCCGGTGCGCTGGCCGGTGCCGGCACGCTGGCACGCGTGGGCAAGGGCGGCGTGGTGCTGCTGGCCGTGTTTATGTCGCTGCAGGAACTCGGGGTGGCGACGGGCATCGTGACGACGGCGTTCGCGATCATCTTCGGGGCCGTCGCGTTGGCGCTGGCCTTGAGCTTCGGGCTCGGCAACCGTGAGCTCGCGGGCGAGGTGACGCGGCGCTGGTACGAGGAGTGGCGGGCGGAGCGCGAGGCGCTGCGGCGGGCGTCGGAGATGGCGGAGGGAGAGCAGCCGAGTGTGGAGCCGCGGTAACTGCGTTTCACCACAGAGGGCACAGAGGGCACAGAGAACTGCAACCGCCAACTGCCAACTGCGGACTGCCTCTTAACGCAGAGACGCAGAGGGCGCAGAGAAGGGCAACTGCAAGTGCTTTGGGGGTCCGTCACCGATGCGTCGGTGCGGACCCCCAAGTCCTTGCAGTGGTGGTTCCCACGTTTCTTGCAGTTCTCTGCGTCCCTCTGCGCCTCTGCGTTGAACCGCGGTCGGCAGTTCTCTGTGCCCTCTGTGGTGACCGCCGTTACCCGTTGTTTGCGCCCCCCGCATCGCCTAACTTTCGGGGTCGCGGTTCCCTCTGAAAATCGCCCCTAATCTGAGCGTCTATGACGGCCCCGAACAACCGTGAGCGGATCCTCCCGCGCCTGATCCAGGACGAGGTGAAGGAATCGTTCATCAACTACTCGATGAGCGTCATCGTGAGCCGCGCGCTGCCGGACGTGCGCGACGGCCTCAAGCCGGTGCACCGGCGCGTGCTGTACGCGATGAACGAGCTCGGGTTGGTGCCGGGGCGGCCGTACAAGAAGTCGGCGACGGTGGTGGGTGACGTGCTCGGTAAGTACCACCCGCACGGCGACCAGTCGGTGTACGACGCGCTGGTGCGAATGGTGCAGGACTTCTCGCTGCGCTATCCGCTGGTGGACGGGCAGGGCAACTTCGGCTCGATGGACGGCGATCCGGCGGCGGCGTACCGCTACACGGAGTCGCGCCTCACGAAGATCGCGGTCGAGATGCTCACCGACATCGACAAGGACACCGTCGATTTCGCGCCCAACTTCGATGACCGCCTCGAGGAGCCGACGGTGCTGCCGTCGGCGTTCCCGAACCTGCTCGTGAACGGCTCGGCCGGCATCGCGGTCGGGATGGCGACGAACATCCCGCCGCACAACCTGCGCGAAGTGGCCGCGGCGGTGACGGCGATGATCGACAACCCCGACCTGACGGTCGAGGAGATCCGCGGGCTGATCAAGGGGCCGGACTTCCCGACAGCCGGCTTCATCTACGGCCGCGCCGGCATCAAGGACTACATCGAGACGGGCCGCGGCAAGGTGATTATGCGCGCCCGCGCCGTGATCGAGGAGAAGGAGTCCTCGAACAAGTCGCAGATCGTCATCACCGAACTGCCATACCAGGTGAACCGCGCCAATCTCGTGCTGAGCATCGCCGAGCTGGTGCGCGACAAGAAGATCGAAGGCGTCTCCGACCTGCGCGACGAATCGGATGCACAGACGCGCATCGTCGTCGAGCTCAAGCGTGACGCGATCCCGAAGGTGGTGCTGAACCAGCTGTACAAGCACACCTCGATGCAGAGCACCTTTGGCGTGATTATGCTCGCGCTGGTGCCGGACCCGGTGTCGAAGCGCCTGGTCCCGAAGGTGATGGGGATGCGCGAGGTGCTCGGGCACTACATCGCGCACCGCCACGAAGTCATCGTGCGTCGCACGCAGTTCGACCTCGACAAGGCCAAGGAGCGGGAGCACATCCTCGAGGGCCTCAAGATCTGCGTCGACAACATCGACGAGGTGATCAAGGTCATCCGCGCGGCCGAGGACTCGCCGGCGGCCAGCGCCCAACTGCAGAAGCGCTTCAAGCTCAGCGAGCGGCAGGCCGAGGCGGTGCTCAATATGCGCCTCGCCAAGCTCACCGGCCTCGAGATCGAGAAGCTGGAGGAGGAGCTGGCCGAGGTGCGCGGGCAGATCAAGGAGCTCGAGGCGCTGCTGGCCAGCAAGCCCAAGCGGATGAAGGTGATGAAGGACGAGCTCGGCGCGCTGGTGGCGACCTACGGCGACGAGCGCCGCACCGAGATCGTGAGCGACGAGGGCGAGTTCTCGATCGAGGACCTCATCGCCAACGAGGAGATGGTCGTGACCATCTCGCACGCCGGCTACATCAAGCGCACCAACATCTCCACCTACCGCAAGCAGCGGCGCGGCGGTGTGGGGACCAAGGGGACCGAGCTGCGCACTGACGATTTCGTCGAGCACCTCTTTGTGGCGCAGACGCACGACTACCTGCTCGTGTTCACGCACGACGGGCGCTGCTTCTGGCTCAAGGTGCACGAGATCCCGGAGGGCGCGCGGGCGGCGAAGGGCAAGCCGATCGTGAACCTCATCAACGTGTCCCCGGACACGACGGTGAAGGCGATCGTGCCGGTGAAGCAGTTCACGGACAACGAGTACCTGATGTTCTGCACGCGCAACGGCACCGTGAAAAAGACGGCGCTGTCCGAGTACTCGAACGTGCGCTCGACGGGCATCAAGGGCATCAAGCTCGAGGACGGCGACGAACTCATCGACGTGCAGATCACCTCGGGCACGAACGACGTGGTGCTGGTGACGCGGCACGGCCTGAGCATCCGCTTCCACGAGCAGGAGGCGCGTCCGATGGGCCGCGACACCACCGGCGTGCGCGGCATCGCGCTCGGCGAGGGCGACCGCGTGGTCGGGATGGTGGTGGTCAAGCGCGAGGCCTCGCTGCTGGTGGTGACCTCGCTGGCGCTCGGCAAGCTCACCAACGTCGAGGAGTACCGCGTGCAGGGCCGCGGTGGCAAGGGCATCCTGACGGTGAAACGCACCGAGAAGACCGGCGACGTGGTCGGCCTGCTCGAGGTGCTGCCGGAAGACGGCCTGATGCTGATCACCCGCGGCGGGCAGTCGCTACGCTGCGCGGTGAAGGACATCCGCGAGACGGGGCGCGTGGCGCAGGGCGTGCGGCTCAAGGACCTCGAGCTCGGCGACGTGGTGGCGGCGATCGCCCGCGTAGTGTCGGACGACAAGGAAGACGGCGCCGAGGGCGGCGCCGAGTCCGGGCCGGATGAACAGATTGAGCTGAGCGCTCCCGAGAGCGAGTGAGGGTCCGCGGCGGGTCGGCACGGCGTGCCGCCCCGCTGCGATGTGAGGAACCGTTTCGCTGCGGTGACGAAGTGTACAACCTCGCGGCACGCGGAGCGTACGGGGGGGCGGTGACCGAGCCTGACCGGCTCGTCGATACCCTCATCAAGGAGATCGTATGCGAGTCAGCTCCCTGCGCGCTTTCATTTTCGTCGGCACTCTCGCGGTGGCCTTCGCATTGCCTGCTGCCGCGCAGGCGCCGCGCCCAGCGCGCGCCTTGGCCGCGCCGACAGCCGAGCTCGAGGAGCCGTGGTCGGGTCCGCTCCAGCTGGTGGAGTTGCGCGACGGCAACATCCTCGTCCACGACAGTCGGGACAAGCGCGTTGCCGTGGCCGACTTCCGCACCCAGGAGCAGCGCGAAGTGGCGCGCGAAGGGGGCGGACCCACCGAGTACCGTAGCGTGATGGGAATGTGGTTGATGCCCGGCGACTCCGTGCAGGCGCTGGATCTGTTTCAGCAACGAGTGCTGGTGTTCGATCCCTCCGGCACGCCGCGTGCGACGCGTCCGCTGCCCGGGGCGGGGGATCCGATGCAAATGATGAATCGACCGATGACGCGCGCGTTGGACGCGCGGGGTCGGTGGTACGGCCAGCAGATGGCCGTGGCATTCGAGGGCGGCCAGATGCAGATGGCCGATTCGGCGTTGATCGTGCGCACCGATCCGGCAACGATGCGCGCCGACACGCTGACGAAGTTCCCGACGTTTATGACGGCGCCGCAGATGTCACCGCAGGTCGTCCGGATGCCAGTGCCGGGTTATCCGCCGATTGACGCCTGGGGTGTGTTTCCCGACGGGCGCGTGATGGTGGTGCGCGGGCGCGGGTACGTGCCCGAAATCTTTCCCGTGGGCGGAGCGCCACGCCGCGCCGCGGCGCTGTCGTATGCCCAGCTTCCCGTGACGGCGGAAGATCGCCGGGCGATTATGGACTCGGTGCGCAAGGCAATCGACGACGGGATCCGTCAGTTCGCGGGGATGGGCGGTGGCGCTCAGATGCCACGCATCGAGCTCGTCGAGCCCAGTCCGTGGCAGACGCAGCGGCCGCCAATCACGGGCGACCTGATCCGGGTAGATCCGAAGGGCCGCGCGTGGGTGCCGGTGGTGGACCGCACGCCCGGTCAGCGCTACGACCTCCTGGACGCGGACGGGCGCGTCGTGGACGCCATCAAGCTGCAGCGGGACGTGCAGCTCCTCGGCTTCGGCGCGCAGGCGGTGTACACGGCGCGCAAGGATGAGGACGACTTGCTGTACATCCGGCGGCATCCGCTGCCGTAGGGCGGACCCTCGCTGTCGCCTGGATGCCCTACGGCCGCGTTTAGCGACGCAGGTACTCCACGTCCAGGCTGTCTCGGCGCACCACGTACAGGTGCTCCCTCGTTGCCGTGACCAAGCGAGCGTCGGAAGGCAGCGCGAGCCGAGCCAATGCGCCCGTGCGGTCAACGACGTCGTACCGCGTGTGGGATGCGAACCCTGGCTCAGCTCGGCGCACGTAGAGCCTGCCGTCCATTCCGGCGACCAGCGACGAGGCATCGAACGGTGGGACTTCGCGCGGGAACTCTGCGTAGCGTGTCCCGAGCACCTCGCGCACTTCTGCTGGAGCGGTCTCGAGCTGCTCAATCGCCCGCCGGTGTCGCGCGAGATACTGTTCGCGCGTCCGGGCATCGAACATTCTCGGTACTATCGGAATGGGTTCGCCGAGATGCATCTGCCCGAACGAGTCAATCCAGTCGACGCGATACGGTTCGAGACGAGCGATGGCGACCCACCCATCCGGGAACACGGCAAAGATCTCGGAGACCGCCATCGCAGGTCGGCTCAGCGCAAAGTCGCGGAACGTTCCATCTGCTTCTCGACGGGCGTGGACACGTCCCGGCGCGTCACGCAGCATCGCGATCGTATCTGCGCGATCCGACGTGGTTGCTATGCGCACGAGCGCCAGCGAATCATTCGGCGTGAGATCACGTGGTCCGACCGTCGATGGTGCCGGTGCCCGCATCGAGAAGAGTGATCCGTCCGCACTCGCGCCCTGGAGCATTCCGAGCGCGTGCGCGCGCGTGGCGACCTCTGGCGGTGCCGACGCGGCCACCCGCGATCCGTCGAAGTAGATCAGCCTACGCGTCGTCGGGTCGGCCTGGACGCTGGAGTCGCCGCCAAGTGGGTGCAGCGCGACGGCCGTGCTCCACTCCTCAGGGCCGGCGCCACGTCGTCCGACCATCTGCACGAGACTGTCGCCGAAGCGCCCCAGCACGATCTTCTGCTCTCGTGGGTCCGTGACGATGACGGCCCCGTCGCTGAGTTCTCGCACGGACGTGACATACGTGAACGTCTCGCCAAGCTGCTCAAACGGCCCCTTGAGCACGACGTCGTCGCCTTCGCGAAGCCGATCGGAGCCGCAGGCCGCGGCCACGGCAAGCAGCAGCACGCTCGTGTGGCTGAATCCAGACCTCACGGCGCGGAATTCAGCGGCCGTTGCAGTTCCCGGCACTGAACCAGGCGCGCTCGGACTGAGCGTTTCGGCGATAGCGGATGGAGTCGGCTCGCTGTGTCAGGACGGAAAGGGCACTGGAGTCGCGTTCGGCAAACCGGAGCGTCCACTCGCGACTTCCCGCGGCGGGGTTCGGCGCGCGGCGGAACAGCGCGATGACGGCGCGAATTCGCGCTTCTTGATCCGCATCGAGCTCGATTCCGCGGGTGAGCGCCCTGAAGTGACAGTCCTGCATCTGTTCCGGCGAGGACGCGGGTCGGTAGCTTCCGCGCATCAGCTCGTCGATGCGCTCCTGCGAAAGTCCAGACTGTGCGGTTGCCGTTCGCGCTGGTAGAATCAGTCCACAAATCAGCGAGGCAGGCCAGAGGTATCGGAGCAGCTTTCCCAGCATAGGCTTTCACTCCTTCGCTATCGCGCGAGTGCTGCGTCAATCAAGTTTCGCAGAGAATCCGGCCTTACGCCAGTCAACGTCTGCCGCAATTGGATTCGTGGTCCCCGCGACGAGGTGAACACGCAGTGACATCGGACGTAACCAAGCCGCGAGTGGGGCGGCTGTCCCTCGCGGCACTTGGGATCTTGCTCGCTTGCGGCGAACCCGCCCGCACCGACGCACCGCCTCCCGTACCCCTCGGCGCCGCCAGCGATTCACTCGCCGCGCCGCGCACACTAATCCGGTGGCTTGCGGAGACGCAGAACGGCGTCGTCGTGATCCACGACCAGCGCGACGGCGGCTTGATGCGCACGCGGGCAGGATCCAACGATCTCGTCCCAGTGACCACGCCCGGGGCCGGCCCACTGGAGGTGCGCAGGGTCCAACGCATCCTGCGCGGGCCGGGCGACTCGCTGTGGGTGATGGACATTGTCGGCGTGAAGGCCGTCGTGCTCGACGCAGACGGGCGGCCGAAGCGCGAGGAGCGCAGCCCGATTCCGAGTTCCGCCACCGCCTCGCTGAACTTCGGCTGGGTGCGTGCGGTCAGCGAGGCGGGCGATTGGTATGCGAGCGACCGCACGATGCGGTTCGCCCCGACATTCTACGTCGATGATTCGGCGAGCGTCGTGCGCTGGCGCAGGGCAGATGGCCGGACAGACACACTGGCCCGAGTGGGGATGCGCCCAATCGAGTTCACGGCGCGCTCGATCCCTCCGCGTCTCGACGCATTCGACCCGATAGACGCTTGGGGCGTATTCCGCGACGGGCGGGTGATTGTGGTGCGCGCGCGCGACTACGGAATCGAGTTGGTGGAGCCGGACGGGCGCGTGATTCACGCCGGACGTGGCCCCACGGCGCTGATTGCGCTGACGCGCGCGGACGCCGAGTACACGCGGGACTCGCTGAACCGTGAGCGGGCTGAGTTGATGCAGCAGATGCCCGGCAATCCACTCGGAGCCCAAGCGGGTGTGGCCGCGGGAAGCCGACCGCTACCGGCGCTGCCCGATCCGCTTCCCTCGCACTGGCCCTTGCTGCGGGGTGACGAGATCTCGGTGGACTGGCAGGACCGCGCGTGGGTGAGGGTACGCTCGGCGCCACGCGATACCGGTGCGAGCCGCTACGACCTGTTTGATCGAGACGGTCGATTCCTAACGGCCGTCGCGGTGGCGGCGGGAGGGAGGGTGATCGGGTTTGGCCGCCAGGCGGTGTTCGTGGCGTGGTCCGATGACGATGGGCTGCAGTGGGTGAAGCGGCATCCAATGCCGCCGCCCTGAACGCTTCCGCGTCCTGGCGCGTTAACGGTCAGGACGCCACGGCGTCTCGCAAAGAGCGCGGGCGCAGATGCGCCCCACCTGCGGTGTCGCCTGGCGCGCGCCGGTCACTCCAGCGGCTGAGGTCCTATGCTGCTCGTTCATCTTTGGCGGCGTCCGATCGCCACGCTCCTCGTCTCCGGACTTGCCGGCATCGCCTGCGCACAGGCCGAGAGTGCCGAGCCGCTCCGCACGGACGTCATCCGCGCGCGTGACATCGTGATCTCGGCGCGCGCAGCGGGCGTCGTCGCGCCGGTGACGACGATCGAAGTGAAATCCCAGGCCTCGGGCGAGATTACGGCGGTGCACGTGACGGAAGGCGAGAGCGTCCGTCGCGGCCAACTGCTGGTGCGCGTGGATCCGCGCATCCCGCAGAATGCCGTGACGCAAGCCGAGGCGGACTCGGCGGTGGCGCAGGCCTCGCTGCAGAACGCCGAGTCACGGCTGCGGCGAGCGGAACAGCTCTTCGCCGAGCAGGCGCTGACGGAGGAGGAGGTGGAGGTGGCGCGCCTCGCGGCTGCCACATCGCAGGCCGACCTCATTCGCGCCGTGCGTGCGTTGGAGGACGCCCGCATCGCCTACGTGCAGACGGAGGTGCGCGCGCCCTCGGACGGCGTGGTGCTCTCGCTGACCGTCGCCGAGGGCAGCGTGATCGCCTCGGCGAGCCGTGACGTCGGCGGCGGTGCGGTGCTGCTGCGGATGGCGTCGCTGGACACCGTCGAGGTGCGGGCGCTGGTGGACGAGCGCGACATCGGACGCATCACCGCGGGTCTGGGCGTGACCGTGACGACGGCGTCGTTTCCGGAACGCCCGTTCCGCGGCGCAGTGCTGCGCGTGGGCGCCGAGGCGATCGTGGACCAGAACGTGACGACGTTCCCGGTGATCGTGCGCATCCCGAACCGCCAGGGGCTGCTCAAGCCGGGGATGAATGCGGAGGTCGAGGTGATGATCGGCGAGGAGCGCGAGGCGGTGGCGGTGCCGAACTCGGCGCTGCGCGACGCGCGGGAGCTCGACGAGGCGGCGGACTTTCTCGGGATCTCGCGGGACAGCCTGCGAGCGGAGCTACGCAGCGTACCGGCGGGTGCCTTCGTGGTGTTCACGCGGGACGGTGGGCGCATCCGCGCCGTGCCGGTGACCACGGGGCTCACCGACTATGACTACTCCGCGGTCCGCGACGGACTGAGCCCAGGGGACACGGTGCTGATCCTGCCGACCTCGGGACTGCTGCGCGAGCAGGCGCGGCGGCAGGAGTGGGCGCAGCGCCGCGCCGGTGGCGGCCCCTTCGGCGGCGGCTGAGCCGTGCGGTTCATTGAGATCCTCCGGGTGGCGCTTTCGTCGTTGCGGGCGACGAAGGCGCGCGCCTTCCTGACGGCACTGGGCATCGTGATCGGTGTGGGCGCCGTGATCACGATGATTGCGCTGGGCTCGGGTGCGCAGGCCGCGGTTGAGGCGCAGCTCGACGCGATGGGCACCGACCGGTTGACGATCCAGCCGGGGCAGTCGTACACGAACGGTGTGGCGAGCGCAGAGCGCGCGCGCCTGACCGTGGCCGATGCGGACGCGTTGCGCGGTGCGCCCTTGCTGGCGGCGGTGGCGCCGATCCTGACCGGCCGGGCGCAGGTGCAGATCGGCGACAAGAACGGCAACATCGACGTGATCGCGACGCTGCCGGAGCTGGAACAGATCGATCGCTATACGTTGGCGGCCGGGCGGTTCCTCTCGGCCGGGGACCACGCGCAGCGACGGCAAGTCGCGGTCCTCGGCAGCGAGATCCTCGCGGAGCTGCGGGTGGAGGACGTCGAGGCGGTGGACCTCGTCGGCCAGCAGATCCAGGTGCGCGGCATCAACTTCGAAGTGATAGGCGTCCTCGACCCCTCGGCCCAAGGCGGACGCGACGACCCGAACGAATCGGTGTTCATTCCGCTGAGCACCGGCCAGTTCCGCATCTTCGGGACGGAGCGTATCGCGCGCATCAATGTAAAGCTCGTCGATGCCGAGCGGATGATGTCGGGCGTGCTCGACATCGAGGCGGCACTGCGCAGCGCGCACCGCCTGCGGCCCGAGCAGAGCAACGACTTCCGCATCCAGGACAATTCGCAGTTCCTGGCGGCGCGCGCCGAGGCGAGCGCCACGCTGACCTGGTTGCTCGCCGGCATCGCCGCCGTGTCGTTGCTCGTCGGCGGCATCGGGATAATGAACATTATGCTGGTGTCGGTCACGGAGCGCACCAAGGAAATCGGCGTGCGGAAGGCGCTGGGCGCGACGAAGCGCAACGTGCTCGCGCAGTTCCTGCTCGAAGCGATGGTGCTCTGCCTGATCGGCGGCGTGGTCGGCGTCGCGGCGGGGTACGGCGCGGCGATGCTGCTCGGGCGGCTCAACGGATGGCCGATGGAAGTGACGCCGGGGTCCGTGCTGCTGGCGGTGGGGTTCAGCGCGGCCATCGGGATTACGTTCGGGGTCCTCCCGGCGCGTCGCGCGGCCGCCTTGGACCCGATTGAGGCCCTGCGGTACGAGTGAGGCGGGCCCGCGCCACCCGGCGGGGCGCGGGGAAACCCCCGGGCAGCCGGCGGTGACAAATTGAGGTCCCGCCACGCATCGCAAGCCGGCGGGAGAAACCCTTAGCTCCGAGAACGAAGATGTCGATTCGAGCGATTGCCACCGTGACCCTCGCCGTGGCGGCGATGCCGCTGGCCGCGCAACAGGCGCCGCGTACGCTGCCGGCGCCGGAAGCCGAGTATGAGGAGCCGTTCAGCCAGTTGGGCATCGGCTCCATCCGCGAGCTCCGCGACGGACGGCTCGTCGTAGCCGACCCGCGGGACAAGGTCGTAAGCCTTGTCGATATGCGCCGCGGTTCGGCGACCAAGATTGGCCGTGAAGGCAGCGGCCCGCAGGAATTCGGTTTGCCGATGCGGCTGTATGCTGCGCCGGGCGACACGACCTTGCTCTACGACGCGGTGAATTCGCGCTACCTCGTCATCGGGCCGGACGGGCGGCCGGTGAACACGTTCCGCACCGAGGCCGACCCGGTGGCGCAGGCGGGGCTGGGTGGCGGTCCGCCGGCGGGCGGTCAGGTGGTGCGGCCGGGCGCAGCGGGTGGCGGCCAGGGCGCGGCACGCCCCGGCGCTCCGGGTGGCCAAGGCGCTGCGCGTCCAGGCGCGCCGGCTGGCCAAGGCGCTGCGCGTCCCGGCGGTCCAGGGCCCGGAATGATGATGCTGGGCGCCGGACTCGTGGCGCGCGCTTCGGACGCACAGGGTCGCCTCTACGGCGAAGCGATGGGCATCAGCTTCGACGCCGACGGCCGGCCGCAGCAGGCCGACTCGGCGGCGCTCGTGCGCTTTGACCGCGGCACGCGGCGTCTCGACACGCTGGCCTACGTGAAGCTCGCCCGCGGAAACACGCAGATGAGCGGCGGGCAGGGCAATATGCGGATGATGATTGGCGCGGCGAACCCGCTGACCCCGCGCGACGAATGGACGGTGTTCCCGGACGGGCGCGTGGCGATCGTGCGGGGCACCGACTATCGCGTGGACTTCATCCTGCCCAATGGTACGCGCCAAGCCGGCGCGCCGATTGCCTACACGCCGGTGCGGATGAACGCTGCCGAGATCCGCTACGAGGAAGGCTTGCGCAACGCGGCGCGCGCCAACCAGATGAGTATGCTGGTCTCGAACAACAATGGGCAGATCTCCCGCTCGGCCCAGATGGGTCCGGGTGCGAACGCGCCGCCGCTGGAGCCGCTCACCGATTGGCCGGCGACCAAGCCGGCGTTCCGTCCGGGCCTGGCCAGTGTGCTGGCCCGCCCGAACGGAGAGCTCTGGGTGCGCCGGACCGAGAACGCGCAGGCCCGCGGGACGCTCTACGACGTGATCAACGCGCAGGGCGCGGTGGCCTTCCAGGTGCGCATTCCTGAAGGGCTCACGCTGGTCGGGTTCGGACAGAACACGATCTATACCGTGCGCAAGGACGAGGACGACCTGGTGTATCTGCAGCGCCACGCGGCGGGGGAGATTCCGTTGCGAGGGAACTGAGGGCAAGACGGAGGACGGAAGACGGTGGGGGCGGGCTCGGTGCTCGTCCCCACTTTCATTAGGGTTTGGTGAACTGGGTTGACCCGCTCAACCCCCAACTGCAAATAGGGCCGATGCGATTCCCCCCAATCTCAGCGGCGGGCCTGCTGCTGCTCGCGGTGATGGGCTGCGACCGCGGCACGCCAGCCGCCGCCAACGTCATCCGCAGCGACTCGGCCGGCGTGAAGATCATCACCTCCACTGGCCCGGATGCCGAGCTCGCGTGGCGCTTCGACACTCTCGGCCTGCTCACCGACTCGCTCGGTGAACCCTGGCTGTTTACGGGCGTGTCGCGGCGGGTCGTGCTGACCGACCGTGCGGGCCGCACGTATGTGCTCGAGAACGAACCGGCCATCCGGCGCTTCGGGCGAGACGGGCGCTACGAGCGCAGCTTCGGCCGCAAGGGCGGCGCGCCGGGGGAGATGGAGTTCGCGTACCAGTTGCTGCAACAAGGCGATTCCGTCGCGGTGCTCGACCTCGGCCGCAACGCCATCGTGCGCTGGGGGCCGGATTTGGAGCCCATCCAAGACCTGCCGCGCCGCGGGGCGCTCGACCGCGTGCAGGGACTGGCCTTCCGCAGCGGCGGCGCGTGGGTGGAGAGCTCGGCGTTCGACTCCACCGGATCGCGCACGATGCTGTATCTCGACACGCTGGGCTCGGCCCCGCTGTTCGAGGTGAACGAGGGGCGGCCGAAGATGATGCAGGCCTGCGGCGGGCGCCTGGGCTTCGCGATGCCGGCCTTCTTCTCGCCCCGCATCATCTGGACGCATAGCGGGGCGCGGATGCTGGCTACGCTGGGCCCGGACTACCGCCTGCAGCTCTTCGAAGGCTCGCGGCTCATCGCCAGCATCCGCCGCGATCTCCCCCAGCGCGCGCCGACCGTCGCGGACCTGCAGCGGATGTATCCGGAGGGGCTCAAGATTCGCTTCGGGGGCGGCGAGTGTACGGTGCCGCTGGACGAGCTGCTGCAGACCGTGGGATTCGCTCCGGTGATGCTCGAGGTGCACGGCGTCGCGCTGCTCGCCGATGCGACGATGTGGGTGCAGCGTTCAGTGGCCAACGAGAAGCCGCCGGTGCTGGATGTCTTCGGCAGCGACGGGGCGTATGCAGGGTCCGTCCGCGGGCTCTACCTTCCCGTGGGGCTGCTGCCCAACGGCGAGTTGCTAGTCCCGCTGGATGATGAAGATTCGGGTGGGCTGGTCATCGCCCGGATGCGCGTGCGCAAGTGAACTGAATCGCTACCGCGGGCAACCCTCTGATAGCGACGGGGGTCAAACACCCGACACCTTCCCACGAACGCCCAGCCAGATGTCGATGCGCCGTCTCTCATTGATCCTCCTCGCCGCGGCCGCCCTTGGGGCCTGCGACAAGCTCAAGTCCAGCGATGCCGCCACGGACGCCGCCGCCGAAGACGGTTCGACCGCCTCGGATTCCGCCGGTTCGTCGGGCGGTAGCACGGTCTCGCTGCCCGTCGTGGCCACGGAAGTCACCGACGGCGACCTCGTGCTCTCCATCAATACCACGGGGCAGGTGCGCTCCGAGAGCGAGGGCCGCATCCGCACGGAAGTCGCGGGGACGGTGGCTCGCGTGCTGGTGCGCCCGGGCGACCGCGTGCGCCGCGGCCAGCCGATTGTCGAACTCGATGCGCGACCGTTCGAGATCGACCTCGCCGAAGCGGAAGTTGCGCTCAGGGAGGCCACGCAGCGGTATGAAGACCTCTACCGGCCTGATTCAGCCGCGACGGGCGTGATGCCCTCGCAGGTGCGCCTCGATGCCTTCGTGATCCGCTCCGGCCTGGCCGCGGCGCGGGTGCGCCTCGACCGCGCCAAGCTCGCCCGCGAGCGCTCCACTATCTACGCGCCGTTCAACGGCACGGTGGACCGCATCAGCACCGTCGTGGGCGACCGCGTCAATGCCGGCCAGGACCTTGCCGCGCTGGTGGACCTTGAGAGCCTGCGCATCGAGGCCGCCGTGCTCGAGCACGACCTGCCGCTGATCCGCGTCGGCGGCGAGGCGGTGATCACGAGCGCCGCCGTGCCGGGCCAGGCCATTCCCGGCCGCGTCTCGGCGATCCTGCCGATGGTGGACAGCACCACGCGCGCAGGCCGCGCCTTCGTGCGCGCGTCCGGCGGCTCGGCCCTGCGGCCCGGGATGTACGCCGACGTGCGGCTCGAGGCGCAGCGCCTGAGCAATCGCCGCTTGGTGCCGGCGCGCGCCATCATCGAACGCGACGGGCGCCCGCTGGTGTTCGTGGTGCGGGGCGGCCGCGCGCAGTGGACCTACGTGCTGCCTGGGCGAAGCAACGGGCAGGTGACGGAGATCCTGCCGGACTCGAGCAGCGGCATCATCCCCGTGAACCCCGGCGACCAAGTGATCATCGAAGGGCACCTGACGCTGACGCACGATGCGCCCGTCCGTGCGGTAGCGCCGCGCGAGCGGAACCCCTAAGCCGGCCGCGCGATGTCGCTCACTGCCTACGCCGTCCGTCGTCCCGTGACGACGGTGGCCGCGACCTTGGCCATCGTCCTGCTCGGCAGCGTGTCGCTGACGCGCCTGCCGGTGACGCTGCTGCCCGACGTGACGCTCCCCGTGCTGACGGTACGCACGACCTACACCGGTGCAGCGGCCGAGGAAGTGTCGCGCTTCGTGGCCGAGCCGATCGAGGCGCAGGTGGCGGCCACGCCGGGCCTCGTGGAGCTGCGGTCGGTGAGTCGCAACGGCGAGGCCGTGACCACGCTGCGTTTTGCGTGGGGCACGGATATGCCGTCGACGATCCTGACCGTGCGCGAGCGACTCGACCAAGTGCGCGCGCGCTTGCCCGAAGGCGCGGCGCGTCCGACGCTGCTCACCTCCGACCCGGGCGAACGTCCGATCGCCGTCATCGGCCTGACGGGGCTCAACGACCTGCGCTTGCTCGGACGGACGGCCAACGACGTGCACGCGCGGCGCCTGGAGCAGATCGGTGGCGTGGCCAGCGTGGCCGTGGTGGGTGCACCGGAAGACGAGATCAAGATCGAGGTGGACCCCGAGCGGATGCGCGCGCTGGGCATCTCCACCAACGACGTGGCCAACGCGGTGCAGTCGGCCAACGCCAACGGCGCCGGCGGCACGATCCGGCGCGGGCAGTTCCGCTTCTCGGTGCGAGCCCTCACGGAGTTCCGCGCACTCGATGAGATCGCCGAGACGCCGGTGGGGCCCGCCAGCGCCAACCTACGCCTCCGCGACATTGCGACCGTGACGAGCGGCCTGGCCGAGCCCCGCACGCTGACGCGGCTCGATGGCGGCGCGGCGGTGGGTCTGGTGGTCTACAAGGATGCCGGCTCGAACACGGTGGCGGTCACGCGGCAGATGATGGAAGTCATCGACCTGCTGCAGGGCGAGTTCCCCGAGATCCGGATGCACGTCGTGGCGGCGCAGGCTGATTTCGTCGTCGGCGCGCTGTCGAACCTTGCGCAGGAGATCATCGTCGGCGGCGTCCTCGCGCTCGGGATGATCTTCATCTTCCTGCGCCATTTCCGGTCGGCGGTGGCGATCGCCATCGTGCTGCCGCTCTCGGTGGGCGTGGCGCTGGTGTTCCTGCAACTCTTTGGCGTCACGGTGAACGTGCTCTCGCTCGGCGGCCTCGCCTTGGGCGTCGGGCTCCTCGTGGACAACGCCATCGTGGTGTCCGACGCCACGAGCCGGAAGTTCGGCGAGACGGACCTCCCGTTGGACGATGCCGCGATCGAAGCGACGGATGAGGTGGCGGGGCCCCTGCTGGCCGGCACGCTCACGACGATGCTGGTGTTCGGGCCGATCATCTTCGTGAAGGGGCTCGCCGCCGCCCTCTTCCGCGATCTCTCGCTGGCGGTGGTGCTCTCCGTCGGCGGGTCGCTGGTGCTCGCGATGACGCTGCTGCCGGTGATGATCATCGGCCGTCGGCAGCGGATCGCCCAGGCGCGGCTGCGGGCGGACCGTGAGCCGGGGCCGCGCGAGGCCAAGCTCGTGGCCTTCGGCGAGCGCCTCGCCGACGTCTATGAGCACGGAATGGAGTGGTCGCTACGGCATCCGCGTGTCATCCTCGGCTCGGGCGTGGCGCTGATGGTGTTCCTCGGGATCGCGCTGCTGCGGATGCCGAAGGAGATCCTGCCCCAGGTGGACGAAGGCATCATCGTCGCGGCGGTGCAGTTGCCGGAGGGCACGTCGATCGAGGAGACGACGCGCCAGGTGGGCCGCATCGAGGCGTTGGCCGCGTCGTTGGGCGCGCGGGGCGTGTACTCGCGCATCGGCATCGCCACCGACGAGGAGATTCTCGCCGGCGCCGAGCCGGGCACGTCCGCGACGGCGCAACTGCTCATTCCCGTGGACGACGGCGTCGACGCCGCGCAGCTCGCCGACCGACTGCGCGAGGGCGTGCCCGATCTTGCCGAGGGCGGGATGCTGGCCCTCGACCTGGCCGGGCAGTCGGAGTTCGGATCGTTGATCGGCCGCGAAGGCCGCCTCGTGCGCGTGGAGGTCAGCGCGCGCACGCTACCGGAGAGCCAGGCCTGGGCGGATTCCGTGCGCCTGCGGCTGTTGACGCTGGCCTCGCTGGCGGACGTGCGCAGCGCCAACAGCACCACGCAGCCGCAGATCGAAGTCGCGCTGGAGCGCACGCGCCTGGCCGAGCGCGGCATCCCGGTGCAGACCGTGCTGCGGGCATTGCAGGGCGGGCTCGGTGGCGTGGACGCCAGCGAGCTGCGCGAGACCGACCGACGCACGCCGATCCGCGTGCGCTTTGCCGGCAATGCCAACGAGGACCTCCAGGTGGCGTTGGCGACACCCGTGAACGGCGTGCCGCTCAGCCAGTTGGTGACCTGGCGCGAGGTACGCGCGCCGATCGAAGTCGTGCGCGTGAACCAGCGCCCGGTGAGCATCGTCGAGGGGCTGATCACCGACGGCGGCACGGCCCGCGCGTCGCGCGACGTGGAGCGGCAGCTCGCCGAGCTGAACCCGCCGGCGGGCCTTACGTGGGAGATCACCGGTGCGGATGTGGAGCAGCGGCGTACGACGGAGCAGCTATACCTCGTGGCGCTGCTCGCCGCGGCGCTGGTGTTCTTGGTGCTGGCGGGCGAGTTCGCCTCGTTCACCACGCCGCTGGTCGTGATGACCACCGTGCCACTCGCCGCGGCCGGCGGGCTCGCCCTGCTCTGGATGACGGGGCAGAGCATCAACGTGGTGTCGTTGATCGGCATCGTGGTGATGATCGGCGTCGCCGACAACGACGCCGTCGTGAAGATCGCCGCGATTATGAAGTTCCAGGAGAAGGGCTATCCGCTGGAGCAGGCCGTGCTGGCCGGCGGCCGCCAGCGCCTGCGTGCCGTGACGATGACGACGCTGACGACCATCCTCGGCGTGCTGCCGCTGCTGCTCGGGCTCGGCCAGGGCGGCGCGCTCTACCAGCCGCTGGCCGCCGCCGTGATCGGAGGCGCGATCTCGGCCCAGTTCGTGACGTTCTTCCTGCTGCCGGTGGCGTACACGATGATGGAGCGCTGGAAGGCCCGGCGCACCGAGGGCGTGGCGTGATTCGCTGGGCGGTGAGCCGGCCGGCCGTGGTGTGGGCCGTGGCGGTGGGCATCGTGCTCGGTGGCGGCGTGTCGTTCACGCGGCTGGCGTTGGCCACGCGCACCACCGTCGAGCTCCCGCGGCTGCAGATCACCGCCACGTGGCAGGGCGCGTCGGCCGAGCTGGTGGAGATGTACATCTCGTCGCCGGTGGAGGCGGCGGCGCAGGGCGTGCGTGGCGTGCGTCGCACCAGCAGCGAATCGCGCGACGGCTCGTCGCGGCTGACGATCGAGCTCGACCCCAAGGCTAACGTGCAGCTCACGCGCCTGGCCATCCTCGAGCGGCTGGAGCTGCTGCGCGGCGACTTCCCTCTCGGCGCCACGCAGCCGGTGGTCGGCAACCTCGTGCCCGAGGCGCTGCAGGAGCCGCCGCTGCTGCGCGTGCTGCTGAACGGGCCGTACACTGCCGGGGCGCTGCAGCGCATCGCCAACGAGGTGATGACGCCGCGGCTGAGCGCGGTGAGCGGCGTGAGCGGCGTGTCGGTGGGCGGCGGTACCGAGTTCGGCGCCAGCGTGTCGTACGACCCGTTGCTGCTGCGGCAGGTAGGCGTGGAGCCGCAGGCGCTGGCCAATGCCGTGCGCGAGGCGCGGGTGGTGAGCGCGCTGGGCACCGAGCGGATGGGCGCGAGCCGCCGCGAGGTCGTGCTGCGCGACCAGCCCGGCGCGTTGCAGGAGCTGGAGGACCTGCCGATCCGCGGCCGCGGCGGCCGCGTCTTCCGGCTCGGCGAACTGGCCCAGGTGCGCCCCGAGGAAGATTCGCGCGGGATGTTCTATCGCGTGAACGGCAACAACGCGCTGTCGCTGACCGTGGCGCGCGAGGCGGGCTCGGATGCCATCAAGACCGCGCGTGCCGTGCGTGCGGCGCTGCGCACGATGACGCCGGAGCTGCCGCCGGGCGTGCGCTGGCGCGTGACGGCCGACGAGTCGGTGGAGTTGGATCGGCAACTGAAGGACCTCATCCGCCGCGGCGCGATCGCGTTCGTGGCCGTGGCCCTGGTGCTGATCATCGCCCTGCGCAACTGGCGGGCCGTCGCGCTGGTGATGGGGTCCGCGGCGATCGCCATCGCCGGCACGGCGCTGGGGCTGTTCCTGCTCGAGATTCCCGCGAATATGCTGACGCTGGCCGGGCTCGGGATGGGCATCGGTGTGCTGGTGCAGAACGGGCTGGTGGTCGTCGAGCGCCTGCGCTCGGCGCCGGACACGCCGGAGGGCCGTGCCAACGTGGCGCAGCGAATGATGCCGGCCGTCGTCGGCGCGACGCTCACGACGACGGTCGTGCTGTTTCCCTTCCTGTATCTGCAGGGCAACGCGCGCGCGGCGTTCTTCCCCTTCGCGGCGGCGTTCACGCTGGGGCTCGCGTGGTCGGTGGTCTCGGCGTTGGTGATGATTCCCGCGCTGGCGGCGGGACACGGGATGAAGGAGACCCACTGGCCGCGGCTGCAGCGCGTGTATGGCTGGACGGTGAAGAAGGCGCTGCGTTGGCGCTGGGTCACCATCGTGCTCACCACCGGCGCCATCGTCGGGCTCGGCTGGGTGTTCGTGAAGAAGATCCCGCGCTTCGCCTTCGGCGGCTTCGGCACGCAGCGCAACTCCGTGTCGGTGAACATCAGCTTCCCGCGCGGCTCCGACCCGGCGTCGCTGGACGCGGCGATGCGCGAGATGGAACGCGTGGTCGTGGGTCGCGAGGGCGTGGAGGAAGTCATCGCCAACAGCTACAGCGTCTCCGGCGCGGGAATGCGGGTGTCGTTCACCCCGGCCGCCGAGGTGACGGCGATCCCGCTGGAGGTGCAGGAGGCGCTCACGGCGCGCGCCGTGTACATCGGCGGCGCGAGCATCTACGTGAGCGGACAGGGGCCGGCGTTCAGCTCCGGCGGCGGGATGGGCTCGAGCAGCAACTTCCGCATCCGCGTGCTGGGGTACTCGTACGCGGCGGTGGCCGAGTTGGCTGAGGACATTCGCGCACGGCTCGAGAACATCGCGCGGGTGCGGAACCCGATCGTGACCAGCGGCAGCTTCTTCGGCGGGGACCGCGCCTTCGCGGTGACCTTGGATCCTGACCGCGACGCCTTGGCGCGCTACGGCGTGACGGCGGCGGCGTTCACGCAGGCCGTGGGGCGCGAGGTGCGCGGCCCGGTGGGCGGACAGCGGCTGGAGATCGGCGGCGAGGAGATTCCGGTGACAGTGAAGGCCGTCGGGTCGCGGGAGCGCTCGCTCGACGAGCTGCGTGATGCGCTCGTGCCTACCGCCACCGGCACGCCGGCGCGCATCGCCGACCTCTCTCGGGTGGACGAGCGCGAGCAATTGGCCGTCGTGACGCGCGAGGACCAGCGCTACCTGCGCGTGGTGGCCTATGAGTTCCGCGGGCCCAATCGCCTGGCGCAGCGCACGCACGAGGCCTTTATGGCCAGCATCAGCGTGCCGCCCGGATTCACCGTGGAGGACCAGCAGCTGTTCCAGAACCGCGGTGACGAGAGCCAGAAGGGCCTGTGGCTGGTGTTCGCCATCGGCGTGACGTTGGTGATCCTCGCGGTGGCGATGGTGTTCGACTCCGCGTGGGGCGCGGCGATGGTGTTCATCTCGCTGCCGATCGCGCTGGCGGGCGTGGTGGCGTCGTTCTGGTGGGCCGATGCGGCGTTCACGCGCGAGGCGGCGGTGGGCGTGATCCTCGTCGTGGGCTTGGCGGTGAACCAGAGCATCCTGCTCGTGGACGCGGCACTCGAGCGACGGCGCAAGAGCGGCGGGCGGCTGCGCGCGTCGCAGGTGTATCACGCGGCGCTGGACCGTTCGGGGATGATCCTGATGGTGACGCTCACGACGTTGGCGTCGCTGGTGCCGCTGGCGGTGGGGACGAAGTCGACGACGCTGTTCGGAGCGATCGCGCTGGCGACGGCGGGCGGGACGTTGGCCGGGACGCTGGGGGCGATGTTGATCCTGCCGGCGATGTTGGCGCGGTTGCGGGGTGGGGCGCGGGGAGGCCCGAGGCGGCGTGGGCGCTGGCGGGAGTGGCGGGTTTGGGGGGTCTTGGCGTTCTGGCGGTGGCGACGAGCGGGCGTGGTCGACGCCACATAGGTCCGTTACAGCCGTCGGTTTCGGCAGTGACCTAGGCATCGTGGCACAAAACAGTACTGGCGCACTAGAATGTGAGTCTTTATGGTAGGCGAGTCGTGCGGGAGCCACTGTCCACGCTAGCCTACCTCAAATGCTCACGAGAACGAGTGTAGGACTTCTTGCGCTGCATAGTGCTTTTCGTCGGGTGGTGCAGGTAGTGAGGGTAGGGCTGCCATCCACTCTCGCACTGCGGCTTGGCGCTGTCAGCGTGGGAATCGCACTACTTGCCATCAGTGCGCACTGGGCGAGGGGTGCGGCTCCGGTGACCGCCGCCGCTGACAACGACCTCGTCGCTGCTCCCTCCTTGCGAGTGGGCGACTCGCTCTCGCGTTCACGCGGAGCAATTCCAAACATCTACGTGTCGGTCCCGAACCACTGGACCAACCTGAGCCCGACGCTCGAAGTCATCGTCTCCATCTGTCACCAGTACGGCGTCACGGAAGTCGAGGTGACCGCGCCAATCGCCAGCGTCAATTCGGATGCGTACGCTCAATGTGGGTCGGGCGAGTCAGGAACGGCCTACTTCGTGAACTGGAATCCGGCCTACGACACCGGGATGGAGCTTGGCGCGAACACGTTCACCGTGTACGCCTGCTCGAACTGGCCCGCCTACGCCTGCGACGAGCGGACCTTCACGTACTACCGCGAGTACCCTGAGGACACGGAGACGACGCTCACCCCGCTTGACCCAGGCACGGTGCTCGCGATCGGCCAGAACGCGACCCTGCGTTACCGGATCGCCAATGGCGTCGGCTATGCACGCACCTACAGCCTTGCGGCCCTCTGCACGCGCAGCGCTTCCGGGTGCAGCATCGTCGGCTCCTCCCACGTCACCATTGCCGGTGGCAACTCGGCGACCGTCTCGGTCTTGGTGAGTGGGAACTCGGTCGGGATGGGGGTAGTCACCTTCCGGGTCTGCCGCTACGTCGACTCTCAGGACGTTTGTTCGCAGCGCACGAACACGCACCCTGTCCCGCCGTCGGCGCCCGTCGCGCGCGCGGTCACCGTGACGCCGACGGCCAATACCACCCAGCAGGGCAACGGGACTACGTTCAGCGCTTCGTTCACCGTCGGCAACACCGGCACGGTCGCGACCACCTACACGTTGCAGGCCTCGTGCACCGTCGCGCTCGAGGCCACACCCTGCAAGGCGCCGGCCACCGTGACGATCGGTGCCGGCAGTTCCTCGATGGTGACCGTCGATTCCATTGTCGCAAAGTCCTTCTCGACTCCGACGGTCGGGGCCGTCTACCTCACGGCCCGTGCAGAGGGCGCCTCGGCGACGGGCCGGACGGCCGTCACCGTCGGGCCCAACGGTGGCAGCGGCGGTGCGCCGTCGGTCCTCGTCGCCTCACACGCGGTCAACCCGGGCTCGACCTTGGCGCGCGGACAATGCGTCTCCTTCGCGGCGGGCGACGCCGCGGGCGTCGAGTGCGGAGACCTTCGCCTCGCGCACCCGCTGCCGACAGTCCACACGATGGGCCGTCGATGGACTCCGGCCCTGACCTACCTCAGCCGGCACGCGAATCCCATCGCGCTCGTCGCGGCCGACGTGACGACGCTCCACGCCACGCCGGACACGATGGGCATTTCGCTCGAGATCACCGGCGGGGCGAGTCTGCCGATGCGGAAGTTCGCGTGGCCGGCCAGTTGCCGGAACGCCGCCTGCCGCGTGGTCTACCCCGTGAACGCCGATTCGCTGGCGCTCGCCACCGGCCTGTACCACTACACGTTGCGTGCACAGTCGCCCGGCGACAGCAGCTACGCCGCCACGGACACCGGCAGCTTCGTGGTCGTGAACCGTATCGCCAGTCCGTTCGGCCGCGGGTGGTGGCTTGAGGGGCTGGAGCAAGTCCTTCACCTCTCTGCCACCCACAAGCTCTGGATCGGCGGGGACGGCAGCACGCGACTGTACATCCGCGGCGCGGGCGCCGATACCGCCAACTACTACGCGCACGCCCCGCTGACTCGCGTGGATACGCTCGGGCACGTGGGATCCGGTGACTGGCGGCGCCTGTTGCCGGACCGCGCGTACGTCCGGTTCGACGACAATGGGCGGCACACGCGAACCGTCGGCCGGCTCGGCGACACGACCGTCTTCACGTACACCAGCGACCGTCTCACCCGCATTCTCCTGCCGGCCCCGGCCGCCTCGTCGGCGTATCTGCGCTACGAACTCGCGTACAGCGGAGGCCTCCTCACGCAAGTGCGTGCCGAACGCAATCCGGGCGACAGTACGCGCACGGTGGCCGTGACGCACGCCGGGAATGGGGCCGTGGACGGCATCACGGACCCCAATGCGCACGTGGTGCGCTTCGATACCGCAGGTGCCCACGGCCGCGTGGGCTGGCGCCGCCGCCGCATCGCCGCCGACACCGTGGCCTTCACCTACGACGCGTTCGGTGCCATCAGTCAGACGAGCATCGGGATGCAGCGGACCGGCGATACCACGATCACGACGCGCTACTGCCCGGCCGAGACCCGCAGCCTCGTGGCCTGCGCCTGGTCCGAGGGCAGCGTCGGTGGCGTGCCGCTCCCGAGCGTCGTCACGCGCGTGGACGGTCCGCGCGGCGGCCTCATCGACGTCACCACGTTCCACCTCAACCGCTTCGGACAGCTCGACTCCCTCTTCGATGCGCTCGGCGGCCGCACGGCGCTGGGCCGAGACCCCGATTTCCCGGGCCGGGTGCTGGGCGTCCAAGATCCCACCGGGCTGACGCAGCAGGCGGCCTACAACGCGCGCGGGCTGCCGACGTCTCTCACGACCGTCAATCCCATCGGCACGGACAGCAATGCCGTGACGACGATTGCGTGGCATACGAAGTGGCACTTGCCGCTGACCGTCGCGCAGCCGCTCCTCGACTCGATCATCCACAGCTACGACAGTACGTGGCCACTGCGGAACTGGACGCAACGGAGCAACGACTCCGGCTCCCGCGTGAACTTTCACTACGACGACGACAATCTGGTGGATAGCGTCGTCGGACCCGGGCAGCATACCACCCTCTGGCGCGACGCCCTCGGAAACGTCTCTGCCGTCCGGGAGTTCGCCGCGAAGATCACGTCCGTGCGCGATCCGTTCGGCTTCGAGATCAAGCGCGAGGATGACGCCGGCCGGTTCACCGAGCGCATCGTCCGGAACCCGATCGGTCTGGTGGACTCCGTCATCACGGTGGGGTTGGCGACCACGCGCCTCGACAGCCTTGGTGACGCGACCTGGGACCTGGTGCCGGAGCGCACGCGCATCGTCCACAACACCTACGATGCGGAGGGCAACGTCCTCACCATCGGGCGGTGGACGCTCGGGGGACCCGGTACCGCCGGTGCGCAGACCAGTTACCTCTACGACGCGGCCAACCGCGTCCTCCGGCACAACGAGGCCGTGCATCCGGATTCCTTCCGATACGACCCCGCCGGCAATGCGACGATTCAGATCACGCGGCGCGGGCACCAGGTCCGGCAGGGCTACGACGCGCTCGGTCGCCTCCTGTATCGTTTCCTGCCGGAGGTGTCCGCCGCGCAGGTCGTCTGCGAGGCCTGTTCCAACCAGCCCCCGGGCTGGATCGGTCCGCGCGTGACCTTCCCGTACTTTGGCAGCCCGCTCCTCGGTGGCGGCACCACGCCCAGCCTGCTCATCCCGGGCGACCTCGAGCTGTTCACCTACGACGCCGGCGGACGCCTCCTCACGGCCGACAACCGGGACGCGCGGATTGCGCGCTCGTACTACGCCAATGGCGCCCTCAAGACCGACACCCTGCGACTGCGGCGCTACGACGCCGCCGATACCGCGGCGTCACCCTACGCCACGCACGTCTACGGCCTGACGTTCCTCGTCGACCTGCTCGGGCGACGCACGGGGCGCTCCGACACGTTCGGGCGGCACTTGAAGTACACGTACCATCCCGAGACCGGCTTCCTGACCGGCCTGGTCGACTCGCTCATCGGGTCTGGAAGCAAGACCACCTTCGCGATGACGCACAACACCATCGGCCAGTTGCTCACGCGGCAGGTCGTCGGTGCGTCGCCGGGCATCGCGCTCACCAACACCTACGACACGGCGGGGCGGCTGGAGAGCCGCAGCGAGACGGGCTTCGGCGGCTACACCATCTTCGCCGACGCGTTCACCTATGACGAGCGCGACAAGCAGGTGTCGCGCCACAGCGCGGCGTGGAACGCGACCCTCAGCGACACCGCCTACGTGGCCTACGACGGGTTCGGCGCGGTCTCCGCCGTGACGCGTTACGTGAACTACGGCACCCTCGGCCGCCTGACCGACGAGTTCGACGCGGACGCGCTCGGCCGGGTCTGGCGCACGCACAGCAACCGCGCGTCCCCCGCGGGGCGTGCGGCGAGCGACCAGCTCTACAGCGGCGACGTGCAGACCGCGCGGCAACCCGACCCGCTCTCGACCGTCCGCTCGGGCAGCGCCCCCGCCGTCACCGTGCTGGACACCGTCACCCACAGTTTCGACAACGCGCGCAACCTGGTGCTCGCGCTGCAGCTGGCGCGGCGCTTCTCCCACCTCGACGGGCAAGGGGAGGACGTCTTCGAGAGCCCGCTCGAAGGAAGCGAGTACGCATTCTACGCCTACGACGCCCTGCAGCGCCTGCGTGTCTCGCAGCGCTCCTTCGACCGCAGCACCGGGCGGCACCTCCAGACCGAGTACCGCTACGACGCGCTCGGCCGCCGGGTGCTCGTGCGCACGCGCGCCGACGTGCAGACCTGCCCCGACTCCGTGAGCGCCCTCAGCGGGAACTGCCTCTCGACGATGGACCGCTTCGTCTGGGACGGCGACGAGCTGCTCTACGAGTTGCGCTCGGCCGGGCACGCAGGGGCCGGCGACGCCACGCTCGAGAGCACCACGGCGCCGAGCGGGGCGGCGTTCTTCGGGCGGGTGCGCTACGTGCACGCGGAGGGCATCGACGATCCCGTGCTCGTGCACAAGGACGGGAGCGCGGCCTTCGTGCCGCACCGCAGCGGGCGCGGGACCTACGAGACGGGGACGTACGTCGGCAGCGGGACCGAGGTCACGGGCTACCACTGGCCGCAGCGCTATGCCGGGGTGTACCACGCGCCGGATGCGCGCGTCTCGCCGCCGACGGCGACGTCGTGGCAGGGCAGCCTGCTCGACGGGAAGACGGACCCGAGCGGGTTGCAGTATATGCGGAACCGGTACTACAATCCGGCAAGCGGGCAGTTCACGCAGCCGGACCCGATCGGGCTCGCCGGCGGCCTGAATTTGTACGGGTACGCGAACGGCGACCCCATAAACTTTTCGGATCCCTTCGGTCTCTGTCCCGATTCGCTCGCAACGGCTGAGCGAGAAGAGTGCGAGAAGGCCGAGGAAGCAGAACGTGAGCAGCGGGCCGCAGAGCGTACGGCATATCTCTCGCGGATGCATACGTGCACTCAAGACACGCCGGGCTTCAACGCGATGCTGGCGCTTTCACCTCTTGGCCTTGCGAACATGAAGATGGGCCAAGGCTTCCGGCAGCCGGGCTCCTCACCGTTCACGTCGGTCGATCGGCGCTTTCCGGGACTGCCAGGCGCGAACACTCAAGGTGGAATGCCAGTACGAACGGTAGGCAGTGGCGCAGTGAAGACCGCCGGTACACTCGGAACGGGTGCCGCCGTTGTGTCGACGTTCGCGACCACCTACGTGGTTACCACACTCGTGCGGTGTGGCTTGGAAGCCAGAGAGCCCTAACGCCGAACTCGAGGAGGAACCCGCAGATGGCATTCACCACCACCAAGCTCCTGAGAGCTGCCGAAGCTCAGGTGCGCGAGCGACTACGGCAAAGGCCGATGATTCCCCTCGTGGAATCAGTCGTCGGCAGTGCCGGACTCGAGGACGAGAGCGCGGTCAGCTCGCTCGCCGCTGAACTCGCAAAAGTGATCGGGGTTGAAGTCGGGCATCTCCGCCCAACCGAAACTCTACGCGAGTCGCTTCGAGTTCATCGGAATGAGCTAGGGAGCGAGATTGGGAAGCTCATGACCAAGGTCGGTCTCGATGATGTTGTCGACCCGTTTGCTTTCGGCTTGCTGGATCTTGTCGAACGCAAGTTCCGCGAGAAGCCGACGCGCGTCGAGAGTGTGTTCTTCGCTCCGGCGCCGAAGAACGAGGACGAGTGGGTCGAACGTATCCTGGATCTGACTGTTGCAGACTTCTTGCGGGCACTCGCGTGACAGCCTAACCCTACGTTCTGCTGCAGCGGCGCAGCCGCTGTCAGCAGCAACTAGCGGTTAGGCCCCGCGCATTCACATACTAAGTGCAACACCTTGCCCACGCGCGGATGTCCGGTGTCAGGACACGAGCGACTTGGCGGGATGCAGGATAGCTTCTTGGTGCGGCGCTTGCGGGGCTTGTTGCATCTCTCTTAGTCGCACCGCCACTCTCGGCAACGTCTGGGTGCGATAGCCAGGCTTGCGACACGCAGTACAACACCTGCTTCAATACTGACCTCAAGTACAGCTGTAGTGGCGATCCCTGCAAGTCCAGTCCGTGCAATCAGCAGTAGAAGCTTTGGCGTACCCGACGAGAGTGCGGACAGCAGGTCCTTCGCGTGGGTCGCCGCGCGAGCGTTCAATGGTCAACGTCCATCACGCAGTCCGAGCATTGCTTGCCGCAGTAATGCTCGGCGGCTGTACAGGCGGCGGTGAGAACCCGCAAACCCTCTCGTCCACGCTGCTCCTGTGGTCCGTCGACACCGTCGCCATCGTGGGCGTCGCGGACGGCGACCCGCAACAGGAGTTCGGCCAGCTCATCGCGGCGGAGTACGGCCCGCACGGGGACCTGGCGCTCCTGGATCTCCGTCGTCCCGGCGTTTCGTGGTTCGATTCGGTGGGACGATTCCAGGCTTCCACCAGAGTGGGCAGGGGTCCTGGGGAACTCTCGCAACCGCGAGCGATCGGCAGCAGCGCGTCCGGTGCGATCCTCGCGCTCGATCCTGCCTCCGCACGCCTCTCGTTTCTCCGGGCGACTGGTGGCCGCGTGTCCCTCGACTCTTCGATTGGTACGCTGCACGTTTCGACAAGCGTTTGCGAACTGGCGGGTCGGGTTTACGCAAGCTTCCTGCTCGATGGGTTCGTGGCTCACACTCTCGGGCCGGACGGGAAGGCGCGACGCTCCTTCGGACCGGAACCGTCTTTGCCGCAGGCCACGGCCGGCACGTTCGGCCTCCTTGCTCGCCGCCAGATTGTCGAACCGCGTCTCTATTGCGATGAACGACGGAGTCAGGTGGTTCTCGCTGGTAGATCGCACCCGCTGGTGCACGCGTATGACTCGCTCGGGCAGTTGAAGTGGTCGAACCGGCTGGATGGCGTTCACTCCCTCGCTTTCCGGGTTAATGACGACGGCAGTGTCGGGGGCGTGCTCGACTCGATTCACGGGGCGAGCTTCGCGCGTTCGATGGTCGCGTGGGATGAGCAGCATCTGCTCGTTCAGTACGTCCGGAGCTTTCCCGGCCCTCCTCCCGAGACTCGAGAGTTCAGCGCAATCGACTCGCGACTTCTCAATCTCACGAACGGGACGGAGGTCGAGCGCTCGGAACGTCTACCGCTGGTCGCGGCAGCCCGAGGCGACAGGCTCGTAATCCTAGACAACTTCCCGTATCCTAGAGCGATAGTCGTTCGAAGGCGCTGACCGCCGGGACGTCGTGGCCGCGGGCTGCGTTGGTGATCTGACCTGAACGGAATCGAGTCCGGCGATCGGTTTCCAGCGCAGATATTACTGGGCACTCCTGTGGAGCGGCCGTCGCCAAGCAGTTGCCCAACTGCCTCAGGGCCAAGCGGACGAGCGCGCTGTAGAATTCGCGCTGCCGGCCAGCGTGCCACCCTCAATCAGCGCAGCATCCCACCCTATGTCCGCCGTCCTCCGCACCACCCTGCTGCTCGTCGCCTCCAACGCGTTTATGACCTTCGCGTGGTACGGCCACCTCAAGCACCATCAGCACCGCGCCTGGTACGCTGCCGCCCTCATCAGCTGGGGCATCGCCCTCTTCGAGTACCTGCTGCAGGTACCGGCCAACCGCATCGGCTTCACGGTGCTCTCGCTTGGCCAGCTCAAGATGCTGCAGGAAGTCATCACGCTCGCGGTCTTCGTGCCCTTCGCGGTGGTGTATATGAAGCAGCCGCTCAAGCTCGATTTCCTCTGGGCCAGCCTCTGCCTGCTCGGCGCGGTGTACTTTGTGTTCCGTGGGAACCTCACTCCAGCCTGACCTGACGATGCGCTCACTCGCCCGCCTCCTCGCCCTCGTCGCGCTGCCGGCCGCGCTCGGCGCCCAGCAGCACAACCCCGCGCACCACCAGCCGGGGCAGGCCGCGCCGCACGAGGAGCCGACCATCGTGATCTTCGTGCGCCACGGGGAGCGCGGCACGGAGCCGGCCAACGATCCGGTGCTCACGCCGGCCGGCGAGCAGCGCGCGCTGGCGCTGGTGGAGGCGCTGCGGGATTCGAAGCTGCAGGTGGTCATCCACACGCCGCGCGTCCGCACGCGCGACACGGCGCTGCCGGTGGCGCGGCACTTCGGCATCACACCCGAAGTCGTGCCGCTCTCGGCCGGGACCTCGCACATCGAGGCGATGGCGGCCGCGGTGCGCAAGCATCACGGCAAGACCGTCCTCGTGGTGGGGCACTCGAACACGATTATGGAGTACATCGCGGCGCTCGGCGGGCCCCGCCGGGCCGAGCTCTGCGACCACCAGTACGACGGCCTGTACACGCTGGTGCTGATCCACGGGGAAGCCCACCTCGTGGAGGGCCGCTATGGCGGCCCGAACCCCCCGGCCGCACCCGGCTGTGCGACGATGATGGCGCCGCCGGCGCGGCCCTAGCCGCGCCGGGGCTCCGGAAGGGGGTTTTCACAGGGAAAATCACGGGTCCCGAACGTTGCGGAAGTGTCGGTGGGGGCGCAGATTACCCCTCGTTCGCGCCCCCCTTGGAGACCCTCCTTGACGGTTCCGTTCGTGTCCCGGATTTTGCTTCCCGTCGCCCTGCTTGCCGCCCTGGCAGGCCCGGCGATGGCCCAGCGCCCCGCCCTGACGGGCGAGAAGGCCCAGGTCGCCGATGCGGTCAAGGCTGACCTCGTCCGGCTCTCCGAGCTTCAGACGGCGCACCATAACCGCACCCGCGTCTATGCCGCCGATGCCCGCGACATAGGCTTCGCGCCGACCTCGGGCGCGACGATTAACATCGCCTACGCCTCGATGAACGCCTGGGCCGCCAACGCGACCCATCCGACGCTCTCGCCGGTGGCCTGCTTCATCATCATCTCGTCGGCCGAGCCCACGGGCCCGGCCTCGCAGCCGTTCTGCCAGGAAGGGCGCCCGGGCACTGGGGCACCCGTCGCGGCGGCCCCAGCGACTCCTCCGCAGGCGGCACCACAGACACAGACGCCACCGCGCACGGGCGCCGCTCAGACGCCGAGTCAGGCCCCTGCCCAGACACCGGCCCAGACACCGGCCCAGACACCCACGCCGGCACCGTCCCAAGCGCCCGCGCAGCAGCCTGCCGCCCAGCCCGCGACCCCGACGGTCACCACGACGCCCTCGCAGCCTGCGGCACGGCAGGAACCCGCGCGCACTGAACCGGCACCGCAACAGTCGGCGGCAAGGCAAGAAACCGGAATGACGCCGGCCACCCCGGCGCCTCCACTGCGCCCACAGACGGCCGGCCAGCAAGCCGGTGCCACCCCCGGCGCCGCGCGCCCGACCGCGGCGGCGCCGCTGCCCGCCAGCGACATTCCCGCCAGCGCCCGCACGGGCACTCGCGACATCGATCCGGCTGGGATGACCGTTCCGTCCCAGACTGAGAACATCAGCGCGCAGCAGTTCTCGCAGAAGCTCAACGAGTTCGCGCAGGGCGCGGCCACGATGTACGCCGAGCTGCAGGCCCGCAACGAGAGCCTCGTGCGCGACCCGTACGAGAGTACGGCCGAGTTCGAGGCGCGCCGCGCCGCGGCCTTCGAGGCCACGCAGCGTCGCGAGCGCGAGTTCTTCTCCAGCAACAGCCGCACCTACGTCGTGGCGATGCCGGTGCGCGAAGTGCGCTACGACCCGGACCGCGAGATCTTCGAGTTCACGGTAGACGGCGTGGGCTTGCCCATCACGCGCAGCGCCGGCGGCAACGCGCCCGGCACGCTGTCGTTCACCTGCTACTCGCGGCCGGTGTTCTGGTGCAGCACCGAAGCTGGGATGACCTACGAAGCGGGCGATATGTGGAAGATTCCGCGCGGCACCGCCCGCCAGTACGACATCCTGCGCACGCCGCTGACGCTCAACGCCCGCTTCGCCGTCGGCCGCCGCAACGACGCCCCCGTCCTGGCCATCTCGCTACTCTCGATGGACCTCCAGGCCCGCGGTCAGTCGGTCTCGCGGTGGGACGGCGCGTCGCGCTGATTTGCCCGCGTCGGCGCCCCCGATGACCAGCGCCGTCGCCACTGCGCAGCTCGTCCTCCTCGAGGACATCCGTCGCGCGGCCGAGATCCTCCGCCCCGTCGCGGTCCGCACGCCCCTGCTGCCCGACGACGCCCTCGGCGCTCGCCTCGGAGCCCCGATCTACTACAAGCCCGAGATGCTCCAGCGCGGCGGCGCCTTCAAGTTCCGCGGCGCGTACACGTATCTCGCGTCGATGTCGCCCGAGGACCGCAATCGCGGCGTCATCACCGCCAGCTCGGGCAATCACGGCCAAGGCGTAGCGCTGGCCGCCAAGCTCTTCGGCGTGAAGGCCACCATCGTGATGCCGACGACGGTGCCGCGCGCCAAGCGCGACGGCGCCGAGCGGCTCGGCGCGCGCTGCCTCTACCACGGCATCACCACGGCGGAGCGCATCGCGCTGGCGCACGAGCTGCAGCAGAAGGAGCAGCTCAGCTTCGTGCCGCCCTTCGACGACGACACGATCATCGCGGGGCAGGGCAGCTGCGGCCTCGAGATCGCCGAGGACCTGCCGGACGTGGGCACCGTGCTCGTGCCGATCGGCGGCGGCGGCCTCAGCGCCGGCGTCGCGACGGCCATCAAGGCGCTGGCGCCGCGGGCGCGCGTGATTGGCGTGGAGCCAGCGGGGTCGCCCAAGTTCAGCAAGGCGCGCGCGGCCGGCGAACCGGTGACCATCCCGGCCAATCCCGAGGGCCTCGCCGATGGCTTGCTTGCGGTGCGCATCGGGACGCGCAACTTCCACCACCTGCAGGCGCACCTCGACGACGTGGTGACGGTGCGGGACGAGCGACTCGCGCCGGCGATGCAGTACGCGATGGAGCGACTCAAGCTCGTTTGCGAGCCGAGCGGTGCGATCACGCTGGCGGCGCTGCTCGACGGCATCGTGACGCCGCGGGGAAAGACGGTCGCCGTGCTCAGTGGCGGAAACATCGAATACGATGGCGTGCGCGTCCTGCTGGGCGACGGCGCGCCCGGAGGAACGGCCTGATGCCGATGCGTTGCCCCACCTGTGGTCTCGAATACGCCGACGACGCACGCTTCTGCACCAAGGACGGGACGCGCCTCGGCTCCGGCGACGTCTCGGCGCGCGCCACCGCGGTGCGCATCGGCGAAGGCCCCTCGGCGCCGACGCCGTCGGCGGCGACCAGCCACGCGAATATGGCCGGCCAGGTGCTCGACCGCCGCTACGCCATCGTGAAGAAGGTGGGCGAGGGCGGAATGAGCTACGTGTACCTCGCGCGCGACGTCTCGAGCAACACGCGCTACGCGATTAAGATCCTCTCGCCGGCGCTGAGCAAGGACGAGAACGCGATGGCCCGCCTGCGCCGCGAGGCGGCGCTGGGCATCCGCCTCGCGCATCCCAACGTCTGCCACATCGTGCGGATGGGCGAGACCGAGGACGGCCTCTGCTACGTGGTGATGCCCTTCGTCGAGGGCGAAATCCTCTCCGACCGCAACTATCGCGTCGGCAAGACCACGCTCGAGGACACGGCCAAGTTCATCACCGAAATCGCCGATGGCCTGCACGTGGCACACCAACTCGGGATCGTGCACCGCGACCTGAAGCCCGAGAACATCATGATCTGCAAGAAGCCCGAGGGCGAGGAGTACGCGGTCGTGATGGACTTCGGGCTGGCCAAGGAGCGCAAGGCGGGCGGCGAGCTGCAGAAGCTCACGGCCACCGGCATCATCCTCGGGACGCCGGAGTTTATGAGCCCCGAGCAACTGCGCGGCAAGCCGCTGGACCCGCGCACGGACATCTACTCCCTCTCGTTGATGACCTACGAGATGCTCACGGCCAAGCTGCCCTTCGAGGGCGGCAACCAGCAGGCGATGATGATCGCGCGCCTGCGCGCCGACCCGATCCCCGCGCGCAACCGGCGTCCGGAGCTGCCCGAAGCGGTGGACGCCGTGCTACTGAAGGGGATGGCCCGCGACGCCGCCGACCGTTACGCGACGGCGCCGGAGTTCGCGGCGGCGCTGCGCGCCGCCATCGGCTGAGCGCGATGGGGCCTGCGCGCGATGTCGCGCGCCGGCTGTGCGGCGCGGTCGTGCTCGTCGTCTGCGCGAACGTGGCGGCGAGGGCCCAAGCCCCGCGCCCCGCGCTGCCCGCCGCCCAACCCTCGCGCGCCGATTCGCTGCTCGCGCAGGGACGCTTGGCCGCCGCCGAGGAGGCGCTGTATGCGGCCTCCGATGCGCGGCCGCGCGATCCGGCTGCACGTGGCGCACTGGCGGCGTATCTGGCCTCGCGCGGACGATTCACCATCGCACTGGTGCTCTTTGACGAAGCGCAGCGCTTCGGCGCCGATGCGGGTCGCGTGCAGCTCGCGCGACAGGAAATCCTGCCGTACCACGTGGCCCAGGCGCCTGGCCCTGCCGTCACCGTTCCCTTCGCAACGCCGACGCAGCCCGCCACGCTCGGCGCGTTCACGGTGCGTCCGGGCCGCAGTGCGGCGAGCGCGTTCACCGCGACGCTGGACCCGAACCTGCGCGGCGTCGTGCTCGGACGCCGCGCCGCCGCGGCGTTCTCGCTCGACGGTTCGAGGCGGCTCGAGGCACTGTGGATCGGCGAGCGGCGGCTCGCGCGGCTCGAGGCGCGCGTGGATTCGCTGGCGTCACCCGACGAAGTGCGCGTCGGACTCGACGTGCTCTGGGGATTGCATCCGCTCGTGGACGAGGCCGCCGGAACGCTGACGCTTGGTCGTGCGCCCGCAGCGCTCGGTCCCGACGCGCGGGTGCGACAGATTCCCTTCGTCGTGACGTTTCCCGGATTGCTGCTGGTGCCGCAGGTGGGCCAGGCACCGGTGCGCATCGAGAGCGCGGCGGGTCGCGCGCTGCTGCGCGGGGCGCGGTGGCAGCTTGATGCGCGTGCGGGTACGCTGCGGGTCGAGCGCTGATGCGTCTGGCCGCGCTCGCCGCATTGGTCGCGGCGTTCGTCGTCGAGGGGTGTGTCGCGCCCTCCGAGCAGTCGCTCACGATCGCGACGTACAACATCCGGCACGGACGCGGTATGGATGGGCGCGTGGACCTGGCGCGCACGGCGGCAGCCCTGCGCGCGCTCGACGCGGACATTATCGGACTCCAAGAGGTGGATCGCGCGGTCGAGCGCTCCGGGCGCAGCGCGCAGGCCGCAGAACTAGGACAACGTCTGGGGATGGAACACGCCTTCGGGGCGTTTATGCCTTACCAGGGCGGCGAGTACGGAATGGCGATTCTCTCGCGCCACCCGATGCGGCGCATCCACGAGATTCCCCTGCCCGTCGGCAACGAGCCACGCGTCGCGCTGCTGGTGGAGCTGGAGGTCGCCCCGGGGCGGCGCATCGTCGCCGTGAACGTGCACTTCGACTGGGTGGCGGACGACGCATTCCGCTTCGCGCAGGCCGAGGCCCTGGCGGCGGTGCTGGATACCATCTCCCTGCCAGTGCTACTGCTTGGCGACTTCAACGACGAGCCCACGTCGCGCACGATGGAACGTTGGCAGACGCGGTTCCTGACGGTCGACAAGCCGGCCGCCGATCGTTTCACCTTTCCGTCCACGCAGCCCGAGAAGGAGATCGACCACATCCTCCTGGGCCCTCGTTCCGCGTGGACGGCCACGACCGGACGCGTGGTCACCGACTCGCTCAGCTCGGATCACCGTGCCTTCGTGGCCACGGTGACCCTGGCGGCGCCGTAGCGCCTCAGCGTCCCAGGCGCGTAGCTCCACCACAGGCAGCGGTTCTGCACCACCGCCCCGGTCTAACGCGTGCTCCCTGCCGCCTGGAAGGTGCGGCGGTATGCCACGGGTGACGTGCCCAGCGTCCGCCGGAACTGCGCGCGTAGCGTGACGGCCGAGCCAAGCCCGCACGAACTGGCGACGCGTTCGATGCCCCAGCGCGTCGTCTCGAGCAGTTGCTGCGCGCGCAGCACGCGCTGGCGCGTCAGCCACTGCAGCGGGGTCGTGCCGCATTCGGCGCGGAACCGGCGCGCGAAGGTGCGGACGGGCAGCTTGGCGTGCCGTGCGAGCGCGGGCACGTCGAGCGGCGCATCGAGCCGTGCGAGCGCCCACGAGCGCGTGCGGTCGAGCGAGCCGCCGTCGTCGGCGATGACCGGCGCGGCGATGTACTGCGCCTGGCCGCCATCGCGCAGCGGCGGGACGACGAGCCGCCTCGCGATGGTGTTGGCGAGCGCCGCGCCGTGGTCGCGCCGCACGAGGTGCAGGCAGAGATCCACGCCCGCCGCGATGCCGGCCGACGTGAGGATGCGCCCTTCGTCGACGTACAGCACGTCGGCGTCCACGCGCACGTCGGGATAGCGCCGGATGAGTTCCGGCGCGTCGATCCAATGCGTCGTCGCGCGGCGTCCGTCGAGCAGGCCCGCCTCGGCGAGCGCGAAGGCGCCGGTGCAGATGGCCGCAATGCGCGTTCCGCGCGCGTGTGCGGCTCGCAGGGCGCGCGTGACGGCGGCAGGGATGGGAAGATCCAGGTCATCGACGCCGGGCACGATGATGGTCTGGGCGCGGCGGAGCGCTTCGAGCCCGGCCGGCGCGACGACGGGAAATCCCTGTGACGTCATCACCGGCCCGCGGCGCACGCCGCAGAGCACGGCCTTGTAGCGTATGGCGCCGAGGTCGGGCCGCGGGTAGCCGAACACCTGCAGCGGCACCCCGAGGTCGAATGGCACCACCGACGGCAGGGCGAGGACGGCGACGAGGTGGCGGTTGGCGGGCATATGGCCGAAATATATCGCTAAGTGGCATTTCGGCCACTCGCGGACATCGGCGCGCCGGCGGAGATTTCGAGCATCCCCAGCCGGAGCCCGAGATGCAGGTCCGCCGCTTGTTGGTTGCGCTCGCCACGCTGTTCGCCGCATTCCCCGCCGAGGCGCAGGGCCCGGGGCCGCGCCTGGACGTCGTCGACCCCACGTGGCTGGCCGGGCGCCTCGGCGACCCCGGTGTGGTCGTCCTCCACGTCACGCACAACGGGGAGGAGTTCCGCAAGGGCCACGTGCCCGGTGCGCGCGAGATCCCGTACGACGACATCGGCGGGGCGCGCGGCACGCTGACGCGCGAGTTGCCGGATCCCGACCGGTTCCGTGCGACGCTCGAACGTCTCGGTGTCTCGGACAACAGCACCATCGTCGTCTACGCGCACGAAGCACCGATGGCCACGCGCCTCATCTTCACGCTGGCATACCTCGGGCTCGGCGACATCGCGTACCTCGATGGTGGGCTCGATCGGTGGCGCGCCGAGCGACGCGACGTGTCGCGCGCGGTGCCGCCGACGGTGCAACCGGGCCGCATCACGCGCGCGTTGCGTCCGCAGGTCGTGGCCGACGCCGAGTACGTGCAGGCGCGCATCGGACGTCCGGGACTCTCGCTGGTGGATACGCGCACGACCGGCGAGTACGTCGGGGCCGGCAACCGCAGCGGGATGCCGAGCGCGGGCCACCTGGCCGGTGCACGGCAGCTCGAGTGGGAAGAACTCTTCGCCGACGGCTCGCTCAGGCTCAAGCCGCGCGCGGAACTGGAGGCGCTCTTCCGCGCACGCGTCACACCCGGCGACAGCGTCGTCACGTACTGCTGGGTGGGCTACCGTGCCTCGGCCACGTGGTTCGTGGCGTCGCTGCTCGGCTACGAGACGCGGATGTACGACGGATCGTACCAGGACTGGTCACAGCGCAACCTGCCCACTCGCGCGGGAAGCACGCCGTAGCGTCTGCGGCGTGCGCACCGCGTACGCGTTCGCCGCGTACGCGGCCATCAGCGTCCGATGCGCTGCATCTCCACCATCAGGCAACGGTCCTGCACCACCTGGATGCCGGCGCGCGCCAGCGTCTCGGCGACGGCGTCGTGCCGGATGCCGAGCTGCAACCACACGGCGCGCGGCCGGGCCGCCAGGAGGTCATCCAGGTGTGCCGGCAGGTCCGCAGGGCGACGGAAGACATTGACCAGGTCCACCGCTTCGCCGATGTCGCTCACGCGGCGATACACCGGTTCGCCGAGGATCTCCGTGACCTCGGGGAAGTACACCGGCACGGGCACGATGCGCAGCCCCGCGCGCTGTGCGTACTCGGGCACGTAGTAGGCCGGCGCGCGCCCGGAATCGGCCGTCTTGATGCCGAGCACGGCCACCGTGCGGACCTCGGCGAGCAGGGCCGAGATCTGCTCGTCCGTCTCGAGGAGAAAGCGCTGCCAATCGCTCATCGCGCGGGGTGAAAAAGGGGTGACAATCGGATAAATTGCGGGGCTGTCCTGAATAGTACCCCCGGAAGGAGCCCCGATGCGGATGCTTGTCCTCGGTGCCGGCCTGCAAGGTTCGGCCTGTGCATACGATTTGTTGCAGAACGACGCCATCACCGAGGTGCGCCTCGCCGACCGGACCGTCGAGCAGCTACCAAAGTTCCTCCAGCCGTACGTCGGCGGCGAGCGGCTCAAGCTCATCACGCTGGACGTGAAGGACGCCGCGGCGGTGTCGCAGGCGATGACGGGCGTGAAGGCCGTGATGTGCGCGCTGCCGTACTACTTCAACCAGCCGATGACCGAGGCGGCGCTGGCCGCGGGGGCACACTTCTGCGACCTCGGTGGCAACACCGAGATCGTGCAGGACCAGAAGACGCTCGACGCCACGGCCAAGGCCAAGGGCCTGAGCGTGGTGCCGGACTGCGGGCTGGCTCCCGGGATGGTCAACATCCTCGCGCAGCTCGGCATCGACCGACTCGACAAGACGCAGTCGGTGCGCATCTATGTCGGCGGCCTGCCGCAGGAGCCGAGCGGCCCGCTGAAGTATCAGATCGTGTACTCGATCGAGGGCGTGCTCGACTACTACACGACGCTGAGCTGGATCGTGCGTGACGGCAAGCGCGTGCAGGTGAAGGCGCTGAGCGAGATCGAGCCGGTGCACTTCGACGCGCCGGTGGGCGAGCTCGAGGCCTTCCACACCGCCGGCGGGCTCTCGACGATGGCGCACCGCTACGAGGGCAAGATTCCCGAGCTCGAGTACAAGACGCTACGCTACCCCGGCCACGCGAAGATTATGGAGGCCATTCGCGAGCTCGGCTTGATCGACGACGCGCCGGTGGACGTGAAGGGCCAGCAGGTGTCGCCGCGCGACGTCGCGATCGCGCAGATGCATCCGCGCCTGTTCAAGAAGAACTCGCCGGACCTCGTGGCCCTGCGCGTGGTGGTGAAGGGCAGCAAGGACGGCAAGCCGCAGACGCAGAGCTTCGAGCTGGTGGACCGCTACGATGCCGCGCAGGGCATCAGCGCGATGATGCGCACGACGGGCTTCTCGCTGTCCATCACCGGCCAGCTGCAGGCGCAGGGCGCGGTGCCGGGCGGCGTGCACACGCCCGACGAGTGCATCCCCGGCGACCGCTACGTGATGGAACTCGCCAAGCGCGGCATCCTCATCCGCCAGTCGGTGCACTGAGCGGACGGTGGCGCGGCGGGAACCTCCGCCGCGCCGCCGCGGTATGTGTGGGACCGACGCATCGCTGGCCGCATCTGCGCCGCAGTGCTACGATTCCCGTTCACCCGATTCGCCCGGAGGGCACGATGCCAGAGAACGCGTTCGTGGTCCGGACGTACCAGAACAGCATTGAAGCCGAGTTCGCGCAGGCGGTGTTGGACGCGAACAGCATTCCGTCGATGCTGCTGAAGGACAATGCGAGCGGGATGTTGCCCTTCCTGAACGTGCTGCACCCAGTGCGCCTGGTCGTGCGGCAGGGTGACGTGGACACGGCGGTGCGCCTGCTGGATGCGGCGGCGGCGACCGATCCGGAAGCGCCGCCGGGCCCTCCGGTCAGCTAGGCCGGCGGCGGCCCGGCCGACGTCAACCCGGCCGACGTCAGCGCGCGAAGCCCGCCAGCGTCGCGCCCATCGCGTCGATGGCGGCGCGCGCGCGCCAAAGGTCGCGCCCGTTGTACAGCATCGCAAAGGCCAGGCGTTCGCCGTCGCGCGTCTCCACGTAGCCGCCGAGCGAGGTGACGTCGTTGGTCGTGCCCGTCTTGCCGCGCAGGTTGTTGTCGGCGGCGGTGCGGCGCATCCGCGTCTTGAGCGTCTCGGTGCGGCCGGCCACCGGCAACGTGGCCTCGAAGACTTCGGCCCAGGGTGCGCTGCCGGCGTAGGCAAGCAGGTGCACCATCGAGCGCGCGGTCACGCGGTCCAAGGTGGAGAGGCCGCTGCCGTCGGCGGCGTAGACGTCGTCGCGGCGCACGCCGGCACGTTGGTTCAGGAATTCGCGCAGTGCCTCGTTGGCCGCCTCGGCCGAGCCGACGCCGGAGACCGAGCGCGCCGCGTTGCGGAACAGCAGCTCGGCGAAGTGATTGTTGCTCTCGCCGTTCATCGTGACGGCGAGCTGCGCCACGGTGGGTGAGGCCCAGGCGGTGACGCGCAGGGCGGTGGGCGGTGCGACGTCGGCGCGCGTCTCGCCCTCGATGACGACGCCTCGCTTGCCCAACGCCGCACGCAGGGCGGCTGCGGCGAAGCGCTCCGGCTGCTCGATCACCACGCGGTAGCTGCGCTCTGGACTCTGCTCGCCGATCCAGCCGTGCACGCGGAAATGGTCGGCGGTGGTGTCCTGCCAGACGCGGATGTACGCCGAGCGAGTGCCGGGGCGGACTTCGACGGTGGAGTGAATCGGGATGCCGATGAGCGGCTCGTCGAACTCGACCTCGGGGCCCTTGGGTGTCGCGCGGACGACGACGTTGGCGATGTTCTCGTTCACCGAGAGGGCGGAGACCCGCGCTGCGTAGCCGGCCTGTAGGTAGCGGCTGCGCCAGCCTTCGGGGACGCGGCGGCTCTCGAACGCCGAGGCATCGCCGACGATGTCGCCGGTGATGCGCCGCACGCCCGAGGCATAGATGAGGTCGGCGATGGCATCCATCGGTGCGATACCGCCGTGCCAGTTGCGGTAGCGCGGGCCCAGTGACGGATCGCCGGCACCCTTTAGGTAGAGGTTGCCGGTAATCGTCCCCTCGCGGCTGAGCGGGCCGTCGCGCAGCACCTCGGTGCGGAACTGGTGTGCGGGTCCGAAGCGATCAAACGCCATCGCCGCCGTGTAGAGCTTCATCGTCGAAGCCGGGAGCAGCAGCTCGTCGGCGCCGCGCGAGTAGAGCGTGTCGCCGGTGGCGAGCGAGACGACAAGGATGCCCCACTCGCCCGAGGACGTGCTCGTGCCGACCAGGTGGTCGAGGTCGCGGCGGAGCATCGCGGTGCCACGCGGGGCCGCCGGCACCAGTGCGCTGCGGCTCGGCGCGGGGCGTCGGGCCGCAGGCGCGACGGTGGGCCGCGCCACGGTCCCGCCCGGGTTCGGGCTGCCACCACTGCCTGTCTGCGCCGCCACGGAGGTGGCAGCGAGGGCGAGCGCGAGGGCCAGCAGGCGGGCGGGGCGGACGGGCATATCCTCTTAGGTTAGCACCCGAGCGCCGAGCCTCAACCCCTGCGGCCGAATCCGCCCTCTGCTCAGGCCGTTGCCTGCGCGCCCGCCTGGTCGTCCCGCTGCGTCGTGACCCAGCGGAAGAAGATGATCGAGGTCAGCAGATAGAAGAACAATCCGCCCGGAATCCACATAATGAGACCGCCGAGCCGCTGGTCATCGAGCGGTGAGAGCCCCCAGAGTCGCGGGGCGCTGGCGTAGGCCGGGTACAGCACGTGGTCGGCGTACACGATGTAGATGGACACCACCGTCATCGGCAGCGTCATCACGAAGCTGTAGAGCATCTGGCCCGGGTAGCTCAGGCGCGGCAGCTCCGGCAGCGGGCTCAGCATCGGCCACCACATCAGCACCGCCCCGACAAGGAACATCAGGTGCTGGATGATGTGCACCTCGTGGTAGTACATCGCGGCGTTGTAGAGCGGCGGGAGGTGCCAGCCGGCGAGCACGACATTGAAGATCGTGAACGCGGTCTTGGGTCCGGTGATCGCGCGGGCGACGGCGGCCACGGCGGGGACGCGCAGCGCGGGGCGCAGCATCCAGCCGGGCGTGCCGACGAGCAGCAGCGGCGGCACGACGATGGTGAGCACGAGGTGCTGCACCATATGGCCGGAGAACAGGTAGTAGTCGGAGATGTCGTGGATGGGTCCGTTGAGGGACAGGAACATCACGACGAGGCCGGCGGTGAAGCAGAAAGCCTGGAGGGCGCTGGGACGGGCTTCGCCGCGGTGGGCGTGGGCGCGCAGCAGCCACAGCGCCTGGAGGGCGACCAGGCCGATGACGGTGGACCAGTGGACGGTGAAGCCGCCCTGGGAGAGGTCGACGTTGGGGTGGAGGAGGAGGATGGGCAGGCCCATCTGCGGAAAATAGTGGGAGAGGGGAGGGGGGAGACGGGAGACGGGAAAAGAGAGAGGGGCGCCCCGAAGTCTCGGGGCGCCCCTTCCGTCTTCAGTCTTCCGTCCCCAGTCCTGTCTACAACGCGAACTGCCCGAACAGGAACAGCAGCGCGACGATCGTGGCCATCGCGATGATGAGCGGGCCGGAGAAGAGCACCTTGAAGAGCTTGTGATCGAACTTCAGGTGCATATACCACAGCACCACGATCGCGAACTTGGCCGCGGACATCGCGATGAGCGAGGGGTTGAACAGCGGCGAGGCGACGAGGGCCGGGATGTAATAGGCCCAGACCTCGACGGCGGTAATCACCGTGAGGATGCCGAAGACCTTGAGGTACGTGTTGCCCGTCGGGTGTGCGTGGGCAGCGTGTTGGGCGTCGTGTGCCATTGCCGGGGCTCCGCTACTGAATGAGATAGACGAGCGTGAAGATCGCGATCCAGACGACGTCCACGAAGTGCCAGTACAGCGCCGTGATGTCCACGAGGAGCTCGTCGCCGGGGCCGGCGAGTCCGCGGCTGCGGTCCACCCAGAGGAGGGACATCAGCCAGAGGACGCCGACGGTGACGTGGGCGCCGTGGAAGCCGGTGAGCGTGAAGAAGGTCGAGCCGAACAGGTTGGTCTTGATCGTCAGGCCCTCGTGCACGAAGGCCGTGAACTCATAGGCCTGGAAGCCGAGGAAGGTCGCGCCGAGCAACGCGGTGACGAGCAGCCAGGTCTGGGAGGAGCGCTGGACGCGGGTCCACCAGCTGGCGTTCTCGGGCAGCGGTACGCCCTTGAGCTGCACGGCCTGGAGCGCGAGCACCATCGCGAACGACGAGGCCAGGAGGACGAAGGTCGAGGCCGACGTCACCGGGATGTCGAGGATGGGCGGGAAGACCTTGCCGGCCGCGTCCACGTACTCGGTGTGCGGGAAGGGACCGACGAGGGACTTGCCCTTGTAGATCAGGTAGGTCGCGATGAGCGACGCGAAGAGCATACACTCGGACCCGATGAACGCCCAGATGGCGATCTTGCGGTTGTCGAGTCCGGTGGTGGTGTAGTGGTGGTGCACGTGGCCGTCGCCGTGGGCGTCAGCGGTCGCGGTATGGGCAGTCATTGGTCAGGGGCTCCGGTTACTCGAGGGGGCTGGTGAGCCACAGGTACAGCCCGATGGCCATCGAGGCGGCACCGCCGATGGTGACGGTCATCGCGACGGCGAACATCCCGTTGTGGAGGAAGAGCAGGCCGCTGAACATCACGACCATCGCGGTGGCGACGAAGAGCGGCTTGGCCGTGGGCAGCGGCATCGGGATGCCGAGTTCCTTGGCGGTGTGCCGCTCCGTCTCCTCGTGCACCGGGACGGCGTGCGAGTCAGTGATCTGCATCGGGTCGGCGTGCGAGTGGTCGATGCCTTCCGTCATCTTGGGATCCTTGAGGTCCCAGAGCGGATAGCGCGAGGTCACTTCGGGCAGCTGCGCGAAGTTGTACTCCGGCGGCGGCGAGGGGATGGACCACTCAAGCGTGGCCGCGCCCCAGGGATCGTTGCCGGCCACCGCGCCGCGGGTGCGGCTGCGCAGGAAGTTCCAGACGAAGATCAGCGTCGCCACCACCAGCAGGTAGGTGCCGTAGGTGGCCAGCTTGTTGAACAGGTCGAAGCCCTGGCCGGCGTCATAGGTGTAGATGCGCCGCGACATCCCGTACAGGCCGCTGAAGTGCATCGGGAAGAAGGTCAGGTTCATCCCGATGAAGTTCAGCCAGAAGTGCCAGTTGCCCAGCGACTCGCTCATATGGCGGCCGGTCATCTTCGGGTAGTAGAAGTAGATACCCGCGAAGATGCCCATAATCGACCCACCGAACAGCACGTAGTGGAAGTGGGCGACGATGAAGTAGGTGTCGGTCTGCTGCAGGTCGGCCGGCGGGGAGGAGTGCATCACGCCGGAGATGCCGCCGATGGTGAACATCGCGATCAGCGCGATCGCGAACTTCATCGGCACGGTGAAGCGGATCTCGCCGGCCCACATCGTGGCGATCCAGTTGAAGATCTTCACGCCGGTGGGGATGGCGATGAGCATCGTCATCAGCGAGAAGATCGAGTCGGCCACGGCCCCCATCCCCACCGCGAACATATGGTGGGCCCAGACGCCGAAGCCGAGGAAGCCGATCATGATGCCCGAGTAGACCATCACGTTGTAGCCGAAGAGCGGCTTCTTCGAGAAGGTCGGCAGCACCTCGGACACGAGGCCGAAGGCGGGCAGGATGAGGATGTACACCTCGGGGTGGCCGAACACCCAGAACAGGTGCTGCCACAGCAGCGGGTCGGCGCCGGCGGCGATGGCGTAGAAGTTCGTCCCGAAGAAGCGGTCCATCAGCAGGAAGAACAGCGCCACCGTGATCGGCGGGAACGCGAGGATCAGCAGGAACTGCACGACGAACGACATCCACGTGAACATCGGCATCCGCATCAGGGACATCCCCGGTGCGCGCATATTGATGATCGTCGTGATGAAGTTGAACGCCGCGGCCAGCGAGCTGACGCCGAGGATCTGCAGGCCGAGCACCCAGAAGTCGATGTTGGGGCCGGGCGAGAAGCGGGGGGTCGTCAGCGGGGCATAGCCGAACCAGCCGCCGTCCGGCGCGAGCTTGAACAGGATCGGCAGCGTGATGAAGATGCCGCCCAGCAGATAGACCCAGTACGAGAACGCGTTCAGCCGCGGGAAGGCGACGTCGCGCGCCCCGATCTGCAGCGGGATCAGGTAGTTGAAGAAGGCGGCCGAGAGCGGCATCACGGCAAGGAACACCATCGTGGTGCCGTGCATCGTGAACAGCTGGTTGTACGTCTCGGCGCTGACGAAGCCCATATTGGGCTGCATCAGCTGCGTGCGGATGAGGACGGCCTCGAAGCCGCCGACGAGGAAGAAGAAGAGGGCGGTCCAGAGGTACAACGTGCCGATCCGCTTGTGATCGACCGTCGTGATCCAGCTCCGGATCCCGGTGTTCTCCGCCGTCGCGGTCGGCGCGGTGGCCGTCGTGGGGGCAGCGATGGATGCCATTGGTGTCAGAGTCTCCGGGGGGTCACTTGAGCGCGCGCAGGTACGCCACGACGTCGGCGATCTGCGCATCGGTGAGGCCCGCGGTCACGGGGCCCTTGAGGTCGGGGCTGTACTCGCCGATGCCGACGACCAGCATCAGCGCGCCGGGCTTCATCGCCTTGGCGTTCTTGATCCAGCGCGCGAGGTGGTGGTCGTCGTTCGGGAACAGCCCGCCGCCCAGCGTATGGCGAGAGCCGAAGTGCGTGAGGTTCGGGCCGATCGGGCTCACCGCCATCGGATTGCCCTGGATGGCGTGGCAGCCGATGCAGCCGCCCATCATAAAGGCCGTTTCGCCGCGCTTGGCGTCGCCCTGCGCGAGCAAAGCATCGTCGAACTGCAAGCGCGCCGGCGTCGGAGTCTGCGGCAGCACGTGCGCCGGCAGGTCGGCGGCGGGGAAGATGTAGCCGGCAGGGGCGGAGCGCGCCGTCGAATCGTGCAGCGCCGCCGGCCGTGCCTGGTGCGCCACCCACGAGGCGAACTCGTCCGGCTGCACCGTGAACATCCGGAACTTCATATTCGCGTGGCTCGCGCCGCAGTACTCGACGCAGAAGCCGTTCCAGGCGTTCGTGCCGAGGTCCGCGTTGGGCGTGAACCACAGCAGGTTGGTCTTGTTGCTGATCAGGTCGCGCTTGCCGCCGAGCTGCGGCACCCAGAACGAGTGCAGCACGTCCTTGGTGCGGAGCACGAAGTTGGCGGTGCGGCCGACCGGGATGTAGACCTCGTTGGCCGTGGTCACGCCGTACTCGGGGTAGTGGAACTCCCACCACCACTGGTGGCCGGTGACCTCGATCGTCAGCGCGCCCGCCGGTGCCGGCGCCTGTGTCTGGAAGATCGTCTTCACGGTCGGCACCGCGATCAGCACCAGGATGACGGCCGGGATGACCGTCCAGGTGATCTCGAGGGCGACGTTGCCGTGGATCTGCTTGGCGGGCGCGCCGCCCGGACGCTTCCGGAAGCGGAAGATTGTGTAGATCAGCCCAGCTTCCACGACCACGAAGACGATCGTCCCCCAGAACAGGAGACGGTTCCACAGGCCATCGATGGCTGTGTTGAAATCCGTGGTGTGATTGAAGGTGGAGTTCGGGTACTCCGCTCCACCGCACGCGGTGAGCGCCAGGAGGGCCACTGCCATAAGCAGGGCTGGTGCTGCCTGGCGCAGGCGCAGCATCGACATTTCGTTCGTGGCTGGGGGGATCGAGTCAGGCCCGGGTTCGGCCCGCGGGTACGACCCCAAAAGCTACACCTACCCGATTGGGTGGGGCAAGCGGAAAACGCCCGTAGAATCCGTGTCCAGAACAGGTTCGGCGCGTCGGCCCGCCGTCTCAGTCTGGCGCGACTTCAATCTTCACCGCGTGCTGTTCCTTGACCTTGGCGGCGTTGATTTCCAAGGCGGTGCGCAGTTGCGCCACGGCCTCGCGGAGCACCCGGACCTTGGCCTGCTCCCCGCCGCCGCGTCCCATCGCGATGATCATCGCCGACACCTGATCGGCAATCAGGCCGAACTGCGCCTTCAGCTGCCCCTGCAGGTTGGTGCCGATGCGCTTGATCTGCCCCGGGATGGCCCCGACGCCGCGGTTGTTCTTCACGTCCACGGCCATCCGCTCGACGAGCCCGTGGATGGTCTGCACCGTCCCCAGCGCCTCCTCGATGGTCTTCATCTTCTGGGTGCCGGCGCCGTCAAGCTTGATTCCAGCCATACTTCGAACTCCGATTGGGGACGGATGACGAATGACGGATGCGACCTGCTGTCGGCTTCCGTCCTCCGTCTTCCGTCCGGTCTAGTGTGCGCCGCTGACCATTCGCGCGGGATCCAAGACCGCGTCGAGCTGCTTGCGGGTCATCAGCTTCTTCTCCAGCACGAGCTCGGCCACGCCGCGGCCGCTCTCCAGGGCTTCCTTCGCCAGCGCCGTGCACTGCTCGTACCCCAGCGTCGGCAGGAGTGCCGTGACGAGGCCGATCGAGCGCTCGACGTAGTCGCGCATCACCTGCGGATTGGCCTCGATGCCGACCACGCACTTCTCGCGCAGGATGCGGCAGGCGTTGGTCATCGCGCTGATGTGGCGCAGCAGCCGGAACGCGATGATCGGCTCGAAGACGTTCAGCTGCAACTGCCCCGCCTCGGCCGCCATCGTCACCGTCACGTCGCCGCCGATCACGTCGAAGCACACCTGGTTCACCGCTTCCGGGATCACCGGGTTCACCTTGCCGGGCATAATGCTCGAGCCGGGCTGCATCGGGGGCAGGCGGATCTCGCCGAAGCCGGTGCGCGGGCCGCTGGAGAGCAGGCGCAGGTCGTTGCAGACCTTGCTCAGCTTGACGGCGCAGCGCTTGAGCACGCCGGAAAGCTGCACGAAGCCGCCGGTGTCGCTGGTGGCCTCCACAAGGTCCGGCGCGGTGATGAGCCCGAGCCCGCTGACCTGGCTGAGATGCGCCCGCACCTTCTCGGTGTAGCCCTCGGGCGCGGTGATGCGCGTGCCGATGGCGGTGGCGCCCATATTGATCTCGCGCAGCAGCGCCTTGGCCTCCTCCAGCCGGTCCACATCCTCGGCGATGGTGTTGCCGAAGGCGGTGAACTCCTGGCCGAGGGTCATCGGCACGGCGTCCTGCAGCTGGGTGCGGCCCATCTTCACGTGCGGGGCGAACTCCTGGCCTTTCGCGCGGAAGGCCTCGACCAGCGCGCGCATCTCGCGCTGCAGACCGGCCAACGCCGCGTGCAGCGCGAGGCGCACGGCGGTGGGATAGACGTCGTTGGTGCTCTGCGAGAGGTTGACGTGCTCGTTGGGATGCACGCGGGCATAGCTGCCGCGGGGCACGCCGAGCAGTTCGCAGGCGCGGTTCGCGATGACCTCATTGGCGTTCATATTCGTCGAGGTCCCGGCGCCGCCCTGGATCATATCCACGCGGAAGTGCTCGTGGTGCGTGCCGGCGGCAATCTCGCGGCAGGCCTTGATGATGGCCTCGCCGATGTCGGCCGGCAGCGTGCCGATCTCCATATTGGCGCGCGCCGCGGCTTCCTTCACCTGCGCCAGCGCGACGATCAGGTCGGGAAAGTTCTGTAGCGTGACGCCGGTGATCGGGAAGTTCTCGATGGCGCGCAGCGTCTGCACGCCGAAGAGCGCGGCCTGCGGCACGTCGCGCTCGCCGAGCAAGTCCTTCTCTGTGCGCGTCGGGCCGCCGAAGCCGGCGGCGCGATCGCGCCCGGAGAGCGCCCCGTCCGCCGACTTGAGGCGCGCCGCGAGCACGCGGGCGCTACGCGCGAGCAGCGCGGCGTGCAGGCGGGGCTGGTCCTTGAGCAGGGGCTCGAGCGTGAATTTCTCGAAGCGCAGCGCGACCAGCGGCGCCAGCACCTTGCCCTCGGTGTGGTGCACGTCGTCGCCGAGCAGGATGCTCTCGCCGACGACGTCGCCGGGGCCGAGCGTGGCCAGGCGGTGCGGCTCGTCGCCGCCGCCGGGAAGCTCGATGGCCAGCGTGCCTTCGAGGATCACCCACAGCGCGCGGCGCGGCTCGCCGTCGCGGAAGAGCCGCTCGCCCTCAGGGTATTCGATGCGCTCGGCGGCGCGCGAGAGGTGCCAGCGCAGCTGGTCCGGGAGGCCGGCGAAGAACGGGATGGTATTGAGATCCACGGTACTCATCCTCGGAAATTACATCCCGGGGCCGCCGGTGAGGCGGCGCACGAGGCGATACATAAACTCGAGCCCCTGGTAGAAGGCCTCGGCTTCGATCTTCTCGTTCATCCCGTGCGCGTTGGGCGCGGAGTAGAACAGGCCGCTGACGCCATACACCGGGATGCCCGCGGCGCGGAAGTAGGCGCCGTCCGTGGCGCCGGTGCTCATCGTTGGGACGACCGGCGTGCCCGGGAAGATTTCTTCGGTGGCGGCCTCGATGGCGCGCAGCAGTTCCGGGGTCAGCGGTGAGGCGGGCGAGTTGGAGTCCTCGCGCTCGACCGTGACCTTGATCTCGGGATCGGCGATGGCCTCGACGATGCGGGCCTGCACCTGGGCGCGGGTCTCTTCCGGGAGGATCCGGCAGTTGACCGTGGCGCGGGCGCGCTGGGGCAGGGCGTTCATCGCGTGGCCGGCCTCGAGCAGCGTGGCCACGCAGGTGGAGCGCAGGCGCGAGTTGTTGGAGAAGTCGCGCGAGACGATGACGGCGGCCTGCGCATCGCGCTCGTTGGCGACGAGGCGTCGCATCGCGGCGCCGGTCTCGCCGCCGAGGATGTCGGCCTGCCGGGTGAAGTAGGCGCGGGTGGTCTCGTTGAGGCGCACCGGCTGCTGCATCTCGGCGAGGCGCGCGAGGGCGCGGGCCAGCGAGTAGATGGCGTTGTCCGGCCTCGGGACGGAGCTGTGACCGCCGCTGTTGGTGGCCTCGAGGATGAAGTTCACCACGTACTTCTCGGCGGCCTGCACGTCGTTGGAGATGCGGCGGCTGCCGTCCATCCGTCCGCCGCCACCTTCGTTGAGCACGAAGGCCGCATCCACCAGCTCGCGATGGTTGGCGAGGAGGTACTCGACGCCGTTCTCGGGTCCGCCTTCCTCGTCGGCGGTGAGCGCGACGATGATGTCGCGCTCGGGGACGTAGCCTTCGGCCTTCATCCGCAGGAGCAGCGTGAGGTGGATGGCGCTTTCGTCCTTGTCGTCGGCGACGCCGCGGCCGTAGAAGATGCCGTCGCGCTCGATGAACTCGAAGGGCGGCAGCGTCCAGTCGGCCGGATTGGCCTCGACCACGTCGATGTGTGAGAGCAGGAGGATGGGCCGCAGCGTGCGCGAGCGACCGCGATAGCGGACGATGAGGTTGCCCTTGCGTGGCGCGTTCTCGATCACGACCACGTCCTCGCGCGGGAAGCCGGCGGCGAGCATATGCCGTGCCATCGCCTCGGAGGCGGTGACGGTGTTGCCGGTGGAGTGGGTCGTGTTGATCTCGACCAGCTCCTTGAGCAGGGCGCGGGCCTGGGTCTCCCAGCGCGTCAGCTGGCGGCCCTGCGCTGCGAGGGGGGCGGTGGCGGCGCCCAGGAGGAGCGCGGCGGCGAGGGCGAAGCGGAGGCGGGTCGGCATCCGTGCAATATGGCCCCTCGCGCCGGTCTGGGGCGGCCCCTCACGCGAGGCGGGCGGAGGGACTAGCATACCGCAGACCCCGAACCCGCCCGCCGATGCCTACGACCCGCCGCGATTTCCTCGCCACGTCCGCCGCCGCTCTCGGGGCGACGGCCCTCCCGACCACAGCGGCCGCCGCTGCGCCCATTGCGACTCTGCTGCGCGCGCGCCCCACCGTGGTGGCCTCGGCCAACGGCCTGCGCGGAGTGCGCCTCGCCTACGACCGCATCGTCGCAGGCACCGACGCGCTCGACGCGATCATCGCGGGCGTGAACATCCAGGAGCTGGATCCCGAGGACACATCAGTGGGCCTCGGCGGCCTGCCGAACCGCGACGGCGTCGTGCAGCTCGACGCCAGCTGTATGCACGGTCCCACCAAGCGCGCCGGCGCCGTGGCCTGCCTCGAGGACATCGCCACGCCGAGCCTCGTGGCCAAGGCGGTGATGGATTACACCGACCACGTGATGCTCGTGGGCCAGGACGCGCGGCGCTTCGCGCTGGAGATGGGCTTCACGCCGCAGAACCTGCTCACCGAGAAGACGCGGCAGGAATGGCTGCGCTGGCGCGCGCGGCTGAACCCGAACGACGCCTTCCTCGACTACGATGGCGACGTGGACATCAAGTTCACGACCGGCACGATCAATATGAACGCCGTGGACGCGCGCGGGGACATCAGCTCCGTGACGACCACCAGCGGGATGGCGTGGAAGGTGCCGGGGCGCGTGGGCGACTCACCGATCATCGGGGCCGGTCAGTACTGCGACAACCTCGTCGGCGCGGCAGGCAGCACCGGCCGCGGCGAGGCCAACATCAAGACCTGCGCGTCGTTCTTGATCGTGGAGTTTATGCGCCAGGGCCTCGCGCCCGAGGCGGCGGCGATGAAGACGATGGAGCGCATCGTCGCGATGACCGAGGCGCGCCTGCTCGACGAGCGCGGCCGCCCGAAGTTCGATCTCCAGTTCTACGTGGTGCACAAGGACGGACGCTACGCCGGGGCCTGCCTGTACGAAGGGGCGCAGTTCGCGGTCTGCGATGAGCGCGGGGCGCGGTTGGAGCGCTGTGCGTATATGTACAGGAGATAGGACGGATGACGGATGACGGAAGCTTGTCCGCATCCGTCATCCGTCATCCGTCATCCGTCATCCGTCTTGAAGGACTTTGCCGTCCGCTCGACTGCCACCGCCGCTTTCACCAACGAGTTCGCCGCGGCGGCGATTTCCTGCGTGCTGGCGCTCTGCTCCTCGCTGGCGGCGGCGACGTCCTGCATCGAGTCGGCGAAGGCCTGCGTGCCCTGAGAGAGCGATCCGAGCTTGGCGGTGATTTCGGCGGCGAGGGCCTGACCCGAGGCGGCGGAGGAGGCCATCGCCGAGACCCAGAGCTCGGCGTCGCCGACGGCGCGCTCGACCTGCGCGAAGGCCTGCCGGCCGCGCGTCGTGGCGCCGCGCACGGCCTCGACGGCGCTGCGGGCGCGCAGGCCGCTGGTGCTGGCGGCTTCCATCTGCGCGATCAGCGATTTCATCAACTGGTCCGTCTGCTCGGCGGCTTCGGCGGTGTTCTGTGCGAGGCGGCGCACTTCGTTGGCGACGACGGTGAAGCCTTCGCCGTGCTCGCCGGCACGCGCGGCCTCCATCGCCGCATTGAGCGCGAGCAGCTTGGACTGCCGCGCGATCTTCTGCACCAGCGCGACGAAGGCACGGATCTCGTCGGAGGCCGTGGCCAGCGCCTCGGTGGCCTTGGCGCCCTCCTGCACGTCCACGGCCAGGTCGTCGAGCCGGCGCGCGCTCTCGTCGAGCAGCGTGGCGTTCTCGGTGGCCAGCGTCTTGAGGCGGTCGTTGCGCGCGAGACCATCGGCGGCGCCGGCGGACACATTGCCCGCCAACGTGGCCAGCCGCGTGGCATCTTCGCTGAGCAGGCGGATGGTCTGGGCCATTCCGGCGGCCTCGTCGCTGAGCGTGCTGGCCGTCTCGGCGATGCCCGACGCGGCCTGCGCCATATGCTCGGTGCTGGCGGTGATTTCGGAGGCGTTGACGGAGGTGGCCGCACCGTTCTCGTGGATGAGGCCGGCCAAGCGGCGGAGCGTGGACGTCATCTCGACCATCGCGCGGCCGAGCCGCCCGAGCTGGCCGCCCGCGCTGGCCGCCTCGGGCGTGCGCGTGAGGTCGCCGGCAGCGATGGCCTCGGCGACGTCGGCGAGGCCGCGGAGCTGGTTTCCGACGATCGGCGAGATGAGGAGCCGGAAGACCAAGGCCGACGACGCCACGGCCACGGCGAGCAGCAGGGCCAGCATCCAGACGAGGTCGCCGGCCGAGGCCAGTGTGCCGAAGGTGGCCCAGCCGGCCCAGAGCAGCACCAGCACGGCGAGGGAGCCGAGGATGGCCGCCCAGTCGGCGACGCGGTCGATGACGTGCGTGCGCACGGCGGCGTCGGGAGCGGCATCCGTGTTGGAGGCCGTTCGGGAGGGAGCTAGATTCAAGGAATTCCTTTCCACAGACGATGACTGCATCAGTTCCTGAGCCCGTGACCTACGATCCGGCAGTGGTCGAGGCGCGTTGGCGGGAGCGTTGGGCCGAGCGCGGTACGCACCGCACCGACCTCGCGACCGGCGAGCGCCCGTTCTACGCCTTGATGATGTTCCCCTACCCGTCGGCCGAAGGCCTGCACGTGGGGAATCTCTTCGCGTTCACTGGTTGTGATATCTATGCGCGCTTCCAGCGCCTGCAAGGCCACACGGTCTTCGAGCCGCTGGGCTACGACGCGTTCGGCATCCACTCGGAGAACTTCGCGCTGAAGGTCGGGCGGCATCCGATGGAGCTGATTCCGAGCAACATCCGGAACTTCCGCCGGCAGCTCGACCGCGCCGGCCTGATGGTGGATTGGTCCAAGTCGGTGGATACGACCGACCCCGCGTACTACAAGTGGACGCAGTGGGTGTTCCTGCAGCTGCACAAGCAGGGCCTGGCTTACAAGAAGGCGGCGGCGGTGAACTGGTGCCCGTCGTGCAAGACGGTGCTCGCCAACGAGCAGGTCGTGAACGGCGCCTGCGAGCGCTGCGGCACGATGGTCGAGCAGCGCTTCCTGGAGCAGTGGTTCTTCAACATCTCCAAGTACGCGCCGCGCCTGCTGGCCAATCTCGACACGATGGACTGGTCGGCGACGACCAAGCAGGCGCAGCGGAACTGGATCGGCCGCTCCGACGGCGCGCGCCTGCGCTTCCCGGTGCTCGACCCGCTGGCCGACGCCGGCAGCTCGGCCGTGGCGGTGACTACGGAGCTGCGCACCGACCGCACGAGCATCGAGGTCTTCACCACGCGCCCGGACACGATCTTCGGCGCGACGTACTTGGTGCTGGCGCCGGAGCATCCGCTGGTGGAGGAGCTCACGACGCCGATGCAGGAGGGCGTGGTGCGCGAGTATCGCGCGCGTGCCGCCAAGCAGGACCTCGTGAGCCGCAAGACCAGCAAGGAGAAGACGGGCGAGTTCACCGGCTCGTACGCGGTGAACCCGGCCACCGGCGAGATGATCCCGATCTGGATCGCCGACTACGTGCTGATGGAGTACGGAACCGGCGCGATTATGGCGGTGCCGGGCCACGATGAACGCGACTTCGAGTTTGCGACGAAGTTCGAGCTGCCGATCCTGCGCGTGGTGGCCGGCCCGGGCGACGATGCCAAGACGCCGCTCGGCGATGCGGCCTACGTCGGCGACGGCGTGCTCGTGAACTCCGAGCAGTTCGACGGGCTCGGTGTGGACGAGGGCAAGGCCAAGGTCACCGCGTGGCTGGCGGAGCGCCGTGCCGGCGAGGCGGTGACGAACTACCGTCTGCACGACTGGTGCATCTCGCGGCAGCGCTACTGGGGTCCGCCGATCCCGATTATCTACTGCGACGCCTGCGGCACCGTGCCGGTGCCGGAGTCGCAGCTGCCGGTGCTGCTGCCTGACATCCCCGACTTCAAGCCGGACGACTCGGGCATCTCGCCGCTGGCGCGCCACGAGGAGTGGTATCACGTGCCGTGCCCGACCTGCGGCAAGCAGGCGCGGCGCGAGACCGATGTCAGCGACACCTTCCTCGACTCGGCCTGGTACTTCCTCCGTTACCCCAGCGTGGGCCGCGACGACGTGGCCTTCGACGCCGCCACGACGAAGAAGTGGCTGCCGGTGACGACGTACATCGGCGGCAACGAGCACGCCGTGCTGCACCTGCTGTACTCGCGCTTCATCACGATGGTGCTGCACGACGCGGGGCTGCTCGACTTCGAGGAGCCGTTCACGAAGTTCCGCGCGCACGGGTTGATCATCCGCGAGGGCGCGAAGATGTCGAAGTCGCGCGGCAACGTGGTGAACCCGGACGAGTACATCGAGCAGTGGGGCGCGGATGCGTTCCGCACCTACCTGATGTTCCTCGGCCCCTTCGAGGAGGGCGGCGATTTCCGCGACGGCGGCATCAGCGGCGTGAAGCGCTTCCTGGACCGCCTGTGGATCGCGGTGCGCGACCGTGACGACGCGGCGGCGCCCGACGCCGAGGTGCAGCGCAAGCTGCACGCGACGATCAAGAAGGTGGGCGAGGACGTGCCGGCGCTGAGCTACAACACCGCCATCGCCGCGATGATGGAGTATATGAACACGGTGCGGAAGAACGAGCGCACGGCCGCCCGCGCCGAGGTGGAGCCGGTGGTGCAGCTCGTGGCGCCGTTCGCGCCGCACGTGGCCGAGGAACTGTGGGCGATCTTGGGGCACCAGACGAGCGTGTTCGACTCGCGCTGGCCGGCCTACGATCCGGCGCTGCTGGTGAGCGACGAGATCGAACTCGTCGTGCAGGTGGGCGGCAAGACGCGCGGCAAGGTGCTGGTCCCGAAGGACGTGACACAGGAGGCCGCGCTGGCGGCGGCCAAGGCGGATCCGGTGATCGGGAAGTTCATCACCGGGGAGCCGAGGAAGGTGATTCTGGTGCCGGGGCGGTTGCTGAACGTGGTCCTGTGAGGGACTGCGGTTCACCACAGAGGGCACAGAGGGCACAGAGAACTACAACTGCCTTTTCTGGGGGCTCGAACCGATGCTTCGGTACGAGCCCCCAAAGCACGTGTAGTGGTGGTTCTCTGTGGACTCTGTGCCCTCTGTGGTGAATGCCGTTCAGGCCGCGACGAGGATCTCCCTCTCCAACCGCGCGTAACTCGTCTCCATCCCGACCGTCATTCCGGTGCCGAGCACGATGTCGCGCACCTCCTTGTTGGGATAGGTGATGACGATGCTGAGCAGGGTGCCGGCGGGGACGGCGGTGAGGGTCATCTCGTTCTTCGACGGCTCGCCGTCCATCCCGATCATCTGCTCGGTGGTGACGGCGCGGTAGGGCGGTGCGGACTCGAGGAGCTCGCCGACGAAGCCGAAGCGCTGCGACTTGTCCTCGGCTTCCCACTCGAAGCGGTAGCGCTGGCCGACCTTGGTCGCGATCTCGCAGACCGGCATCGTCCAGCCATCGGGGCCGAGCAGCCAGCGCTGCATCAGGGCGGGCTCGTGGTGCGCACGCCAAACGTCCTGGACCGAGCCGCGGATCACGCGGCTGACGCGGATCTGCGTGTCGTTGAGGATCTGGGCCTCGGTGGGCCGCGAGGCGGCGAAGGTCTTGAGGTCCGCGAGCACGGCGTCGATCTGGCTCATCGCCGACTTCGTGCCTTCCACCATTCCCATCTTCACGAGCTCTTCCATCGCCTCGAGGCTGGGGAAGTACGTCACGCTCTTGAAGCGTGAACCCTGCTTCGTGGCGGTGAAGGTGAAGACCATTCGCATCGAGGGCATCGCATCGTTGCGGCTACCGTCGGGGTTGGAGAAGCCGTCCTCGACCTCGAAGCGCTTGCCGGGCTCGACGGTGAGGAAGCGGAACCAGCCGCTCGAGCGCTGACCGTCAGGGCCCGTCATATAGTAGTGCGACTCGCCGCCCACGCGCATATCGTGGCGCGTGAACGTGGCCGGCCACTGCTCGGGGCCCCAGAAGCGCTCGAGCTGGCGAGGGTCCGAGTACGCCTCCCAGAGGCGCTCGACCGAGCAGGGATACTCGGCCTCGATGGTCATCGTGAGGTCGGCGGCGTTCGAGGCGATGCTGGTGACGGGCATTGCTGCTACTCCTTGGGGGGACGGGGTTCGGCGAGGATGGCATCGAGCTGGCTGAAGCGCGACAGCCAGAGCTGCTCGAGTTGCAGGAGCAGCTCGCGCGCCCGCGCGATGCGCTCCGGGTTGCCGCGCACGAGGCGCTCGCGGCCGTGGGGACGTTTGGTCACGAGTCCAGCCTCCTCCAGCACGGCCACGTGCTTCTGCACGGCCGCGAAGGACATATCGTAGCGCGCCGCGAGTGCGGACACGGACGCCTCCTCGCCGGCGAGAACCCGCGCGACGATGTCGCGGCGCGTGCCGTCGGCGAGGGCGCGGAACAGCCGGTCCAGATCCGCCGCGGGGAGGGGAGAACGTGCAACCATATGGTTGTAGGTTATCAGGCCCCGGCAGATCGCGCAAGCCCCCCGCATATTCGAACCGAACCCTCCTCCGGGACCGCGAATGCCGGCACACACGCACTACCTGTGGTTCGAGACCAAGCGTCGTCAGGAGCTCATCGACATCACCGACACCGTGGCCGAGCAGCTGCAGGCGAGCGGCATCCGCGAGGGCTTCGCGCTGGTGTCGGCGATGCACATCACGGCCTCGGTCTTCGTGAACGACCACGAGTCCGGGCTGTGGCACGACATCCTGCACTGGTTGGAGCACAGCGTGGCGCCGTGGGATCCGGACCGGTACCGGCACAACGAGACCGGCGAGGACAACGCGGCGGCGCACCTGCGCTCGCTGACCATCGGGCACGAGGTGATCGTGCCGGTGACCGCCGGCGCGCTGGACCTCGGGCCCTGGCAGCGCGTGTTCTACGGCGAGTGGGACGGGCAGCGGCGCAAGCGGGTGATCGTCAAGATTGTCGGGGAGCGTTGAGCGCTACGCCTGCCGTATCCAGCGCAGCATCTCGCGCAGCGAGGGCTCCTTGCCGTAGGTCAGGATCGCCAAGCCGAAGATCTTGCCTGCCGCGCGCCGGAACAGCCACACGGCGCCGAGCAAGAACGCGAGTGACGCTGCGACCTCCCACCACGGCACCGTCGTGAGCACCAGTCGCGTCGGCAGGACCGCGGTGGCCGTCAGCGGGAAGAGGGACAGTGCCTGCGCAATGCCGGTGTCGGCACGCTCCGTCAGCGCCAGCGCGACGCCGAGCGGTGCCATCGGGGCGAACAGCAGCAAGGTACGCGTGGAGCTGTTGGGATCGTCGATGCTCGCCGCGATGGCCGCCATAAACGCGAACCACATCGCGACGCCCAGCAGCGTGATGACCAACACGAGCGCGAGCGTGCCCCAGGCCGAGGCGATCGGTGGCAGGGAGAACTGCGGGCGTCCGAACAAGAACGGCAGCAGGCGGAAGACGGCGAAGACGGCCGACGCCGTGAGTGCGGTGCCGACGACGGCCGCCGCAGCCAGCCCGATGATCTTACCATCCATCCACACCTGCGGCGGCACGATGGCGACGAGCTGCTCGGTCACCCGCTGCTGCTTCTCGCCGGTGATGCCGGCGAACATCGTGCCGAAGCCGCCGAGGATGAGCGTGGCGCCGATGAAGAGGATGACGAAGGCGGCGACCCGCGTCGCATCGTCGTCGCTTCCGTCGTCGGCAGCGGTATACTGCGTCCGGACGTCGAGCGGCGAGACGAGGGCGGCGCCGTCCGGCGTCGTCGCCGCGAGCCGCGCGAGCAGCGTGGCCTGCCGCGTCTCGACGAGGCGCCGCGCGAGGGCATCGGTCCACGCCGCGCGATCGCGCAGCACGAGCTCGACGTCACGCGCCTCGCGCACGAGGAGCAGACCCTTGAGGCGTCCGTTCTCGACGGCCGCGCGGGCCGAGTGCTCCGTCCAGGCTTCCGTGGAGTCCCAGGCCACGGGCGCCGCATCCGGCAACGCGAACTCCAGCCGTTCGGCTCCGACGGCGGCCACCGGCACCGGCTTGCGCTTGGCCTGCGCGGCCATCCGTCCCACGAAGCCACTGCCGATGCCGATTGCGAGCACCACGGCGAGGCCAATGAGTTGCTGCTTCCACTTCACGAAGCGCGTGAACTCCCAGTGCGCCACCTCCAGCGTCTGCTGCCAGCGCGTCACGCGGCCTCCGTGCCGGCAATGCCGGCCTCGGCGTTGGCCTCACGCACCTTCTGCACATAGAGGTCGTGCAGGGACCCGCCGCCCACGAGCTCAGCGGTGGGTGCGTGCAACAGCTCGCGCCCGCGGTGCATCACGAAGACCCGGTCGGCCATCCGTTCGACGAGCGACATCTGGTGTGCGCTGAAGAGGATGGTCGTGCCGCGTTCGCGCAGCTCGCGCACCAATGTGAGGAACAGTTCCTGGTTGAGCGGGTCGAGCCCGCTGAACGGTTCGTCGAGGATGACGAAGCGCGGCGCGTGTAGTACGGCGGCGGCGAACTGCACCTTCTGTTGGTTGCCCTTGGAGAGGGCGCTGAGCTTCTCGCCGGCTCGGTCAGCAAGCTCGAATCGCGCGAGCCACTCCGCAGCTCGGCGTGTTGCGTCAACCGCCGGCACACCGCGCAGCCGCGCAAAGTAGGCCAGTGTGCGCAGAATCGGCATATCCTGATACAGCCCGCGATCCTCGGGCAGATAGCCCATCTCGGATGCCGGAAGTGTCACCCGCTCGGCGCCGTCCCACAGGATGCGCCCACGGTCGGGGCGGGTGATGCCCACGAGCATCCGGAGTAGCGTGGTCTTGCCCGCGCCGTTGGGGCCGAGCAGCGCGACGGCCTCGCCAGCGTGCACATCGAGCGAGATGCCGGCGACAGCGCGCACGGTCGCGTAGGTCTTCTCGACCGACTCAATTCGGAGGAGTGCCGTCATAGATGCCTATACGATGCACGAGGGGCCCCGTTTCCGGGACCCCTCGAGTGTGACGCATTCGTGAACAGCGGACGCCGTCCTACCGCGACCGCCGCGTCGAACTCCCGCCCTTCTGCGAATCCGCGGTCACGGTGAACGGCCCGGTACCCTGGACGATCCACTTCACGCGCACGATCCCGTTGCCGGGAATGTTCGCCACGCGGATGCTCGCCGGATTCACCTTCTGCTCCGTCGAGTGGCCCTGCAGCGGATCGTCGATGGTGAAGCCCGAGATCACGCGGCCGCCGCTGATGCTGATGACATTCGGACGCGAGATGCGGTTCTCAAGATCCTGCTGCGTGTGCGTCGGCGCGAGGCGGCGATTCACCACCACGGCCGTCACCTCGGTGAGGCCGTTGCCCAGTGCGCGCGTGGTCACGGAGTCCACCTCGACCAGCGGCATCTGCGAGGTCTGGTAGAGCGTGAACATCATATTGCGATGCCCGTCGCTCTGGAGCATAAAGCCAGGCTCGACGCGGCCGAAGTTCTTCTTGTAGCCGCCGACCTCGACCTTCCCGAACTGCGGGTGGTCCACCTCGGTCCACTCGACGAAGGCCTCGCCCATCAGCAGCAGGCGATTGAAGCGCGACTCGGTGGTCTGGAACTGGCGGTTCTGCGGGTTGCCGCCGCCGAAGCCGCCGCCCCCGCCGCCGGCCTGGCGATAGAAGTACAGGAACGGCGTCCACAGCTCGTTGGAGAACGTGAGGATGCCGCGCGCGCCATAGAACCAGTCGAGCTCGCCGCCCCACACGGTGTAGAGGTCCTTCCAGACGATCATATAGCGGTAGCCGGGCAGGATCTCCTCGCCGACGCGGCCGAGCTGGTCGAAGACCTGTACGTCCTGCGGGCGGTACTCGTCCTGCGGCACGCCGGGGCCGCGCAGCAGCATTCCGCCGCTGTTGTGGTAGCTCTGCGCGCCCGCGATGTTGGGGTGCTTGATGACGAAATCCATAATGTTGCGCGTCTCGACCAGCGAACCGGGATAACGGTCCGCGCCGCCCTGCACGTACTGCGGCGCCCAGCGCCAGGGCCAGTTGCGGTTCGGGTCGTAGACGCCGGGGCCGTCCTCGTTCACGAAGCCGTCGCCGTCGTTGTCGTAGCCTTCGGCGCCGAGCAGGTCGTACTCGCCCTGCTCGCCGGGCAGGATCGGAACCAGCAGGCGAGGATCTTCCGGGCTCACGCGCCAGCGGCCGTTGGGATTGCGGCGGCGCATCTGCGTGATGTGGCCGTCGCCGTTGAGGTCGTCGAGGCCGTCCTCGTCCACCTTGCCGTCGTGGTCGGTGTCGCGCGGGGCGAGGCCCGTGCGCGGCGAGCTCGCGTTGTTGGCTTCGTGGATGTAGTGGTCGCGCCCGTCGGGATTGATGCTGGGCACGATGTACAGCGTGTAGTTGCGCAGCAGCGAGTCCACGGCCGGCACGCGATCGGCCATCTCGGCCAGGTACCAAGCCGTGTACAGCGAGAACTCGGCGCCCTGGATCTCGTTGGCGTGGATGTTGCCGTCGATCCACATCGCCGGCTTCTTGTCGGCGTCGCCGACGGAGAAGTTGGTGACGGTGAGCAGGAACATATCGCGGCCCTGCGTGCTCTGGCCGATGCTGCCCATTTTGATGAAGCCGGGGTGCGCGGCCGCGAGCCGGCGGCCGATCTCCATCAGGCCGGCGTGGTCGTAGAAGCGATCCCAGCTCACGGCCACCTTGGGGTTCGGCGGCGAGCCAAGCGCGGCGAGCGCGCCGGCCACCGGAGGCTGCGTGGCCCGCACCGGCGGCGGCGCGGTACGGATGCGCTGGGCTTCGAGGGCCAGCGGGGCGACGGCGAGCAACGCCGCCATCAGATAGGCACCGACGCGCGGTGCGGTCGAAACACGGCGAACGAATGGCATCGGTCGCTTACCTCGCGCGGAGGGTGATGGTCTGGGTGGTGAGCCCGGCGTGGGGCGAGCCCACGGTCAGGGTCACGGTGGAGTTTGGTGCACCGACGATGACCCACTCGAAGGTCTGGGTGCCGCCACTGCCCGGCAGCGCGCCGATGAAGTTCATCGGGCGGCCGCCGCTCATCTGCTGGTCGCGACCGAGGCGCATCTCCACGCGCACGCGGTGCGGCAGGCGCGAGCGCACGCCGATGGCGGCGTTGCTCGGCAGGTAGCCGTCGTTCTGCACGATGGCCTGGATGCGATAGACGCGCGGGCCGACTTCGGTGACGGTCACGCGCGGCGCGGTGACCTTGGGGAGCAGTCCGGTGAGCTCCACGACGAAAGCCGTGTGCTTGGCGGAGAGGCTGTCGAGTTCGCTGCCGAGCGGATTGAGCAGCGCGAAGGGCGCGAAGCCGCCGACCTCCACGGCCTCGCCATCAATCGTGAAGCCCGACACGGGCGTCCATTCCACGAATCCGTTGGGTCGGTTGGCTTTCACCCAGCGGTAGTCGTTGCGTTCGGTCGCCAGCGGGTCGGGGGACGGGGCGCGACGGCCAGCGGCGGTATCTGCCGGCGCCTTGCCCGGCCACCACACGCGCGAGCCGAAGGCGAAGCGTCCCATATGGAAGTAGGCCCAGGACAGCGGATCGCCCTGATCGGCGGCGCTGGCCGGGCCTTCGCTCCAGCCCGTGGTCGCCTTGAAGCGGCGCGACACTTCATTGAACCAGCCGTTGTCCTCGGGCAGCGAGGCCGTGAGCGGTCCGCCGGCCGAGGTGCCCTGCGGCGCCCCGCCGATGCCCGGGACGCGACGGCCTTCCCAGGGCTTCAGCAGGTTGTCCTGCATCCCGAGCACGTACACGGCAGCGATGTGGTCGTGCGTGCTCACGAACTCGGCCACCGCCCGCGACTCCTCGGCCGAGAACGGGTGCAGGCCGGCGTTCTCGGAGAAGAAGCGATAGTTGTTGGCGAAGTTGCGCGAGATGTCGGTGCCGCCCGCCGCGTCCTCGTTGTACTCGCCGTCGTTGTCGTTGTCACGGCCTTCGACGAGGATGCGGTAGATGCCGCGTTCGCCCTTGGTGCGGTCGGCGCGACGCATCAGCGCCGGATCGACGGCGTCGGGAATCCATTCGCCGTCAGCGGCCTTCACGCGCATCATCGTGATGAGGCCGTCGCCGTTGAGGTCATCGGGGCCGTCTTCGTCGTCGGCCATATCGCGGTCGTCGTCGAATGGCGACTCGTTGCCCTTGCGCTCCCAGCGCAGCGCGCCGAAGAAGGCCTCGCTGGCATCGGGGTTCATCCGCGGGATGACGTACACGGTGTTGCTGGCGAGGAGCTGCGTGACGGCCTGGTCGCTGCCGTGGCGCCGCGCGAGGTCGCGCACGATGCGCAGGGCGACCTCGGAGGAGCTGATCTGCGGGCCGTAGGCGCCGGCGAGCACGAGCAACGCGGGCTTCTCTTCGGCGCCGCCGAGGCGCACGAGATGCACCGGGCGTCGGCCGGGCGAGGTGGCGAGCACCGAGACCTTCACGAGGCTCGGCTTGCTGCGCGCGATGGAGTCGAGGACGGCGCCGAGCCGGGCGGCGCTGTGGTACCCGTCGGTGGGACGCCCTTGGGCGCCGGACGGGAGGGCGAACATCGCGAGCAACGCGAGCACGCCAAGCGAGCGGATGAGTGGCATCGTGGGAATGGTGTGAGGGACAGTAAGTGTACGCCCGCCGGGGGGATGGCGTTGGGCCCGAATCACGAGGACCTGAAACCCGTGCGCGACCCCCTGCCGTAGGCCCGGGTGCCCCAACCCCGTCCCAATGGCCTCTTGGATTCGCGACATCAGCCTCGGATTGCGCACCCTGCGCAAGAGCCCCGGTCTCACGATCGTTGCTTCGATTGCGCTGATGTTCGGCATCGGCCTCACGACGATGATGTTCAGCATCGTCTACGGGGCGCTGATGCGGGGCCTGCCCTTCGAGGACGGGGATCGGATCGTCACGGTGTGGAGGACGAACCCGCGCAACAACATCACGCGGCAGTCGCTACCCATCCACGACTTCTCCGACGTGGTCCAGGCGCAGCGCTCGTTCACGCAGTTCGGGGCCTACACCAGCGGCACGATGAACGTGTCCGGCGAAGATCGCGCTGAACGCTACTCAGGTACTTGGATCACGGTCGGGGCGCTGGAGATGGCCGGTATCCAGCCGTCGATTGGGCGGACCTTCCGGCCCGGCGAGGACGCGCCGGGTGGCCCCAGGGTGGCGATCCTCGGCTATGCAATGTGGCGCGACCGCTTCGGCAGGTCACCATCGGTGATCGGTCAGACGATGCGCGTCAACAGCGAGCCCTACGAGATCATCGGCGTGATGCCGGAAGGATTCCGCTTCCCGAATGACGGCGAGCTGTGGCTGCCGTTGCAGACCGACCCGCTGGCGACAGCGCGGGGCAACGGTCCCTACGTCAACGTCATCGGCAAGCTGGCGCCCGGGGTGTCCATCGACGCTGCATCGGCCGAGCTGGCCACCATCTACGGACGGCTGGCGGCGGACTATCCGGAGTCCAATCGTGACTTCTCGGCCTATGCGATGGAGTTCACGCGCGCTTTCATCGGCAATGAGGCCTCCGGCCTGCTGTACACGATGCTTGGCGCGGTGTTCTTCGTGCTGCTGATTGCCTGTGCCAACGTGGCTAACCTTTTGCTCGACCGCGCGGCGCACCGGTCCAAGGAAGTCGGCGTGCGTTCGGCGCTTGGCGCTTCGCGCGGACAGATCGTGCGGATCTTCCTGGCCGAAGCGTTCGTGCTCTCGCTCCTGGGCACGGTGCTCGGCATTATCGTCGCGAAGGTGGGCCTGGATGCTTTCACGCGGGCGATCGTGGATACGAATCCGCCGTTCTTCCTGTCCTTCGACCTCTACGGTCCCGTCCTCGCGTTCTCCATCGGCGTCTCGTTACTCGCGGCGCTGATGTCCGGCCTGATTCCCGCGTTTCAGGCATCGCGGGGCGACATCGCCGAGATCCTCAAGGACGAGTCGCGCGGCGCGTCGGGGATGAAGATCGGCAAGCTCAGCAAGGCACTGGTGGTGTTCGAGATCTCGCTGTCCTGCGGGCTGCTCGTGGCGGCCGGCTTGATGATCAAGAGCGTGGTGAAGGCCAACTCGCGCGATACGGGTTTCGCGATGGAAAGCGTGTTCACGTCGCGCGTGGGCTTCCCGTCGTCGTACACCGATACGGTGATGCAGCGGACGTTCTGGGAGCAGTTACCGGAGCGTGTGGCAGCGATCCCGGGCGTGCAGGCGACGGCGTTGGCGTCGGGGCTGCCGAGCGCGGAGCAGGGCTTCGGGCAGGACGGCGTGATGATCGAGGGCCGCACGTACAACGAAGGCAGCGAAGTGGGGCGCACGCGGCTCGGCTCGGTGTCGTCGGACTTCCTGAAGACGCTGGAGATTCCGTTGAGCCAGGGGCGGAGCATTGACGATACCGATCGTGATGGCGCGCTGCCGGTGGCGATCGTGAACGAGCGCTTCGTGCGCGAGCACTTCCCCGATGGCGATGCGCTGGGCAAGCGCGTGAAGCTCGGCGGTATCCAGCCGGAGAACCAGAACCCATATCTGACCATCGTCGGCGTGTTCGGCGACGTGATGGCCGGCGACCCCGAGGACCCGCGGCCGGCGCTGCTGCTGCGCCCACTCGCGCAGGCAAGGCCGCAGTTCGCGTACATCGCGGCGCGCACCGCCGGCGACCCGATGTCGTTGGCGCCGGGTGTACGCGAGGCCGTCGCCTCGCTAAACCCCGACATTCCCATCTATTGGCCGATGACCTTGCGGGAGGCCGCCGCGCGTCAGTTGTGGTTCGTCCGCGTGTTCGGCACGATGTTCGCGATCTTCGGGCTCGTGGCGCTGTTCCTCGCGAGCATCGGGCTGTACGCGGTGATGAGCTTTGCCGTGAGCCGGCGCACGCGCGAGATGGGCATCCGGATGGCGCTGGGCTCGTCGCCGGGCCGCGTCATCCGGCTGGTGTTCTCCAGCGGCGCGTGGCAGCTGGGTCTCGGGATGGCGCTCGGGCTGGCGCTGGCGGCGGGCATCTCGCGGTTGCTGACGGTCATCCTCTACGACGTGCAGCCGCTGGATCCGATCGTATTCAGCGCGGTGGCGTTGACGCTCGGTGTAGCCGGGGCGCTGGCCTGCTTCATCCCGGCGCAGCGGGCGACGCGGGCGGACCCGGCGGTGGCGATGCGGGCGGAGTAGCGGAGGACAACCTAGGTTTGGGCATCCCCCCAAGCCGGAGTTCTTCACGTGTTCGTCGGTCACCTCGCCGTTGCCTTCGCCGCCAAGAAGGCCAAGCCGGAAGTGCACGTCGGCTGGTTCATCGTCGCCGTCTCGTTCGTGGACCTGATCTGGCCGATCCTGCTGCTGCTCGGACTCGAGCGCGTGGAAGTGGAACCGGGCAACACGGCCTTCACGCCGCTGGCCTTCGTGCACTATCCGTGGACGCACAGCCTGTTGATGGGCTTTGCCTGGGCGGCGGTGCTCGCCGGGCTGGCACGTTGGCGCGGCGTGGCACGCAACGGCGCCGCGTTGATTGGCGCCCTGGTGCTCAGCCATTGGGTGCTGGACTTCGTGACGCATCGTCCGGACTTGCCGCTGTGGCCGCACGGCGGGCCGTTGCTCGGCCTCGGCTTGTGGAATTCCATCGGCGGCACCTTCGCGATCGAAGGCGCGATGTGGATTGTCGGCATCGCGATGTGGTACTCGGCGTGCCGGCCGCGCGGCGTCGGCGGCTGGGCGGCGATCGTCAGCTTCGTACTGGTGAGCACGGTGATCTGGGCGGGCGGTGCCTTCGCTCCGCCGCCGCCGACAGCTCAGGATGTCGCGGTCGGTGCGCTGATGGGGTGGATCATCGTACCCTGGGCCTGGTGGATCGAGCGAGCGTCCGCGCCGCGAGGATCCCTCCGAGAAAACCGCCCAGGTGCGCCTGCCAACTGATGCCCGGCTGGCCGGGGAGCACTCCGACCACCACGCCACCCCAGAGCACCGTCACGAGCACGCTGAGCGCGATGGCGCCGAGTGATCGCGCATACCAACCGGCGAGCATCAGGAAACCGAGGTAGCCGAACACGACGCCGCTGGCGCCGATGTGCACGCTGCCCGGCGCGCCGAAGGTCCACGCGAACAGTCCGGCGCCGAGCATCGAGAGCAGTGTGACGGGGATGAAGTGCTTGGCGTCGCGCAGCATCACCAGCCAGCCGAGCACGAGCAGCGGCACGGTGTTGGCAAGCAGGTGCTCGGTACTCCCGTGCAGGAAAGGGGCGAAGAGAATTCCCCAGAGTCCCTGCTTGCTGCGGGGATGGATGCCCCAGGCGAGCACGGCATTGTTGGTCACGACCTGGGCCGTGAAGCCGGCCCAAATGGCCGCAATTGAGCCGCCGAGCGTGGTGGCTTGGAGCTTGAGGGTGCGCGTCGTGGCGCGAACAACGGAATTCATCGTGCAAGTAGTGTATCTTGGAGGATGCCTACGCGCGCGCCTTCTGCTCCCTCGTCCGAGGGATTCAGCGCCCTAGGTCTTCCAGACACGACATTGGCCGCGCTCGCGGCCTTGGGCTACGAAGAGCCGACGCCGATCCAGCGCGCGGCGATTCCGGCGTTGCTGGCGGGCCGGGACGTGCTGGCGCAAGCGGCGACGGGTACGGGCAAGACGGCCGCGTTCGCGCTGCCGCTGGTATCGCACATCCGCACGGACGCGCCGCCGCGCGAGCGGACCAGCGCGCTGGTGCTGGTGCCCACGCGCGAACTCGCGATGCAGGTGGCCGAGGCGATCTACCGCTACGGACACGCCAGCGGGGCGGTGGCGGTGCCGATCTACGGTGGTACGCCGATGGACGGCCAGATCCGCGCGCTCAAGCGTGGAGTGGACGTGGTGATCGCGACGCCGGGCCGCGCACTCGACCACATCCGCCGCCGCACGGTGTTCCTCGCGAACCTGCGTACGGTGGTGCTGGACGAGGCTGACGAGATGCTCGATATGGGCTTCGCCGAGGACCTCGAGGCGATCCTGGCCGAGACGCCGGCGGAGAAGCAGGTCGCCTTGTTCTCGGCGACGCTGGCGCCGCGCATCGCGGCGATCGCACGGACGCATTTGCGCGACCCCGAGACGATCACCATCGAGCGCGAGAAGGTGAAGGCCGGTGCGGTCGCGAAGGTGAAGCAGGTGGCCTACTTGGTGACGCGCGCATACAAGACGGCGGCGCTGGGACGCATCCTTGACGTGGAGCAGCCAACCAGCGCGATCGTGTTCTGCCGCACGCGCACCGAAGTGGACGAAGTCTCGGAGACGCTGAAGGCGCAGGGCTACGGCGCCGAGGCGCTGCACGGCGGGCTCTCGCAGGACCAGCGTGACCGCGTGATGAAGCGCTTCCGCTCGAAGGGTGCGGAACTGCTCGTGGCGACGGACGTGGCGGCACGCGGGCTGGACGTGCAGCACGTCTCGCACGTGGTCAACTACGACGTGCCCTCAGCGACCGAAGCGTACGTGCACCGCATCGGGCGGACGGGCCGCGCCGGCCGCACAGGCACGGCGATTACGCTGGTCGAGCCGCGCGAGCAGCGGATGCTGCGGAACTTCGAGCGCGCGACGGGGCGTCCAATCGAACTAGCGCCGCTGCCGACGGTGGCGGACCTGAAGGTGAAGCGCGCCGAGCAGGCGCAGGCGGCGCTGCGTGAGGCGCTGCTGGAGGGTGGTCTCGAGGCGTGGCGGGCGATGGTGACGCCGCTGGCGGCGGAGTTCGACGCGCTCGATATCGCGGCGGCGGCGTCCAAGCTGCTGGCGCGCGGGCAGGGCGAGCCGGAGGCGGAAGAGCAGGAGATTCCCAGCGCCGCGCAGCGTGAGCGGCATCCGGCGCGCGAACGCGCCGCGATGCGCGCGGAGCGCAAGACCGAGCGCGCGGCGAAGGGAGCGGGGAGGGGAGCGGGCAAGGGCTCGACGAAGGGCGCCGCGGCGATGACGCGGCTGTACGTGGGTGCCGGTCGCAAGCTGAAGGTGCGTCCCGGCGATCTCGTGGGTGCGATCGCCAACGAGGCGGGCATTGCGGCGACGCGCATCGGCACGATCACCGTCTTCGACCGTCACTCGCTGGTGGACGTGCCGCAGGACGCGGCGAGCGACATCCTCGCGGCAATGGCGAAGGCGACGATCAAGGGCAAGCGAATTCTCGTACGGCGCGATCGCGCCGAAGGAGCAGGGGAATGATCAAGGGGTTTGAGTTCGTGGCGGACGATCGGCAGTACGCGTGCACCGTGGAAGCGCAGCGCGGCGCGGACGAGTCGTGGTGGTGGTTCACGGTGAGCGGCGACCCGCAGCGCTACGCGCCGTTCCGTGCGGCGTCGAACGACACGCGCACGTCGGTGCAGGAGCGCATCGTCGCGTTCTACACGAACCGCCTGTTCCAGCTGGCGCAGCCGCGCGAGCGCGGGGCGCACTTCGGCAGCCGCAAGCGCACGCCGAAGCCGGCGACGGAAGCCTGACGTCGCCGGCCCGGCCGCGGGCTAGCGCCGCATCGCGGCGACGCGCGCGAGGAAGTCCCGCATCTCGCGCTGCGTCCACTCGGGTTCGTCGAGCATAATGAAGTGATACGCCTGGTCGTGGATGCGCAGCGTCGCATCCGCGAGCGTGGCGTACTGGCCGGTCATCAGGCGCTCGACGGCGGCGCGGGTCTGGCCCATCGACTCATAGGCGATCCAGGCGTGCAGGTTGAGCACGGGGACGCGGACGCGGGCGAGGTCGGCCCGGAGGTCGAGGCGCCACATATCGTACATCGCCACCGCCATCGTCGCCATATCGCTGTCGCGGCCGTGGCGGGCCAGCATCGCCTGCGCGGCGCTGTCGTGCACCATCATCCGCAACTGCGCGCCCTGCATCCGCAGGTAGTTCTCCTTGGCGTTCGGGCTGGACATCATCGTGCGCATCTGCTCGGCCATCGGCCGCATCGATTCAGCGGTGGCGTCGGGATTCATCGTCGCGCCGATGAACGGGAGTCCGTCGATGTTGACGACGGCGGACGGAAGCTCGGGATGCTCGACGGCGATCCACAGCGCCAGCACACCGCCGAGTGAGTGGCCGACCAGCACCGGGCGGTCGAGACGGCGTTCGCGGATGTACGCGACGATGGCGTCGCGTTGGCGCTCCAGCCAGCCAGGATCGGTCGCGACGGGCGGCGCGCCGGCGAAGCCGGCCAGCGAGAGCACGTGCACCTCGTGGTCACGGGCGAACTCGGCGGCGGTGCTGCGCCAGACCTCGCCGTTGTTCGTGAGTCCGGGGATGAAGAGCACGGGTGTGCCGCGACCCGAGACTTCTGCCGTGAAGGCTGCTTGGGCGTGGACGGCGGCCGGCGCGAGCAGCGCGAGCCCCGTTGCGAGCGTGAACGTTCGGAGCATACGAGATCCATCGGTTAGGGATGCCGCTCCCTACGGCGCGATGCGAAATCGGTTTTCTTCTCTCACGCGTGTCGTGTCCAGTGGCCATATTACGCATATGGCCCCCCGCGACCGACTTGGCGACGCGCTGCGGCGCGCGCACGATGGCTCCCCCTGGCACGGCCCGTCTCGCAGCGACGTCCTTGCCGACCTGACGCCCGCCGAGGCGGCGTACCGTGCCGGCGACGGCGTGCACACGATCTGGGAGATCGTGCTGCATATGCGGAGCTGGACCGAAGAAGTGCTGGCGCGTGCGCAGGGCGGCGTGCCATCGGAGCCGGTGAACGGCGATTGGCCTCCGATGCCCGCGAAGGCGGACGACGCAGCGTGGCACACGCTGTTGCGCTCGTTGGACGCGGCGCACGCGGCGATGCTGGCGCAGGTCACGGCGATGGATGAGGCGGCGCGTGCCGCCCGCGTGAAGGACCGGCCGGGCGACCCGCCGGGCTCGGCGATCACGCAGCGGGCGATGATCCGATCGCTCGCCGAACACGATGTCTATCACACCGGCCAGGTGGCGCTGCTGAAGCGCATCGCGCGGCAGGCGCTGGCCGCTTCCCCCACTCCCCCCTCGAGATGACCACTCCCTCTGCATTCCAGCGGCGCGGGTCGCTCGTCGCCATCGCGCTCATCGTGGTGGCGCTGGCGATTCCCGCGCTGGCGACGGCGCTCACCGACTGGCTGTGGTTCCGCGAGATCGGCTTCGAGCGCGTGTTCACGCTGAAGATCACGGCGCAGCTCTTCCTCGGCGCGACGGCGTTCGTGCTGGGTTTCCTCGGGCTCTACGGCACGGCGCGCTTCGCGCTGCGCGGGTTGGAGCGTTCGGCCGAGAGCTTCATCGTGCTGGCCGAGGGCGGCGTGCAGATGCGCGCCAAGTTCCTCGTGCGGGTGGCGCAGCTGGCGGCGCTGCCGGGCGCGCTGTTCTTCTCCCTGATGCTGGGTACGGGACTGGCCTCGCGCTGGCGGACGCTGATCCAGTTCTGGTACCGCACGCCATTCGGCGACGTGGATCCGATCTTCAACCGCGACATCGCGTACTACGTGTTCACGCTGCCGGCGATGCAAGTGGCGCTGGACTGGCTCTCGGGATTGAGCTTCGTGGCGCTGGTGTTGGTGGCGGTGCCGATCTACGTGGTGCGCGGCGACATCGGGTTCCGCCTGGGGCGGCTGCGCGTGGACCGCGCGGCGGAGTGGCACCTGGCGGTACTCGCGGCGCTGTGGTTGGTGCTCGCGGGCATCCGCACCTGGCTCGTGGGCGTGCCCTCGCTGCTGTTCGGATCGCACGGCCCGCTGCAGGGCGCGAGCTGGACCGACCTGCACGTGCGCGCGCCCGGGCTGCAGATCCTCGGCGCGCTGCTGCTGGTGGCGGCTGCGGCGATGCTGTGGGCGGCGCGCCGCGGCATCCTCGCGCGCGTGGCGGCCATCGTCGTGGTCGGCAACGTGCTGCTGACGGCGCTGGTGAACGGCATCGTCCCGAGCATCGTGCAGCGCATCGTCGTGCAGCCGAACGAGCTGGCGCGCGAGTCGGCGCAAATCACGCACCACATCGCGGCCACGCGGCGCGCGTGGAGCCTCGACGACGTGGAGCGGCGCGAGCTGGCCGGTGCGCAGGAGCTCTCGGCGCGCGACATCGCCGCCAACCGCGCGACGATCGACAACGTGCGGCTCTGGGACCGCGAGCCGCTGCTGCAGACCTTCGGGCAGATCCAGTCCATCCGCACCTACTATGACTTCGTGGGGGTGGACGACGACCGCTACACGGTGGATGGCCAGATGCGGCACGTGCTGCTGTCGGTGCGCGAGCTGGATCCAGCGGCGCTGCCGACGCGGACCTTCGTCAACGAGCACCTGACGTTCACGCACGGGATGGGGCTGACGCTCGGCCCGTCGAACGAGTTCACCGAGCAGGGCCTGCCTGTGCTCTGGGTGCAGGACCTGCCGCCGACGACGAGCCGCGGCATCACGATCTCGCGGCCGCAGGTGTACTTCGGCGAGCTGTCGCGCTCGTGGGTGATGGCGCCGTCGCGGCAGCGTGAGTTCGACTTCCCCTCGGCCGAGGGCGAGCAGGCGGTGTACTCCACGTACCAGGGCCGCGCCGGCGTGCCGCTCAATGCGTACTGGCGGCGCCTGGCCTTCGCAATCCGCTTCGGGTCGGTGAACATCCTGCTCTCGGGCGACCTGACCGACAGCACGAAGATCTTGTTTAACCAGCAGGTGCGGGCGCGTGCGGAGCTGGCGCTGCCGTTCCTGACCTTCGACGCCGATCCCTATGTCGTGGTGACGGACGACGGGCGCCTCGTGTGGATGCTCGACGCGTATACCTCAACCGACCGCTATCCCTACTCGGCCCGCATCAGCGACGGCTCGAACTACCTGCGCAACAGCGTGAAGGTGGCGATCGACGCCTACGACGGCGATGTGCGGGCCTGGTTGGTGGATCCCAGCGACCCGATGATCAACACGCTGAGCCGCATCTATCCGGGGCTGCTGCGTCCGCTCGACGAAATGCCGGCGGACCTGCGCAAGCATATGCGCTATCCGGAGGACCTGTTCCGCGCGCAGACGGGCCTATATGCCACCTTCCATATGACGGACCCGGAGACGTTCTACCACCGGGAAGACCAGTGGCAGATCCCGGCGGCGCAGCGCGGTGCGGTGCGCAGCGGCTACGCGCGGCACATCGTGATGCGCCTGCCGGGCGAGCAGGAGGCCGAGTACCTGATGATGCGGCCGTTCACGCCGCGGCAGAAGGACAACTTGGCCGCGTGGATGGTGGCGCGGAACGACGGCGAGCACTACGGCAAGCTGATCGCGTATCGCTTCCCGCGGCAGAGCCTGGTGTTCGGACCGACGCAGATCGCGAATCGCATCAATCAAGACACCGAAGTGTCGCGCCAAGTCTCGCTGTGGGACCAGGGTGGCTCAGAGGTGATCCGCGGCGAATTGCTGGTGATCCCGATCGAGGCCTCGCTGCTGTACGTGCAGCCGCTGTACCTGCGCGCGCAGGGCGGCAAGATCCCCGAGCTCAAGCGCGTGATCGTGGCGCACGAGGGCCGCGTGGTGATGGAGGAGACGCTCGAGGAGGGTCTGCGACTGCTGTTCGGATCGGGGGCGAGCGCAGGAGCGCGGCCACGTCCGGCAACGACGACGGCGGGGCCCGCTGGGGCAGGCGCTCCCACGGGCGCCCAGCCCGGCGCACGGAACGCGGAGCTCGAGGCGCTGGTGCGGCAGGCCCGTGAGCACTACGATAGGGCGCGGGCCGCCCAGCGGGCGGACGACTGGGCGACGTACGGCGCCGAGATGCAGCGACTCGGCGACGTGCTCCGGCGCCTGCAGGAGGCTCGCGGCACACCCTAGCGCGGGAGGCGGATGGCAGCGCGGCTCGAGTGGCACTGGCGGAGGCGCGGTGAGCGAGCCGCGACCGCCTGCGACCCCGGATGCATCGATGAGCTGGCGGAGATCCTCGACGGCCTGCCCTGGGTGCTCGGGGGCGGATTGGCGATCCCGTTCACGCTCGGGACCTTCCATCGCCAGCACGATGACGTCGACCTCTTGTTCGACGATGCCGCGTTCCCGGCGATCGAGGCAGCCTTCGCCCGGGCCGGCTACAGCCTGTGGCAGCACTACACGATGTCGCTGTTCGGGGCGCTGCGCGGGGCCTGGCACCTGCGCCTCAACGAGCACAGCCTTCCGGCGCGGATGCGGCGGCGCAAGCTGAAGTTTCGCCGCGATGACGTGCAGCAGGCGCGTCGCCTTCGCTGCGTGGACGCGTTGCCGTTCCGCATCTTCGGTAGCGTGCTGCACACCTGCGACGGACGTCATCACATCGCGATGCAGGCGCCGATCGTGGGCCACGTCGCGCGCTCCAGCGGCGGGCACGCCATTCCCTGCTTGCACCTGAGCTACGTGGCGCAGCTCAAGGGCCCGCGTCGCGATCCCAAAGACTTGATCGACTTCGCCCGCATCAGGGACGTCGGACTGCTTCCGGCGGGGGACTGGGGAGTGTAGCGAGGCCATCGCGGCGCACTTCGTGCAGGGCGTAGGCGCCGAAGGCCGTGGCGATCGCGAGCACGCCGGCAACGGCCCAAGGTTGGATGCGCCGCCGCCACGGGTGCCCGGGCGTGGCCGCTCCGTTGGCGATCCAGATGGCGAGCACGCCGAGCGCCGCCGGCCAGAGCCAACGCGCATTGGCACCGAGCTCGTCGCGCAGGTGCACGAGTGACGCCACGGTGAGCGCGTAGAAATAGCTGGCGAGGATGTAGCGCGCGTGCCGTGCATAAAGTGCGGCGCGATCGAAGCCGGCGCGCCAGTCAGCGCGGTCCTGCCACCAGAGCAGCAGCCCCAGCACCGTGAACACGCGCAGCGGTGTGTTCTTGAAGACCGCCAGCGCAAGCATCACCGCCAGCGTGATGGTGAAGGCGTGGCGCAGGCTGCGGTCGAGCGCCGTGGGGCGCGGCGCATTTGGGTGTCGCCACAGCCAGATGGCCCGCACCCCGTGTAGCACGAAGAGCAGGCCCATCAGGTTGAAGACGACGTTGCGCCCGAACTCCCAGCTGCCGTAGGCGTACTGCGTGAAGGTCAGGATGGAGCCCGAGAGGTAGAGCAGGAGCATCCCGACGGCATAGCCAATGCCGGCCCAACGATGCTTGCCGCGCCCCGCGAAGGTGGCGAGCGCCAACGGCGCGACGACGAACACCACCGGATAGCCGAGCAGGCGGTGCCAGAGGAGCAGGGTTTCGTGGTTGGCGGCAGGTTCCATACGGGTGATAAACTGGTGCAGCCGCCCCCTCACCGCCAAAGGCACTCTCCCGATGCCCACGAAAGACGCGCGAATCGACGCCTACATCGCGAAGGCCCAGCCGTTCGCGAAACCCATCCTGCGGCACCTGCGCGCCGAGCTGCACGCTGCCTGCCCCGAGGTGGAAGAGACGATCAAGTGGGGAATGCCGCACTTCGCCTACCACGGACTGCTCGCCGGAATGGCCTCATTCAAGGCGCACGTGGCGTTCGGTTTCTGGAAGGGCAGCCTCGTTACGGGGTCCACGCGCCAGGCGAAGGAGGCGATGTGGGACTTCGGCTGCATCACGTCGGTGAAGCAGCTGCCCGGCAAGCGCGAGCTGCGCGCGCTGATCAAGAAGGCGATGGAGCTGAATGAATCGGGGACGGCACCCAAGCGCCCGCGCAAGCACGCGAAGCCGCCATTGCGCATACCAGCGGACCTGAGCGCGGCGCTCAAGTCCGCGGCGAAGGCGGCAGCGTTCTTCAAATCACTGCCGCCTTCGGCGAAGCGGGACTACATCGAGTGGATCACCGAGGCCAAGCAGCCGGCGACGAGGGCGAAGCGACTGGCGACGACGGTAGAGTGGCTAGCTGAAGGGAAGCGGAGGAATTGGAAATATGAGACGTGAGACTTGAGACGTGAGACTTGAGACTTGAGACGGAAGACGGAAGGTGTGCGAGTCCGCATTACATACGGCGGCCCGGGGTCCAGGGCGCGCCTTGTGACTCGGCTTCGCGCTCGAGTCGCGCGAGGTCGGTCTGGATGAATGCGTCGAGCGCCGCCTTGATGGCGGGGAACTCGCGGGCCACGATCTCCAACTGTTGCTGCTGGGTGCCGGTGGGCGCCGCGAGTGTGCCGCCGAAACTCGCGGCGCGGTTCATCCGGGCCAGCAATGAGACCGGCGTCGGCTCGGAGTAGCGGCCGGGAGTGTTGTCGCCGCTGAGCTGTTCGCGAATCGCGCGGAGCTTGGCGATTGCGGCGCGCACGTCGGCATCGAGCGTGGTCGGGCGCGTGATGCGCTGCACGGCCTGCTGCAGGGCATCCAGCCGCGTGCTGGTCTCGGCCATCAGCGCGTTCGTGCCGAGGACCACGCGCTGCAACTCCTGTGCTCGGCGGTGGAAGTCAAAGGCGCGCTGACGATCCGCCACGGTCAGTGCTGCGTTCGGCAGCAGCTGCACTTCGAAGGCCTGCGGCTGCGTGATGGCGCTGCGCACGCCGGCCACGCGCTTGTAGAGCTGCACGCGGTACGTGCCCGGCACAACGAACGGACCGTTGCCACCCTGCGCACCGCCGCCGCCCGCACCCGCGCCGCTGCCTCCACCGCCGCCGCCACCTCCACCGAATCCGCCCTGCTGGCCGCCCACGGGCGCCATTCCCGGCCAGCGGAGATTCCAGGTCACGCGGTTGGTGCCGGTGCTGTTGCCGCCGTTGAAGCGCGCGACCACGGCGCCGCTTGCGTCGGTGATCTCCACTTCCACTGCCGGCGCCTCTTCCTCCTGCTCGGCCTTGAGCGCGTCGAAGCCCGGGAAGGGCACGTCGGTGCCGGAGCGGTTGAGGCCCTGCTCGCGCGTCTCGCGCTGCTGGCGCGCCGAGCGATACGCGGCCCGCAGGTGATACGTGAAGGTCGCGCCCACCGTCGGGTTACTCGCGAAATAGTGCGAAGCACCTTGGAAGCTCACGCCGCTGCCGCCCAGCGGCGAGTCGAGCGTGTAGAGCAGCGCCGGACGTGTCGGGAACAGCGTCGCCTCGGCGCGTGGCAGCTCGGGTGCGAGGGCGCGGATCGCCGAATAGTCGTCGAGGACGAAGATGCCGCGCCCGAAGGTCGCGACGACGAGGTCGTCCATCTCCGGGTGGATGGCGATATCGCGGATGGAGATGGGCGGGATCCCGTTGCGCAGCACCTGCCAGCGCGCGCCGTCGTCGAACGACACGTACAGGCCGTACTCGGTGCCGGCGAAGAGCAGGCCCTTCTTCTTGGGGTCTTCCTTGATGACGTGTACCGACCCGCGAGCCGGCAGGTTGCCGCTGATGGACGTCCAGCTGCGACCGCGGTCGGTGGAGCGCAGCACGTAGGGCTTGTAGTCGCCGCGCTGGTAGTTCATCACCGAGGCGTAGACGGTGTTGTCGTCGTGCGCCGAGGGCGCGAGGTAGGAGACGTAGCTAGTGTCGGGGACGTTGGGGAGGCGGTCCACGCGACGCCAGCTGCCGCCACCGTTCTCACTGACCTGGATGAGGCCATCGTCAGTGCCCACGTACAGCAGGCCTTCGACGCGCGGCGACTCGGCGAGCGCCGAGAGATTGCCGTAGAAGGCCGTCGAGGTGTTGCGGGAGACCGCATCCACGCTCCACTGGCGGCCCTGCATCTTGAGCTCGGGGCGCGAGAGGTTGCGCGTGAGGTCGGGCGAGACGGCCGTCCACGAGTCGCCGCGATCGTTGGAGCGCCAGAGGCGCTGCGAGCCGAAGTACAGGCGCGCACGGTTGTGCGGGGAGATGATCACCGGCGAGTCCCAGTTCCAGCGCGAGGCGGGCTCGCCCGGCGCCGGCTCCGGCACGATGCGCACCGACTCGCCGCTGCGGCGGTCGAAGCGCACGAGCCCGCCGTTCTGCGACTCGGCGTAGATGATGTGCGGCTCGACGGGGTCGATGCGGCTCTGGAAGCCGTCACCGCCATTGGTCACGAACCAATCGGCGTTGCGGATGCCGTTGTCGTTGTTGGTGCGCGCGGGGCCGCAGAAGGAGTAGTTGTCCTGCGTGCCGCCGCAGACGAGGTAGAATGGCGACTCGCGGCTGATATCGATCTTGTAGAACTGCGCCAGCGGCAGGTTGGCGAAGAAGTGATAGGTCTGCCCGCCGTCGAAGCTCTCGTAGAGGCCACCGTCGGAGCCGATGAGCAGGTGGTCCGGATCGTCTGGGTCGGCCCAGAGCGCGTGGTTGTCCACGTGCTTGCCGGCTTCGCCGAGTCGCGCGAAGCTGCGGCCCGCGTCGTTGGAGACCATCGTGTACACGTCCATCGCGTAGACGCGGTCCGGGTTCACCGGGTCGACGATGATCTCCTGATAGTAGAGCCCGATGGTCGAGTACGAGCCTTGGCGGCGCCAGCTCGCACCGCCGTCGTCAGAGCGGAAGGTGCCGCCGCGGTTCTGCGCGGCCTCGGCGATGGCATAGATGACATTCGGGTTGGACGGCGCGCGGGCGAGCCCGATGCGGCCTTCGCCCGACGGCACGCCGCTGAGCTGGCGCCAGGTCTTTCCGCCGTCGGTGGAGCGGTGCAGGCCGCTCTCGGGGCCGCCGGCCAGATAGCCGAAGAAGTGGCGGTGGCGCTGCCAGGTGGCGGCGAGGATGATGTCGGGATTGCGCGGATCGAGGTCTACGTCCGTGACGCCGGCCCAGCGTGTGCCGGAGAGGATCTTGGTCCAGGTCTCGCCGCCGTCGGTGGACTTGTAGAGTCCGCGGTCGCCGCCTTCGCTCCACAGCGGGCCCTGCGCCGCCACATACATCACCTTGGAATCGCGCGGGTCGAAGACGATCTTGCCGATGTGCTCCGAGTCGCGGAGGCCCATATGCCGCCAGCTACGCCCGCCGTCCTCCGACTTATAGATGCCGTTGCCGTAGCTGACCGAGCGCTGGGCGTTGTTCTCGCCGGTGCCGACCCAGACGACGTTCGGGTCGCGGGGGTCGAGCACCACGGTGGCGACGGAATAGACGTCCTGCTGCGAGTCAAAGGTGGACGACCAAGTCGTGCCGGCGTTGTCGGTCTTCCACACGCCGCCCGAGGCGACGCCCACGTACCAGGTCTTCTTGTTCGGGTGCACGGCGATGTCGCCGATGCGGCCTGAATAGGTGGCCGGCCCGATGGCGCGGAAGCGGAAGGCGTTGAGCGCCGAGGTCGGGACCGCGCCGGCGGCGGAATCCGCGGCCGGCGTGGCACCAGCCGCCGCCGGACGGGCGGGGCGCTGCTGGGCGCCGAGGGCCAGGGGGAGGGTCGCGAGGAGGACGAAGCTCGAGAACGCGCGCATTGGGAGCGGGTCGAGGGGAGGGAGCCGGCAGGCGCCGGGACAAGGGATTCTACGCTCGGAGGCAACCCTCCGCTGAGACGGAGGTGACGGAAGGGGTGCACCCCAGCACCCGAGGCAACTCCAGATGACCAGACTCCTATTCCGTGCGGCCGTCCTGACGGCCGCGATTCCCCTTGCCAGCGCCAGCGCGCAGGAAGTGCGCGTGTACTCCGGCGAACCCGGCCGCGTCGAGGTCGTACGCTCGATGCTGAATCGCGCGATGCTCGGCATCACCCTGGCGGATCGCAGCGAACGCGGCGACACGCTTGGCCTGCGCGTCGATGCGGTGAATGACGATATGCCGGCAGCCCGGGCCGGGCTCAAGTCGGGCGACCGCCTGCAGAGCATCAACGGCGTCTCGCTGCGGGCCGACCGCTCCGATGCCGGCGAACGCGACTACGACGGCGTGCTCAGCCGGCGCCTGCAGCGCGAGATGGCCAAAGTGAGCGCTGGCGACACCGTGACGCTCCGCGTGCTCAGCGATGGCCGCGCCCGCGACGTCCGCGTGCCGACCGTCGCGCCGGAGACGATGGCCGGGCGACTGACCCGCACGCTCTCGCGCGGCGCCAATGCCGACCGCCCGGTGCTGGGCATCAGCACCTCGTCCACGGGCAGCCTGCGCGACACGCTCGGCGTGTTCGTGACCTCGGTGAACGAGGAAGGGCCGGCCGCGAAGGCGGGCATCATCGAGGGCGACCGGATTGCCGCCATCAACGGCGTGAGCCTGCGCACCGCGCGCGAGGACGTTCGCGATCCGCAGGTCACGTCGGCCAAGACGGAGCGCCTGCGCAACGAGCTCGCCAAGGTGGATGCCGGCCAGTCAGTGGAACTGACGGTGGTCACCGCCGGCCGCTCGCGCACCGTGCGTGTGACGCCGGTGAAGGCCAGCGACCTGCCGAGCAGCTTCTTCGGGGCCTGGAGCTTCGAGGTGCCCAGCGTCCGGATGCTTACGCCGTCAATGGCACCAACCCCGGCCGTGCCCCCGGTGCCGCCCGCCGCGCCGAGGGCTCCACGCCCCCTCGTGCGCGGCGTGATACAGATCTAGAACGAGCTGCCGAGCAGGAGGGCGTTGAGCACCATCCGGTCCAGCGCCCTCCACCAGCCGCGGAACATCGGGTCGTTGGTGAACATCACGACGTTGCCGCGACCCACGCGCTCCTGCACGACGAAGGCGCTGCCGCGCAGGAGACGCTCGGAATTCTCGGGGAAGGTGAACCCACCGCGGCGCAGCGTGCCGCTGGTGGGGAAGACGGCCACGTTGCCGCCGTCCTTGGAGATGGAGTAGACGCTGCTGCCGCCGACGAGCACGGGCAGGCGCTGCCGCTCCATCCCGAGCGTGACCCAGTTGGTGAGGTCGAGGACGACGTCGAAGTGCGAGCCCGGCAGGTCGGCCAGCCGTTCAGGGCAGGCGTTGGGGCTCGCGGTGGTGCGCACCGAGTCGAGCGGCGCCTGCGCCGCGCGGCCCGGCTCGATCTTCTTGTCGTCGCACTGGATGCGACGCACGGAGCTGAGCCCGGCGTCCTCGCGCGTGGCCCACGCGGTGGCCGCGCCGAAGGTCACCAGCGCGCCGCCGCCCTCGACCCAGCGCTTGAGGTTGGCGCCGTTGCCCAGGCTACCGAGGTTGCCGCTGGGCACGAGGATGGCGTTGTACGCCGAGAGGTCGCCGCGCAAGGCGTCCACGCTGATGGGCGTGAAGCGGATGCCGTAGCGCTGCTCGAAGGACCACCACACGGCGCCGTAGCTCGTGTGGCTGGTGCCTTCAGACACGATGGCGATGCGCGGCGTCTTGAGATCCACCACGACCGAGGAGCCGGTGCCGTACTGGGCTTCGTCGGGGAAGGCGGTGTTGACGCCGCGGACCTCGACGCCGGCGAGTCGCGCGAGCGAATCGAGGCGCGCCGCGAGCGTGGGTTCGTTGCGCGAGACGCGCGCGATCCAGGTGCCGCGCGGCCAGGTGGTGGCGCCGGTCTGCAGGGGCTCGGAGGCGATGGCCACGCGATGGCCCTGCTGCATCAGCTGCGCGGCGAGCTTGGCGGCGCCGTTGCGATCGTTGCGCCACAGGAACGCCGAGCGTGCGTCGCGGCCCTCGACGATGCCGCTGGCGATTGCGTGCGGCAGCACTTCGCCGTTGAGCGTGGTGCCGTTGGCGAGCGAGAGCGGCGTGCCGTTCACGGCCGGCGCGTCTTCCGTCCAGTACGCCTCGACGCCGAAGGCTACCGGCAGCGCCCAGGCGGAGATGTCGTAGAACTCGTAGCCCTCGCCGTCATTGCCGTCGCGCGAACGCTGCTGGTTGCGCTGGAAGCGATCGACCTGCGCCTTGGCGAACACGGGATCGAGTTCCGGGTCGGCTTCGAGCACGGCCTTGGCGACGCGGCCCTGCGGCTGCGCGAGGTCCACGACGTAGGCGCCGGCGGGGAAGCTGCGCGAGCGCGTGCCGTCGTCGGTATAGCTGGCGGCGCGCGCGCTGGTGAAGGGCGCGGTCGTGCGCGAGACCTCGACGCCGGCGCGCAGCAGCGCCGCGGCGAGCTCGGCGGCCCGTGCCGGATCGCTGCCGGGCACGAAGACCACGCGCTTCATCGTGCCGTTGCGGCCGTCGGTGACGGCGCGCTGGCGGAAGCTGGCGTAGTCGCGGACCATCTCGCGCGCCCGCGCCGCCGAGGTCTCGAGCGTGGCGATGCTGGCGACGTAGTGCTTGCTGATGCCGTCGCGCAGCGAGAGCAGCGTGCCGTCGCGGCGGTACTGCAGCAGCGCCGGGCCGCCGTCGGTCTCGTAGGTGGTGCCCATCGCGCCGGTCAGCGAGGGCCAGGAGTCGTAGTAGCCGGGATAGTAGAGGTCGAAAGCGTCGCGGACGAAGTACAGCCAGCCGTAGCGATCGAAGGCCTCGGCGTTGCCGCGGCCGATGGCCTCGCTCCACTTGTATGGCCACCCGGAGATGTTGGTGTTGATGGGCCGCGCCGCCGGGGCCATATAGTACGTCGAGGTGTAGCCGTGCAGGTCGGCGGTGACCATCGGATGCCAGCGCAGCATCCCGCCGACGATGGCCTGCACCTCGCGCTGCGTCATCGCCATCAGGTCGCGGTTCATATCGAACCGGTAGTGATTGAAGCGCCCGCGCGTGGCCCAGGGCTGGCCGCGCTGCTGTTCGATGCTGCTGCCTTCCGGGCTGCCCACCGCCACCGAGTTGCTCCACACCGCAAAGCGCTCGTGGCCGTCGGGATTGGAGCTGGGGTTGATGATGACGATGGCGTTGCGCAGGTGCTCGAGCGTTGCCGGTTCGTTGGACGCGGCGAAGTGATACAGCAACTGCATCGAAGCCTCGAAGCCCGGGACTTCGTCGCCGTGCACCGAGCCCGAGAACCACACCACGGCCGGCGTCCGGGCGATGACAGCGTCGATCTGAGCCTGCGTGGCGCCACGCGGGTCGGCGATGCGGTCGAGGTCGGCGCGGATCTGATCGAGCCGTGCGATGTTCTCCGGCGCGCTCACGATGTACAGGCGCATCGTGCGGCGCTCGTTGCTCACGCCGATCTCCTCGACGCGCACCCGGTCCTTGGCCAACTCGGCGATGGCGAGCAGCACCCGCTCCTGCAGGTGGTACTGCGTGTGCCAGCTGCCGACGTTGTAGCCGAGGATGCTCTCGGGCCGCGGGATGCTTTCGCGATACGGCCCGCGGTCGTAGAAGGAGAACTTGGCGTCGTCGCGCAGCGGGTTGTCCCAGGGGTGCTGGGCGGAGAGCGGCGCGGCGAGGAGGAGCAGGGCGGCGAAGAGGAGACGCATCGGCGTGGAGTGTCGGGGTCCGAGAGTGATGCCTGCGCGGAAGATAGGCGATGCGCGTCGTGTGGGTGAGGGGCGCTCGAGCGAATCTCGCGGGCGTCGAGAAACCGCGTCAGGGGCCTGGCCGTAGAATCGACTATCCCTCGCCATTCTCATACCACGCTCGCGATGTTGCGTTTCCGCTCCGCTCTGCTCGTCCCCGTCCTCGCTGCCTTAGGTTGCGCTGAGTCGACGCTCCAGCCTCCCGACCGTCCGGTTCCGCCCCAGGCCGGGCTGATCCACGCCGTCGAGTCCGACGGGCAATCAATGCCCGCCTTGGTCGGGCATCGGTATGTGGAGGGGACCCTCGAGCAGGTGTTTGCCGATTCCATCCACGTGCAGATCACTGCCGAGGGGGGCTGGCAGATGCACTCCTGGCTGAGGGTGTACCGGGCCGGCCAGCCACATATGACGATGACCCAACAGGAGTACGGGCACGTGGCGTGGAGCGATACGGCCTATGTCTTCGAATCCGACGGCGGCCTGTCCCGCGGATGGGTCCGCGACCCCGCGACGGAGGCGCCGACGTTCTGGATTCGATTCCACGGTGTCGGCGGCATCACCATCGCGGAGTTCTCGGTGCAGCGCCCAAGTGAGACCATTTACGGCGAATGGCGAGCGGATGCGATTGGCGAGCAACCGCTGCCGCAGGTCGTGGCGAGCCACCTCTACGAAGGGGAAACGGGCCCCGTCTTGCGGAGCTTCATTGTGGACTCAGCGACCTTCGCGCTGTACCCGACTGGCGGGTACACACATCGGGTGTGGTTCTCTGAGTGGGAGGGTCCAGTCGACGGCGCTCCGACGGAGAAGCGCTTCGAGTGGTATCACGGCGACTTCGGCGGGTTCGTTCAAGTCGGCGGCACGCTGTCGACCGAATCGTGGTGGCTGCAGAACCACACGATGAGCGGGACCCTCGCGGCGCCCGACCAGCCGCTCTCGCTCACACACCCCTTTGCACACGGGGAGACGCCGCTGGCCTTCCGCTACCAGCGCTGACGCCTAGGCGCGGCACGAGCCCCGTGCAGCTTCCGTCTTCCGTCTTATCTAGAACTCAATCTGCGTCCCCAGTTCCACCACGCGATTCGGCGGGAGCTGGAAGTAGTGCGTTGCGCTGCGGGCGTTCCGTGCCATCACCGCATAGAGCTTCTTGCGGAAGATGTTCATCGACAGCCCGCCCTTGCGCCACGGGCCGCTGCGCGCGATGAGCTCCTCGCGGCCGAGGAAGTAGCTGGTGTCCAGCGGGCGCGCGGCGATGCCGGCGTCGCGGCAGCGCTGCAGGATCTCCTTCACGTCGGGGCCTTCCATAAACCCATAGGTCCCGATGACGCGGAAGAAGCCGTGGCCCAGCGCCTCGATGCTCACGCGGTCGTGGCGATCCGTCTCCGGCACGTCGGCGGTGCGGATGGACATCAGGATGACGGTCTCGTGCAGCACCTTGTTGTGCTTGAGGTGGTGGAGCAGCACCACCGGCACGCCCTGGACCTCGGAGGTCATAAAGACGGCCGTGCCCGGCACGCGCGTGCGCGGGTTCTCGCCGATGTCGGCGAGGAAAGTCTCCATCGGAAACGAGATGTCCTGCATCCGCTCGGTGAGGATGGCCCGCCCGCGCTTCCAGGTGGTCATCAACGTGAAGATTCCGATGGCGATGACGATCGGGACCCAGCCGCCGTGCACGAACTTGAGTGCGCTGGCGCCGAACAGCGCCAAGTCGATGCTCATAAAGAAGCCGAAGAACAGCCAGGCCTTCCACGGTGCCCAATTCCAGCGGCGCAGCGCGATGATGAAGTACAGCGTAGTTGCCAACACGAAGGTGCCCGTGACGGCGATGCCATAGGCGGCGGCCAGCGACGCCGAGGACCTGAAGCCGAGCACCATCACGAGGCAACCGACCATCAGCGCGTTGTTGATCTCAGGGATGTAGATCTGCCCGAACTCGCGCGCCGAGGTGTGCGTGATCGTCATCCGCGGCGAGTAGCCGAGCTGGATGCACTGCTGCGAGAGCGAGAAGGCGCCCGAGATCATCGCTTGCGAGGCGATGATGGTGGCAATCGTCGCCAGCGCGATCAGCGGATACAGCATCACGCGCGGCGCCAGCAGGAAGAATGGATTCTCGACGGCCGCGGCGTCACGGAGGATCAAGGCGCCCTGGCCGAAGTAGTTGAGCAGCAGCGCCGGCAAGGTCATCACGAACCACGCGAGGCGGATCGGCCGCTTGCCGAAGTGGCCCATATCGGCGTAGAGCGCTTCGGCGCCGGTCACGACGAGCACGACGGCGCCGAGCACCAGGAAGCCCGCGGTGCCATTGGCCAGGAAGAAGCGCACCGCGTGCCAAGGGTTGAGCGCGGCGAGGATGCCCGGATGCTTGACGACCTCGACGGTACCGAGGGTGGCGAGCGTGGCGAACCAGACGAAGGTGATCGGACCGAAGAGCGCCCCCACCTTGGCGGTCCCGAAGCGCTGGCCGAGAAACAGGGCGACTAGGATCACGATGGCCAGCGGGACGACCGCGGGCTGGAAGCGTGGCGAGACGACCGTGAGGCCCTCCATCGCCGAGACCACGGAAATGGCCGGCGTGATCATTCCGTCGCCGTAGAGTAGCGCGGCGCCCATCAGGCCGAGCGCGATGACGAAGAAGCGGCGCTTGCGGTTGCTTGGCTCCTGCTGGAGCAGCAGGGCGAGCATCGCGAGGATGCCGCCCTCGCCGCGATTGTCGGCCCTCAGGATGAAGACGATGTATTTGACCGTCACCACCAACAGCAGGGCCCAGACAATCAGCGAGAGGATGCCGTAGACGTTCTCCGGCGTCGGCAGGAGTCCGTATTCGGGACTGAAGCACTCCCGCAGCGCGTAGAGCGGGCTGGTCCCGATATCGCCGTACACGACGCCGAGGGCGCCGAGGGACAGGATCGCGAGACGCTTCCCCGTAGGGTTGGCCTCAACGTGGTGTCGTTCGGGTGGCTTGTACTCGGCGGTCATCCGCACCGACGGCTTCGGTTCGGGCGCTGCCTGAGAGTCTTGGTCCGGCATATGGGGAGGGGCCGGTCCGGCGCCCCGGGGGAGTGCAGCGGGCTGGGCGCGCCGAGAGTCGGCGCGCTCCGCGACGTGGGCTGCCCGCGCCGCGTCAGGGAATGTATGGCGTGCCCCACGCGATGCAAACGAAGCGGGCGATGCGCTCTGCACATCGCCCGCTTCGCCGTGCAGTTATATAGGAAAGGCGAATCGCTACTCGTAGCGCAGCGCGACGATCGGATCCATCACCGCCGCGCGACGGGCCGGGTACACGCCGAACACGAGCCCGACGAAGGCCGAGAAGCCGAAGGCGAGCATCACCGACGATGTGCCGACTTCGGTGTTCCAGCCGAGGAACTTGGTGAAGGCATAGGCTCCGCCGGCTCCCACCGCGATGCCCAGCGCGCCGCCGACGAGGCAGAGCACGATGGCCTCGATCAGGAACTGGAAGAGGATGTTGATGCGCGTCGCGCCCAAGGCCTTCCGGATGCCGATCTCGCGCGTGCGCTCGGTGACCGACACCAGCATAATGTTCATAATGCCGATGCCGCCGACGAGCAGCGACACGGCGGCGATGCCGGCCAGCAGCATCGAGAACACCTGCGTGGTCTCGCCGAGGGTGTTGAGGAAGTCGGCCTGGTTGCGGATCTGGAAGTCGTCCGGGCGCTCGGGCCGCAGCTTGTGCTCGCGGCGCAGGATGCGCTGGATGTCGGCCATCGTCTCCGGGATCAGCGCCTCGCTGGGCGCGAGGACGGAGATGGAGCGCAGGCGGTTGCTGCCCATCACGCGGAAGCGGGCCGTCTGGATGGGGATGAGGATCTGGTCGTCGGGGTTGTTGAACGGCGAGGCCTGCCCCTTGGACTTGTAGGCGCCGACGACGAGGAACTGGATGCCGCGGATGCGGATGTTTTCGCCGACGATGCCGTCGGCGCTCTGCAGGCCGAGGTTCTGCCACACCGAGGGCCCGACGACGGCCACGCGCTGGCGGCTGGCGTCTTCGCCCTCGGTGAAGAAGCGTCCTGACTCCAACTCGTACTTGCGGACTTCGGGATAGTTGGCCGAGGTACCGACCACCGAGGTGCCGGCGTTCTTGTTGACGAACTGCACCTGCAGATTGGACGCCATCTCGGGCTGCACCGCCGCGAGCACGGTGCCGCGATCGCGGAGCGCCTGGGCGTCCTCGAGCGTGAGGCGCGTGCGCACGTCGAAGGACATCACGCCGCCGGAGCGGGCCTGGCCCGGCGAGACGGTGAGCAGCGTCGTGCCGAGCGAGGCGATGCGCTCGTTGACGGCGCTCTGGGCGCCGCGGCCGAGGGCGACCACGGCGATGACCGCGGACACGCCGATCACGATGCCGAGCATCGTGAGCAGCGAGCGCAGCTTATTGGCCCGGAGCGCCCCGAGGGCGACGCGAATGGTTTCGCCGAAGAGCATAGATCAACGACCCGGCGGACGGGCGCCGCCGGCGCCGCCGCCCAGCGGCGAGGAGCCGCCGGTCATCGCGCGCATCCGGTCCTGGTTCTCCTGGCGCTGCATCTGCAACGCGGCGGCGCTGAGCAGGGCGACCTGGTCGCCTTCCTCGAGGCCGGAGAGCACTTCAGTGAAGTCGTAGTCGGCGACGCCGAGGCGGACGACGCGGGCTTCCCAGCTGTTCTCGCCGCGCTTGACGAAGACGAGCCCGGTGCGCGAGCCCGCGCGGCCGGCATTGCGAGCGCCGTTGGCGCCCTGCTGGGCACCCGGCGCCGCGAGCGCACGCGGGCCCGAGCGAGCGGGCGTGGGCGTGCCAGCGGCGGCCGGCGCGGCATTGCCGCCGGACGGCGCCGGGCCGGCGCCAGGCTGGCCACCCTGGTTCTGCGTCCGCACGACGCAGGCACGGGCCACCTGCTGGTCCACGCCGAGTTCGCCGTAGGCCGTGCGGATGGAGCCCATCAGCGCCATCCGGTCGGCGTTGGGGTCGCGCATCTGGCCCTGCAGCGAGTCGATGCGCGCCGCCACTGCCGGCTTGGCGGTGCGGGCATCGGTCACGGCCTTGCACTGGGCGTCGGTCACGGTCGGGAGTTGCATTCCCTGGCCGCCCTGACGTCCCTGCTGCGAGAAGTCGGCGAAGCCGGGGCGTGCGGCACCGGCGTTGGGGCCGGCCGGACGCGCGCCGCCCTGCATTCCATTGGGCATTCCGCCGGCCATACCGCCACCACCCATCCCGCCCATCGCGTTGCGCAACTGGGCCTGGATGGTGTCGGGGCTGATGCCGAGGATGGCCGCAGCCTGCGTAGCCTCGCGGACGGAGCGGATGGCTTCATTCGGCACCGCGACGACGTTCTCGCGGCGATCGGAGATGATGCTCACCTCACCGTTCATCCCGGGCAGGAGCAGGCCTTCGCGGTTCTCGAGCGAGACGAGCACGGGGAACATCGTCACGTTCTGCTGGACGACGGCCTGGGGTTCGATCTTCTCGACCACGCCGCGGAAGGGGCGGTCGGGGAAGGCGTCGACGATGACGGTGGCTTCCTGGCCGGCCATCACGCGGCCGATGTCGGTTTCATTGACCAGCGCGCGGGCCCGGACCTTGGTGAGGTCGGCCATCTTCACGATGGTCGTGCCGCCACCGACGGCCTGCGTGCCGGACTGAATGACCTGGCCCAGCGCTACGGGCTTCTCGATGATGGTGCCGGTCACGGGCGCGACGACGCGGGCATCCTCGAGGCGCTGCTGCGCGAGGTCGAGGTTGGTGCGGGCGCGGACGATGTTCGCCAGCGCGTTCTGGTACGTGAGGCCGGCCTGCTCGTTCTCCTGCGCCGTGATGATCTGCGAACGGAAGAGCTCGTCGGAGCGCCGCTTGTTCTGCTCGGCCACGGCGAGGGAGGCCTCGGACGACTGGAGGTCGGCCTTGGCCTGGTCGAACTGGTTCTGCACGTCCCGCGTGTCGAGCTGGACGATCAGCGCGCCCGGGCGGACGAGGTTGCCCGTCTCGACGGGCATCTCGACGATCTGGCCGGAGGCGCGGGACTTCACCTCGACGACGTTGATCGGTTCGATGATGCCGGTGGCTTCGGCCTGCACGACGATCGTGCGGCGCTCCACGGCGGCGGTGGAGATGCGAAGCGGGGCGGCGGCCTTCTTGCCGCAGGCGGCGACGAGGCCGAGAGCGGCGAGAGCGGCGAGGGTGAGGCGGCGGGGAGACACAGGAACCTCTGGAAGGGACGGATGACGGATGACGGATGCTGCGGGACGGCTCACCGAGCCGCCCCGCCGTTCTACTGCAGGTCGCGGCCGATGAGGGCCTCGATCTGCGCCTTGGCCGTGCGCGCATCGAGGCGCGCCTGGATGAGGTCGCGGCGCGCCTGGTCGAGCGTGGTCTGCGAGTTGAGGACGTCGAGCAGCGTGGAGGCGCCGAGCGAGTAGCGCTCCTGCTGCACGCGGAGGTCTTCCTCGCCGGCGGCGACGCTGGCGAGCTGGATCTCGACGCGGGCCTCGGCGGTGCGGAAGGCACCGAGCTGCTGCACCATCAACTGGCGCGCATTGAGGCGCGCGTCGCGAAGCTGCACTTCGGCGTTGTCCTCGGCGACCGCGGCGGCGACGACCTGCTGCTCGCGGTTGAGGTTGTTGAAGATCGGGAAGCTGATGTTCAGCGAGGTCTGGACGTTGCGGTTGCGGCTGTCGCCGGTGAAGCGGAAGCCCGAATCGGCGGCGGCGTAGCTCCAGCCCATTCCCATCGAGAGCGTGGGGAGGTAGGGCGTCTTGGCGGCGCGCGAGGACTGGCGGGCGGCGGCGTACTGCGCCTGGGCCTGGCGGACGGCCGGGCCCTGCTCGGCGGCCGCGAAGAGCTCGAGGTCGCTGTCGCGGATGGTGCCCGTCTCCGCCGTGTCGGACGGCGTGGCGGTCACGATGTAGGTCGTGCCGACGAGGCGCGAGAGCGCGGCGTTGGCGGTGGCGAGGTTGTTCTCGGCCTGCAGGATGGCGAGGCGGGCGTTGCCGACCTGGATGCTGGTGCGCAGGGAGTCGGAGCGCGTGGCGGCGCCGGCCTGCACGCGGGCGGTGGAGGCGCGCAGCTGCTGCTCGGCCTGCTCGAGCTGCTTCTGGGCGGCGGCACGCTGCTCACGGGCGGCGAGTACGCCGTAGTACTGCTGCTTCACCTGGAGGGCGACGTTGAATGACTGCGAGACCTCGGTGGCCTCGGCGGCGTCGACGTTGGCGCGGGCCGACTGCAGCTCGAAGTAGCGGCGGCCGCCGTCGAAGAGCTCGAGGTTGGAATTGAAGCGATGCGAGCCGCGCCAGGGCTGGTCGGTGGAGACCACCGTATTGAAGTCGGGCACGAAGCGCGAGCCTTCCTGGCGCGAGACGCCGGCGCCGAAGGAGAAGTTCGGGAGGAAGGCCGCGTAGCGCGAGCGCACCTGCGCCGCGTTGGTGCGGATGGCGTTGCGCGCCTGCACGGCGGCGGGCGCGTTGCGCCGCGCGAGCCGCACGGCCTCATCAAGCGAAATCGGCCGCGCATCCTGCGCGGCCAAGGTCGCCGGCAGGATGGTGAACGCTGCCAGCAAGGTCGCTACCACCTTCATTGCCGCCTCTCCTGTCTCCGCGCGTCTTCGCGTTCGCGGAGAATCTGGTCATATGTGGCCTGCTGCCCGGGAGTGAGCAGCTGCCGAATCCGTTGGCGTGCGAGCGTCCCGAGCGAGTCCAACTGCGGCCGCACGGGGGCCATCACGCTGTCGTACTGGCGGTTCCGTTCGTCGAGGATGCTATCGAGCTGCGCGCGCTGCGTCGCATCCATCCCGAGGTCATCGGCCAAGCGCGTCCGCATCGCCCGGGGGTCGTTCCATTGCCGTTCCAGGCGCTCGCGCTGCAGCGTCCGGTCCGTCACGATCCCGATCGCGGCCCCAGCCCCGAGGGCCGCGATGAAGAACGCCACGGCGTAGCCATTGGTTCGACGCATCGTTCCCGCCGTTCGTTAGTGGTCCGTAACGGCGCGCAGGGTTGCCTGTCGGTCAGGCACCAGTCCGCGCCGGGCGAAGGTCTGCTGCACCTCGGCCGGGGCGACGATCAGCGATTCGTAGGCCATCCGGCGCTCGAGGGCCCGCTCGCGCAGGAACACCGACGCCGCCACGATGAGCACCATTCCGGCGGCCATCAGGCCCACCTGGTACGCGCGCTCGGAGAGCACCCACCAGGCGCCTTCGCTGCGGCCGCGCTCGATGCGCGCGAGGATGCGCTGCTCGAACCCGTCCCAGTACGCGGCGTCGGACGGCGGCGCCACGATGGCACGCAGTTCGCGCGTGAGCTCGTCGTCACGGACGAGCTGGGGTCCACTGTTGAATTCAGTCATACTTGCCTCAGGGCGCCAAGGACTTGGCGCAGTTGGGATCGTGCGTAATGGAGGTCGGAGCGCGCCGTCCCTTCCGGGATGTCGAGCATCTTGCCGATCTCCGCGTGCTTGTAGCCTTCCACGTCGTGCAGCAGGATGACGGCCCGCTGCCGTTCGGGAAGCGTCTCCAGCGCCGAGAGCAGGCGCTGGCGGAGTTCCCCCTTCTCGGCGGGATCCCGGAACGGCGACGCGACCGTCTCGGGCAGTTCATCAGCATCACGGACCTTGCGCCGCCGCGTGACATCGAGTGCCGCGTTGGCGACGATGCGGTGCAGCCACGCCCCGAAGGCCTGGTCCGGGAGAAAGCGATCGATCGCCCGGTAGGCGTGCAGGAAGGCCTCCTGCACCGCATCCTCCGCGTCCTCGTGGTTGATCACGATGGCGCGGGCGACGGCATACGCCCGGCGCTGGTGGCGATGCACGAGTTCCGAGAACGCCGCCTGCTCGCCGCGCTGGGCGGCGAGCACAAGGCCCTTCTCGTCCGCCGGCCGTTCAGTCACGGTCCGGCGGCTCGGCGCCGCTCCCCAGGGGAGGGCGATGCTGGTCATTGGATACGCTCAGTGTTCACGCCCTCCTGTACGCGGCTGGGGTCTGAGGCGTTGGACAGGCAAGGGGGGTCAAGCGTTACACGCCAGCGCCGCCGCCCTGGGCCGCCGTGCCCTCGAGCCCGAGCAGGGCGGCACGGTCGCGCAGGGCCTGGATCACAAACGCGATGTGCTCCTCCAGCGGCACGCCGAGCTCGGCGGCGCCCTCGGTGACGTCCGCACGGCTGACGCCACGGGCGAAGGCCTTGTCCTTCATCCGCTTCTTGACCGACGAGGCCTCGAGATCGAGCACGCTTCGCGACGGCCGCACCAGCGCGGCGGCGGTGATGAGCCCGCAGAGCTCGTCGACGGCGAAGAGAGCCTTGGCCATCCGCGTCTCCCGCGCGACGCCGGTGTAGCGTGCGTGGCCGAGGATGGCCTGGAGGATGGGTTCCGGGTAGCCGAGGCTGCGCAGGTGGCGTACGCCCTCGCTGGGGTGCTCGGCGTCGGCGGCGTGGGCCTCGTTCGGGTAACGCTCGTAATCGAAATCGTGGAGCAGTCCGGTGAGGCCCCAGGCCTGCTCGTCTTCGCCGAAGTGGCGGGCGTAGGCGAGCATTGCGCCCTCGACGGCGAGCATATGCTTGCGGAGGGAGTCGCTGGCGGTCCAGGCCTCCATCAGGGCGAGGGCGTCGGCGCGGGCGGGCAGGGCGGAGTCGGACATTCTCTGGATTGGCGCGAGGGAGGAACGGGGACGGGCCGGTCGCGTGGCGACCGGCCCGTCCCTACGACGCTTTCAATATCAACCGCCGTCCGGTCGTGCGCGACTAGGGGCGGCCGCCGGCCCTAGTCCGCGGTGCAAACGCCCGGTCGAAGTCGCGCTGTTGGTTCTGGAGGATGGTCTTCGCGGCGGCGTGCTTGTCCTCGGGAATCAACGCCAGGGCCCGCTCGGCGTCGGCCTCGCGCAGGCCCGCGATGCCGCGGGCCGTCTCGTTCATAATGGCCGTGGTGGCCCGGCCTTCGAGCGTGCCGGACTGGTTGGTGTTGTTGTTCGCACGAGCCACCGTCCGCGCAGAATCGAAGGTGGCCAGCGCGGGCTCGTTGCGCTTGTCGATCTCGTCGGCGAGTTCGCGTAGCGCGGCGAGGGCGGTCTCGTCGAGGCCGAGGCGGCGCCGGTTGTCAATCAGCTCGGCGGCCACGTTGCCCATCGACTTCACGCGATTGGCCGTGGGCACGTTGAATGGCGGGACGGTGGTGTTGGGCTGGCCGCGGTTGCCGCTCGTGGTGTTCGCGCGCTGGGCGTCGGCGCTCGCGGGGAGCGCAAGCGCGAGAGCGGTCGCCGCCAAGGCGACGTGAGTGAGACGCATAACGTGTTCCTTCCGGGGTGGGGGGGGGACCAGAGGAGTGTCTGAACGTTGCACGCATCGGCCCGCGGAAGCGAGGGGTGCGGGAGAAACGGTCAGGAAAGTCCTGACCTAGCCTCCGCGAACTGCTGACTGCAGGTTCGGTCAGGACGCGCCAAAATAGGACGTTGGTTTGCCCGACTTCCCACCCCCGTGGAGCCTCCTGATGAGTACGCACCTCGAGACCTTCTCCTACGATGACGACATCGTCCGCAAGTTCCTGTGGGCGACCATCATCTGGGGCATCGTCGGTTTCACCGTCGGCCTGCTGATCGCGCTGCAGCTGGCGAACCCCTGGTTCAACTTCGACATCTCCTGGCTGTCCTTCGGGCGACTGCGCCCGCTGCATACCAACGCGGTGATCTTCGCGTTCGCGGGCAACGCGATCTTCACCGGCGCCTACTACTCCACCCAGCGACTGCTCAAGACGCGGATGTTCTCCGACGGCTTGAGCAAGTTCCATTTCTGGGGCTGGCAGGCGATCATCGTCGCCGCGGCGCTGACGCTGCCGCTTGGCTTCACGCAGGCCAAGGAGTACGCGGAGCTGGAGTGGCCGATCGATCTGGCCATCGCCGTGGTGTGGGTGGCCTTCGCGATCAACTTCTTCGGCACCATCGCGCGGCGCCGCGAGCGCCACATCTACGTGGCGATCTGGTTCTACATCGCGTCCATCGTGACGGTCGCGATCCTGCACATCTTCAACAATCTGAGCGTCCCGGCCGGCTGGCTGAAGAGCTACTCGCTCTACGCCGGCGTGCAGGACGCCTTTATGCAGTGGTGGTACGGGCACAACGCCGTCGCGTTCTTCCTGACGACGCCCTTCCTCGGCCTGATGTACTACTTCATGCCGAAGGCCGCCGAGCGACCGGTGTTCTCGTACAAGCTGTCGATCCTGCACTTCTGGTCGCTGGTGTTCCTGTACATCTGGGCGGGCCCGCACCACCTGCACTACACTGCGCTGCCGGACTGGGCGAGCACGCTGGGAATGCTGTTCTCGGTGATGCTGTGGATGCCGAGCTGGGGCGGGATGGTGAACGGCCTGCTGACGCTGCGCGGCGCCTGGCACAAGGTGACGGAAGAGCCGGTGCTCAAGTTCTTCGTCGTGGCGATCACGGCCTACGGGATGAGCACCTTCGAAGGCCCGATGCTCTCGGTGAAGAGCGTCAACGCACTGGCGCACTACACCGACTGGATCATCGCGCACGTGCACACCGGTGCACTCGGATGGAACGGCCTGCTGACCTTCGGTATGGTCTACTGGCTGGCGCCGCGGCTGTTCCAGACGCCGCTGTATTCCAAGAAGCTGGCTGAGCTGCACTTCTGGATCGCGACCTTCGGCATCCTGCTCTACGTGGCCAGCATCTACTCGGCCGGCATCACGCAGGGGCTGATGTGGCGCGCCTTCGACGAGACGGGCCGCCTGGCGTACCCCGACTTCGTCGAGACGGTGATGCAGCTGATGCCGATGTACTGGGTGCGCGTGGCTGGTGGCACGCTGTACATCGCGGGCTCGCTGATCTTCCTGTACAACATCTACAAGACGTGGCAGGCGCGGCCGGCTGCCTACGAGGTGCCCGAGGTGTCGGCACCGGCGCTGGCCAAGCCCTATGTGCCGCACGCCGCTCCGGCGGGCGAAGGCGCGTTCGCCCGCTTCACCGGAATGGGCTGGCACCGCCGCTGGGAGGGGCTGCCGCTGCTCTTCACGGTGATGACCGTGCTCGCGGTGGTGGTGGCCTCGCTGGCGGAGATCATCCCGACCTTCCTGATCAAGAGCAACGTACCGACCATCGCCAGCGTGAAGCCATACACGCCGCTTGAGCTCGCCGGACGCGACCTCTACATCAAGGAAGGCTGCTTTAACTGCCATTCGCAGATGGTGCGCCCGTTGCGCTACGAGACGGAACGCTTCGGCGAGTACTCGAAGCCGGGCGAGTTCGTGTACGACCATCCGTTCCTGTGGGGCTCGCGTCGCATCGGACCGGACCTCGCGCGCATCGGCGGAAAGTATCCGGACCTGTGGCACATCCGGCACTTCGCCGAGCCCAAGAGCTTGGTGGCCAACTCGATTATGCCCGTGTACGCGCATCTCGAGCGGCGCGAGTTGGACTTCGACGGCATCCAGCGTCGCGTGGACGCGATGGTGATGCTGGGCGTGCCGTATGGCGAGGCGGTCCGCAACGCCCCGGCGATGGCGCGGGCGCAGGCCGAGCAGATGGCGGCCGGCATCGAAGCCAGCGGCGGCCCGAGCGGCTTGGCCGATAAGGAGGTCATCGCGCTGGTGGCCTATCTGCAGCGCCTGGGCCGCGACATCCAGACACCCACGGGTACCGCGAGTGCGGCGGGGGGCTCGGCCCCGGGAGCGACGCCGTGAAGCTCACCGACGTGATGAGCGCCTCCGGGCTCTCGATGTACGCCATCGTCGCGCTGCTGCTGTTCGTGGCGGCTTTCGTGATGGTGGTGGCGATGATCCTCGCACCGGGCAGCGCCGAGCGGATGCGCGCGGCGGCCCAGTTGCCCCTCGACGACGACACACGGTCCCCGGGGACCGGGAGCAGCAATGGCTGACCAATCCGACGACAAGCTCCTCGATCACTCGTACGACGGGATCCAGGAGTACGACAACCCGATGCCCCGCTGGTGGGTGTGGGTGTTCTGGGCGACGATCGTGTTCAGCGTGGCGTACTACTTCCTGCCGTCGCCGTTCGGCGAGGGGCCGGGGATGATCGCCGAGTATGAGGCCAGCGTGGCGAAGGCCGCGGCGGCACAGCCGCAGCAGGTGGCGGCCGGCCCCACCGACGACGAGTTGCGGCAGTTGGTGACGAACCGCGCCGCGCTGGCCGACGGCAAGGCGGTGTACGATGCCAACTGCGCGGCCTGCCACCGCGCCGACGGTGGTGGTCTCATCGGCCCCAACCTCACCGACGATGCGTGGATCCACGGCGGGTCGCCGACGCAGGTGCACCACACCATCGCGGTGGGGGTACTGGCCAAGGGGATGCCGCCCTGGGAGCGCATCCTGCGCCCGGAGCAGCTCAACAACGTGACGGCCTACGTGCTGTCGCTGCAGGGCACGAACCCACCCAACCCCAAGGCTCCTGAAGGGCCCACGGGAGGCTCGTGAGCGCACCCGCAGCACGCGGGCGCGTACTCGCGACGCTCAACGAGGACGGCTCGCGCCGCTGGATCCGCCCCAAGCCCTCTGCGGGCAAGTGGCTGATCCGGCGGCAGGTGGTGGCGTATGCCTTGATGGTGTTCTACCTGGCGTTCCCGCACCTGCGCTGGAACGACAAGCCGTGGATGCTGCTCGACCTGCCGCGGCGCGAGTTCACGTTCTTCGGCACGACGTTCCTGCCGACGGACACGCTGCTGCTGATGCTGCTGTTCGTCAGCGTGCTGGTGCTGATCTTCCTGCTCACGGCCCTGTTCGGCCGCGTGTGGTGCGGCTGGGCCTGTCCGCAGACGGTGTGGATGGAGTTCCTGTTCCGGCCGATCGAGCGGGTGATCGAGGGCGGCTACGCGCAGTCGCGCGCGCTGGACAAGGACCGCAGGCACTTCACGCCGCGCCGATTGCTCAAGTACGCTGTCTATGGCGTCCTGGCGGTGCTGCTGGGGAACACGTTCCTGGCCTACTTCGTGGGCACGGAGTCGCTGCTGCGCTGGGTGACGCAGTCGCCGGTGCAGCACCCGACGCCATTCCTCGTGATGGCGGTGGTGTCGCTGGGCGTGTTCCTCGACTTCACCTGGTTCCGCGAGCAGACCTGCCTCGTGGCCTGTCCGTACGGGCGCTGGCAGTCGGCGCTGCTGGACAAACAATCGGTGATTGTGGCCTACGATGCCGCGCGCGGCGAGCCGCGCGGCCACGGCACGGGGGCGCGTCCCGGGCTCGGCGACTGCGTCGCCTGCAACGCCTGCGTGAACACCTGCCCCACCGGCATCGACATCCGCGACGGGCTGCAGATGGAGTGCATCCACTGCACGCAGTGCGCCGACGCCTGCGACGCGATTATGGAGAAGGTCGGCAAGCCCGCGGGGCTCATTCGCTACAGCTCGCAGGACGCGCTGGCGGGACGTCCGCCCAAGATCCTGCGGGCGCGCACGGTGCTGTACCCGCTCGCCTTCGTCGCGTTCTTCGGGGCCTTCCTGCTGGCGCTGGCCACCAAGTCTGCGGCCGACGTGACGTTGCTCGGGCCGATCGGGGCGCCGTTCACACGCGAGGCCGACGGCCGCGTGGTCAACCAGGTGCGCATCAAGGTGGCCAACCGCACGCGCGCGACGCAGCAGTACCACATCGCATACCTCGACGAACCCGGCGCGACGCTCATCGCACCCGAGAACCCGCTGCGCGTGAACGCCGGCGAGACGGTGACCACCTCGGTGTTCGTGATGCAGGGCGCGGAGCGCTTCGTGAGCGGCGAGCGTCGCGTGCGCTTCCGCATCGACGACGGCGGCAAGTACTCGCGCGAGTTCTCGTGGCGCCTTCCCGGCCCCGTGTGGGGCACCCAACCCCCGGAGCAACGATGAAGCGCGGATGGCAATGGCCCGTGTTGGTGACCCTCGCCTTGGCATTCACGGTGGGCGTGAACGTGGTGATGCTCTTCGCGTCGTCGCGCGATCCCAACGGCACCGTGGTGGAGCCGGACTACTACCGCAAGGCGGTGGAGTGGGACCGCACGATGGCGCGGCGCGCGGCGAGTGCGGCGCTGGGCTGGTCGGCAGAGGCATCGCTCGGCGCGTCGGCTGAGGCCGGGCGTGAACTGCGCGTGACGCTCGCGGACCGCGACGGCGTGCCGATCGCCGATGCCGACGTGCACGTGACGCTGATCCACAACCGCGAAGCCTCGACGCCGCTGCAGGTACAACTCGCGGCGCTTGGTGCCGGCGCGTACTCGGCGCCGGCGGTGGCGGCGCGCGGCGGCTTGTGGGAAGTGCGCATCACCGCGCGGCGCGGCAGCGAGCGCTTCGAGGACACGCAGCACACCGAGGCGCCGTGATCGCGCTGGCCAGCTCCGTGTTCGTCGCCGGACTGCTCGGCAGCGCACACTGCGCCGGGATGTGCGGGAGCTTCGCTTGCCTCGCCTCCGGTGGCGATGCCTCCGGCGGGCGACGTGCGCTGCGCTCGACGGCGGCGTACAACGGCGGCCGTCTGCTCTCGTACGCGCTGCTGGGCGCGCTGGCCGGAGCGGCCGGTGCGGGGCTCAATCGCGCCGGTGCGGTGGCGGGATGGGCGAGACCGGCGGCGGTGGTCGCGGGCATCTTGCTTATTCTCTGGGGATTGGCGTCGCTCGCCGCGGCGCTGGGACTGCGCATCCCGCTGCTTGATGTGCCGCCCGCCTTGGCCACGCGCGTCGCCAAGGCGGTGCGCGCGGTGCAGGAGCGGCCGCCGGCCCTGCGCGCGCTGGCAATCGGCGCGCTGTCCGCCGCGCTGCCCTGTGGCTGGCTCTATGCCTTCGTCGCGACGTCGGCGGCGGCGGGCTCCGCGCTGGGCGGCGCGACGGTGATGGCGGCGTTCTGGCTGGGGACGCTGCCGCTGATGGCGGCCGTCGGACTCGGTGCGCAGCGCCTGCTCGGCCGCTTCCGCACGCGCCTGCCGGTGGTGACGGCCAGCGTGCTCGTGATCCTTGGCGTGCTGACCGTGGCCGGACGGCTGACGGTGACGCCTTCGCATTCCCACGCGGCCGAACCCGCCGCCAGCGCCGAGCACGATGGGCACGACGCTCACGACTGAGCTCACGCTCGAGGCGCCGGCCGCGCTGCGTTGCGCCCACTGCGGGCTCGAGGCGTCCACCGGCGACGCGCGCACGGTGGACGGCGCGACGTACTGCTGCGCCGGCTGCGAGACGGCATCGAGCATCATTCGCCAGAGCGGGCTGGGTGGGTTCTACGCGCTGCCAGAACGCCGCCCTTCGCGTGTGTCGCCGAGCGGCCGCAGCTATGCCGAATTCGACCACGAGGCCTTCCAGGCGGCGCACGTGCGGCAGGGCGCCGATGGCCTCGCCGAGGTGACGGTGTACCTCGAAGGCGTGCACTGCGCGTCCTGCGTGTGGCTGGTGGAGCGGGTGCCGATGATCGTGCCCGGCGCGGTGCGCGCCGAGCTCGACGTGACGCGTGGCGTGGCGCGCTTGGCTTGGGACCCGCGCGCCGTGACGCTGAGCGCGCTCGCGCAGGCGCTGGACCGGCTCGGCTACCCGCCGCACGCCTTCCGCGGCCTGCGCGCCGACGAAGCGCGCCGCGCCGAGGAACGCGCGATGCTCACGCGCATCGGCGTCGCGGGGGCGATCGCCGGCAACGTGATGACGATCGCGCTGGCGCTGTACAGCGGCGTGTTCAGCGGGATGGAGCGCGAGTTCGAGCGCTACTTCCGCTGGCTGAGCTTCGTGCTGGTGACGCCGGGCCTGCTGTGGCCGGGTCGCGTGTTCTTCACGAGTGCGTGGCAGGCGCTGTCCAACCGCCGCCTGCATATGGACGTGCCGATCGCGCTGGCGTTGGCGGTGGGCTACGTGCAGGGCGCAATCAACACCTGGCGCGACTCCGGGCCGATCTACTTCGATGCCGTCGGCACGCTGATCTTCCTGCTCTTGCTCGGGCGCTACCTGCAGCACCGCGCCCAGCGCGGCGCCGCGGACTCGGCGGCCCTGCTCGGCGCGCTGGCGCCGGCCACCGCGCGCATCGTGGATGGCGACAGCGTGCGCGAAGTCCCGTCGGAGGCGGTGCTGCCGGGAATGCTGCTCGACGTGCGCGCCGGCGATACGCTGGCCGCCGACGGCCGCGTGCTGCGGGGCAGCAGCGCGTTGGACCTCGCGCTGCTTACGGGCGAATCGCGGCCGGTCACGGTGACTGCGGGCGACCAAGTGTTCGCCGGCACGGTGAACCTGTCGGCGCCGCTGCGCGTGCAGGTGGAGCAAGCCGGCATCAGCAGCCGCCTGGGACGCCTGCTGCGCGACGTCGAGGAAGGCGCGCGCGAGCGGCCGCCGGTGGTGCTGCTGGCCGACCGCATCGCCGGATACTTCATCGCCGTGATCCTGACGCTCGCGGCGGTGACGGCGGGCCTCTGGTGGCAGCGCGACGTGTACTTTGCCATCGACAATGCCATCGCGCTGCTCGTGGTGACCTGCCCCTGCGCACTGGCGATTGCGACGCCGCTGGCGTTCACCGTGTCGGTGGGGCGCGCGGCCGCGCGCGGGATGCTCATCAAGGGCGCGCACGCGCTGGAGACGCTCACCGGACGCGGCACGGTGTTCCTGGACAAGACGGGTACGCTCACCGAAGGACGGATGCGGCTTGAGGCCTATGACGGCCCCGCAGACGTGCGTGCGCTGGTGCTGGCGCTGGAGCGGCACTCGCGGCATCCGGTGGCGGCGGCATTCGCTGAGGCGTGGAGCGACGTCGCTGCGCCCGAGGCGATTGACGTGAGCGAAACGCTCGGCGGCGGGTTGCGCGGCGTGGTGGGCGGCCGCGAGGTGCTCGTTGGCCGGCCGAACTGGGTGGCGGCTGAGCTCAGCGCGGCGGCTAAGCTCAGCGGTGCAGGGGAGCGGTGCGCCGCGCAGATGTCTGTAGGCGCGGGGCTTCGCGAACTCCCGCCGCAACTGACACCCGTGGACATCGCAGTGGACGGCGTGCTCGTGGCACGCGCGGGCTTTGGCGATCCGCTGCGCGGCACGGCGCGCGCGATGGTCGAAGGCCTGCAGCGCAGCGGTTGGCAGCTGCGCCTGCTCAGCGGCGACGCGCCAGCGGTGGTGCAGTCGGTGGCGGCGGAGCTGGGCATTCCCGCATCGCAGGCGGAAGGCGGCGCGACGCCGGAGCGCAAGCGCGAGGCCATCGCGGCGGCGCGCGAGGCGGGCACGGTGGTGATGGTCGGTGACGGCGTGAACGACGCGGCGGCGATCGCGGCGGCGACGGTGGGCATCGCGGTGCGCGGCGGGGCCGAGGCCTCGATGGCGGCGGCCGACGTGTATCTGGGCCGCGGCGGCATCGACTCGCTGCCGGAGCTCTTCGACGGTGCGCGGCGCACGACGTCGGTGATCCACCGCAATATGGCCGTGGCCTTGGGCTATAATGCGATTGCGGTGGTGATGGCGATGATGGGTATCATCGACCCGCTGTTTGCGGCCGTGCTGATGCCGCTGGGCTCCGTGACGGTGATCCTGGCGACGTGGCGGGCGCGGACGTTCCCCCGGGAGGCCCGATGAGCGTGCTGTTCCTGCTGGTGCCCTTGGCGATCCTGCTGGTGGCGATCTTCGTCGGCGCCTACGTGTGGAGTTCGCGCTCGGGGCAGTTTGACGACCTCACCACGCCGGCGATGCGGGCGGTGCACGACGACGACGCGGTCACGCCGCCTCGCCCGCCGCGCGAAGCGCGTTGACGATCACGGCGACGTCGATCGCCTCCTGCAGCAGGGCGCCGACCGTCGGCGGGATGTAACCCAGCGCCGCGACGACCATCGCCGCGCCGGAGAGCGCCAGGCCCGCCGCGATGCTCTGCCGCGCGATGCGTACGGTGCGCTGCCCGATGGCCACGGCGTCGGCCACGCGCGTGACGTCGTCGGCGAGCAGCACCACGCCCGCCGCCTCGGCCGAGATGCCGCCACCGTGCGCGGCCAGCGCCACGCCCACCGTGGCCGCCGAGAGCGCCGGCGCGTCGTTGGTGCCATCGCCGACCATCACGACGCGATGGCCAGCCGCCTCGAGTGCGCGCACGGCCTCGACTTTGTCCTGCGGCAGGAGGTCGCCGCGGGCCTCGGTGATGCCCACCTGTGCGGCGATGGGCGCGACGTTGGCGGTGTGGTCACCGGAGAGCAGCACACTGCGTGCGACGCCGAGCGCGCGCAGGCGCGCGAACATCGGTGCGAGGTCGTCGCGGACGCGGTCGGCGTAGGCGACGGTTCCCAGCGCACGGTCGTCGGCGGCCACGTAGGCGCGCAGTCCGCTCGCGCCCGCGTGGAGCGTGTCGAGCGCGGCGGCGGCTTCTGGGTGCTGCGCACGCACCAGCGCGTGTGAGCCGATCGTCACCCGACGGCCCTCGACCTCGCCCTGCACGCCTTGGCCCGGCGTCTCGACCACGTTGCGCGCCGTCGGGATGCTGAGGCCGCGCTGATGCGCCGCCTCGACGGTGGAGCGCGCGAGCAGATGTCCGCTGCCGACCTCGATCGCCGCCGCGAGCCGCAGCAGCTCGCCGGCATCGCCTCCGGGCGGCACGAGCACGTCGGAGACCGCCGGCCGCCCGATGGTCAGCGTGCCGGTCTTGTCGAACACGGCGGTGTCCACGCGGGCGAGCAGCTCCAACGCCGAGCCGTTGCGCACGACGATCTGCCGCCGCGCCGCGCGGTTGATGCCGCCGATCACCGCCACCGGCGTGGCGAGGATGAGCGGGCAGGGGGTCGCGACGACCAGCACGGCGAGCACGCGCGTGGCGTCGCCGGAGAGCAGCCAGGCGATGACGCAGACGACGATCGTGAGCGGCGTGAACCACACCGCCCAGCGGTCGGCGAGGCGCTGGATGGGCGACTTCTCGGCCTGCGCCGTGCGCACCAGCTCGACGATGCGCGCGTACAGCGATTCGCGCGCCGGCGCGGTGACGCGCAGCAGCAGCGGACCCTCGAGGTTCACCACGCCCGACTGTACGGCGGCGCCGATCTGCACGCGCTGCGGCAGCGGTTCACCGGTCAGCCGTGACGTGTCGAGCGAGCTGTTGCCCTCGAGCACGACGGCGTCGCAGGGCAGCATCTCGCCGGGCCGCACGAGGATGCGGTCGCCGACCTGCACTTCTTCGGCCGCGACGTCCTCGGTGCGGGAGCTGTCCTCGCCAGGGACGCGGTGCGCGATGCGCGGCGCGGCCGCCTCCAACTCGCGCACGGCCGCCGAGGCGCGGCCCTCGGCGTAGCGCTCGAGCAACTCGCCGCCGGTCTGCATCAGCACGATCACGAGGCCGGCCACCGGCTGGAACAGCGCGATGGCGGTGACGATGGCCAGCATCGCGACGACGTCGGCGGCGAAGTGGCCGCGCAGCATCCCGCGCAGCGTGCGCCAGGCGACCGGCGCGCCGAGGATGACGAGCGCCGCGTAGTGCAGCCAGAATGCAAGCGTCGGCTCCACCGCGAGGTACAGCGCCCCGCCCACGATCAGGGCGAGCAGCGCGAGTGCAGGCGCGCGGGCCGCGCTCAGCGGAAACGGCAGCGCCCCGACCCGCGTGGCGGGATCGGGGCGCTGGAGTGCGGGCTGGCTGCCCGTCACGGCACTTAGTGCTGCGTCGAGGTCGCTGCGGCCTGCTCGCCGTGCCCTTCGAACTTCTTGTTCGTGAGGTACACGAGCGACAGCACGACGATGGCGATGCCGACGAGGCCGACGAAGAAGCCCGTGAGGTGGGCCTTGGTGTCGCGGCCCGTCATTGGAGTTCCGGCAGTCATTGGGGGGTCCGGGAGAGAGTGGAGGCTCAGGCGACCCGAACGGTCACCATATGGTCGCGGTCGGTGAGCTGGTTCATCACGTCCAGCCCGGCGGTAATCTGGCCGAACACCGTGTGCACGCCATTCAGGTGTCGCGTGTTGGCCTCGCTGAGCACCATAAAGAATTGCGAGCCGCCGGTATCCTTGCCGGCGTGCGCCATCGAGAGGGCACCGACCTTGTGTGTCTGCGGATTGCCCGCGGTCTCGCACTTGATCTTGTAGCCCGGACCGCCGGTGCCCGGCGGGCCCTTGGGCGTGCCGCCGATCTTGGCGTTCGGGCAGCCGCCCTGCACCACGAACTCAGGGATCACGCGGTGAAAGCGGATGTTGTCGTAGAAGCCTTCGTTGGCAAGCTTCTCGAAATTGGCGACCGTGCCGGGCGCGTCCTTCTCGTGCAGCTCGGCGGTGATGGTGCCCTTGTTGGTTTCGAAGGTAGCGGTCTTCATAGCGAGACGTGAGACGTGAGACATGAGACGTGAGGACGAGCTCCCGAAATCTAGCACGAAGTCCCCCTCAAGTCTCCCGTCTCAAGTCCCCCGTCTGCCTACCGCCGCCTCGGCGGCGACGTCGCCACGAACTGATAGTACCGCGGCACCTTGCAGCCGTTGAGCTCGGCCGGCTCGAAGGTCCAGCGGGCGAGGGCGTTGCGGACGCCGGTGGTGAGCCAGGCGCTGGTGGACTCGATGACGGTGAAGGTGCTCATATCGGCCTTGCCGAGCGTGTCCACGAGCACCTCGACCTTGAGGCTCGACGAGCCGTCGCGGCGCAGCGCGCTGGCGGGCACGGGGCGGCGGATGGGCGGCGGGTTCATCTCCACCGGCGTCGGCACCTTCTGCACGTCGAGCCGCGGATTGAGCGCGGCGTCCTCGCGGGCGAGTTCGCAGGAATCGGCGGGCGCGGCGAGGAGCTGCGCGTTGCGGCTGCGCGGCTGGCTGGCGCAGGCCGCAAGCGTGGCGGCGGCCGCGAGCAGCGTCGCGGTCAACACGGTATGGCGGGGCATCACACAATCTCGGCGGAGGGGCAGATATCGGCCAGTGTACAGGCGCCGCACTTGGGCTTGCGTGCGTCGCAGGTACGGCGGCCGTGCCAGATCATCAGGTGCGAGAGCATCGTCCAGCCCTCGCGGGGGAAGAGCGGCATCAGCGCCCGCTCCACCATCACGGGGTCGGTCTCCTTGGTGAGACCGAGTCGCCCGGCGATCCGCTGCACGTGGGTGTCCACGACGACGCCTTCGTTGATGCCGAAGGCATTCCCGAGCACCACGTTCGCGGTCTTGCGCCCGATACCCGGCAGCGCGATGAGCGGTTCCATCTCGGCGGGCACCGTGCCGCCGTGCTCGCGCACCACGCCCTTGGCGAAACCCGAGAGCGACTTGGCCTTGTTGCGGAAGAAGCCGGTGCTCTGAATGACCTGTTCGATCTCCTCGCGCGGCGCCTCGCTGAGCGCCTCGGCGTCGGGCCAGCGGCGGAACAGCTCGGGCGTCACGAGGTTCACGCGCTTGTCCGTGCACTGCGCCGAGAGGATGGTCGCGACGGCCAGCTCGTAGGGATTGCGATAGTCGAGCTCGCAGTGCGCGTCGGGGTAGAGCGCGAGCAGCCTGCGATGGACCTCGGCGGCGTGGGCCTTGAGCGCCGCGCCGCGCTTTCGCGCTCGTCTCACGCCGACGCGGCGGCGCGGCGGCGGCGCGTCGCGAACTCCACGAAGGTCTCGGCGCTGCGCGTGTTGATCACGTCGTCCGGGCGCAGCCAGGCCTTGCGGGCCATCCCGATGCCCAGCGCCATATTCTCGAGGCCGTCCACAGAATGCGCGTCAGGGCCGATCTCGATCTTCGCGCCGTACTTGCGCGCCAACTTGGCGAGGCGCCAGTCGAGGTCGAGGCGGTGCGGATCGGCGTTCAGCTCCACCGCCACGCCGAGGCGTCCGGCCTTCTCGAGCACGGCGTCCATATCGATCGCATAGGGCTCGCGGGTGAGCAACAAGCGGCCCGTCGGATGCCCGAGCACGCTGATGTGCGGATCGTCGAGCGCCTTGAGCACGCGCTCGGTCATCTGCGTCTCGTTCATCCCGAAGCGCGAGTGCACCGAAGCGATCACGTAGTCGAAGCGGTCGAGCACCTCGGTGGGATAATCGATGCGCCCGCAGGGCAGGATGTCGGCCTCCACGCCCTTGAGCACGCGGAAGTCGGGGAAGGACGCGTTGATGGCGTCGATCTCATCGTGCTGCCGCGCCAGCGACTCCGCGTCGAGGCCGCCGGCGTAGAACGCGCTCTGCGAATGGTCGCTGACGCCGAGGTAGCTCCAGCCATAGCTGCGCGCGGCCGCCGCGAGCTCGGCGATCGTCGCGCCGCCGTCGCTGTACTGCGAGTGGCAGTGCAGCACGCCGCGGATGTCGGCGAGCGTGATGAGACCGCCGAAGCCTTCGCCCTCGGCTTCCGCGGCCTCGCCAAGCCCTTCGCGCAGTTCTGGCGGCAACCAGGGAAGGCCGATGGCGGCGTAGAGCGCCGGCTCGTCGGCCAGCTCGATCACGCGCCCGTCGGCACCGCGCAGCTCGTGCTCGCCGAGCGTGAGGCCGCGCAGCGCGGCCCGCGCGACGACTTCCTGCACGTGCGCCGCCGATCCGGTGGCGCGAAACCAGGCCACGGCGAACTCTGCCGCCGGCACGCAGTGCAGTTGCAGCCGCACGCCGTCCTCGAAGCGCAGGGCCACGTGCCGCGTGCCGCTACCGACCGAGTCGCGCACGCCGGGCATCCGGGCGAAGGCCGCCGCCACCGCCTCGGGCTCGCGCGCGCAGGCGGCGACGATGTCCAGGTCGCGCACCGTCTCGCAGTGGCGGCGCACCGCGCCGGCGATCTCGGCCCGCACCACGCCCGGCTGGCGCCGCACTGCCGCGAGGATGCGCTCGGCCTCGGCGCGGCCGTGCGGCAGCAGCACTTCGGCGCCGCTCTCCTTGAGCCAGGCGATGCCGCGCAGCACCTGCTCGGCCGTGCGCTCGCCGAAGCGCGGCAGCTTGGCGAGGCGCCCGTCGCGCGCCGCGTCCTCGAGCTCCTGCAGCGTGTCGATGCCGAGGCCTTCGTGGATGCGCCGGATGCGCGAGGGGCCGAGCCCGGGCACGCGCATCATCTCGAAGAGCCCTTCCGGCGTACTCTCGCGCAAGCGGTCCAGCAACTCGGCGTCGCCGGTCTCGCGCAACTGCTCCAGGACCTCCAGCACCTCCGGTGCGAAGCGACGCCGATCGCGCTTCAGCAGCTCCTTGAGCGCGCGCGGCTCGTCCGCCGCCAGCGAGCGCGCCGCATCGGCGAAGGGCGCCGGCACGGCTGGGTCCTCGCCCTGCAGCTCGAGCAGCGCGGCGATTTCGTGGAGGAGGTGGGAGGCGGTTTTGGAGTCCATTCTCGGACGGCTTGGACGGCTTGGACGAATGACGGATGACGGAAGCTACAAGCTAACAACTCCTCAGCCTTGGCTCGGTTCCTGCAGGCTGAGCATCCGTCCTCCGTCCCGCATTCGACGTCCGACGTCAGTCTTCCTTACCTGCGTGCTCCGACAGCGTGTCGATCAGCGTGTGGAGCTGCTTCTCGGTCAGGTCGATCTCCTGCGCCGCGCCTTCGACGTCGAGCAAGCCGGCGCGCATCGAGATCGCCACCTGGTTCAGGTAGCGGATCTTGGCGAGGATCTCGTCGGTGTGCTTGCGCAGGCCGAGGAAACGGCGCTTCTCGGCGAGGGCGCGGCGGTGGCGCTTGACCAACTCCTGCGGCGACATCCGCTTGGCGAGCGAGATCACTTCCTCGCGCGAGCGGCCGGGTAGGGGGCCGCGGTCGGGAAGGCCGAGGTCGTCCCAGGATTCGTCGGCGAACCACAGGCGACCCATATACTCGATGCCATCGTAGACGATGCGCACGGAGACGTTGTAGCGACGGCCCTCGGTCTCGATGGTCGCCACATACGGCTGGATGATGTCGTCTTGCGTCGCCATTCAGCGGGACGGTGAGGGCTCGGTGCGGTCGAGGAACTCCGCCAGCGCCGCAAAGAGCTGCGCTGGCTGTTCAACATACGGCACGTGGCCGCAGTCATCCAGCCAGACCCCCTCGGCCCCCAAGGCCTCGGCGCAGGCTTGTGCCGAGTCAAGGGGGATCGGGTCCTGCCGTCCGTGGACCACGAGGGCGGGCAGGCGGACCGTGCGCAGGGCGGGGAGGAGGTCGAACTCGCCCAGCGACTCCCAGACCGATTGCTGCACCCGTCCGGTGACCCGGAAGGGCGTGAGGTCGTGCGTGCGGGAGGGGTCGGCGAAGTAGCCGGCCACCGAGAGCTCGAAGGCGCGCTGCTTGTAGGCGTCCGGGTCGCGTTCGCGCAGGCCGCTGGCGGCGAGCTCGGCGCGCATCGCGGTGACGGCCTCGCCCTGCTGCCGCCGCGAGAACTCGGCTTCGAACTCGCCCCGCCAGGCGCGGGTCAGCGGTGCGGGATTGATCAGCACGAGCCGCGCTGGCGCGGGCGTGACCCGTCCAGCGGCGGCCTCGATGGCATAGAGCATCGCCAGCATCGCGCCCCAGGAGTAGCCGACGAGCGTCAGCGGACCCTCGTGACGCTCGGCGAGCACGGCGGCGAGGTCGGCCACGTGCGTCTGCCAGGTAATGGGCGTGCGGTCGTCGGTCTTGGAGCGTCCGCCGCCACGCTGGTCGTAGAGCAACACGTCGTGCGTGCGCGCGAGCTCGAGCATCTGTGGCAGCAAGTAGTCGTGGTGCGCGCCGGGGCCGCCGTGCAGCAGCATCAGGCGGCCGACGGGCGCGGGCGGCGCATAGCGGCACCAATACAGCGGCAGCGTCGTGCTGCTGGTGTAGCCGTCTTCGAGCGGCGGAGGGATCGGTGGCATCGGTTACAGGAAGCTACGCGCCACGCGGGCCGTGTTCACGTGGATGCGCACCGTGTCGCGCACATCGGCCGCGTAGCCACCGGCAATGGCGATCGCCACCGGCACCCCGACGGCACGGCAGGCCTCGAGCACCAGCGCGTCGCGGCGCATCAGACCGTCGAAGCTGAGCTTGAGCCGGCCGAGCGTGTCGCCCTCGAAGGGATCGGCTCCGGCCAGATAGAACACGAGGTCGGGCCGCGCTTCGGCGAGCACGCCAGGCAGCGCGGCGGCAAGACGTTCGAGGTACTCGGTGTCGGCGGTGCCGTCCTCCAGTTCAACGTCGAGGCGTCCGGCCACCTTCCGGAACGGGTAGTTGCGCCGCCCGTGCATCGAGAAGGTGAAGCAGTCGTCGTCACCGGCGAAGAGCGCGTGCGTGCCGTTGCCCTGGTGCACGTCGAGGTCCACGACGGCGATGCGGCGCGCCACTCCACGAGCGCGCAGGGCCGCCACCGCCACGGCCACGTCGTTGAGCACGCAGAAGCCCTCGCCGTGCGTGCGGAAGGCGTGATGCGTGCCGCCGGCGAGGTTCATTGCGATGCCCGCACGCAGCGCGTGCTCGGCGGCTTCGAGCGTGCCGCCGGCGGCCCGGAAGGAGCGCTCCACCAGGCCCTCGCTCCACGGGAAGCCCAGCGTGCGCTGCTCAGCTGCCGGCATCGTGCCCTGCAGCAGCCGCGCGATGTACGCCGGGTCGTGCACGCGTTCTACATCTTCCCGCGGTGCGCGGGAGGGATCGTGCAGCGCCGCCGGCGCCACGACGCCCTCGGCGAGCACGGCGTCGCGCAGCAGCGCGTACTTGGCGATCGGGAATCGATGCCCTGCGGGGAGGGCGATCACATAGTGCGCGCTCGACCAGCAGTGCAGCGTCAGCGCGCCGCTCCCTCGCCCCGGAACACGACGCCGCCCTTCATCACGAAGCTGGGGCGCTCGAGCAGCGTGACGTCGTTCAGCGGGTTGCCGGGCACGGCCACGAGATCGGCGAGCAGGCCGGCCCGGATGGTCCCGACGCGGTCTTCCCAGCCGAGCAGCTTGGCGGCGCTGGAAGTGCCGGCGACGATGGCTTCGATCGGCGTGTAGCCGCCCCACTGCACCATCAGCGTGAACTCGTGTCCGTTCTGGCCGTGGCGCCCGACGCCGGCGTCGGTGCCCAGCGCGACGGGCACGCCGGCCGCGCGCGCGAGACGGATGCCGTTGCGCATCGCGGCTGCGGCGGCGCGGGCCTTCTCGGCGACGTACGGCGGCAGGCCACCGGCGTCCGCGGCGCGCTCGACGGCTTCACCGGCCATCAGCGTCGGCACGAGATAGGTCCCGCGCTCGGCCATCAGGCGCGCGCCTTCTTCGTCGAGGAAGGAGCCGTGTTCGATGCTGGCTACGCCAGCGAGAACGGCGCGCTTGATGCCCTCGGTGCCGTGCGCGTGCGCCGCCACCTTGCGGCCCAGCGTGCGCGCCTCGGCGACCATCACCTCCAGCTCGTCCATCGAGTACTGCGACGCACCGATGCCCTGCGTGCCACCGGAGAGCACACCGGCAGTGGCGCAGGTCTTGATCACGTCGGCGCCGTACTTCACCTGGTAGCGCACGGCGCGACGCACTTCGTCCACGCCGTCGGCGATGCCCGTCTCCGGCGTGCCGTCAAAGAGGCCGGGTCGGTAGTTGTTCTCGTCGCAGTGCCCGCCGGTGATGCCCAGCGAGTGTCCGGCCACCTGCAGGCGCGGGCCGGGCACGTAGCCGCCGTCGATCGCGAAGCGCAGGCCGACGTCCTCGAAGCCGCCCGCCCCGACCATCCGCGCGCTGGTGAAGCCGGCCATCAGTGTCACGCGGGCGTGTTCGGTGCCGAGTGCGGCGGCGAAGCCCGGGTAGTCGCGCGGCGCGGCGTTGAACGCGTTCTTGTCCTCGATCTCGCGGCCGACGAAGTGCACGTGCATATCGATGAAGCCGGGCATCAGCGTGACGTCGCCGAGGTCGAGGCGCCGTGCGCCGGCGGGGACGCGCACGCTGCTCGCTGGCCCCACCGCGACGATGCGGTCGTCGGTCACGAGCACGATGCCGTTCTGGATCGGCGCGGCCCCCGTGCCGTCGATGATGCGCGCGGCACGGATGGCGACCGTGCCGCTGCCGGCGGTGGGGTAGTGCTGCGCGGTGAGGGGCGCGGCGGCGAGAAGGGCGGCGGCGAGCAGAAGGGTCGGGCGCATCGTGGTCGGGGCGGGGGTGAGGGGGTATGTTATGACGCACCGATGCCAGGCACCAGCCGCCGATGACCGACTCCGCGCCAACCCCGACCAAGGGAGCGCCGATCGCCCTGCGATTCGCACGGCTGGTCGCACGCGCGCACGCCGAGCCGGCGTCCGCGCCCGAGCTGCGCCCGGGCCTGCGCAAGTTGGCCAAGGCGCTCAAGAAGACATCGGCCAAGCTAACGGTACTCGCGGATGGCGCGCTCGCCGACGGCGAAACGCCGGTCGTCGCGGATGCCGAGGCCGACGCGGCCGCAGCGGCCCTGCTGGCCCAGCGCTTCACGGCGTACGGTGTGGAGCGGCTCACGCTGCAGTCGACGGCGACGGACGCGGATCTGTTCGACCTGGTGAAGTTGTTGGCCACCGTGCCGGATCAGTCGGATCCGGCGGCATTCTTTGCGGCGCGCTCCGCGGCGGTGGGTGCCAAAGCCGTGCCGCGCGTGCTGCGTGCGCGTGAGGCGACGGAGCCAATCACGGAAGCGCCATCTGCGAAGGAAGCGCCGTCGGTGAAGGAATCGGCGTCAGTCAAGGAGGCAGCGTCAGCGAAGGCCGTGGCTGCGGCCGACGAGAGTGCATCCGCACCCGAACCGGTCTCCGCAGAGCCCGCCAACGACCCACGCTCCGAGCGCCTCACCGAGGCGCTGGCCATCCCCGAGACCGGCGACGCCGAGCTGAAGTCGCTGTTCGCCACGCTCGCCGCCGCCGAGGCCATCGCCGACCTGCGCGCACCGCTCGAGCGCGTGGTGCACCGCGCCGATATGGCCTTCCGCACCGGCGACTTCGACACGATGCTGCAGGCGATGGCCGGTCTCGTGGCGATTGAGTTCACGCAGTTGGAGCGCGATGGCTCCGACGAGCGCCGCCGCGAGTTCGCGCACGCGGTGCGCAAGCTGGCCACGCCAGTCGTGCTGCGGCAGGTGGCCGGGATGCGCCGCCGCCTGGCATCTGACGCGGCTACCTCGCGGCATCTGCAGGCCATCCTGTATCGCTACGGAACCGACGGTGCTGAGGCGATGATCGACGAGTGGGTGAATGCACCGACGCCGGAGGCGCGGGCCATCTGCCTCGAGTCGCTGCGTAGGATGCGACGCACGCACGATGCGCTGTTCGAGATGGTCCGCAGCACCGACGACCTGCGCGTGCGTCAGGCCGTGGATTTGCTCGCGGCGCTCGGCGACGCGCGCGCTGAGCAGTTGGTGCTGGAGCAGTTGCGGCATCCCGACGCGAAGGTGCGGCGCAGTGTGGTCGCAGCCCTCGATCACTTTCCGTCAGTAGCGGTGCTGGATGCGCTGGGGGTGTCGTTGCTGGACGACGAAGGCGTGGTGCGGCTGCGCGCGGTGGCGGCGCTCGGTAAGCGCGGCGCGCCGGCGGTGAAGCTGCTGGCACCGCTGCTCGACACCGAGCCGGAGCGCGACGTGCTCTACGCCGCCATCGCGGCGCTCGGGACGGTGGGCACGCCCGACGCGGTGCAGGCGCTCATCCGCTGCGCCAACGGTGAGGTGCTGCACCCGAAGCATCGCGGCGCGGGCTTCCGCCTGCAGGCCTGCGCGGCGCTGGCGCTGGTGCGCACGCCGCAGGCGATGGCGGCAGTGCAGATGTTGCGCGACGACCGCGACCGCGAAGTGCGCGAAGGGGCGATGCGGCTCGTGGCGCAAGCCGCGCGGCGCGGCACGACGGCCGTCCGCGCGGTGGATGCGTCGTAGCGCGGCTTAGCGCGCCGTAAAGTCCGTCTGCGCCGTCACCGCGCGGCAGGCCGCCGCGATCAGCGCCGCCGCGTGATCGAGGTCCGCCAACGACACCATCTCGTTGGGCGAGTGCATATACCGGTTGGGAACGCTGAGCAGCGCCGTCGCCACGCCTTCGCGCGCGAGATGGATGGCATCGGCGTCGGTGCTGGTCTCGCGACCGGCGGCGTGCAGCGTGAACGGGATCCGCGAACTCTCGGCCGTGTCGCGCAGGATGCGGAACGCCACCGGCGAGATCACCGAGCCGCGCGTAAGCACGGGCCCGCTGCCCAGCGGCGAGTGGCCGAGTTCCTTCTTCTCGACGCCGGGATGGTCGGTGGCGAAGGTCACGTCCACCACGATCGCCATCGCCGGGTCCACCCGCTGCGCGCCCACCAGCGCACCGCCGCCGCGGTAGGCGATCTCCTCCTGCGTCGTCGCCACCGCCACCACCCGCGCATCGCCCGGCTCGGCGGCGTAGCGCCGCAGCGCCTCGAGCACCACGAAGGCGCCGATGCGGTCGTCGATCGCGCGCGAGACGATGCGGTCGTTCGGGAAGTCGAGCGTGCGCGAGTCGATCACCCCCGCGTCGCCGATGGAGAGCACCGCCTCCGCCTGCGCCTTGGTCGTCGCACCGATGTCTACCCAGAGGTCGGTGAACTTGGTCGCCTTCTCGCGCTCGTCAGGCTTCATCAGGTGGATCGGCTTCTTGCCGATGGCGCCGAGCACCTCGCCGTCGCGGCCCTGGAATCGGATGCGCTGGGCCACGAGCACCTGCGGGTCCCAGCCGCCGATCGGCGCGATGTACACGAAGCCGTCGTCGTCGATGTACGTGACGATGACGCCGATCTCGTCGATGTGGCCAGCGAGCATAATCGTCGGGCCGCCCTTGGCGTTGACGACCGCCATCGAGTTGCCGTGCACGTCGGCGTGGACATCGTCGGCGAAGGACGTGGCCTGCGCGCGCCACACGGCGGCGGCGGCGGATTCGTAGCCGGAGGGGCCAGGCGTGTCGAGCAGTTGCTTGAGGAAGGAGACGGATTCAGGCGTGAGCATCGGGTCCTCAGCTGGGGCGAACCGCCGGCAGCACCGCGCGTGCGAAGGCGGGATCCACCGGCGAGAATAGGTCGGGGTTGAACAGCCGCGCCATCACCTCAATGCCATCCACGAGCCGCGGCCCGGGGCGCGAGGCGAAGGCATTGGCATCGAGCGCGAACACGCTGCGGCCCTGCACCCACTCCCAACCCGGCAAGGCCAGCAGTCGTTCCGCTTCGTCGGCGGCGCGCGGGAGGTCGTAGCCGCAGGGCGCAATGAGCAGGATCTCCGGGTCGGCGGCGCGCAGCGCATCGAGTGTGGTGACCACCGAGTGTTCGCCGGGTACGGCGAGCACGTCCCTGCCGCCGGCGCGCCCCACCATCTCGGGTACCCAGTGGCCCGCGGCGTAGAGCGGGTCGCCCCACTCGATCACCGCCACGCGCGGACGCGGCGCCTTGGCCGCCTTGAGCGTCTCGTGCACGCGGCGCATCCGCATCCGCGCGCCGGCCTCCCACTCGCTGGCCTCGTCGCTGAGCCTGAGTGCCGCGCCCACCGCCGCGATGTCGCCGAACACGCCGTCCAGCGAGGTGGCCGAGAGCGTCAGCACCTGCGGGACGGGCTCGAGGCGCGCCGCCAGCGCCCGCACGTCGGTTTCCATCACCGCACAGACTTCGCAGAGTGCCTGCGTGAGGATGAGATCCGGCCGCAGCGCGCGGATGCGCGCCTCGTCCAACGTGTACAGCGGCGCGCCCTCGGCCGTGATGCTGCGCACCTGTGCATCCACCGCGCCTGGTGCGGCGTCGGCATCGACGGACGTGCGGGTGACCCGCGGCAACGTCGCTACCGGCGCCGGATGATCGCAGCAGTGCGTGACGCCGACGAGTTGCTCGAAGCCCCCCAGCGCGGCCACGATCTCGGTCGCGCTGGGCAGCAGCGAGACGACGCGCATCAGCGCTCGATCCTGGGAATGGGGAGGATCGTCAGCGTGAACGTGAACAGCAGCAGGCCGAGTGCCAGGGAGCTGACGGCGCCGCCAATCATATAGAGCACGATGCCGAACAGCGCCGCGCCCTCGCCGAAGGCCCAGCCGACGATGAGCAACGACGTCTTCTGCTGTGCCGTCGCCGCCGACTCGACCCTGCCGCGGATCAGCACGGCGACCACCGCAGCCAGCGCCGCCGCGCCCCAGAACACATAGCGCAGCATCTCGAGCGCCGCGGCGTCGACGTTGCCGACCATCTCTGCCCCGCGGAAGTACGAGAACGCCGCGAAGCCGAAGACGCCGAGGATCAGCGCCGTGCGGATCAGGAAGAGATTGCGTGCCATAGAATCACTTCCTCTCGTAGACGCTGCGGCCGCCCACCCAGGTGGACAGCACTTGGGTGGCGAGGAGGTCCTCGGCGGCGATGCGCATAATGTCCTGGTCGAGCACCACGAAGTCGGCGCGCTTGCCCGGCGTCAGCGAGCCCAGCTCGGATTCCTGGAAGCCGGCGTAGGCCGCCCACAGCGACATCGAGAGCAGGGCCTCCTCGCGCGTCATCCGCTGCTCGGGATACCAGCCGCCCGCGGGCCAGTTGTTGGCATCCTGCCGCGACACCGAGGCCTTGAAGGAGAGCAGCGGGTTCACGTACTCCACCGGGAAGTCCGACCCGTTGGGGATGATGACGTTCGACGCGATCAGCGAACGCCACGCGTAGGCGCCGCGGAGGCGCCCTTCGCCGAGCCGCGTGCCGGCCCAATACATATCGCTGGTCTGGTGCGAAGCCTGCATCGAGGGAATCACGCCGAGCTGCGCGAAGCGCGGGATGTCGTCGCTATGCAGGATCTGCGCGTGCTCGACGCGGAAGCGATGGTCGGCCGTCGGACGGGCCTTGAGCGCGCCTTCGTAGGCGTCGAGCACCAGCCGGTTGCCGCGGTCGCCGATGGCGTGCGAGTTCACCTGGAAGCCGGCCACCAACGCGCGATCGGCCACCTCGCGGATGTGCGCCGCCGGCGAGACAAGCAGGCCGGTGTTCTGCGGGTCGTCGCTGTAGGGCTCCAGCAGCGCCGCGCCGCGCGAGCCCAACGCGCCGTCCTGGTACAGCTTGATCGACCGCACCCAGAGCGTGCCGTCGTAGCCGCCGACGAGCGGGCCGCGGCGGAACCAGGCCTCGATTGTCGGCGCGTGGTCCGAGATCATCGCGTACAGGCGGATGTTGAGCTTGCCCTCGCGGCCCAGCTCCTCGTAGAGCTCGAGCGTCTGCGCCGAGGCGCCGGCATCGTGCACGCCGGTGAGGCCCCAGCGATGCATCTCGGCGATGGCGTCCTCGAGCATCTCCTTCACCTGCGCCCGTGTCGCCGGCGGAATCACCGCCGACACCAGGCGCTGGGCGTTGTCGATGAGCACGCCGGTGGGATTCCCCTGCGCGTCCTTGATGATCTCTCCGCCGGCGGGGCTGCGGGTGCTGCGCGTGAGACTGGCAGCGCGCATCGCCGCGGCGTTGGCGATGCCGGCGTGTCCGTCCACGCGCGTGAGCATCACCGGATGGTCGGGCACGGCGCGCGACAACGCTTCGTGCGTGGGCCAGGAGGTGTTGCCCCAGTCGTTCTGGTCCCAGCCGCGGCCGAGGATCCACTCACCCTTGGGCGTTTCCTTCGCGCGCTCCACCACGCGGGCGACGACTTCATCAAAGGACCGCGTCTCGAACAGATCCACCGACTGCAGGCGCTGGCCGAGGCCGAGCACGTGCGCGTGCGCGTCGGTCATTCCGGGGATGACGGTCTTGCCCTGGAGGTCCAGCACGCGCGTGGCGTTGCCGACAAGGGCGCGTGCGCCGGCGGCGTCGCCGGTGAACACGACGCGGCCGTCGCGCACGGCCATCGCCGCGACAATCGGGCGCGCCGCGTCCGCAGTATAGATGCGGCCGTTGAGCACGACGATGTCGGCCGGGCGTGCTTGCGCCCCCAGCGAGGCGGTGACGAACGCGAGCAGTGCCGCAAGGCGTAGGAATGTGACTGGGCGTGACATAGGCGAAGTCATCGGAGTGAGGCGTATCACGGGCCCGCGGTGACGCGGACGCGTGCTGGAACACGGGCATTCACGAATGGTATTGCAGGACGGCGGCGTTCGCGCTGCCGGATCCCCCCATCCATCAGGAGCACGGAGAAAAATGTACATCCGGTTCACGGCGACGTTGTGCGCCATCGGACTACTGTTGACGACCTCGCTGGACGCCCAGGACAGCACCCGCAGCGGCGAGACGGCCGCCGAGGCCCGCGCCCGGATGGCGCGCCGCGCCGCCGGCCTGCTCGTCGGCCCCTGGGACCTGCGCGGCATCACGCCGCCGAATGGCGTCGAGGCGTCCACGATGCCGATGATCACCGTGTACCTGCGCAAAGGCCTCGATGCTCGCCTCGCGATGGAGAACGGCGTCGGCGTCTGGCGCCGCGTGCAGACCACGCCCCCGACTGGCGGACTCGGCGGCACGCCGGGCGAGGAAGTGCAGAGCTGGGTCGTCGCGCAGACGACCAACATCCGCTTCTTCCCGGCCACTGACGCGGGTGCGACCTTCGAGCCCTGGCTGCTCGGCGGCGCCGGCTTCACGCTGGGCATCGACGACCGCGAGACCAGCGGCGGCGGCATCCTCGGCGGCTCGGCCGGCGGCTCGGGCGTCGGCATCGTGCCCGGCTTCTCGCTGCAGGGCGGCGTCGGCGCGGAGTGGTGGTTCAGCAACTCGCTCGCGCTCACCCTGGGCGGTCGCTACCAGTGGACGCGCTTCCTCCAGGACTTCGGCGGTGAACGCACGTATCAGGGTCCGGTCCTCGAGGCGGGCTTCACCTACAAGTTCCAGTATCGCTAGCTAGTTTGGGCGGATGAGCCGCCCCAGCGTCATCGTGGTCGGGTTGGGTGCCGTCGGCAGTGCGACGGCACTCCACCTGGCTCGCGCGGGTGCCGAAGTCGTCGGCATTGACCGCTGGCATCCGCCCCACGCGATGGGCTCCACGCACGGCGGCTCGCGCGTCACGCGCGCGACGGCCTGGGAAGGCCAGCAGTACCTGCCGCTGGTAGCGCGGGCACAGGAGCTGTGGCGCGCGCTGGCCGCCGAGACCGGCACGCGCTACTTCGACCCCTGCGGCGGATTGTTCATCGGCCACGAGCGCGAGTACTTCATCGATGGCACGCTGCGCTCGGCGCGCGACGCAGGCCTCGCGCACGAGCTGCTCGACCGCGCGGAGATGGCCCGCCGCTGGCCGGAGTTGCAGGTGCCGGAGGGAATGGTGGGCGTGGTGGATCCCGCCGCCGGTGTGCTGTTCCCCGAGCGCATCGTCGCCGACCAACTGCGTGTGGCCGCGGGCTTCGGCGCGGAGTTCGTGTTCGACTGCGAAGTCACGGACTGGGCGCCGCTGCACGGCGGCGGCGTGGGCCTCAGCACGACGATCGCCAAGGTGCGCGCCGACCGCGTCGTGTTCTGCAGCGGGCCGTGGATGGGCGAGATGCTGGAGGAGGTCGGCGTGGCGACGCAGGTCGAGCGCGTGACGCAGCATTGGTTCGACGTCCCCGCCGGCGCGCCGAGCCGCGGCAAGACGCCGGTACTCCTGCTCAGCGATGGCCACGGCTATGCGACGGCGGCGTTCCCGGAGGATGGCGGCCGCATCAAGGTCGCCGGCCACGGCAGCGGACGCCTCGGGCGCATCGAGGATGTAGATCGCGAGGTGCACGCCGATGACATCGATCCGGCGGCCGCCCTCGTGCGCTCGTACCTGCCGCAGCACCTCGGCGCTTACCGTGAGAGCGCGGTGTGTCTCTACACGAAGACGCCCGACGGGCACTTCGTGATTGATCGGCATCCCGACTGCGCGGATGCGATTCTCGCGAGCGCCTGCAATGGCTTCGGCTTCAAGTTCTCGAGCGCGGTGGGCGAGATGCTCGCCACCGAGGTGCTGGAGCGAGACGCACCGGTGGACGTCGCGCCCTGGCGGCTGGGCACACGCTTCGGCAGCGGCTGAGGCGAGACCGTGACGCGCCGATGATTGCGCGAGCGCCAGCGCCGCGCGAACGTCCGGAATGCGCCTGCCTCTCTTGGCCTTCGCCCTCGCCGCCTGCGCCGCCCGCGACGTGCAGGTAATCGCGCACCGTGGCGCTTCGTGGGACGCGCCGGAGCATAGCTTCGCCGCCTACGACCTCGCGCTGCGGCAGGGCGCGGATTGGATCGAGCAGGACCTGCAGATGACGCGCGACGGCCAGCTCGTGGTGTTCCACGATGACTCCCTGGACCGCACGGCGCGCGGCCCCGCTGCCGATTGCGCCGGCCTCGTGCGCGACAAGACGCTCGCCCAACTCCGGCGCTGCGAGATCGGGAGTTGGTTCAACGAGAAGTTCCCCGGGCGCGCGCGGCCTGAGTTCAGCGCCGAACGCATCCCGACGCTGGCGGAGGTGATCGAGCGCTACGGCGATCGGGCGCGCTTCTATATAGAGACCAAGAATCCGGCCGAGGCGCCGGGAATGGAAGACTCGCTGCTGGTGCTGTTGCGCAAGCACGGCTTGGCGGGCGCGGGGGCGGACCGCGAGCGCGTGCTCGTGCAGTCGTTTAGCCCCGCGAGTCTCGAGCGTCTGCACGCGCTGGAGCCCGAGCTGCGCTTGGTGCAGCTCTGGGAGGATCCAATCCCGGCAGCGGCTCGCGACTCCACGCTCAAGCGCATCGCCGAGTACGCGGTGGGCTTCGGTCCCTCGCGGCGCATTCTCAATGCAGACCTCGTGCGCGGCGCCCAACGGCGCGGGCTCGTCGTCCACCCGTACACGGTGAACGACGAGCCCGTGATGTCCTATATGCTGGAGCTAGGCGTGGACGGGATGTTCACCGACCGGCCGGCCCTGCTGCTGCGGTTGCTCGGGCGTTAGCCCTCGACGGCGGGCGGCCGCGCCTCGCGGATCATCGCGATGGCCGAGGTGTTGATGGCCACATCGCCGATGTCCGCACCGTCGGCGACGACGGTGGCCCGAGCGAGCCCCACGAACTTGCCGCAGTGGTGCAAGTAGTCGCTCATCCGTTGCATCGGCGCGACGTACATCACGCCCTTGAACGCCTTGCCGCCGATCAGGTACACCTCCACCTCGCGCTCGCCGGCGCCTGCGCCAGCCGCGCCGACCACTTGGACGTTGCCGTCCGGTGCGGAGACCAAGACGACAAGATCAGTCTGGACGATGAGATGCCCCGGCGCCTCCTGCAGCTTCGGCCGGCGGGCATCCACCATATTCATATAACCGCCCTTGCGGTTGCCGAGGAATGCGACGAGCGACATATCCTCGGCGATGTAGATCGAACCCTCGAGCAGTGTCGCATCACGGAGCACCACGTGGATGCGCTTGCTCTCTTGGGCGCGGGTACGGCCAGTCGTAGGCGAAGTCATAGCAGGTAAGGTGGGATACGACATTCTGACGAGCCACCCCCACCAAAGGCCACGGACCCCTTGCGGGGACCCCCTGCGGCCACCGAGCCTACACGGCCTATGCTCCGCCGTCCGCCACGACTCGGCCGCCTCGCCCCGCTGGGGCTGATCCTCGCGCTCGCGGCCGCGGCCCTCCCCGCCCAGGAGCGGGCGCCGCGCTCGGTCGCGGTCACCGAGATGCAGGTGGAGGTGCTCGCCGGCCGCGCGCAGCTCGCAGAGGCCGAGCTCGAGGTCGTCACGCGGCTGACGGTGACGGTGCGTGAGCTCGGTCCCGTCCTGCTCTCGATGGCCGCGTGGACGCCTGGGTCGTATTCGATCGCCAACTATGCCCGCGGCGTGAGCGGCTTCAGCGCCACGCAGGGCGGGCTGCCGCTGCGCTGGGACAAGCTCGACCCCGACACCTGGCGCATCACGCCGCGGCGCGCCGGGGTGATCGAGCTGCGCTACCGCGTGCGGGCGGACATCCTCGACGTGGCCGCGAGCTGGAGCAGCGAGGACTTCGCCTTCTTCAACGGCACGAACGTCTTTCTATATGTAGAGGGACGTCCGGACACGCCGGTGCAGGTGAGCGTGCGCACCGAGGCCGAGTGGCGCGTGACCACGGCGATGGCGCCCGGCGATGCGCCCAACAGCTTCCGCGCCGCCGACGTGCACGACCTGCTCGACCATCCGGTGTTCGTCGGGCGCTATGACCTCGACAGCGCACTCGTGGCCGACAAGTGGATGCGGCTCGCGACCTGGCCCGAGGGCAGCGTGGCCGGCGCGCGTCGGGCCGCACTCTGGGACGCGCTGACGCGCAGCGTCGAGCCGATCGCCGCCGTGTTCGGCACCGTGCCCTGGCAGCGCTATACCGTGCTGCAGGTGGCGCACGACGAAGTCGGCGGGATGAGCGCGCTTGAGCACTCCGAAAGTGAGCTGGCGTTGGTGGGCACGCCGTTCCTCGACGAACCCTTCGTCCTGGCCGTACACGCGCACGAACTCGTGCACGCGTGGAACGTGAAGCGCCTGCGGCCGGCCGAGATGTGGCCGTATCGGTATGACGTGCCGCAACCCACGCCCTGGCTCTGGATGAGCGAAGGCATCACCGACTACTACGCCGACCTCGCACTGCTGCGCAGCGGACTCAGCGACGAGGCGGCGTTCCTCGAAGTCACGTTGGGCAAGATCGAAGGCGTCGAGGCGCGCCCGCCGACGTCGCTCGAGGACGCCTCGCTGCAGGCTTGGCTCGGCGTGCGCGACGGCACCGATGACCTGTACTATGACAAGGGCTCGTTGGCCGGCTTCGCGCTCGACATCCTCATCCGGGACGCCTCCGACAACGCCCGCTCGCTTGACCACGTGCTGCGCGAGCTCTGGGACAACGCCGCGGCCAAGGGACGCGGCTTCACGCACGACGATTTCTGGAACGCCGTCGCGCGCGCCACGCGCGGCCGCGCCTGGGGCGACTTCGAGCGGCGCTTCATCGACGGGCGCGATCCCTATCCGTGGGCGCAGTGGCTCCCGCGCGCCGGCTGGCGCCTCGCGCAGGACAGCATCAGCGAGCCGCGACTCGGCGCGTTGCTGCGCGGCCATCCTGAGGGCGTGATCGTCACCGGCCTCGATCCCGACGGAATGGCCGCGCGCGCCGGCGTGGACTACGGCGACGTGTTGGTGGAGATCGGCGGGACGTCCACGCGCGATCCCGAGTTCGGCCGGCGCTGGCGCGCCGTGTGGGGCGCGCGGCCGGGGGCGAGCGTGCCGATCGTGCTCATCCGCGACGGGAAGCGGCTCACGCTCACGGCGCGGGTGGAGATTGACCGACGCGTGGAGCGGCGAATCGAGCCGGATCCGAATGCGGGAGTGAAGGCGCGGAGGATTCGGAGTGGGATCATTCAGGGGGTTCCGCGGCCGTGAGGTGAGCGTTGGTGAGGTGAGGGGGCTCGTGGTCCAGCCAGTGCAGGGAGAGGCGGACCGCATCGGCGATGATTGCCGGCAACGAGGGGGCTCGACGTGCGCGGCATCAGAGGTACCTCGCGAGCGCCATCCCGCCGGCCCCGATGATCAACAGTGCCATCGAGATGTTGGTCGCGATCGCGCCTCGTCGACGTTCCGCCGCAAGTGCGCGACTGAGGCCAGCCTGCTCCAGCTCGGACGCGTTTGCGAGCGCTGCCGTGAGCTTCCCGGCGCGCATCGCGGACGGCCGCGCAATGGCCATCCCCAACCCGAAGGCAAGGAGGGCTGCGCCGCCCGAGAGCGCGAAGGCGCCGCCGCTCCTGGTGGCGAGGTAGGCGGCCGCGTTGCCTCCCGAGACGAGCATCAGGAGGCGTAGCCCGCTGAGCAGGGTGAGGATCGCGACGGCGGGCATAAACGTCATCATCCGCCGCTTCGCGAGCTGTGCGAACACGGGACCGGCGGCAGCCGGACCGGCGCCTGCGAGCGCCGGGAGCAGGAACCAACTGCTGAAGAGCGCGCTGCCAACCCAAAGCAGCCCGCCGAACACGTGTACGAAGCGGAGAATGAGGAACTCGATAGGCATAGACGCTCAGAGGGAGGGATTGCCGTGGATTACTCGCGTGCGTCAACTCTAATTCTTCAACCAAGGTTGAAGTCAAGGGCTCCCCCCACGTACCTTGGACCGATGCAGGCCCCGCTGCTCACCATCGGAGAACTTTCGCGACGCACGGGTGTCTCGACGTCGGCGCTGCGTTTCTATGAAGGGCGCCAACTCATCCGCCCGCAGCGCAGCGCGTCAGGTCACCGGCGGTATTGGCGCGGCACCATCCGGCAGGTCGCCTTCATCGTCTTCGCGCAGCGCATCGGCCTCTCGCTCGACGAGGTGCGGCGCGAGATCGAGTCGTTGGCGGGCCGCGCGCCAACGGAGGCCGACTGGAAGCGTTTGTCGCGGCGGTGGACCGCGCGGATCGACAAGCGGATGGAGGAGCTTCAGCGCCTTCGCCGCGGCCTCAGCGATTGCATCGGGTGCGGATGCCTATCCCTTGAGCGCTGCCACATCCTGAATCCCGGCGACGAGGCGGCGGCCCGCGGCGCGGGACCGAGGTTCTGGCTCGGGGATGAGCCGAGGGAATCCTCCGAATAACCGCTCAACCAGATTTCGCCGCGGCGTCTGAGAGCCTTCGTTGCACCTCAACTTCAGAGAGTCCGCTGATCTCCACGATCTTGCGAGGCGAAGATCCGCCAGCGACGATCCTGGCCGCGCCGCTGGGAATGGCGAGGACGTCGGCCAGCAGCGCCTCGACTGCCGCGTTTGCCTTGCCGCGCTCGGGCGCTGCGGCGACGCGAATCTTGAGGGTATCGCCGAGCCAGCCGGCGATGTGACTGCGTGATGCGCCGGGGACGACTTTGATGGGGAGTCTGGTGCTGGTCACTGGTGCCGCCGAGAGGACGTGGTCGCCTAGATTCACTAAGTATGGCAGCGCTCATCGTCTACGTCCCGAATCGGCACCCCGGGGACTGGTTCTGGGAGTTCACCGAGCGGTTCGTCCGGGAGCACTTGGCGCCGCGATACCGCCTGCGACTGGCGCAGCCGATCGGCACGTCCGCGCGGGCCGCTCCCGTCTACGCCGTCCACGGCGGCCAGATTGAAGTCCACTGGTACTCGCTCGTCCTGCAAGACGAGTCCGACGGAATGTTGCGCGTCGTGACGATGCACGATCATCCCCTCGACCATTTTCGCGCGTTCGGGTTCCGGCCGGATCGCGTCTCGCAACTGCTGGCTGGCCAGTTCATTCCGAGCCGTCTGCGAGCGGAGATCGACGCGACGGAAGGCTTCCGCGACTCGTGGGGCAGCCTCGAGCGCTCGCCGGTGCGTCCGTGGCTCTACCGCACCCGCTATTGGCAGGAGTCCGCCACCGGGCCCGCGCCGCAGCGAAATCGCCGCGGCCTGTACTTCCGCGGCCTGCATTCGCCTGCTCGCGACGCTGCACTGCACCTCGCGCGGCTCGCGCAGCCGGCGGACGACGTCGACATCGACTGTTGGGCACCTGACGACAAACGAGATGTCCCGGCAGACCAATACTTCCGGAAGCTGGCGATGTCGCAAGTCGCCTTGTCCCTGCCGGGTGCGGGCGACTTGTGCCACCGCGACATCGAATGCTTCCGGCTCGGTGTTCCGGTGCTGCGGCCGATGCTCCAGGCGGAGTTGGCCGTGCCGCTGGTCGCTGGTGAGCACTACATCGGCGTGCCCTTCGAACCACTGGGGCCGCCACATCAGTACCCGGACCACCCGAAGGATCCCGAGCGTCTCGCGGCCGACTTGCTCGCCACCTATCGTCGCGTGCGGAACGACGAGCCGACGCTCCGCCGCATCGCATCCAACGCGCGTCGGTACTATGACGAGCACCTGGCGTATCCCGCGATCGCCGAGCACACGCTTCGGCTGCTCGGCCTCGATGCCGCGCCCAGCACGACGTCTGCCAGCATCGCGACGAACGTCCGGACGAGGCCACCCGGGGAAGTCTCACCCGAACTTTGCTTCGTCGCGGCGTGCGCGCGCGCCGAGCGATCGGCGCAGGTCGTCGCGGACCTGCCGACCGCGGACTTCGATTGGAACCGCGTGCGCGATCTGGCGATCTTCCACGGGCTCGCGGCGCCTGTTGCCTCGGCACTTGAACGAGTGGACGGGAACGTCGGGGCTGTCGCGCTGGTGGACCTGCGCGTCGCACGACTGAACCAAGTCGGCGGGGAGCTGATCAAGTTCGCCCGCTGGCGTCGCATCAACCAAGCCCTCGCCGAGGCCGGCATCAAGGCGCTGACCCTGAAGGGGTTCCACGTCGCCTTCCTGCTCTACGGAGGCACCGGTCAGCGCGTGGTCGGGGATCTCGACTTCCTCGTGCACGCACGCGACGTCGCGGCGACAATCGACGTCCTGCGGTCGCTCGGCTTTCACCTGACCCGCAGCTGGGAGCGCGCGATTCGCCACGTGGGGCTCGAGCGGGTGCTCGCGAGCACGGTGGAGCTCGCGTTGGGCTCGGCCGACGGCGTCGCCATCGACCTGCACTGGCACGCCGGGCCGTCCGGCGCGACGCTGTCGACCGAAGAACTCCTCGCCGACGCGCTGCCAGGCATCGGAGGCGAACCGACGGCGCTGGGATCGCCATTGGGCGACACGATGGCGATGCTCGTCACGCACGGCGAGAAGTCCATCTGGAAGATGCTGCGCTGGCTGGTGGACATCGACGCGGGCCTCCAACTGATGCAAGACGCTGACGCCGCGCGGATGCAGGAGCATCTCGAACGGGTCCACGGGCAGCAGGCGTTGGCGAACGCCCTTGAGCTGATCCGTCTCGTGTGGGGAAGCGTCCCCGTTGCCGCGCGTGGCCTGCGTCCGTTGCCCGCAGCCGATCGCCGCTTCGTGACGGAAGCCCTCCTGCGCTTTGAGCGAGACTGGGATTCCGTGCGCGTGTTCGATCGCCAGCGACCGTGGCGACTGCTCGGCGAGCGACTCAGGCTCCGCGGCGCGACACTCCCGAACCTCCTCGACGCTGCGCGACCATCCTATCTGGATTGGGCGGTGGTCCCGCTGCCTTCGTGGCTGCACGTGGCGTACTATGCGATTCGACCCGTGCGCGTGCTCAGTGAGGCGGCGCGCCGGGGGCGTCGCGGACTGCCGGCGCCGTGAACTCCCCAACACGACGCTCTGTGCCTCGGCCCGTCCTCCCGCCGGCGTTTCCGCTCATCGAAGCCGCCCCGCACCGATTGGTGTTTACGGCGTTCGGGGTCACGCTCGGGGTGCGCTCGCACGACGAAGCCCTGCTCGATCGTACGCGCGAGGCGCTGCCCCCGTGCGCGGTGCCTTCGACGGCCGCGGTCGAGGAATGGTTCACGCTGCAGCGCAGTGTGCCGAGTCGCGTCGGTGCGCCACGGCATCGTCTCCTGCGGCAGTCCGCCATCATCGCTGAGGGAATCCGGCTCGGTCCGGTGCTCGAGGCCCTGGAGGATGCGCTCCGCCTCGCCGTCGCGAGCCGCACCACGACTCACGTTTTCGTGCACGCCGGTGTGGTGCGCACCGGCTCTGGGACCATCGTGCTGCCGGGGCGGAGCGCCAGCGGCAAGACGACGCTGGTGCGCGCCTTGGTCGATGCGGGTGCGGAGTATTGGTCGGATGAGTACGCCGTCTTCGATGCGGCGGGCCAGGCCTGGCCGTACCCGCGACGGATCTCCGTGCGCCAAGGCACGCATCGGCGGCACCGAGAGGCGTTGGTCGGGCCGCCTGCGGACGAACCGGCGCCGATGCGGCTCCTTATTGCAACGGCGTACGAACCGGGTGGGGTGTGGGCGCCGCGACCCTTGAGCCCCGGGGACGCGGTGATGGCCCTGTTCAGCCATACGCTGACGGCACGCAGCAAGCCGGCGTTCGCGCTTGCCGCGCTTGCCGAGGCCACAAAGGGCAGTTTTGCACTTGCGGGGGGCCGAGGTGACGCGACAACTTGCGTCCTCGCAATCCTGCAGTCCTCGGCGGGGATCGGGGACCCTTTCACTCGTATTCGGACGGAGCTATGAAGCCAGTTGCCCGCAAGGACAATCTCGTCACCCAGCGCGTCGGCGACGAAACGCTGGTCTATGATGGCAGCGACGAATCGGCCCGCCGGCTCAACGCGCTGTCGAGCATTGTCTGGCGGCACTGCACCGGCGAGAACACGATCGCCGAGATTGCCGTGCTTGTGGCGTCCGAGATCGCATTGCCCGCCGACGTAGAGGCCACCGAGGTTGTGGAACGGGCGCTCGCGGAACTCGACGAGCACGGGCTCTTGGTGGACTCCGGCCTCGAGGGCGCCGGTGCTGCGGGCGGGATGGCCCGCCGCGACGCCGTGAAGCTCCTCGCGGCTATTCCGCTGTTTCCCTCCATCGACCGGATCTTCGCGCCGACGATGGCCAACTCGGCGTCGTTGCCGCCCGATGCGTCGCTGTCGGCTTCTGCCTCGCCGACGTCCTCGCGGAGCGGCTCGGGCGCGTTCTTCCCCTGATGCCGGCACCGATCACCCGGCGGTAGTCGGGTAATCGGCTCAAGTTGTTCCGTACGCGGGTCAGGGCCAGCGGCCCTGACCCGCGCGCCGCTCCCCCCCGTACGCTCTCTCGATGTCCGCGACGCTCTTCGTGCAGATGGCTGCGTATCGGGACCCCGAACTGGTCCCCACGCTCGTCAGTCTCCTCGACAACGCCACTGCACCCGAACGCCTGCACATCTGCGTCGCGTGGCAGCACGGCGACGAAGCCAGCATTGACCAGTTTGACTCGCTGCGCACGCGCTGCCGCCTGACGCTGCTCGACATCCCATACGCTGAGAGCCGCGGCGCCTGCTGGGCACGCCACAAGATCCAGCAGCACTACGCGGGCGAGGCATACACCCTGCAGCTCGACTCGCACCACCGCTTCGCCGAGGGCTGGGACACGACTTGCATGGAAATGCTCGAAGGACTCCGCTCACGCGGCGTCGCGAAGCCGCTCCTGACGGCCTACCTGCCGTCGTACGATCCGTCGCAGGACCCGGCCGCACGCGCGCCGGATCCGTGGCGCCTCACCTTCGACCGCTTCATTCCCGAAGGGGCGATATTCTTTCGTCCCGAAGCGATGGCCGGCTGGCCGTCGATGGACGAACCCGAGCCGGCGCGGTTCTACTCCGCGCACTTCGCCTTCACCATCGGCGAGTTCGCACGGGAGGTCCAGCACAATCCCGAGTTCTACTTCCACGGCGAAGAGATCACGATCACGGTGCGCGCCTTCACCCACGGGTACGACCTGTTCCATCCGCATCGGCACGTCGCGTGGCACGAGTACACCCGCCGCGGGCGCGCGAAGCACTGGGACGACCATCGCGAGTGGGGACGGCTCAACGAGGCCACGCACGACCGCTGCCGACGGCTGCTCGGAATGGATGCGTATCGTGACCGCCCCGATGAAGTCGCCGCCGAGCAGACGGGGCCGTATGGGCTCGGGCAGGCTCGCAGTCTCGAAGACTACGAGCGCTTTGCCGGCATCAGCTTCCGGCGTCGGGCGATCACCCAAGCGGTGCAGGACCACAGGCCGCCACGCCACGAGGACAATGCGCAGCTGTCCCGCGAGGCCTTCGACGCATCGTGCGTCCCCGTGTTCCGGCACTGCCTCGACGTCGGATACGATCTCGTGCCGCACGACGACTACGACCGCTGGGTCGTGGCGTTCAAGAGCGCCGACGACCGGGAACTCTTCCGGCAGGACGCCGAGGAGGCCGAGATCGCGCGGATGAAGGCCGACCCGGACGGCTACTGCAAAGTTTGGCGCGAGTTCGTCACCGATGAACGCCCCGCGCGCTGGCTCGTCTGGCCGCACAGCCGGGTGCACGGATGGGGACATCCGATCGTGAGGTCGCTGTGACGCTCGACCTGACCACCTTCGTCACCGGCATCTGGGATCTCGGGCGCGACCAAGCCGGCACGGGATTCCGCCGGGACTTCGCGCAGTACCGGGAGCGATTCGGCGAGCTGCTCCTGGCCGACGCGCCGATGGTCATCTACGGCGATCCGACGCTGCGCGAGTTCGTCGAGGCGCAGCGCGCCGGCCGGCCGACGCAATTCATCGAACGCCCGGCCGCGTCGTTCCGCGAACGCTTTGACCTCTACCGGCTCGTCGAGGCGATCCGCCTCAACCCGGCCTGGCGCGCGCAGGCCACGTGGCTCGCCGAGTCGCCGCAGGCGACGTTGCCGCTGTACAACCCGATGGTGATGTCGAAGATGTTCCTGCTGAACGATGCCCGCATCGGCAATCCGTTCGGCTCGTCGCACTTCGCCTGGATCGACGGCGCGATCACCAGCACCGTGCCTGCCCAGCTCTTCAGCGAGGAGCGCGTCCTCGACCGCGTGTGGTCGCTGCTCGACCGCTTCTTCTTCGTGTCGTTCCCGTACCGGGACGGCGCGGAGATCCACGGGTTCACCCGCGCCGGGATGCGACGATTCAGTGGCGTCGATCCGCAGTACGTCTGTCGCGGGGGATTCTTCGGAGGACACCGCGACGTGCTCGCCGAGGTCAACGAGCACTACTACGCCCTGCTCTCGGCGACCCTGCACGAGGGCGAGATGGGCACCGAGGAGAGCGTCTTCACGCTGATGGCCCTCGAGGAGCCGGAGCTGTACCGCCGCTACGAGCTTCGCGACGAGGACCACGGGCTGCTGCAGCCGTTCTTCGAATTCGTGCGCACGCTCCCGCGGCCCGCGCCCAACGCCACCTACCGCGCGGTCAGCCCGGACCCGCTGGCGACGCGGAAGGAACGTCGCCGCGCGCTCGCCCTCGCCCGGCCGGAGCGCAGGATCTCGGGATACGTTGTGACCTTCAACGCGCCCGACCAACTCACGCGCACGCTGGAGAGCTGGCGCGCGGGGTTCCGCTTCGAGCAGCTGTTCATCCTCGACCACAGCACGGAAGACGAGGCCAAGGCCGAGAATCGGCAGGTTGCCGAGCGCTTCGGTGCCAGCATCCTCTACCACCCCAAGGGCAACGGCGGCATCTCCGGCGGCCGTCAGTTCGTCGCCGAGCACTTCGACGCGACCGATGCGGACTACTACGTGTTCATCGAGGACGATATGCTCCTCAACGATGCGTCCGCCCCTCCGCTCTGCCGCAGCGGCTTCCGCAGCTACGTGCCCGAGCTGCGCGACGTGGTGCTGCACATAATGGAGCTGGAGCAGTACGACGCCCTCAAGCTGTCGTTCACGGAGTTCTACGGAACGAATAACGTGCAGGTCGCCTGGTACAACGTGTCGGATGCGACCCGTGCCGCGGTGTGGCCGGAGCAGCCGAAGCTGCCGCGCACGGGGGTGGATCCTGACGGGCCGTCCACCCGCTTCGAGACCATCCGCCGCGTCGGGGACGTGTCCTATGCCGACGGCGAGGTCTACTACTGCAACTGGCCGCAGCTGGTGAGCCGCGCGGGCAACCGGCGTTTGTTCCTCGAATCCCCGCTGCCCGACCCATCGGAGGCCAGTTGGATGGCTGACTTCTTCGAACGGACATTGCGCGGGGAAGTCCGGCTCGCGGTGCTGCTGGCGTCAGTGATCACGCACGATCGGTTCCATCATTATGCGGCCGGGGAACGGCGCGAGAACTGAGTGACGGTGCACAGTCGAGCTTGACAGAAACCGCCTACGTCCCTAACCTACTGAATATTCCGTACTGAAAAGGGGGTACACGTGTCCCACATCTACTTCCCTCCCAGAGAGCTCGCCGTGATGAGCAGCCTCTGGAGGCGCGGCTCGGCCACCGTCGCCGAGGTCCGCGAGGATCTCGACGAAAAGCTCGCCTACACCTCCGTGCTCTCCGCCCTGCAGACCCTCGAGGATAAGGGCTACGTCCGGCACGAGTCCGAGGGACGCGCGTACCGCTACTTCGCCACCATCGAGGCCGAGGCGGCCGGGGGGAGCGCGCTGCGCCGCATCCGCGACGCCATCTTCCACGGATCGGCCGAGCAGATGGTCGCGCAGCTCCTCACCGACCGCGACCTCTCGCGCGATGAAGTGCAGCGCCTGCGCCAGTTGCTGGCCGAGCGGCTGAAGGAGGACGAATGACCACCGGCCCGCTCACCCTGCCGATGTTCTTTGTCGCCGTCTGGAGCGCCGCGCTGCTCGCGCTCGGCGCCTGGACGCTCGACCGCAGCCTGCGACGGCTGCGGTACCAGACGCGCCTCGTGTGGCTGGGCGCGATGTTGCTGGGCACCGCCCTCGTGCTCATCACGCCGTGGCGGATGTTCGCGACGGCTGACGCCGCATCGGCCGCGGCCGTCGCCTCGAGTGCCGCGACCGGCGGCCTCGCCGCACCGATCCTCGTGACGCCGCTCCTCGAGGGCATCGCCGCATTCGCGCAGCGTGCGCTCGCGCTCTTTCCAGAGAATGCCGGCAACGTGGTCCGTACGGCGTGGATCGCGAGCAGCGCGTTCGCGGCGCTCTTCCTCGTGCTTGGCTATGCGATCAATCGGGCAATCGTCCTCCGCGCGCCGTACACGAAGATCGGTGATGTGCGCGTGCGACTCAGCGAAGCGTTCGGCCCCGCCGTGATTGGCGTGCGCAATCCGGAGATCGTGGTGCCGCGCTGGCTGCTCGAGCGACCGCTCGAAGAACAACAGCTCGTGGTCGCGCACGAACAGGCGCACATCACCGCGCGCGACCCATCGCTCCTCTGCGCGGGCGCGGCCGTCGCTGTGCTCACGGCGTGGAACCCACTCACGTGGTGGGCCTTCGGCCGCATGCGACTGGCGACCGAACTCGACTGCGATACGCGCGTGCTGCGCAGCGGCGTGCCCGCGCGCGCGTACGGCACGCTGCTGCTCGACCTCACCGCGGCCCTGCCTCGCCAACTGCCTCGGCTCGGCGCGCCCGCATTCTCCGCACGACCGTCCCAACTCGAAGCGAGGATTCGCGCAATGACCACCGGAACCGTAGGCCCCGTTCGTCGCAAGGCGCTGTTGATCGGCAGTGCCCTGCTCGCCGTCGTGACCGTCGTTGCGGCCTGCGCGGCGACGCTCGACTCCCCGCTGTCGCCGAAGGTCGCCGAAGTCGCGGCCCAGAAAGATGGACAGCAGGTGTACTTCGATTTCCAGACCGAGAGGCCCGCCGCACAAGTCCCGGGTGGGCCCGGCGTGCGGTATCCGTCGGCGCTGCGGGAGCAGGGCGTCGAGGGGGAGGTCCTCGCGCAGTTCATCGTCGGCACCGACGGGCGGATCGACCTCGAGAGCTTCCGCGTGCTGCGCTCGTCGATGCCGGAGTTCGAGGAGGCAGTGCGTTCGGCGCTCCCGGCGCTGCGCTTCGTTCCGGCGGAACTGAAGGGGGAGGCGGTGAAGCAGCTGGTGCAGCAGCCGTTTGTGTTCACGCTGGCGCGGTGAGGCGCCAGCCGGGTTCGCCGCCGGCTAGTGCGGCGGGCGCAGTCCGATGTCATCGAGCATCACTGCGCCCGGCCGGCCTGCCGGCGCTACGAAGCGCACTTGCCGCAGTACCGCGCCGTCCTCCAGCGAATCCAGCGGCACGCTGTAGGTATGCAGCGACGGGAACGAGCCGATGATGAGCCGTTCCTCGAGCAACCGCGATCGATAGCGCTGGGCACGCTGCGAGAACTCCGGGTCCGCGCTCACGTGCACCGTGGCGGCACTCACGCGACCGTCGCTGGTCTCCACCTCGACGCCGACGTCCTGTTCGCCCGATTGACCCACGGCGGCAAAGACGAGATGGCTTCCGCGCCGGATGACGGGCGCCGGGGCACCCGCACCCACGCTGAGCGTGAACCGCGCCGCTGTAGCCTGTGCCGGCCAGACGAGTTGCACCATCGCGTTGCCCGTGCGCCGCCGACGCCATTCGCGCCAGATGGAGAATCCCTCGGCCGAGACCTGCACGCCGCGGCGATCGCCGCGGAACGGATCGGCGTTGCGCTCGAAGGTCTCGAGCATCGTGCCCTGCGCGGACGCGATGCGTCGACGGATGAGTACCCCGCTGGCCGCTGACACGTCGTCGACGCGCTGCTGGAAGCGCCGATAGCCGTCCGGTCGCGCCGCCAGCGCATTCTCGAGGAACGCCAAGACGGTCGCCGTCGTGAGTTCACGCTGTACCGCGCCGTCGAGCACGGGATCGTCGCGGAGCAGCCAGCCGAGCGGGAGCGCGACATCGCGACGTCCCCAACGCGAGTTGAACTGCACGTGATTCCCGCCCTCCAGGACAACCGCCGACTTGAACTGCGCGCTGCCGTCGATCCACGCAACGCGGGAGTATTGCCCGGCGCCGGCTTCCGGCGGGACATCGGCATCCTGCGAACCGCGCACGAGCAGGTAGCTCACGCCGTTGAGGACGAGATCGCGCCCGTTAGGGAGAAGCAGTCCCTCGGTTGGCGAGAGTGCGACGATGGCGGGGAACCGGAACGTGGAATCGAAGCCGGCGCTCGGCACCGGCGTGGCGAGGATCCGGCCGCGATTTGCGGCGAGGGCCGTCAACGCCTCGCCGCCGCGCGAGTGGCCGATTAGCGCGATCCGGCTGCGATCGATCCGGCCCGCCAGCGGCGAGCGCGGATCACGATCTAGCGAGTCGAGGGCGACGAGGTGCGCGATGGCAAGGCGTTCGCGTGCCGCCACCGCGCCGTCACCCTCGCGGATCCACGGTCCGCTGAGGAAGTTGGCGTCGATGCTCACTGCGGCGATGCCGTGGCTGGCCAGCTGTTCGCCGAGGTATGCGAGGCCTTCTTCGGAGGACTCTTCCACGGCTGCCCCGTGCATTAGCAGCGCCAGCGGCACGCGTTCGCTCCCCTGGGGCACCCAGACCGTCGCGTTCACGGGCGAGGCGGCGACGTCCAGCCCCCAGTAGCGCGCGTGCACGAACTTGCGGAGGCCGTGATGCCCGGGCAGGACGGGCGTCAGATCGACGGCGGCGGTCCGCACCGCCGCCTCCGCACCGTAGCGTGCATCGCGTCGCGCGTCACCAGCGCTGCCGTATCGGAACTGCGAGACCGCGACGTCCCCCGGAGTGACCAAGCCGAGGACACGCGTAGCCGGTACGTCCGGCGCAGCGCTGGTCAACGGTGCGAAGGCGGAGTTGACGAGCGCGACGGTCAGCAGGACAGAGATGGCCAGAAGCACGTAGGGCCGGCGTCCCGGGCCGCTCCGGTCCGGCGCACGCAACGCAGCGATGGTCGCCCCCCAGAACCCTGCCGACAGCAAGGCGGCCGTGGCCAGCGTCCGCACCGGACCCAGCCCGGCAAGCACGCCGAGGAGCGCGGCGGCGGCGAACAGGATACCCAGGATGAACGCGCGCTGGGCGGTCACGAACCGGTGTGCGAACCGCACCACGCTCGCCAGCAGGATCCCGTACGCGGCGGCCATCGCAGCGAAGACGGTCAACCCTATCAGGACGTCGCCGACGGGCCCGAAGCCGAGTCGGACCCGGTAGGAGGCGACGACCACGAGGATGACGGCGGTGCCGAGCACCGCGAGCAACGCCCCACGCTGGGCGTTCGTCATCGAATGGATCAGGCGGTGGGGCATAGCGTTCAGTAGACGCGCAGCGCCTTGGAAACGTTTGTGTCGGTGGGGAGGGCCGTCGGTGGAGGGCTACGTCCCCCAGGAGTAGCACCCCGGGAGGCGGCTCACGACGATAGCAAGCAGCATCGCGGCCGGTCACGAGTTCCGCGACCCACAGTGGCGCGACGTGGTCGAGAATCGCTCCGCGGTCCCTGGATTGCAACGGCGCTGCCACATTGGCGGTCGTGGAGAAGCTGCCGCCGTCAACCAGCGCACCAGCCGTCCACGGTCCCGCGAAACCGTCGCCCGAGACCTTGGGCCAAAGCGTTCCTCGGCCAACCGCCAGTGCGCTCGCGAGCAGTCTTCAGGATGCGATTGAACGAGTTCAGCGTACTCGTCCACTTGCCGTCAGTACCTTTCGCCTTACATTCGGGTCGTGAGTTCTCCAGTACACGACCTGTCCAAGTTACGGATCGACCGCAGCACGCCTCCCACGCCCTCGGCACGGCGACGTTGGCCGTGGGCTGCCGCTGCACTGGTGCTCGCGGCGGCCGGTGCTGCCGGATGGAGCCTGTTGAGATCTGGCACTCCGGTCCAGGTGGTCGTCGCGGCTCCGCTGGAGCAGAGCGGCCCGCGCGCCGCGCCACTGGGTGCGGTCGCGGTGACGGCCAACGGTTACGTGGTTGCACGGACGCGGGCCGCCGTGGCGGCGAAGATTCCCGGTCGTCTTGCCGTGCTGAGCGTGAGCGAGGGCTCGTACGTGCAACGCGGAGCCATCATCGCGCGGCTGGAGAACGACGACTATGCAGCGGCGGTGGCGGAGGCCCGGGCGAACGTCGGTGGTGCCAGGGCCCAACTCGCAGAGTCCGAAACGGAGCGCGACCAGCTCCAGCGTGACGCCGCGCGGCTGCAGCAGATTCGCGCGGGCAACGCGAGTCTCACGGCGCAGCAGGAAGTGGAACTCGCCGAGAGTCGGGCGACCCAGGCGGCCGCGCGGGCCACGACAGCGGCCGCTCGCGTCGAGGCGGCCGTGGCGTCGCTGCAGTTCGCCGAAGCGTCGTTGGAGAACACCATCATCCGTGCGCCCTTCACCGGCACGGTCCTCCGCAAGGAGGCCGAGGTCGGTGAGGTCGTGGCGCCGTCCGTCGGCGGCGGCCTCACGCGCGGCGCCGTCGTGACGATGGCCGATCTCACGACGCTTGAGGTCGAGGTGGATGTGAACGAGGCCTACATCGGACGCGTGCAACACGGGCAGGACGCACGCATCACGCTGGACGCGTATCCGGACACTGCCTTCCGCGGGCGCGTGCGGCAGGTCGTGCCGACGGCCGATCGCCAGCGGGCGACGGTGCAGGTCAAGGTGTCGATTGTCGACCGCGATGCGCGGATCCTGCCCGAGATGGGGGCGCGCGTGGACTTCGTCGCGGCGCAGTCGCCGGCGGATGTCGACGTCGCTGGCTCCGCTGCGAGCGCGCCGCCGCGCTTCCGGCTCCCGCAGGACGCCGTGCGCACGGTCGCGGGTCGCAGCGTTGTCTGGGTCGTCCGCGACGGGCGGCTGGTGTCGCGCGAGGTGGACGCAGGCCCGGTGAGCGCCGGGTTCCGCGAGATTCGCCGCGGGCTCGTGGGCGGCGAGCAGGTTCTCGTCGCCGGGGTATCTGACCCGGCGGCGGGTATGAAAGTCCGAGTCATCCCCTAACGACGAGTAACCGATGGCCCTCGTGGAGATCCGCAACGTCTCGAAGAGCTTCCAGCGCGACGCCGAACGCATCGACGTCTTCGATGGCCTGACGATGGACATCGAGCAAGGCACGTTTACGGCGTTGATGGGCCCGTCGGGCTCGGGAAAGTCCACGCTGCTCAACTTGATTGCCGGCCTTGACCGCCCGACGGCGGGCAGCGTCCGCGTGCAGGACGCCGAGGTGAGCGCGATGAGCGCCGCCAAGTTGGCCACCTGGCGCAGTGCGCACGTCGGGTTCGTCTTCCAGTCGTTCAACCTGCTGCCGGTGCTGACGGCCTTTCAGAACGTCGAGCTCCCGCTGCTGCTGACGCGGCTCTCCAGGGCCGAACGTGAGGAGCGCGTGCGCATCGCGCTGGGCGTGGTTGGGCTGGAGGACCGGATGTCGCACTATCCCCGGCAGCTTTCCGGTGGCCAGGAGCAGCGGGTCTCGATCGCGCGGGCCATCGTCGCCGACCCCACGCTCGTCCTGCTCGACGAGCCCACCGGCCAGCTCGACGCACGCAGCTCGCAGGAGGTGCTGACCCTCCTCGGCCGCCTCAACGCGGAGTTCGGCAAGACGATCGTGATGGTGACGCACGACGCGCAGGCGGCGCAGCACGCCACGCGCAGGCTCCATCTCGAGAAGGGTGTCTTCGTCGAACAGGCGGAGGCGGCGCGATGAGGTTCTTCGGCTTGCTGCGTGCCAACCTCGGACGGTACAAGTGGCGGACGGTGCTGACGGTCGCCAGCGTGGCCCTCGCGCTCTTCCTCTTCGCCTCGCTGCGGACCGTGCTCACCACGCTCGACAAAGCGTCGCAGTTCGGCAGCGCGCGGCGGCTGATCACCACCAACTCGACCGGTTTCACCTTCCCGATGCCGGTCGCGTACGCGAACCGACTCTCGGCCGTGGAGGGTGTGGAGAACGTCAGTTGGATCAACTGGTTCGGCGGGCGCTACGGAGACGGCAAGCGCTTCTTCGCGAGTTTCGCGGTGGACGCGGAGAGCTATCTGGATCTCTATCCCGAGATGCACGTCGAGCCCGAACACCGCGCGGCGTTCCTCGCCGACCGCGGCGGGGCCTTGATCGGCGCGCGGCTGGTGGACCTCTTCGGCTGGCAGGTCGGGCAGGCCATCACGCTCCAGGGCACCATCTTCCCTGGCGACTGGACCTTCACCGTCCGCGGGATCTACACGCCCACCGACAAGGCGATCAACGACGACGCGATGATGTTCCACTGGGACTATCTCGACGAACGCACGGGCCGCGAAGGGAACGCCGGATGGTATGTGCTGCGGATCGACCGGGCGGAGCGCGCGGCGGACGTAGCGACTGCGATTGACGAGATGTTCCGCAACTCCCCGGCTCCCACCAAGACGGGGACGGAGCAGGCGTTCAACGCCAGCTTCGCCACGATGTTCGGCAACGTCTCGCTGCTCCTCAACGCCATTGGTACGGCGGTGGTCTTCGCCATCCTGCTCGTGACCGCCAACGCGATGATGATGAGCACGCGCGAGCGCGGCCGGGAGTATGCCATCCTCAAGACGATCGGCTTCACCGATCGCCGGCTCTTCGTGCTGGTGCTGGCCGAGGCAGGCGGCATCACGCTGCTCGGCGCGCTGCTCGGCCTCGGTGGCGCCAAGCTGCTCTACCGCGTCACCGACTTCAATGCCGGCGGATGGTTGCCCGGTTTCGACGTGACGGGATCGACCCTGGTGCTCGGCACGTCCATCGCGGTGCTGCTGATGGTCGCCAGCGGCATCGCCCCGGCCGTCCGCGCCGCGCGCCTATCGGTCATCGCTGCGTTGAGGAACGTCGAATGATCCGCATCCCCATCGTGTACAACCTGCGCAGCCTCAAGGGGCGTCCCGTCTCGACCGCGTTCACGGCCGTCGGCGTCGGGCTCGTGGTGGCGGTCTTCGTGGCGATGCTCGCGTTGGCGAACGGCTTCGCGGTCGCGCTGACGTCCACCGGATCGCCGGACAACGTCCTCATCCTCCGCAAGGGAGCGGACTCCGAGCTGTCGAGCGGCATCTCCCGCGCGGACGCGAGCGTGATTCTGTCCTCGCCGCACGTCGCGCGCGATGCCAGCGGCGTCCCGCTGGCGAGTCCCGAGGTGTTTACGGTGATTCCGCTTGGCCGCGCGGCGGATACGACGCAGATGGCCAACGTCGTGGTGCGCGGCGTGAGTGAGCGCATCTGGCAGGTGCGCGTCAACCTCGCCGTCAGCGCCGGCCGTGTGCCGGAGCCCGGACGGCACGAGGTCTGCGTCGGCGAGAAGCTGGTCGGGCGCTTCCCGAACACGGGCCTCGGCGAGGGCCTGCGCATCGCCGGCGCCACGTGGGAGGTGGTGTGCCACTTTACCGCCGCCGGTTCGTCCTTCGAGTCGGAAGTGTGGGGCCTCAATGAACAGATTATGCCGGTGATGCGCGGCAGCGTGTATCAGTCCATCACGTTTCGTCTCGCCGATCCCGGCGCTTTCGCCGAGGCCAAGCGCGCACTCGAGGAAGACCGCCGAGTGACGGTGGATGCGTACCGGGAGATCGAGTTCTATGCGCAGCAGTCGGAGGTGCTCGGGACCGTCCTGCGCATCCTGGCCATTGTCATCACGTCCATTATGGCGGTCGGCGCGGTGTTTGGGGCCGTCAACACGATGCACGCCGCGGTGGCGTCGCGCCGGTCGGAGATCGCCGTGCTGCTCACGCTCGGCTTTCACCCACGCAGCGTGCTGGTCAGCTTCCTCGCCGAATCCACGCTGATCGCCTTGGTCGGCGGGGCCATCGGCTGCCTGCTCGCGCTGCCGATCAACGGTATCGTCGCCAACACGACGAATTGGGCGAGCTTCAGCGAAATAGCCTTCGCCTTCCGCGTCACGCCGGGCCTGCTCGTGCTTGGGCTCGCGTTCGCCGCCGCGATGGGGATCCTTGGCGGCTTCTTCCCCGCCCGACGCGCGTCGAAGCTGCAGGTGGTGGAGGCGATTCGACGCTAACTCGGCGGAAACGAACTCGAGCGGAACAGAAAGACGAGGATGGCGGCGTAGGCAACGTACTCCAGCGCCATCGCGATGTATCGGGTATCGCTCTGCATATACCGGGTCGTTTCGACGGCGCACAAGGCGGCCATCGCCGCGTAGACGCAGGCCAAGGCAATCGGCGTACGCGGCCACGCGAGGATGAAGCCGACGATGAAGACGATCCCGGCCGCGAGCGTCAGCGTCCACTGAATGAACAGGACGTCCCGAGGAAACTCGGGATTGCTCACGCGGGGCCACGGTGGGGTTTCCCAGAACCACTCGATGAAGCCGACCGTCGCCCAGAGCAGAAGGAATCCGTGGACGAGCAAGAGGCCGAGGGTAATGCTTTTCGTGAAGGTCATCGCTCAGTCTTCCGGAGAGGTACGCCCCGCTTCCAACTACTGCAAGCACGTGCATCGGGTGTCAAGCGACTTCCTCGCACGGTTGCACTCGCTGCCATCGCACGCGAGTATTCGCGTATGCTGAGACGGTGGGCGGACGTGGGGGTGCTGGCCTTCGTGCTTGCGCTTCCGTTGCGGGCGCAAGACCTCGCTTCGGCGGCCGGCCCTGCGTCCTCGGCGGAGTGTGCGCCCTTGGGACTCGACCGCGACGAGCTCCTCGCGCTCAAGCGCGAGAAGTTCGTGATTGCCGACGACGTGCGACGAAACGCGTTTGCGATCGCGCTCGCCGGATGCCTTGGCGACGCTGATCCCGAGATTCGCGATGGCGTGGCATACGAGGCGCTCACCGCCTATATGCGCGGGAAGCAGCTCACGGAGCAGACCCTGGTCGCCCTGCGCGTCCGACTCTTGGACGATCTCCGTGGCCCGGAGGGCGACGGCTTCATACGGCCGTTTGCGGCCCTCGTGCTGTCGGAAGTCGCGCGGACCGACTGGGTCGAGCCCTACCTCCTCCCGGCCGACCGCGCGCAACTGGTGACCGCGGCGACGGAGTACCTGCGCGGTATCACCGACTATCGGGGATTCGACGAGCGCGACGGGTGGCGCCACGGCGTGGCACACGCTGCCGATCTCCTGATGCAACTGGCGTTCAATCCGCAGGTCACGCACGACCAGCGCCTGATGATTCTGGACGCCGTGGAAGCGCAGCTCCTGCCGTCGGGGCAGCGGTACCTTGCCGGGGAGCCCGAGCGACTCGCCGGACCGGTCCTCGCCGTGGCACGTCGCGAGGCGCTCACCGAAGCGGAATGGACCTCGTGGCTCGCCCGCGTGATTGCGCCGGCGCAGCGCTCGCAACCTGACTCGGCAGAGCGACACAACGCCTCGGCGTTTCTCGCACGGCTCCGGGAGGTAGCGTCGAGTGCACCCGCGTCTCCGCTGGCACTCCTCGTGCCGGGTGTCGAATCCGCGCAGCGCGGACTGCGTACGTCGAACTAGCCGTCCTCGCGATACACCATCGCGCCCACGACCGCAGCCACGGGGAACAGCACCAGCTCGCCCACCGCGCCGGTCCAGACGAGCCCCTGTGGGTACAGGCCGCTGGCGAGGTTCAGCACGGCGAACCCGAGGCACGAAGCCGTCCACACGAACAGGCCCGCGATGGCTGCGGTCTTGGCTCCGGGGCCGAAGCGAGGACGAATCGACGCGTAGAGCGCGACCATCACGAGGCCGACCAGGAATCCATACACGACGTAGTACGCCAGGGCCGACGCGGGCTCCGGGCCGGCGTTGAGCGCCTCGCGCGCGGCAGTCCACTGATCCATCAGGAACACGCCGTTCAGCAGCGTCTCGCCGACGTTGACCACCACGCCGGCGACCAGTCCGCCAAGCAGCATCCGCCCCACATTGATCTGACCCATTGTCGCGGCTCCCGAAGAGTGTGGACGCCACGCTACGCGTTTTGGGGCTCCACCACAAGGTCCGGTGACATCGTGGGACCTCGCCTACTCCCGCTGCAGCACGCTGTGGTTCCCCGCGTCATCCCGCCGCAGTTCGGTCATCGGACCGGCGCCGCCACCGGGACGCCCGAACGTGAACGTCATCGTGTTATTGGCGTAGAAGCGTCCCCCCACCCAGGGCAGCAGTTGCGGACGCCCGCCGGCGGGGGCGAACCGCAGGCCCTCCGGCGACGCCGATACCTCGATCACGAGGTCGGGCTGATTGCCGCCCACCACGAGGCGATACCGGCCGACGTAGGGCGTGGGGTCGCCCGTGAAGGGACGGAGGTCTTCGCGCGGCAGTGCCAGCGCGCGGTGCGCCAGCGTGGCGGCGAGCGTGGACGCCGACAGATTCGGCGCGGACGTGTTCATCAGGACGATGACACCGAGCTGCGCGTCCGGGTACCAAGTGACATCCGCACGAAACCCCGGCGCGGTGCCGCCGTGCCCGATGTAGCGCTGCCCCGCCTGGTCCGTTCCGACCTTGATGCCCAGCCCGTACTGCAGCGCAGTGCCGTCCGCGAGCGACGCGGGGCGGACCAGTTCCGCGTATGACGTCGCGGACAACAGCCGCCCCCCGTGCAATGCCTGGAGCCAGGTGATCAAGTCGCCGGCGGTGGAGCAGACGTTGCCGGACGCAAACACCCAACCGTAGTTCACCATCGGCACGCGCCGCACGCCGCCGCCCTGCAGGGCATAGCCCTGCGCCCGACGCGCGACATTCGCTTGCCAGTCGCAGGCCATCGAGCGCGTCATCCCGAGCGGCGCGAAGATCCGCTCCGCTAGGAAGTCTTCGTACCGTTGTCCGCTCGCGCGCTCGACCACGAGGCCGATGAGGTAGATGCCGGCATTGCTGTAGGCCTGCGCTTCGCCGGGTGCGAAACGAAACGGCGTGAGGCGGATCAGCGCTGCGGCCGAGTCGCGCGGGAAGCCGGGGGTGAAGAGGTTGCGTTCCCACGCCGCCTCCTCGGTGAAGCGGAAGATGCCGGCGGTGTGCGAAAGCAAATGGCGCAACGTGATGCGGCGTCCGTCCGTGTCGAGTTCCGGTAGCCAGATGCGCACGTCGTCGTCGAGCCGCAGGCGCTCGGCGTCCACCAGCAAGAGAATGCTGACCGCCGCGAATTGTTTGGCGACGGAACCGACTTCAAACATCGCGTCGGCCGGCATCGGCACGTCCCATTCGACGTTGGCTCGGCCATAGCCGCGGAGGAGCAGCGTGTCGCGCCCACGCACGACCGCCACGGCGAGCCCTATCGTGCGCCCGCTCTCGACCTGCTCCGCAGCCAATGCGTCGAGCGACGGGTCCTGCAGGGACGCGGCTGCCGCGGTGGCCGCGGTGGAACTGGCGGCTACGGCCGCGAGCAGGAGTGGGACGATGCGGCGGACGAGCGACGCGACAGCAGCGAATGAGGGTAGCACGGGACTTGACGTTGAAGAAACACAAAGCACTTTGCGATAAAAAGTGCAATCCTCGATGCCTAGCGTCAAGTCCCCCGCCCGCGACTAGGCGCAGAAGGGCTCCCCGGCGCCGAGCAGGCGCGGGGACACCGCGATGTGCATCTCGTCGACGAAGCTGGCCTCGAGATACTGCCGAATCGTTGCGGCAGCCTCGAGCAGCCGCACGTCCTTGTCTCCGGCCGCGGATCGCGCGTGGTCCAGGGCCGTACGAATGCCCTCGGTCACGAAGTGAAAGACAGTGCCACCCTCCATCTCCTGCGATGGGCGCGGGTGGTGCGTGAGCACGAACGTCGGCGTGTGGTAGGGAAAATTCTTTCCCCACCATCCGCGCCACGAGTCGTCGGGCCAAGGGCCGCGAATCGGACCGAACATATTGCGCCCAAGAATGAATGCGCCGACGTTCGCCTCGCCGGCCTTGCACTGCCGTACCTGCAGAGTCGCCTGGTTCCGGCGGCCTTGGACGTCAGCAGCACGCCTCGTTACACCACTGCGCAGGGAGCTATGGCTGCTTAGCCAACGCTATACCGAGTTCAAGCGCCGGATCGCGGCCGGCTAGGGCGTCCGCGACGCGCAATGGCGCGGGGTGGTCCGGAATCACGCCGCGTCCCCCTGGTACGGGTGTCACGGCATTCCAGTACCCATACATCATCACGCGCAGCCGAAACCGCGAGTGGGGCAGCACAATCAGCGCGTTCAAACCCGACGTGTTGCCCTCATAGGTGCCCGCGGTTTCCTCACCCACGAAGATGGCTCGGTTGCGCGAGCGCAGTTGAGCGGCCACGTCGGTGGTTGTGGAGAAGCTTCCTCCGTCAATGAGGACCACGAGGCGACCGCGGAATCCGTCCGGTGCTGGCTGCTGCCCACCGACGCCGGAATGCCTTTCCGGCGTCACGAGGAAGCCGCCGGCTGGATCAGCGACCGTGCCCGCCCGCATTGCGTCAAACGTGCGAGGCAGCCACGTGGCGAAAGACGGGGCGATCGTCGTGACGTGAATCCGATCAAAATAGCGGAACGGTGTGTCCACGAAGTACGAGACGAGCCGGGCACCGTACTCGTCGACCCCACCGCCGTTGCCGCGAAGATCGAGAATGAGCGCTGGAGTCCCGCGCGCACGCAACTCGCGAAAGACACTGTCCAACGTCGCCACGAACGTCTGGCCATCGAAGGCGCGGACGCGGAGGCGTGCGACACGCCCCTCGTCGAGGAACTCAAGTGCAATGCGACCCGGCGGCCCGTCTAGGCGTGTGGCGTTCTGGGCAAACGTGGCGTTGACGGCGTTCGAGGCCGAGCGGCGCTCGAGATCCGTCACGCCCGGCAGCGTTGCAGTCACCAGCTGACCGTCTGCGTCGCGTGCCACGACGGTGTAGGTGGCTGATTGTTCGATGTAGAGCCAGTGGAGACGGGGAAACTCCTGTGCCAAACGATGCCGCCTTCCGGTCTCGATAAAGCCGTCGCCCGCGACCTTCGGCCAGAGTATGCGCAGGAGCTCAGCGGAGGCACGCCCGTTGATGCTGACAATCTCCAGGCCGGGGGCGAGCGAACGGTCGGCCGGCGAGTCGTTGAGTCGAATGACAAGACGGTCCTGTTCGAGCGCCACGCGCAGCGGCAGTTGCGGGGCCGCCACAAGCGCAGCGGCAGTCGTAGAATCGAACTCCAAGCGTGCGTGGCCGTCGCGAAGCTCCGCGATCGCCTCGGAGAGGATGCCGGCAAACTCAAGCTGACCGACCGGCCGCGTGAGCCGAGCGCGATGGGCCGCGAAGCGCCGCTCAAGTTCGGCCTTCGCTACGAAGCGCGTGTAGCCACCGTGCGCCTCGGCGAGCGCGCGATGCAGAACATCAAAGTCCTCCTGCGCCTGCTGTGCATCGAGAAGCCTTGCCGGCACTTGACCGGCTAGCGTGTTGGTCAGGCACAGCAGGCCCAGCGCGGTACTGATGATCCAGCGGGAAGGTGTGAGCCGAGGCATCGGACTTCTCTAGTGGAGGAGTAGGTATCCACTAGGATGGTCGGTGCACGCGGATGGTTTGAATCGGGCACTTGTTAGAACGCGCGAATGCCCGTAGCCGGTATACCGTAGCCGTCGGCAATAAGCGTCGCTATCGTGCCGTCACGCGCGGAACATCTCGCCGAGTACACCGAGCGCCTTCGCCAGCGTTGGGGCCGTCAGGGCGCCGAGGCGCTTGACCAACCGTTCGCGGTCCACGGTGCGGAGCTGGTCGAGCACCACGCGGCCGTCCCTGCCGCTGAACCGCACGGGGATGCGGAACGGGTAGGGATGGCCGCCCGTGGTGAGGGGCGCGACGATGAAGGTGCCAATATGCGCGTTGAGCTCGTCGGGGGAGACGACGATGCAGGGCCGCGTCTTGCGAATCGCGCGCCCCCGGGTGGGATTGAGCTGAACGAGCCAGACGTCGCCGCGGCGGACCGGGACGTCTACCACGTCCACTCTTCGTCGTCGAAGCGGGTGGCGGAGGGCGCATCGACGAGGCCGCTCGCTCCGAACTTCGCGGCGGCCTCGGCCCAGCCAGCGCGCGGGGACGCGACGGGTCTTCACTGGGAGCTCCGAAGGACGGTAATCACGATGTAATCACACCGGCGATGGTACGGAAGTCGGTTAGGGCGCGATGACCTGTGCTGCTGCGGGCGCTCCACGCCGTCTGCATCGCGGGAGACGCCAACGACGTGCCCGTCCGCGAGCGCCGTGACCACGAGTGGGCGGGCAGCATCACAGTACGCACGAGTGTGCCGGCGTTGTCGAACGACGTCATCCGCGAACTGAGTCCGTCCTCTGCGAGGGGGGAATCGCCGGGTAGGCGCAGGATCCGGCGGAGCCTGCGGAACTCTCCGGGACCGTCTCCCGGTCCGCCGCGGGACCGAATCCACTGGCCGGCCGCCGAGAACCAGTGCAATTCACCGCTGCCCTGTTCGCCACGACCACGACGCAGAAGATCAGCAGTCCGACGCCTGCGCACAGGTCCGATCGCCAATGCGGGTATCCGCTAGCCAGCTCCTTTCTTGGCGCGCGTCGGCTGCGGGCGCGGCGATTCCGGCGAAATAGGACTCCCCGCTTTCAGTGCCACGCAGCGCCACGCCTCCGTCAGCAGTGACCGTAGCTCCGTGACGCGCACGGCGTTCAAGCGGAGGAGCACCGCCGGGTAGCCATTGTAGTGCGGCTCGGTGAAGAACTTGATGGGATCTGCCTGGAGCATCAGGTCCTTCTGGCCGAGGTTCGCGACGCGGAGCGCCAGCACGGAGGGGTTCGGGACCCGGGCCTTCTTCGGCTCCCGCCGTTCCAGCCACACCCACGCGTAGCTGCTCAGCTTTCCCTTGATCGGAACCGAGAACGCGAATCGCCCCGTTTCCTCCTCGGTTCCGGGAAGCGTCATCGCAATGCGGCGGACGTCGGCTTGAGCGGCCACGGGTCGGGGTGCGCGTGAACGATCGGGAACATCAGTACCAGAACCGACCGGGAACATATACGACAGCTCACGCCAGGCTACGGGGTGAACCTCCCTTGACGAATATAAGCAATAGCTAATATGTTCCGCTGGCGCTACCCAGCCCTCATATTCCTCGGAGCGCCAATGTCGTTGAATCGCAGCAGTCACTTTGGAGCCACCGTGCGCGAGGTCCGGCAGTGCACGCACCGTGGCCAGCCGGCCCGATCAATCGTCGCCACGCGGAGCTATCCGACGGATCGCGCCGACCTCTGGGACGCGCTCACAAACCGCGAGCGGCTTCCACGCTGGTTCCTCCCGGTGTCGGGCGACCTGCGCGTCGGCGGGCGGTACCAGCTCGAGGGCAACGCGGGCGGTGTCATCGAGACCTGCGATCCACCGGACCGACTCGAGGTGACCTGGGAGTTCGCCGGACAGCTCAGCTGGTTGCACGTCAGCTTGGCCGCTGACGGCGAGCGGCGCACGCTCCTCGTCCTCGAGCACATCGAGCCGATCACGGAGGAGGGCCAGAAGTTTTGGGATCGCTACGGGCCCGGTGCGGGCGGTGTCGGCTGGGACCTCGGACTTCGCGGACTGGACGCGTACCTTGTCAGCGGTGTCCCGATGGACGCGGCGGCGGCGGAGGCCTGGACGCAGTCGGACGATGGGCTTCGCTTCATTCGCGGGAGCGCCGACGCGTGGTCGCAGGCCGCGGTTGCGTCCGGTACGGACGAGCGGACGGCTCGACTGTCGGCCGAACGTACCGTCGCGTTCTACACCGGACAACCGGAGCCCGAATGACTGCCGACGCCCTGAGACATCCCTGACGTGAGCAACGCGTTCGACATCCTCGGCGATCCGGTGCGGCGACGCATCCTCGAGTTGCTTCGTGACGAGCCCCACGCCTCGGGCGAGGTGGTCGCCGTCATCGCCAAGGAATTCGGCATCACGCAGTCCGCCGTGTCGCAGCAGCTCCGCGTGTTGCGCGAGGCGGGCTTCGCGTCGGTGCAGCGTGACGGATCGCGCCGGATCTACCATATGGACGCCGCGCCACTCCGGTCGGTAGATGCGTGGCTCGCCACGTTCAGGTCAACGTGGCTGCCGCGCCTCGACGCGCTCGCGACCGAGGTGGCAAGGGGTCGACGCGAGCGAAAATCCAGCGGGCGTCCGAGGAACTCCTACTGATGGTCACATCTTGACAATCAAGAGGAAGGCACCCACGTTCCTTGCGACCCCTCGCGGCGAGACCACGTGGCAGAGCACGGCACCGACGTCATCCAAGGCACGCTCGACGTAATCATCCTTCGGGCGTTGAGTCTGCAGCCGCTCCACGGCTTCGGCATCGCGCGTCGGATCGAGCAAGTCTCGAAGCAGGTGTTCAAGGTGAACCCGGGGTCGTTGCTGACTGCGCTGCAACGGCTGGAGCGCGATGGCTCCGTTGAGTCCGCGTGGCGCATCACCGAGAACTCGCGGCGCGCGAAGTACTACTCGCTGACCAAGAAGGGCCGTCAGCGTCTGAAGGTCGAGACGGAGGGATGGCAACTCCGCGCCGCCGCCGTAGCTCGCCTGCTCGGCGTGGAAGGCTGATGTCCCTGTGGCGGCAGCTGTCGCGCGGCATCGCCGACCTGTGGGATCGTGCGCCGCGCGACCGCGACGTTGCCGACGAGGTGGCCCACTTTCGCGAGGCGCTGGAGGCTGAAGGACGCGCGCAGGGAATGTCCGCAGCCGAAGCGCGTCGGTACGCGCAGCTCGAGCTCGGCGGGGCGACGCAGGTTCGCGCTGAGCTGCGCAGCGTCGGCTGGGAGCGCGCGGTCGCGACGTTCTTCGCGGATCTGCGCTACGGGTGGCGCGGGCTGTGGACCAATCGGGTCTTCAGCCTCGTCGCGGTGTGCACCATCGCCATCGGAATCGGCGCGGCGACCGCCATCGTGAGTGCGCTGCGGCCGGTGCTCTTCGACTCCCTGCCGTATCCGGCGCCCGAGCGCGTGCGGGCCGTCGTCGAGTGGTCGGCGACTGGCGAGCGGAATCCCGGCACGTTCGGGATGTACCACGAGCTCGCGAGGCGTTCGCGCAGCTTCGAAGCAATGGCCGTACACACGCCGTGGTCGCCGACGCTCACCGGCGACGGGCGGCCCGAGCGACTCTCGGGGCAGCGCGTGAGCGCGAGCTACCTGCGAACGCTCGGCGTGGCGCCCACCCGCGGCCGCGACTTCCGTGAAGAGGACGACAGGCCCGGCAGTGTGCCGGTGGTCATCATCAGCCACCGACTCTGGCAGCAGCACTTCGGCGAAGACTCGGAGATCCTCCGGCGCACTCTGCGCCTGGATGATGAAGACGTTGCCATTGTCGGCGTGATGCCAGCGGACTTCGAGAACGTGCTGCTCCCGGGTGCGGATGTGTGGAGCCCGCTGCAGTTCGGCCTCGAGTCCGGCCCCGCCTGGGGGCACTTCCTCGGAACCATCGGGCGGCTGCGACCTGGCGTAGACGCGAGCACGGCGGAGTCTGAGCTCAATCAGCTTAGCGCTCAGGTAATCGCCGAGCTGCGGCCCTCGACCTACGGCACGCAACTGCGCGTAAGCGCGTCGTCGCTGCAGGACGACCTGACACGCGACGTGCGTCCCGCGTTGTGGGCGGTGCTCGCCGCGGTCGGCGTCGTGTTGCTGCTCGCGGCGGTCAACGTGACGAACCTGCTGCTCGCGCGCGGGGCACGTCGGCGTGAGGAGTTCGCGCTCCGCGCCGCGCTCGGCGCCTCCCGGACGCGCTTGCTGCGGCAGGTGCTCACCGAAAGTCTGTTGCTCTCGCTCATCGGCGGCGCTGTCGGCGTTGCGATGGCCGGCGCGGCAGTGGGCGCCATCGTCGCTGCGAGTCCCGCCGGACTCTCGCGCGTCGACGTCATCGCGGTTGACACGCCGATTCTCCTCTTTGCGATCGTCCTGACGACCGTAACGAGCCTCGTCGTGGGTCTGCTGCCGGCCTTGCAGGCGTCAGGGCAGGGCAGCCTGCACCTGAACCTCGGCACCGCGCGTGTCGCTGGCGGACGCCGCCGCATCAGGAGTGTCCTCGTCGGTGCGCAAGTCGCGCTGGCGCTGGTGCTCCTCTCAGGCAGCGGGCTACTGCTGCGTTCGATGCGGCAGCTGCTCGCGGTGTCGCCCGGATTCGACGCGCAGGGCATCCTGACGATGCAGGTGCAGGCATCACCGCGCCGATACACCGAGCCGGGTGCCGTGGACCGCTACTTCGATGACGTGCGCGCGGCGATTCTCCGCGTGCCTGGCGTGACCGAGGTGGCGCTGACCAGCCAGCTCCCCCTGAGCGGCGACCACGAAGCGTATGGGGTCACCCTCGCATCGCCGCCCGACGTGGCGCCAGCCGAGCGCCGCGAGATCTTCCGCTACGCCGTCAGCCCGGGCTATCTCGAGCTGCTCCGCATCCCACTCAAGGCGGGCCGCACGCTGACAGCGGCCGACCGCGACGGCGCGCCGCGCAGCGTCGTGGTCAACGAAGCGTTCGTGCGCCGCTACTTCCGCGACCGCGATCCCATCGGCGAGCGCCTGTGGATCGGTGCGACGACTGGTGAGCCGTACACGGTGGTGGGGATCGTGGGCGACGTGAAGCAACTGTCGCTCGCCGGCGACACGCCGGATGCCGTGTACACCACCCCCGGGCAGTGGCGCTTCGCTCATCACACGCAGTCGCTCGTCGTTCGCGGGAGCACCGACATCGCGACGCTCGCGCCGGCCGTGCGCGAAGCCGTCTGGAGCGTCGAGCGGGACCATCCGGTGGCGCGCCTGACCACGATGGACGCGATGATCTCCGAGACCGCCGCGGACCGGAGGTTCACCCTGCTGCTGTTCGAGATCTTTGCGCTGTCTGCGCTCGCGCTCACGGCTGCGGGCGTCTACGGAATGATGGCCGGCATCGTCGCGGAGCGGACGCGTGAGTTTGGCTTGCGCGCGGCGGTTGGGGCGACGCCAGGCCGCATCGTGGCGCTGGTCTTCTCGTTCGGAGCAAGGGTGACGTCGGTCGGACTGGTGATCGGCGTCGTCGCCGTCGTGCTCGGACTGCGCGGATTGCGGACGATGCTCTACGGCGTGTCGCACTTGGACGTGATAACCCACGCGGTGGTGCTGCTGCTCATTGCGCTGGTGGCGGGCGTGGCGTGTGCGTTGCCGGCGGTTCGGGCGGCGCGGATTGATCCGGCGGTGGCGCTGCGGGACTGATGGTCGGCGGAGAGTCCGGACTGCTTCACCATTCTTCGGTCGTGACGCGTGTGAGTCGAAGCAGACACGCGTGTTCCGGGCGTTGCGCATGCCTGGCGGTGGAGCTTGGATTCGTCCGGAGAACGTGTGCTTCTGCTGCGAGCATTCCAACACAAGGCGCGGCGCAGCCGGCGCTTCAGTAGCGTGGCCGTCGGCAGCAGCATCGTTATGCCGCGGTTGCGGCGTCGACTCGCTTTGGCGCGTGCGACACGACAAAGGGAGTCCCTGAGGATAAACGTGAGACCACCGCGTATCCCCACGCGCCGGGGAGGACGATGACCAACCGTTCGAACGTTCCGGCGAATCCGCTGGCGTGCGTGCTCCAGACCGCGTAGACGACGACACAGACGATGGTGAGCACTCCGGTCACGCGCGAGTAGGTGGCCCAGGCCAACCAGTCGGGCAGCGTAGCGAATCTGGCAGCCATGACGAATAGCGCGATGCTCGAGGCGAGCGCACCGACGCCTGCCACTCCCAAATGGATGAGGCCGGTGATGGTCGGGAGCGTGTGTCCTAGTAGTTCAGGATCATAGCCTGGTGCCGGGTCCTGTGGAATCCAGCCCGCCGCGATGAGACTGATGCCCGTGAGTGCAATGAGGACCGGATACGCGCGCGCGCCTACTCCGTCTGCGAGTGCTCGCCGCCACACAGGCACCGTGCTGAGGAGTGCTATGCCCAAGAAAGCGAACGCAACGTCTTGCACCCACCCGCCCGGACCGAGACTCAACGCGCTTATGGACTGGTGCCACGCGTCGTAATCGGGACGGACTGCGCCTTGGACCAGCGCGACGAGCACAAAGAGTACGGTCGCGAGCACCGCATACCAGAGGCGGTGACAATCCGAGCGCGCAACGGGAGTAAGGTAGGTCATGGATATCGGGATGTCGTCAGGCATCGTCCGGATACGGTAGCTCGCCAGGATCCCTCCCGACATAATCGGGCTCCGGGTCCGTCGCGAATCTGACAGCCTCAATCGAATGCTGTCCCGACCGCGCCGCGCGCGCCACGCGGTGCATGCCATCCATCACGCGACCGTCTGCGGCGAGGATGATGGGATACTGCGAGTCTGCATCGTCGATGAGGCGGACATGCATCAACAGATTGCGCCACGTTGCCGGTTCGTCGGACCCGAACACGGGTTCGTCCAACTCTCGAATATCGGCAAGTGCCACAAGCACACGCGGATTATCGCGTGTTAGCGCGATAAGGCGATCCACGTCCCACGCGAGGAGGCCGCGCGGCGAAGGTCGGAAGAAGTATTGCTTTCGCATGGGAAGCTTGGGTTCTCGCGCACTCTCGAACTCGGCTTGGAGGACGGACGGCGCCCTCGACCAGCGCGACGAGCAGGCAGTGTGAGGTTGCTACCACCGCTGACCAGTGGCAGCGACAATCCGAGCGCGCAACGGGAGCGAGATCAGTTCATAGATGCGAGCGCAAATCCCTATCCCTCCGTAAGCACCGCCGCCAGATCCTGCTTCGCGGCACGAATCGCCGGCCGCCGGATCACCAACGCGCCCGCGACCAGAATAACCGTCGGATGTGTTGCCGGTCTCATCGTTCACAGCTTTGCGTACAAAGCATCGGGGACGACCTTCATCAACCACGCGACCAGCCGCCAACGCCGCGTCACGTACACCTGTGGTGTTCGCCTGCGAATCGCGGCGGCGATCTGCCGAGCTGCCGTTTGTGGTGAAGTCATCCAGAAATCCCCTCCTGCCATCGGTGTGTCGACGAAGCCGGGTCGCACATCGGTGACGATGATGGGCAGTTTCAGCTTCTTCAGGCGATACCGCACGCCCTGAAGGTAGTTCGACACGAAGGCCTTGGACGCCGCGTACGCTGGCGCCGTCCCCACACCTCTCACGGCAGCAACGGAGGATATTCCGACGAGATGCCCCGATCGCCGAGCCGCCAAGTGAGCCACGGCCACATTGACCATGGCCGCGAAACCCAACACGTTCACGGCAATCGTCTCCCTCTCAGGCTCCCACCTCAGGTCTGCGTTGTCGAAACCCGTTCCGGCACTCACGATGAAGAGCTCGACATCGCCGAGTTCGTCGATGAGCTCTCGCACGAGAGGCATAGCCAACTCCGGCAGGGACACATCGACCGTCTTGATTACGCAGGCACCCGTGAGCTCCTCCCGGAGGGATATGAGCAGGTCCGTCCGCCGCGCGACAACGCCAACGCGATAGCCCGCGCGCGAAAGCGTGACGGCCAGCGCGCGACCTATGCCTGACGACGCTCCGATGATGACGGCGCTCTTCATTCTCTGTGGTGTGTTGGGGTGCGTCTCTGGTCGGGATATGCCGTCAAACCCCACTCAAGTCAGGTCGCTCCGGCGGCTGCGCGGAACGATCGCGACCAAGGAAAGGCTCAGGACAGCGGCGTTGATCAAGGTCGACATAGTGTCCTCCTCAAGTACAGTGCCGTCTCATCACGCCTCCCGTCTCGCCTGCAAGGCGCAGAAAGCGACCTGTCTTGCGCGATCGCTTACTGGCCTGTGCCGGTCGACAGTGACGCCGGTCATGTCCCGCGCAGAATTTTCAACCGGGACACTGAGGGAACGCCGAGCTCATCTGTGACAACAAGGAACAGGTGCTCCGGCGTGACGTGCACGACAGGAGGAAACCGGGCGGACAGTGCAACCGCGCTCGGAAGGATCAGGCGCCCAAGGTATGTCCCGCCCTCCTCGAAGACGTCAACTACGGTGCCGAGGGTGTGGCCGGCAACATCAGCGAAGACGAGAACGTGCCCAGCATCGTCCGGAACGATCCTTCGCACGATCGGCCTGGTATCTGGCAGTTCTTGAAGTATAGCGGCCACCAGGGAAGGCAGGTGTGATAGCTCACTGCGGACGTGATCACGTTCGTCGTCGCCCAATGGCGAACCCTGGGCCGGCAAGCTGAAGGCAAGAGCCGTATCGCCCGCCAACGTCCGCCGATAGATGCGGTAAACCTCGGAATGGGCAAACCAGATGCTCCCGTTTCGATCGACCGCCGCGACCAGGCTACCGGTGAAGTACGTCTGAGGTATGCCGGCAGCCCGCAACATCCTCCATTCGTATTCTAGCGGCGGCAGCGAGTCCGGCCCTGCAATGCCGGGAGCCACACGGATTGGCTCGAAGCGCGTGCGCGCTCCCATTCGTCCGTCTGGGAAGCTCACGCGCCAATCCACGTATCGCCCGTCGTTCAGGAATGCGCCTGCGACCGCGGGATAGAACCCCTGGACTCTTCGCCGGTAGCTGCCGAGGAAGCTGCCGTCCGGAGAGAAGGCTGAGTATCGAGCTGTCCCATCATCCACTACCCACAGGGTATCCCCCGGCCCGACCGCGATCGTCCACGCGCCCGAAAGCTCTCCAGGTCCGGTACCCCGTCTCCCGATGCTGTGAGAATACTCCCCTGTAGGATGAAAGACGCATATCGCCTGGGACGAGATGTCCAGAACGTAGATCATGTCCCGCGAGTCGGTTACGATAGATGCGATCTGGCCGAAGGATTCCGACTCTGGATCGTCGAGTGCTGCCGAGCCAAGTCGAAGATCCTCCTGGACCCGCCAGGCCGTTGTTGGCGTCCAGGTCTGGCGGCCCGTGTTCCTGACTTCTATTCGATTGCCAAGTGTACCTACCTGCGCAATTGGGATGCCGTCGGTGTCACCGTTTGTGCACGCGGTCGTCACGAGCATCGCCGCGGGGATGAGCATCGAGCGCAGCATCAGCGTGTCTCTCCTCCGTCTCCAGCGTGGGACAATTGAGGGGGCAACGGAGTGCGGGAGGCTCTCACAAAAACTACGAATAGTGCAGTGATAACCCCGATGTCCCACAGACAAACGTCGCCATATCGATAGAAGGGAAGGTGCTCGTCAAGTCCATACCGATCGATCCCGAACTCGGCAATCAGCACCCACGTGTTGAAGACGGTAAGGGCCGCCACCAGCCGCACCCAGAGGGGGAGTTGGTAGAATGCGACGCGTTGCACGATCAGGTCTCCAGCGGGATTGGGTGCGGCATCACCCAATCCTACCACCTGAAGTGTGGTTCAGGTCAAGCGTTGCCTGAACGACTTCCGCGTTTCGGGCGCGAGCGCCCCACACCCTGCAGGTCCGGACAGGTCGCCAGGTCCGAGCACCCGCAAGCCAAGGCGGTGCGGAGGAGGCGCTGTGCTCGCTGCAGGCGCTCAAGGTCCGTCGCATTGGTCCTGAGTTTCTGCCGGAAGACCGCCTCCCACTGAGTGTCCCCCGGCCCACCGCCGTCCGACATCCGCAGAATTCGAAGTTCCGCGAGCGTGAAGCCGGCCGTCTGCCCAAGGCGGATGAGCAACAACGATGTAATCGAGTCCGCCGTGTAGCGGCGCCGCCCGCTGACGCGGCCGGCGGGTGACAGGAGGCCGATCCGCTCATAGTACCGGATCGCCGACACTGTTACACCGCTCCTGTTCGACAACTCGCCGATAGACAACAGGATCGCGCTCATTTCCCGGGGGCCAAATGGTTCACCTTGCGCCGGAACCACGGATTGGTGGATGTCGGCCCACGGCCCCCTCCTAACTGACCGCGGCCTCTCCAACGAGCGGCGCCGATACGGCGTTGCGTCTGCAAGACGCGCCGAGTGTAACCTGCAACGCCGCAAGGCGTTGTCAGGTTCCCACCCTCGCCATGCCGCCGGCCATTGTGTTGGAGCCTCACTTGCGGCGATCCGGCAACGCCGCCAACACAGCTGCGACAAAGCTGTCGTGTTCCCAAGCCTCGGGATAGCGGGTCTTCCCCATGCGCACGATCACGACTTGTCGCGAGGGGACAATCGTGACGAACTGCGCCTCGTGACCAGCAGCGTGAAAGGCATCCGCCGGCAACTGTACGGCCCGCCCCCGGTACTCTGCCGGAGTCTTCACCCAGAAGTGGGCTCCATAGGCCTTGAGTGGATCGGCCGGCGCAGCCGTTCTTGTATACGCCACCCACTCCTCGGGCAGGATTCTTTGATCCTGCCAGATTCCGTCTTGTAGATACAGCTGGCCGATCCGTGCCCACTCTCTCGCAGTTGCGTACATATACGATGCACCCACAAACGTGCCGACAGCATCGGATTCCAGCACCGCGTTGGCAAGCTCAAGAGGCTCAAACAACGCGTGCTGCGGAAACGAGCGATAGACCTCCTCACCGAGCCTCTCCCGCAGCACCTGTGACAAGATGACGCTTGTCCCCGACGAATAATTCCAAGCCGTGCCCGGCTCGGCCGTGAGTTCCTTGCGCGATGCGAAGGCAGCCATGTCAAGCTCCCGGTACAACATCCGAAACACGTCGGATGACGGACTCGCTTGGTCCTCGCCGAACTCCAGCCCACTGCTCATACGAAGTAGGTCGCTTATCGTGATTCCAGCGCGCTCGTCACCGGGCTCGCTCCAACTCTGTAGTCTCGTTGGTCCGTTGAGTGTCAGCTTCCCCTGCTGGATTGCAGCCCCAATGAGCGCATTCATGACGCTCTTCGTCATCGACCATCCGAGAAGCGGTGTCTCCGGACCAATTCCCGAGGCATATCGCTCGGCAACGATCTCGCCTCGATGAACCACGACCACGGCCCGCGTGCGTTTCCGCAAGGCCCCATCTGCCTCCGCGAAAGCCTCGTCCAGAACCTGCTCCATCAAGACGTTCCTCTCAGGCTCAGTCGGCGGCAAGCCTCCGAGGGGCTTCGAGACTCTCGCGCTTGGACCCGCCGAAGCGAACCGATCAGCCCGTGATACCTCCAGCGACGGCCAGGGTGCAAGAGCACAACCGCGTCCCTCTGCAAATCGGGCGTGTCTCTTGGCCATCAACACACGCGATGTGACCGTCCGCTCAATGGAGTCGACGTCCGCACGAATCAACCGGAGTGGGGCGAGGTCGTCGATTGCGAGATCGGCGAACGCGTCGTCGTGGCTTCGGTTCGAGACGAACAACTCGGAGCAGAGTGTCTTCGCCTTGTACGCGAGCCCGATCGAAACTGCAGGTCCCCCGCGTACCGCCACACCCAAGACCATCCCCCCGACGAGAAGGGCGAGTCCAAGGAGAAGCACCCGGCGTTTCCCCAGCAAGCGCGTCGACGTCGGATCACTTGGGCGGGTCATGGCATCGCCCCTCGGCCACGGCTAAACGGTTCGCCTTCAATTGACAATTGCTCCGGCCGCATAACGTGAGCTTCTGCTGCAGCCATTGCCATAGTTGGTATGAAGCGGCGGCTGGACCTCCGCCCATCCACGGGTGCAAGGTTCTGCCCCATACCATCTACCGTGCTCGCCGTCTCGCGACGGGGCACACTGCGGAGGCCAGCCGCCATGGATATGATAGGCATCGATCTCCACAAGCGCGAGAGCCAGCTCTGCATCCTCGACGGGCAGGGCGGCGTCACCGAACGACGCATCGTCACGAGCCGCGACCGCTTCACCGCGGTGCTGGGCGCGCGTCCGCCCGCACGCATCCTCGTCGAGGCGTCGACCGAGAGCGAGTGGGTCGCGTGCCACCTGGAGGCGCTGGGCCACGAGGTGGTCGTCGCCGACCCGAACTTCGCGCCGATGTACGCCACGCGCAGCCGGCGGGTGAAGACGGACAAGCGCGATGCGCGGACCCTGGCTGACGCGCTCCGGCTCGGCGCCTATCGTCCGGCGCACCGCGTCTCGGCGGCGCGGCGGCATGTGCGCGCCGAGTTGGCGGTGCGCGAGGCCTTGGTCCGCACACGCACGCGATGCATCGCGCTCGCCAAGGCCCTCGTGCGCCGCGACGGCCTGCGCGTGCCGAACAGCACGGCCGCGTGGTTTGTCGAACGACTCACCGCGCTCCCGCTCTCGCCGGTGCTGGCGGCCGAGCTGGCGCCCTTGATCGCGGTGCTCGCCCCGCTGAACGTGCAGATCGCGGCCGCCGACGCGCGCATCGCGGCGCTCGGGCGGACGGACCCGATCGTCGCGCTGCTGCAGACGGCCCCCGCCGTCGGGCCGGTGACGTCCAGCGGCATCGTCGCGATCGCGGATGACATCGGCCGGTTCCCGTCGGCGCACCAGTTCGAGGCCTTCCTCGGGTTGGTGCCCGGGGAGCGGAGCTCGGGCGAGAAGCGGCGACTCGGCCACATCACGAAGGCGGGCAACCGGCGCGCGCGCTATCTCCTGGTCGAGGCGGCGTGGCGCATCCTCCGCTCCAAGTCAAGCGACACCGCGGTGTTGCGGGCGTGGGCGCAGCGCATCCTGCATCGCCGCGGCACGAAGATCGCGGCGGTCGCGCTGGCGCGGCGGCTCGCGGGCATCCTCTATGCGATGTGGCGGGACCAGCGGGCGTACGACGCGGGCCACCTGCGGACGCCGCAGCCCGTGCCGGCGTCCGCCGCATGATCGATGGGTAAGGGCAGGACCTGCGTGGGATCGAGATGACTGAATCGGGAGTGGTGAGCGCGACGCATTTTATGGCCGCAGGTGAGAGCCGCCCCATAGTTGGCGCCACCATTCCTTCGCAGACCCCAATGCGCCGAGGCCTCGGGCCTCACGAGCGAGCGCGAACAGAAGGATGAGCAGCACCTCGAGCAGCGCAGGCACAACGGAGAACTGCAACAGCGTCAACGCACCTGGGGCTTGACGCGGGCCGCCGCTTCACAGAAGAATGCGGTTGCGGGGCCACTGCAGTCCTTCCATAAAGTGGAGCAGTGGCCCCGCAGCCGCTACCGCATCTACGCTCGTCGGCAGCAAGCGTCGTTATGTGGCTCGCGAGTGTCGCGCTCTACTGGTATGCGGGATCAACAATGGCCTCGGCCTCGACCATGCCCGGAGCCGAGACGATTAGGCAAGACAGAATGCCGAGCTCAAGGAACCGACGCGTAAGAAAGTGCCAGGTTGCGAACTCCACTGGCTTCCCGTGCACGAAGACATAGGACGCGTTGAAGTACGCCCCAGTACGCAACGGCGTACGGGAGTCAAAAACGACGCCATTGTTGTGCCACGTGTTGCGAGTGTGACGGAGCAACTCTACGAGTGGCCACGCGTCCTTAGGGACTGTAGGAAGCGCCGTCTCGAGCTTGCTGAACACTCGATACGCCGGACCTTCGGCCAGCTGACGATCTGTAGGATACAGGTGCCGAAGTGCAATCCGGCACCCGTTCTCGAAAGTCGCGAAGAGGCTCGACAGGAACGCATTCCGTGTGAAAAGCTCTAGGCTTGTTAGGGCCTGCAACTGAGTACGCGGAGAGCCATCCGACAGCTCGCTCCACCACTGGGAACTTGCGACATGCGCACCCGCATGCGCGATAGCAAGCTGGGCACTCTGGGCTAGGCCTTCCATGCGCGCGACCATGACTACTCGCGCATCAGTGGGATGCTTCCAATGCTGCTGCGCAGCTTGGAGCGCGAGACGGCGCTGATGAAGCTCGCTGCGTGCATCTTCAAGGTCTGCAAAGATCTGCGCGAGCGATGGGTTGTGAAACGTGAGTGACACCGTATTCCTTCGGTCCACATAACGTCTGCTTCTGCTGTGGACGCTCCAATAGAAGGGTTGGGCGGGGCGGCCGCAAGCGATCCCGTCCTACAAGCGGCCGCCCCGCCCAACCCCATCCGCACCTGCGGCCATCAGCAGCAAGCGTCGTTAGCGCGCGAGGCGGCGGGTGTCGCGCCGCGTCGCCTGCACGAGCGCATCGAGTCCGCCGGGACGTAGTTGGCGAGCGGATTGCGTTTGGTGTGCCCCACACGAGTTCGACGGGATTGAGTTCGGGGGCATACGGCGGCAAGAGTTCGCTCCGCACCTGGGGGGGGGTGCGCCGCGAGCCATCGCTGGACGACCATACCGCTGTGCGTGTTGCTCCGATCCCAGATGCTCGTGACCGGCGTCCGGATCAGCCGCAGCAGACGCCCGAGAAAGGCGCGGACGCCGCGGGCATCGATGCTCGCGTCGAGCGCCAGCCGAAAGAGACACCGGACGCGATCCCGGCGGGGCGGAATCGCGAGCGCCGCGATCACGGACACCTTCTGGCGCGAGCGCCCCCGCTGATGCAGGACCGGCGTCTGAGGCCCCGCGGGGCCCACGTCCGGCGCACGAGCGGCGTGAGCAGCACCCCCGCTTCATCAATGAAGATCAGTGCGGCACCGTCAGCTTCAGCGGACGCCCCGGGGCGGGCTTCGCCCGCACGCCCGCTGCGCCGTCGGCGCGATGCGATCCGCAGTGTACCTAAGCCAACCCGACCTAGGCCGTGCAGTCTGCGGACAGCGTGCTGAAACACAACACTTGCATCATCGGAGACGGCATCGCACCGTGCGCGGGTCGACACACGTCTCTGCGCTCGGAGTCTTTGTGCATCGCATCCTCATATGGTTGGGCGACGGAGAGTTGGCGGTTCCGTGGGGTCCGTATCGCATCACGTGCTGCCGCAATGCGGTGGAGTTCTCTGCGGCCGTGGGCAGTGATGCGTGGGACTGCGTGGTTGTTGATGTGCGTCTTGCAGGCACGTGGCTGGGTTGTGATGGGATGCGCGTTTCGGTGCCTCACATCCCGCTCGTTCTTCGCACGTCGATCGTGCGGGCTCAAGTGACTACGTTGACGGTGCTCGCGCGCTACCTGACTAACGCGCGCCTGTCGCTCCGTGGGCACAGCGTGTTGCGGACAGACGTCGACGAGGTACTCGATGCTGGTGGGCGCGCCGGACCGGACATGCTACTGCTGCGTGAGCTCGGGGACACGCTGCACGGTCGCGTGCGTCCCATCGTTCCCGCGGTGCTCGCGCTGTCGCGGCGGCGCACAACGGTCCGTGAGCTGTCGCGTGCTTGTCACGTCCCCGTCCGCACGATGGAGTGGCTGTTGCGGCGGTCGGGCGGCTTCACGCCGAGGTGGCATCTGGGCTGGGGCGCCGCGTTGTACACGGTATGGCGTATGGAGGTCTTGGGCTGGTCGTTCAAGCGCGCTGCGGGGGCGGCGGGGGCGACTGACCCGGGCGTGCTTGCGCGCTACGTCGAGCGCTATACCGGCCAGCGACCGGGATACATCTTGCGCACGAGCGGGTTTCGCGGACTCGTCACGGCGTGGCGATCTCAACTGCTTGGCGGCGCCGAGGTTTCGGCCGCGGCCAGCGGGCCTAGGTCATGACTTGCGCACCACGCCCCTTTCTTGCGCGTTCTGTGCCTTGATGTGCGGTGACCGTTTACGACCTTCGAAGCACGACGGCAACGGGCCGTCGTGCTTCATCAACCTTCTTGCGAGGTGTCACCCATGAAGTGGAAGACATTCATTCCGACGAGTCTCGGGCTTGCGGTGCTGGCGATGGCCGGCATCACCGCGCTGTCGCCGAAGGCCAGCCAGGCCCAGGGCGGGGACTGTGGACCCTACAATGGGCAGATGTGCAACAAGGAGTGTCTCAAGGAGTGCGAGCAGAGCCCCAACTGCTGCAACGAGATCTACCGGTACTACAAGGCAGTGGAGTAAGCGTACGGGCGGGGCGAAGTCCGCGAGGGGCTTCGCCCCGTCACTTGCCGCTGATGCGGCGGGAAACTGAGAGGGAAGGAGCGTCGCATGGCACTCGCGGGGAGAGCGATTATGCGGATGGCGAGGGAATGGAGCGGCCAGGTGGCATGGGCCGCGTTTTTGCTCGTCGGGGTCGGGGCGTACGCATGGTGGCAGTGGCGTCCGGCGCCGCCGACCGTGATACGCGAACCGACCGTGACGCCCGTGCCGCCTGGCATGTTCGCCCGGTTGAACGGGCGTGGGCCTGCCGTGGGATTCGGTCCGGATACGGTCATCGTATTCTCCCATTATGCCTGCGTGTGGTGCGTACGGCTCTGGCGGACCGTTGACAGCCTCACGGCGACGGGCGTCGGCGCACCGGGCGAGACCCCCACCTTCCGCTTTCGTCACGTGTTTGACCCCGATCACGCGCCATCGATGCGGGCGGCCCAAGCAGCCGAGTGCGCCGCACGGCAGGGTCGGTTCCGGGAAATGAGCCGCGCCCTCTTCCTTCGATATGACTCGCTTGACCTAGTCACCTTTCCCGCTATTGCGGAGGAAGCGGGCGTTCCGGATATTGGCGCTTTCGGCGGTTGTATGACCTCTGAGGAAGTGCAGGCCAGCATCCGGCAAGATCTCGCAGCCGCTGCGGAGTTTCAGGTGACGGGGACCCCTACCTTGGTGACGCTCCGCGTCCGTATCGGCGGCACGCCCGGTCCTGCGCGCCTCTTGGCACTTACCACGGCATCAGGGACCTAGGTCATGCCTGCATTTCATGTACGGATTGGACTTGCCATCGCGAGCGTCGGCCTTCTTGCCTGCAATGGGGACGGGGCCGAACTCGCTCTGCAGGCGGACGTCGGACAGGTCGATACGCTTCGCACTTCGCTGATCGTGCGGCTCGGGGCGGGCGCGGGCGACGAGGGAATCCTGGCGCGCACCTATAGTGGCTTCCGGCGCGGTGACCACATCTATGTCGCCAATGGCGCGCCCGCCGAGGTGCGACAGTATGACACCGCGGGAAGGCTGGTGGCGCGTATCGGTCGGGCAGGGGCCGGGCCCGGTGAGTTTCGGCACCTCACTTGGGTGGCGGCGCTTCCCGGCGACTCGCTGATGGTATTGGACGCGCGGCTCTCGCGTGTCAGCATCTTCGGCCCGGCGGGCACCTATCTCGATGCCGTGACGCTCCCCACTACTGAGTATGGGGGGGCGCAATGGATCGGGACCTACCGCGGCCGGGTGGTGGTGGGGATGGGCGTGCGCGGCGATCCGCGCGCCATGGACATCGGCGGCATTGTCCGCGACTCGCTGCGCTTCGCGTTCTTCAGATTTGTCCGGAGCGGGGAGCAGGTGCCCGAGCGCACCTCGCCGTCCGTGGGCGGCATGTGGTGGCAGCGCCAGAACTCGCCAGGTGGCGTGCGGGTCCAGGCGCTGGAGTCCGGCCCTCGCGCGCTCATGGCGCTGTACGACAGTACGCTGCTGGCGCTTGCCAGCGATGAGGTCCACCTGCTGCGATGGAACGGTGGCGCATGGGACACCATCGCGATCCACGACCGGCGGACGATGCGTTCGGACAGCCTGCCCCCGGGCGTGCGGCCGGCGCGCTATGCGTTCATGGCGGCTGGTCGTGACGCGGTGTGGCTCGGCCTGTCCGATGTCGCCGTCGGCCGGCGCGCCTGGTCCATTCATGACTTCGATGGTCGAGTGCGCGCGGTGCTGACCCTGCCGGGTTCCTTCAATGTCTGGCAGGTCGGTGACGGATGGGTACTGGGCCGACGCACGGATGAATCCGGCACGGAGTTCGTTGAGCTCCTGCGAGTGGAAGGTGGACGCTAGACCGGCGATTGCGACGGGTACGATCAGGCTGCACGGACTCGCCTCCGCGCCCGAGATCTCGCGCGAGCAGGTTTACTTCGCCTTTGCGAGCGGTCGATTCGGGTACGACTGCCTAGCCTGCGGCGCGAAGTGCTGCCGCGGTTACGGCTATCGACTCGGATCGCCGGGGGCGACGGATGCGCAGTTGACGCTGCGTCCCGCAGTCCGCTTTTTCATGGAGCCTAGCGGACGGTCGGGGGGTGTCCAGCTCCAGACGAAGAATTGCCCGCCCGGGTGCTTCTTTCTCGATGCGGGAAATCTTTGCGGGATTCAGCGGAACTCCGGTTATGACGCCAAGCCGGAGACCTGTCGGCTCTTTCCCTTCAACAACATGAGTCTTGTCGGGGAGCACCTCGTGGTCGCTCCCCATCCGGGCCTCTGCCCGCTCGAGGTGCGGGAGGGCGGACGTACCAGCACCGATTCCGATCATGACGCACTGTTCGCCGCAATGCGGGCTCACGGTATCGAGGCGCCCGTGTCGACCGCAGTACCGTCGGGACTCGATGCGGCCACACTGGTGGAGCTGGAGCGGCATATCGTCCGCACGTCGGAGGCGTTTCTCGAAGCGACGGACTACCTCCCGTTCGTTGCAGCGCAATGCGCGGCCACGCGGGCGGCACTACAACGCCAAGCGTCGGTCTCCTCGAATGGCGCGACGCGTGACACGGTGCCCGACGAGGATCTCGCAGCCGTCCTGCAGTACCGCGCCCTCATGGCGCGCGTGCTCGGTGTCCCCGACCTCGGTGGCGCAGCGTCCGAGTCCGGCCAGGTCCGGACACTCGTCGCCGCAACGCCATACGTACGGTCGCAGCTTGTCTTTCGGGATCCCAAGGGCGAGGGACTCGCACGCGCGGTGTCCCTCGAGCGCGTACCCTGGATGCTGTTGGGGCTCCACGCGCTCTCCGTCCTCGCGAGGGAGGCGGGAATGGAGCAGGTGTCCTACCAAACCATCGTGCGCCTGCTAAGCGATCAGCGCCCGCTGCTCACGCTGCTTTCCCACCTGGACACGCCAGTGATCTGGCGCACCGGCCAGATGATTGACCTACAGTTTGAGGCCCCTAGGGACTGGCGCCTGCGCTACCTGCGGATTGCCCGGGAACTTGCGAGGTCGCCGCGGGCCGCCTCGGTTCCGCTCGGGACCCTGCTGCTCGATGTCCTGCCGACTGAAGACCTAGAGCGCGCGGTGTTTCTCAAGATGCTGGCCCAGCGCTTGGCTGGTGCCGCGGTTCCGGCTGCGGCCATCGGGGGGCAAGGGTCGTCATACCGCCTGCGGCCCGCGTTGCAGCGTTGGGCCATCCGGGCCGTTGACGCGGAAGCGCTGGCGACCTTTGCAGAGCGGCGCACCGGTGCTCTTCGATAGGCCGGCCAATAGCGACCATGCTGATGGTGCGGTAAACGCCGCGCGCCAGACTCGCCCAGCACATTCGGAGATCGGAGAAAAAGGCAGCCGCAAGGCCATGCCTCCTTAATGTCGAGTCCGATTCCATGCGCAAGAAGGTGCATCAGCACCTCTGCAACCTGCGCACGCGTCCAGTGAGCGACTGAGGGCCTCATTCTGTCGGCCTACTGATTGCCAGCTCTTCCGCACTTGCGCCCAACGATCGCCGGTGCCGTGCCCAGAGTTAGGCGCGCTGCAGCCAAGTGTCGCCACGGGGACTTGGGGTAAGCGCCGCAACGACGTCCGGAAACAGAACTGAGGAAGGTGTTGTATCGACCCTCTGAATCCAGTCGCGCTAACGTACGCTTCTGCTGCAGGTGCTCCAATAAACCGCGCGGGCGTAGCCCGCGCTACCAAGGGCACCTGTCGGCAGCAAGCCGCGTTATGCGGAGGTATTCGGCAGCACCGCGATTCGGCGCCCTGCGCTCCGCGTTGGGATCCGGTCGCCCACCCCGCGCACGAAACCTTCCGCACGAACCACCTAAAGTTTGTTGGGGGGCACGCACGGTGAGCCGGCGTTTCGTTGCGACGCCTCGGAAGCTTCGTGGACTCGGACCCTGCCGCATAACGTACGCTTCTGCTGCAGGTGCTCCAATAAAACGCGCGGGCGTAGCCCGCGCTACCAAGTGCACCTGTCGGCAGCAAGCCGCGTTATGCGGAGGTTTTCGGATGCACCGCGATTCGGCGCCCTGCGCTCCGCGTTGGGATCCGGTCGCCCCCGCCGCGCGCAGATCCTTCCGCGTGGATCACCTGAAGTGCCGTGGGGGCGCGCACGGCGAGCCGGCGTGTCGTTGCGACGCCTCGGAAGCTCCGTGGATTCGGCCCCTGCCGCATAACGTACGCTTCTGCTGCAGGTGCTCCAATAAAACGCGCGGGCGTAGCCCGCGCTACCAAGTGCACCTGTCGGCAGCAAGCCGCGTTATGCGGAGGTATGCGGCAGCGCCGCGAGTCGGCGCCCTGCGCTACGCGTTGGGGTCTGGTCGCCCACGCCGCGCGCGGAACCGTCCGCACGGACCACCTCAAGTGTGTTCGGGGGCGCGCACGGTGAGCCGGCGTTTCGTTGCGACGCCTCGGAAGCTTCGTGAACTCGGACCCTGCCGCATAACGTACGCTTCTGCTGCAGGTGCTCCAATAAAACGCGCGGGCGTAGCCCGCGCTACCAAAGGCACCTGTCGGCAGCAAGCCGCGTTATGCGGAGGCTTGGCGACGCGCGGGAAAATTGCGCCCAGCGCGACGTGAGGAGCGCCCCCCGCCGGCGCGCACGCGACTATCCGGTCGAACCCCCGAAAAGCCGTTCAGGACCTTGCCACGCAAGTCGGCGATCCGTCGCGACGCATCCGCAGCACCGTGGACTCGGACCCTGCCGCATAGAAGTTATGACTGGGCTGGCCCCCCGACCTCTCGTGGGTTAGCTCCCCGAGTGCGTCGGAGGTGCCAGAGCCACTGGCGACGGTGCGTCGCCCTTCCTGCAACGGAGGACCAGCCCATGTCATCGGTTCCTGCAGCAGCTGCCTCAACTATCTGGCTTGGCTGGGATGTGCACAAGGCCTCGGTCACGTCGGCGGTGCTGCGCGACGGCGCGGCCCAGGCCGAGTGCGTGGACCGGCTCCCGAATGCGCTGCCGAAGCTCGAACGCTATGTGCGGCGCTGGCAGCGCGAGGGGACGGTGCGCGTGGTCTACGAGGCGAGTAGCGCGGGCTTCGTGCTGCAGCGCGCGTGCGCGGCGTGGGGCGTGGCGTGCGACGTGATCGCGCCGTCGCTGATGCCGACGCGGCCCGGCGTGCAGCGCAAGCACGACCGCTATGATGCGGTGCAGCTCGCGCGGCTGCACCGCGCGGGGGAGCTCACGCCGGTGCGGGTGCCGGCGGCCGCCGAGGAGCGGGTGCGTGACCTCGTGCGGCTGCGGACGACGCTGCAGCGCGAGGTGATGCGCTCGCGGCACTACGTGCTGAAGTTCCTCACGCGGCGCGGCTGCGCGTACGGCGCGAAACCCTGGACGCCCGCGCACCACACGTGGCTGGCGACGCTGCTGCGGGCGCCCGCGTCGCCCTTGGAGGCGGAAGACCGCGAGATCCTGCAGGAGCACCTGGCGCTGCTGGCGTACAAGGAGGGGCGCCGCAGCGCACTCGACCAGCGCGTGGCGGCGCTGGCGGCGACGCCGGCCTATGCGCCGCTGGTCGGGCGCCTGGGCTGCTTCCGGGGGATCGACACCTTGGCGGCGATGGTGCTCGCCACGGAACTCGGCGACTGGCGGCGCTTCGCGTCGCCGCGCGCGCTGATGAGCTACGTGGGGCTCGTGCCGCGCGAGCACTCGAGCGGGGAGCGCGAGCGCCGCGGCGCGCTGACCAAGGCGGGGAACGCGCACGTGCGGCACGTGCTGGTGCAGGCGGCGTGGAGCTATCGGCACCTGCCGCGCGTGGGCAAGCGGCACCAGCAGCGGCAGGCGGGCCAGCCGGCGGCGGTGATCGCGCACGCGTGGAAGGCGCAGCATCGCCTGTACAAGCGCTACCACCGGTTGCAGGACGGCCACGCGCGCCAGGTCGCGGCGGTGGCGGTGGCGCGGGAGTTGATCGGGTTCCTGTGGGCGGTGATGCGCGAGGAGGCGCCGCCGCACGCACAGGCGTAGGAGACAGCTCGGCTCGGGTTCCAGCGGCACGATAGGGAGGACGCGCGGCACACGTTATCGGGTAGCGCTCGCGAGAGCGTGGATCCCCGCGCATAGAACGCGCCTGCTCCGGACGAATCCACTTCGTGCCGCTCCGGTCTCCTGGAGACTGACCGGCGTATAGCAGCAGGATTCATCGTCGAAGCCGCCGCTGGGATCCGAGCCCCTCGCTTCACCACCCTCGACGCGGGAGCGCCGATGTAGCTCGTGCCCTTGACGGATGCCCAGTCATAGCAACGTGTGCTTCTGCTGCAGGTGCTCCAATAAAACGCGCGGGCGTAGCCCGCGCTACCAAGGGCACCTGTCGGCAGCAAGCCGCGTTATGCGGAGGTCTTCGGCAGCGCCGCGATTCGGCGCCCTGCGCTCCGCATTGGGATCCGGTCGCCCCCGCCGCGCGTAGATCCTTCCGCACGGACCACCTAAGTGTGTTGGGGGGCGCGCACGGCGAGCCGGCGTTTCGCCGCGACGCCTCGGAAGCTTCGTGGACTCGGACCCTGCCGCATAACGTACGCTTCTGCTGCAGGTGCTCCAATAAAACGCGCGGGCGTAGCCCGCGCTACCAAGGGCACCTGTCGGCAGCAAGCCGCGTTATGCGGAGGTATTCGGTAGCGCCGCGATTCGGCGCCCTGCGCTCCGCGTTGGGATCCGGTCGCCCCCGCCGCGCGTAGATCCTTCCGCACGGACCACCTAAAGTGTGTTGGGGGGCGCGCACGGCGAGCCGGCGTTTCGCCGCGACGCCTCGGAAGCTTCGTGGACTCGGACCCTGCCGCATAACGTGTGCTTCTGCTGTGAACGCTCAATAAGAAGGGTTTGGCGGGGCGTCCGCAACCAAGCCTAGGCCGTCACGGACGCCCCGCCAAACCCACTCCGCACCCGCGTTCATCAGCAGCAAGCGTCGTTATGCCTCGCGCGTCGGACTCTGGCTGTCGCAGCGTGAAACGTGCTCGACTCGCGCTATGGCTTCGGGACAAACTGAGTCACGATTCGATTGCCTACTCCCGGCTTTGAGCCCACTCGAAAGTAGGCACTGTCCACTTGCTGGACCCCTACCAGCCACGACACCTCACGCTCGTACTCCCCCGTTTTGGGGGCGCCAGCTAGCGCTAGTGGTCCAAAGTAGCCCATTGCCTCATGGGCTTCCTTGTACCCTCCGCCTCCAAGCACTGCGTTCGCAAGGTCATTGAGCAGCGAGAGCTGGGACTGGGAAGCCGAGTACTGCTCCGACCAGCCGCGTTCCGAGATGCTGAGTACCTCCGGGGACAAAAAGCCCTTCGCATAGATGTACCTCTGGTCTACAAAAATGCGGTTGGCGATGCCATCCAGCGCGTAGACTTTGCTCTGGCGAAATATCGCGATGCCCATCTCGATGTCAGGAAAGACGACGCTCACTATGAGCCCGAAAGCTTGAGGCTGAACCTGCTCGATGCTCAGGCCGCTTCTGCGCGCGCGAGCGCGACGCGCAGACTCTGATTCGATCATCGCATCGACGCGCACCCACCGCCCAGCATCAATGCCGCTCTCGGGTTGGAAAATCTGAGGAGGGACGGCTGCCGGTGCCGGCTCTTCCTTGTGCTCGGGTACAGAACAGCCGTGGAGCACCAGGAGAGCACCGACTACGAGCGAGTTCGTAGTTGGCCGTGTCATCATCAGTCGCATAGCGTCCCTAATCTCATTCTCCAAAGCGAATGCAGCCAGTAGGCATAACGTACGCTTCTGCTGCAGGTGCTCCAATAAACCGCGCGGGCGTAGCCCGCGCTACCACGGGCACCTGTCGGCAGCAAGCCGCGTTATGCGGAGGCCTGGCGCCGCGCGGGAAACCTGCGCCCTGCGCGACGCGAGGAGCGCCCCCCGCCGACGCGCACGCGACCATCCGCTCGAACCCCCGAAAAGCCGTTCAGGACCTTGCCCCGCAAGTCGGCGATCCGTCGCGACGCATCCGTAGCACCGTGGACTCGGACCCTGCCGCATAACGTGAGCTTCTGCTGCGAGCGCTTCCATAAAACGCGGTTGTGGGGCCTCGCCAAACCTTACAGAAGATGAAGGCGAGGCCCCACAACCGCTACCGCACCCGCGCTCGTCGGCAGCAAGCGTCGTTATACGGCGCCCATCCGATCGGGCCTCAGCCTCAGTGCAGCCGCTGCCGGTCGAGACTATCAAGCATTCGCCGCGTGTCGGCCAGCATCTCGCCCGTGACGCCGCTCTGCACGATGTTCTGCAGGTACGCGCGCGCTTGCGCCGGATCGTGAGGCGCGGTCATCTGAGCCATAGCCATCCAGCTCCAGAATCTGAAGAGACGGCGAAGGAAGTCCGGTTCTTGATTCGGCAGGTCTAGAATGCGTTGAAAAGTGTCTGACGCTTCGGTGACACGTCCCTCTTGTTGAAGCAAGTAACCCTGCGCCAGCAACATCCAGCGATTCTCCGGATGCGCTCGAAGCAGGAGCGCGCCATCTAGCAGCGCGGACCTTCGGACGCTGGAGTCTTGGAGGCGCGCGCTAGCAAAGTGAAGAACCGGGTCAGGCTCGTTGCTGCGGTAGCGTTGCCGTACGATATCAAACTTTCGCTTCGCACCAGCATGATCGTCGGTCCAGAGGTCAACCAGTGCCCAGCCGATAAGCTCGTCACGGTACCGATAGTCCGAGCGTCGCTCGTGCCCGTCAAGCGCGGTGGCGAGTGCAGAGTCGGCTCGCGCCGGGCGACTCTGCGGCGCGCCTGCTGGCGAGAACGCGAACAGGCGTAGAAAACTCATCGCGAATGGCGACTTCGTCGCATCACCCATCAGGAGGCGAAAGGGGTCGCTGAGCACGTTGGAGTTGGCGAGCACGAACAGCGAGAGCTTCTGTTCGGGAAGGCGAATCAGCAGGGCACCAGAGTGCTCGGGATCATCCTGACCGAAACTCCACATCACAGGCCGCCCCTGCACGGTCTGAACAAACCAGCCCAGGCTCACTGGGAGTGGTGTGCCAGACGGCGTGCGTGAGGGCACCGCAAGTCGCTCTAGTGCTTGCGGCGGCAGCAGCACTCCGCGCTCCAGCGCCGTGAGGTATCTCCCCATGTCGTCGACAGTTGATACGAGGGCGGCATGCGCTCCCAAGTCGGGTGAAGGATACGGCCGCATCGCCGCGCGCTCGAGGACGCGAGCGTGCATCGCGACATCAAGACTCGTATCAGTTACGGCCTCGATCACGCGACCGAGCATGGCGTAGCGTGAACTGGAGTAGACATACTCGCTGCCAATGGTGCCCTCGGACGCGTGCGACAACAGGTGCCGCACCGACACATCGTCAGGAAGCGACAAGCCTTGCGCGTACTCGCGTACCGGTGCATCGAGGTCCAAGCGACCCTCATCGACGAGCTGCAGGGCGATAATCGCAGTGATAGACTTTGTAACTGACGCGATGCGCAGCGGCGTAGACGTCGCGAACGGGGCGCTGTCTGCCGCTTGTGCGACACCGAACGCTCCGGAAGCGATCGGACCGCTATCCGAAACGATGACATAGGCGATGCCGGGTACGGCGAGCGCAGTCTGCAGCTCCCGTAGCTCTGCTTCGAACATCCTGACGTTCGAAGTCCAGTCGCTTCGACCTGAGGTTCCGTGACTGGCACCGCACGCACTCAGCAGGGTGAGCGCAAGAATCGGGGCACAGCGATGGAGGAGGACGGCAGCGGTCACGGTGCGGGATTGAGGGTTCTTGGAAAATCTACGGAGCTGCGCGAGCGCGCCGCGTCCGTATAACGTTTGCTTCTGCTGCGGACACTCCAATAGAACGCGCGGGCGCAGCCCGCGCCATCCTCATCGTGGCCGTCAGCAGCAAGCGTCGTTAGCTGGCGGCGCGCCCTGTGCTGGCTTGTGCCAATGCTGCTCCAGCAGCGAGAACTAGCCGCGCGCGGTCCAGAAACTCGCGAGGAGTCAGGACTAGTAGATCGCCTACTGCCAGCTCCTGCCCTGTGTTGATGAGATACTGTTCGTCGATGAGCCCGCGACGATGAACGATCAGGTGTCGGTCCTGGCAAAGTCGCCAGAGTTCAGGTCGACCCAGTGCTTCGCGGAGCTCAGGGCGATCAGGAAATAGCGCATGGAGTGCCGCTTTCAGTCTTCGAAGGTCGCTGAAATCACGGCTTCCAAACAAGACATCTCCAACCTTTCCCGAGAAGTCAAACGATGACTTGGCAAGATCATCGTAAGACATTCGTGGAAACTCGAAGTGCTTACTCGCAACTGGGTCGTCGAGGACCGCTCTAGCAAGTGACGGCGACTCGTTGACCACGGAGCGCGCGACGTCTTTGGCAAGGCTTTCGAAACACCCCCAGAGACCGACAGCCCCTTGGGCGAGGAGCTCGCGCGCCAACTTTACCAGAGTCCCGGAGCGATGTCCGAAGATGAGGGGGCGCGCAGCCTCGCGAAATATCTCGTACCTGCCCTCGTCCGCACTGTACTTCTCGCGAAGTAGACTTCTAACTCGATCTAAACGAGCGGCGGCAGCCTTCTCGGCCTCGCCAGGCGTCAGGGGGGTGGCGCGCTCATCCTTGAGCGAATGTATCGCGTCCAAGAGAAGGTGGTGTTTCTCGGCCGCCCGCTGTGCGGCGTCAAATGAGATCGTAAAAGGCGTGCTAGTCGTCTCAACTACTGCCTCGACTGCGTCACGAAAGAAGGAGAAGTGGCGTGCGACGCTCTGGGGAACACCCCCGAGGGCCGCTTCAAAGGGACGATAGTCAGCCTCGGTTAGACCGAGAACAAAGTGGGACTCCACCTCATTCTTCGCCGCGAGGGTTTCCTCCTTTGCCTCCACTCGAACCCTCCGAAGTCCAGCTAACGTGTGCTTCTGCTGCAAGCGCTCCAACAAGATGCGGTTGTGGGGCCTCAGCAGACCGTAGTTCAAGATGAGGCTGAGGCCCCACAACCGCTACCTTCCCCGCGCTTGTCGGCAGCAAGCGGCGTTATGGCGTGGCGCGCTGGAGGGCGATGGGCGCGAGCGTGCGTTCGAAAATGGTATCGGCTGCCCAGCCGGTGTTCGGGTAGCTATGCACCACGCGGAGCAGCGTCCCGGCCGGTAGCGTGCCCGCGATCCGCAAGCGATACGCGCGCGTGTTGAGCACATCGGCACAACAGTTGGGGAGCGGAACGGCGCGCAAGACGACGGTCCACTCGCCGGGCCCCGTCTGGAGACGCGCACTGGCGCTGTACGGACTGCCTGGGAACAGGATATGCCCGACGATGACCGTGGAGTCGCTATCGTGCGACTCGAGCAGGGCCATCGCGTCGGCGTAGATGGACTGGGTGCCCATCTCCAGCCGCACACGCGATGCGTTCGGGTCGGTAGGCGCCTCGCAGCTCGCGAGCATAGCAGCGAGCGCGACAACCCGGTAGCTTCGTGGCCGCACGGCCGGTCTCGTCCAAGACATCATGCGCGTACTACCCACTGTGGGAATGCGCGTGTCACGGCTTCATCGCCATAACGTACGCTTCTGCTGCAGGTGCTCCAATAAACCGCGCGGGCGTAGCCCGCGCTACCAAGGGCACCTGTCGGCAGCAAGCCGCGTTATGCGGAGGTATTCGGTAGCGCCGCGATTCGGCGCCCTGCGCTCCGCGTTGGGATCCGGTCGCCCCCGCCGCGCGTAGATCCTTCCGCACGGACCACCTAAAGTGTGTTGGGGGGCGCGCACGGCGAGCCGGCGTTTCGCCGCGACGCCTCGGAAGCTTCGTGGACTCGGACCCTGCCGCATAACGTTTGCTTCTGCTGCGGACACTCCAATAGAACGCGCGGGCGCAGCCCGCGCCATCCATACCGTGGCCGTCAGCAGCAAGCGGCGTTATGGCGCCGCGCGCTCAAGCCACGTGTCGGGATGGCGATGACCGTGGATGACGCCGACCACACTGATCGAGCGCGGAAAGACCTTGTAGTAGACGGCGTACGGAAAGCCGACCAGCAACAATCGACGCAGGCGCCCCCGGACGACAGGGAAGCGCTCTGGCGCCTCGGCGATGTGCGTGAGTGCCTGATCAACGGCGTCGAGGAAGTCGGATGCCGCACCGGGTGACCGGGCGCGGTACCACTCGAACGCCTCATCGATCTCAGCCCGCGCGCGGACCCGGACGATGAGGGCCGGCACCTAGCGGAGCCGGGTGCGGAGCTCGTCGCGGAGCGCGGTCCAGGGGATGCCCGCATCCGGGTCCGCGTCGGCCTCCGCTTCGCGGCGATCGAGCTCGGCGGCGAGGGCGGGGGAAAGCGGAGCGGCGGCGGCCGGATCTAGGCTGTCCCAGAGACGGCCAATGAGCGCGATGCGCTCCTGGGCCGTCAGTGATTCGAGGGTTTGGGACCGGTCAACCATAGTCAAAGAATGGCGAAACTGCTCGAATGTTGCAACGCCGGCCCTGGTCGCCATAACGTTCGCTTCTGCTGCAGACACTCCATAAGATGCGCCCGCGCAGCGGGCGCCACCATAGCGTGGCTGACAGCAGCAAGCATCGTTATACAGCCGCGGCCCGGACCTACGGGCGGGCGGGGAACGGAGCGGCGACCTTGAGTCCGGTGACGCTGCGGCGGATCGCGGTGAAGTCTGCGTCCCGCGTGACGATGGTCCAGCCGAACTCGCGCGCCTGGAACGCGAGCAGGACGTCGCTGAGCCGATTGGCCGACGGCGCCGCGCCCACGACGGTCGCTGCGCGCCTCCACGCTGCTGCGCTCGGGGCGAGGATCCGCCCCCGTCGCTCAAAGGGCGCGAGGAACTGCTGCTCGAGCGCCTCCCGAGCCTTCGGGGTCCGCGCTCCCGCCGTCAGCTCGGCCACGACGACGCTGGAGAGGACCGTGGACGGCAAGGCCCAGCTCAGGAACGCCTTCAGCCGGTCGAGTTCCGCCGGCTGCCGGAGGGCGTCGACAAGGACGTTCGTGTCGAGCGTGTAGATCACCCGGCGCGGCGCGTCGGGGCGTCGAGCCCGCCGGCGGCGACGAGGGCATCCAAGCCGCGGAACACCTCGGCGCGGAAGACGACAAGGTCTAGGGCGGCGTCCACGGCGGCCGTTTCCGTCTCAGCGCCGAGTGCGGCCTTGGCGGCGTCCAGCTTCCGCTGGTCGATGAGCATGTTCTTGCGGCGAATCACGCGGCGTGTCTTGGCCATCGCTGCCTCCCGGAGGGTACACACGGAAGGTAAAGCCTGATACAGCTCGGAGCAAGCTTCGGTCTGTATAACGTTTGCTTCTGCTGCGGACACTCCAATAGAACGCGCGGGCGCAGCCCGCGCCATCCATACCGTGGCCGTCAGCAGCAAGCGGCGTTATGGCGCCGCGCGCTCAAGCCACGTGTCGGGATGGCGATGACCGTGGATGACGCCGACCACACTGATCGAGCGCGGAAAGACCTTGTAGTAGACGGCGTACGGAAAGCCGACCAGCAACAATCGACGCAGGCGCCCCCGGACGACAGGGAAGCGCTCTGGCGCCTCGGCGATGTGCGTGAGTGCCTGATCAACGGCGTCGAGGAAGTCGGATGCCGCACCGGGTGACCGGGCGCGGTACCACTCGAACGCCTCATCGATCTCAGCCCGCGCGCGGACCCGGACGATGAGGGCCGGCACCTAGCGGAGCCGGGTGCGGAGCTCGTCGCGGAGCGCGGTCCAGGGGATGCCCGCATCCGGGTCCGCGTCGGCCTCCGCTTCGCGGCGATCGAGCTCGGCGGCGAGGGCGGGGGAAAGCGGAGCGGCGGCGGCCGGATCTAGGCTGTCCCAGAGACGGCCAATGAGCGCGATGCGCTCCTGGGCCGTCAGTGATTCGAGGGTTTGGGACCGGTCAACCATAGTCAAAGAATGGCGAAACTGCTCGAATGTTGCAACGCCGGCCCTGGTCGCCATAACGTGTGCTTCTGCTGCGGCCGTTCCAATAAGATGCGGGTGGGCGGCCGCGCCCCACTGGCAGAAGATGAAGGCGTGGCCGCCCACCCGCTACCACACCCACGGCCGTCGGCAGCAAGCGTCGTTAGCCGGCCGCGCTCCAATCTAGACGATCGTCCTGAGGACTCTGCGGCGCGAGCTGCGGAACTCCACGCGATGGGTCTGTCTGACGCTGCCGTTGGGATGCGAGACCGTCAGTGCGACTTCAAGCCGCAGCACCTCACCGGCGGCGGTGGGTAAGGAGATGGTTGAGTCGAGGACGACCGACGCATAGGCCACTGTGGCGTCGGTCACACACGTGCCCTGGCTGCGCGCGTCCGGTACCGGGTTCGGACGCGTTGAGGCACGAAGTGGTGTGTCGAGGCGGAAGAGCACGCTGTCGCCCGACACCTGCGGGCGCGTGAGCACAGCGCGCTCAACATGAATCGTGCGCGGCGTTGAGTCGGGAGCGGCGAGTCCGATCACGAGTGAATAGTCGGCCGCATCGTCTGACTGCTCCAACCGTGTCGGTGAGATCGCGAGCCAGATGAACGCGTCGCCGGCGTACAGCGGCTGCGCCGCAGGATGGCACGGAAGCCCGCCTGCGATGAAACTGTCTGCGGTCGATGGCGTGCTGTAGATCGTGTACCGCTCATAGCAAGCCGCGAGCGCAACTGTCGAAGCGAGGAGTGCTGCCCAGCGACGATGCATCGAAGTCCGGCTAACGTATGCTTCTGCTGTGGACGCTCCAATAAGAGGCCTGGGCCCTGCGGCCGCTAGGCCGCTTCGGCCCAGGCCATCCGCACCGCGACCATCAGCAGCAAGCGTCGTTATCACGTCCGCCCCGGTGCGCCGGAAGACTGCGCTTGGCGCGCCGCACCCCGTCGCCGCCGCCGACACCAAAATCGCCGATCGCACGCGCGAAGCAACATCCTGGCATCGCGCGCAAGCGCCTCGCGCCGCAATTCTGTCGAAAACGATTCAATCAGAATGCTTTCGATGACGCGGAAATTTCTTAACCGTGATAACGTGTGCTTCTGCTGTGAACGCTCCAATAAGAAGGGTTTGGCGGGGCGTCCGCAACCAGTCCTAGGTCATCACGGACGCCCCGCCAAACCCACTCCGCACCGCGTTCATCGGCAGCAAGCGTCGTTAGCTTGCCGCGCGCCTACCTGACACGTGCTGACGAGCGACCCGGGCCGCTCAGTACGTCATCAAGTGCATCGAGAAACCGCGTGGTATCCAGAAAGAAGCTAGGGTAGGCTCGCCGCAGGGACTTTAGCGAGTCCGCCGCAACGAGGACCGCCTGCGCACCAGAACCTGGACGAAGACTACGCTCTAGCTCTGCATACTCCTCGCTGGCCTTTCGGAACTCGTCGCGATTGTACTGTCGAATCTCGAGGGAGTTAGGAGATCCGGCGGCGTCGGAGGGATTGAGAGACAGGAGGAAGTAGTGTGCAGACTTGCGCTCAGGATCTGCGGTGACGTTGAGCGCACCGCCGTACAGAGAAAGCATTCTCTTTACACTAAGGGCAGAGCTCAGCTCGGCGGTTGCCTTCTGAAGCGCGCGTGCACTGGTCGGAGTGCCCGGCACGAGCGGAGAGCGTTCCATAAATGCAAACGCAGAACTGACAAGAGAAAAGAATCGCAGCCAGGATTCTGCCCCTTCACTCGCTTTCAGGGACTGGGAAGTGAAAGTCCCCACGGTTTCAACGGCTGTCGCCCACGCGTGCTGGAGTCGCGAGCGTACTTGCAACTCGACGAGAAGCCCGTTGTGGCCTGGTGACTGGTCGCTAGTGTAGCGGTAGACAAGATGAACGCCGCGATAGCCGGACTCTTTGGGCTCTGAGATGTAGTCCTTGTGGCTCGCGATCACCTCTCCGTCGGCAAGATACCTCGCCTCAAGCCAACGGACCTGACGTACGGATGTCACTACGGCTCGACAGCCTCCGATATCCTGCATCCGAGACAGCTTCATTCCCGGAAAGCGTCGGAGTTTCTCGACGGTGGAGTAGACGCGCTTGAGCCGCTGCGCCAGCAGCGCGTGAGGATAAACCGCGCGAGCTCTTCGCCGCAGCGTCTTCTGAATGGAATGCAACGGAAGCGCGTGGGCGGAGCGCCAGTTGTCCAAAACCTCGTACGCATCGAGAAAGCGAGGGCTCTCAAAGTCGAACGTCGCAAGAAACGCCCCAGCGGCATCCACCTGCGAGCGCGAGTGCAGCGGCGTTACCCAGGCCATTCAATCTCGCTCAATGAGTGTTGGTCAAGCTAACGTTTGCTTCTGCTGCGAGGGCTCCCATAGTTGGTATGAAGCGGCGGCTGGACCTCCGCCCATCCACGGGTGCAAGGTTCTGCCCCATACCATCTACCGTGCTCACCGTCTCGCGACGGGGCACACTGCGGAGGCCAGCCGCCATGGATATGATAGGCATCGATCTCCACAAGCGCGAGAGCCAGCTCTGCATCCTCGACGGGCAGGGCGGCGTCACCGAACGACGCATCGTCACGAGCCGTGACCGCTTCACCGCGGTGCTGGGCGCGCGTCCGCCCGCGCGGATCCTCGTCGAGGCGTCGACCGAGAGCGAGTGGGTCGCGTGTCACCTGGAGGCGCTGGGCCACGAGGTGGTCGTCGCCGACCCGAACTTCGCGCCGATGTACGCCACGCGCAGCCGGCGGGTGAAGACGGACAAGCGCGATGCGCGGACCCTGGCTGACGCGCTCCGGCTCGGCGCCTATCGTCCGGCGCACCGCGTCTCGGCGGCGCGGCGGCATGTGCGCGCCGAGTTGGCGGTGCGCGAGGCCTTGGTCCGCACACGCACGCGATGCATCGCGCTCGCCAAGGCCCTCGTGCGCCGCGACGGCCTGCGCGTGCCGAACAGCACGGCCGCGTGGTTTGTCGAACGACTCACCGCGCTCCCGCTCTCGCCGGTGCTGGCGGCCGAGCTGGCGCCCTTGATCGCGGTGCTCGCCCCGCTGAACGTGCAGATCGCGGCCGCCGACGCGCGCATCGCGGCGCTCGGGCGGACGGACCCGATCGTCGCGCTGCTGCAGACGGCCCCCGCCGTCGGGCCGGTGACGTCCAGCGGCATCGTCGCGATCGCGGATGACATCGGCCGGTTCCCGTCGGCGCACCAGTTCGAGGCCTTCCTCGGGTTGGTGCCCGGGGAGCGGAGCTCGGGCGAGAAGCGGCGACTCGGCCACATCACGAAGGCGGGCAACCGGCGCGCGCGCTATCTCCTGGTCGAGGCGGCGTGGCGCATCCTCCGCTCCAAGTCAAGCGACACCGCGGTGTTGCGGGCGTGGGCGCAGCGCATCCTGCATCGCCGCGGCACGAAGATCGCGGCGGTCGCGCTGGCGCGGCGGCTCGCGGGCATCCTCTATGCGATGTGGCGGGACCAGCGGGCGTACGACGCGGGCCACCTGCGGACGCCGCAGCCCGTGCCGGCGTCCGCCGCATGATCGCTGGGTAAGGGCAGGACCTGCGTGGGATCGAGATGACTGAATCGGGAGTGGTGAGCGCGACGCATTTTATGGCCGCAGGTGAGAGCCGCCCCATAGTTGGCGCCACCATTCCTTCGCAGACCCCAATGCGCCGAGGCCTCGGGCCTCACGAGCGAGCGCGAACAGAAGGATGAGCAGCACCTCGAGCAGCGCAGGCACAACGGAGAACTGCAACAGCGTCAACGCACCTGGGGCTTGACGCGGGCCGCCGCTTCACAGAAAAATGCGGTTGTGGGGCCTCGGCAGACCGTAGTTCAAGATGAGGCCGAGGCCCCACAACCGCTACAGTAGCTGCCCTCGTCGGCAGCAAGCGTCGTTATAGCGCCGCGCGCCCTACTTCGACTTCTTGTCGTCCTCGCCCGGCTCAAGCAAGAGTACACCCTGCCGAAGTGGTCCCACGCGAGCCATCTTCGCTCCGCGGCTAGCCAGGTCGCGGTTGCGCTTGAAGGCGTCGCGAGCTTCGAGCAGTTCTCGACTCGGCTTGCCATCCTTTGCGCTCGCCTCATCAGCTTCCTCGGAATCCTCGTTCTCGGCGTCCGGGTCATCAATCGGCGGAACAGTGATCTCGATCTGCCCGCCCTTGTCGAGAAACTTGGCAACCAAGCTCACGGCAACCTTTAGGTGACTTTCGATCTCCTGCTTCCGCTCGGCCTTTGTCCCCTTCGCGATTGCTTGCGTAAGATCTTTGAGAAGCGCGGCTGACTCCTTCTCGATCAGTTCCTTCTCTGTCTTCTTTGCCAACGACAGCTCTGTTGGTGGAACTCCAAGGCGCGCGAGCTCTTCGCGCTTGAGACGGATGTCGAGGATGCGTTCGTACGCGGCGAGAAGGCGCTCAACAGCCGTCATGAGGTGGTGTGCAACCCAAGCACCGACGCCAAGGAAGACGAGAAGGCTTCCGTCAGAGAACGAGCGAATGCGCACCTCGCGCTCTTCGTCCCCCGCTGCCTCTTGGAACGCACGTACAATCTGATTCCAATGCTTGAGCTCCTCGTTGACCGTTCCGAGCTCGCCGTGAGCTGCGGTTTCAGGAAGTAGCACGCCAAGCTCGTATTCGTCCGCTTCGAGGTTTACCTCCTCGATGCCAAGCTTTGCCAAGCCCGCAACTACAGCGGAGGCGTTGCGCCGAGCTGCGTCGAGCTCCTTCTGAAGTTCGGTGAGTTTCCGAACGGCAGTGGCCGGCGTCATCGCTGCGCCTTCGAAGCATCCGGCAATGCGGCGGGACAGTGCCTCGCCGCACAGCGGAGCAAGCCCCGCTGCAACTACGATCTTCTGGGCACTCGGAGGGTACTGAGCGGCCCACATGCGCTCGGCCATCGCCTGCGCTTCTGACAGATCGGATTGGAGCTTCTCGGAGAAGTCTTGAGCCGGCGTGTCGCGTGCGGTGGTCGCAGTCTGCACAAGGGCTTGAATGGCTGGAAGGACCTCGGAGGAGAGGTCCGAATCAAGCTCAGACAAGACGCGGATGAGCCGAGAAGTGTTCATACAATGCCTCAATGCGAGCGAATCAGTCGAGTCGCTATAACGTTTGCTTCTGCTGCAGACACTCCATAAAATGCGCCCGCGCAGCGGGCGCTACAATAGCGTGGCTGACAGCAGCAAGCGTCGTTATGCGGCCCCTTCGTTGCGCACCGGGCCGACGGAGACTTGACTCTATACCAACGTATAGGGTTAATCATGATGCATGGAACTACCCATGCGCATCGGGGCGCTCGCGTCCGCGGCTGGTGTCGGCGTGCAAACGCTGCGGTACTATGAGCGTCGAGGGCTGCTGAAGGCCAAAGGGCGGACCGCCAGCGGGTACCGCGAATACGCCGCCGACGCAGTGCGCCGCGTGGTGTTCATCCGGCGCGCCCAAGCGATGGGGTTCACGCTCGATGAGATTCACCATTTGCTCGAACTGCGCGTGCGGTCGGCCCGTCGCTGCGAGCCCGTCAGGCGGTCCGCCGTCAGTGCGCGGGAGCGTGTCCGCGAGCGACTGGCGGCGCTGCAACGGATGGACACCATCCTTGAGCGATTGATTCACGCGTGTGATGCACGCCAAGTCACCGAAGAGTGCCCCATACTCGAAGCGCTCGAACCCGACGGGAGGATGTAGGGATGCAGATTGATTTCCTGTACTTCGAAGGCTGTCCGCACGCCGCACCCGCACGTCAGCGGCTGCGGGACGCCTTGGCAGAGATGGGGGCCGCGACACGGTGGAGCGAGTGGGACACAGGGAGTGCCTCCACGCCGGAGCTACTCCGGGGCTACGCGTCGCCGACGATTCTGATCAACGGCGTCGATGTCGAGCGGAAGGCGCTCATGAGCGGGGCGGGCTGCGCCGTCGGCGGCGGGCCGAGCTTGGAAGCGCTGCGCGCGGCGCTCGCGGCGGTGCGCCAGTGAAAGCGGGGACGCGTGACGCGGCTGCCGTGGTCGGCGCGGTGCTTGCGGCGCTCTGCTGTGCCGGCACGCCGATCATCATCGCCGGACTGACCGTGCTCGGGCTGGGATTCCTACGGCGCGACGGGATTCTCTGGCCGGTGATGCTGTTGGCGCTCGCCGTAGCGGTCACGGGATTCTGGCAAGGCGCGCAAACGCACGGACGCTGGGGGCCGTTCATTCTCGGCGGCCTTGGCGCCGTGTCACTCGCCAGCGGAGTAATTGTCGTGCATGGATTCCCGGCGATGCAGATGATTTACGGCGGCGGTCTCGCGCTACTGGTCGGAGCTGCGTGGAACAGTATTGCGCGACGGAACTGTGCGATCGTGAACTCGCGCGAGTCCGCATAACGTATGCTTCTGCTGTGGACGCTCCAATAAGAGGCCTGGGCCCTGCGGCCGCTAGGCCGCTTCGGCCCAGGCCATCCGCACCGCGACCATCAGCAGCAAGCGTCGTTATCACGTGCGCGCCGATGCGCCGGAAGACTGAGCTCAGCGCGCCGTATCACGCCGCCGCCGCCGACACCAAAATCGCCGATCGCACGCGCGAAGCAACATCCCGGCATCGCGCGCCAGCGCGCCGCGCCGCAATTCTGTCGAAAACGATTCAATCAGAATGCTTTCGATGACGCGGCAATTTCTTAACCGTGATAACGTATGCTTCTGCTGTGGACGCTCCAATAAGAGGCCTGGGCCCTGCGGCCGCTAGGCCGCTTCGGCCCAGGCCATCCGCACCGCGACCATCAGCAGCAAGCGTCGTTATCACGTGCGCGCCGATGCGCCGGAAGACTGAGCTCAGCGCGCCGTATCACGCCGCCGCCGCCGACACCAAAATCGCCGATCGCACGCGCGAAGCAACATCCCGGCATCGCGCGCCAGCGCGCCGCGCCGCAATTCTGTCGAAAACGATTCAATCAGAATGCTTTCGATGACGCGGCAATTTCTTAACCGTGATAACGTATGCTTCTGCTGTGAACGCTCCAATAAGAAGGGTTTGGCGGGGCGTCCGCAACCGGCCTAGGCCATCACGGGCGCCCCGCCAAACCCAAACCGCACCGCGTTCATCGGCAGCAAGCGTCGTTATCGCGCCGCGTCGCGAATCGATCCCAGCCATGTGGCGGCGGCAAAGGCTGTTCGCACGTCGGCGACTGCGGCGCGCGCGCTGGGAGAGTCAGTCGCAGCAACAAGGAAGCGGCTGTTGTCGCCGAACATCTCAAGAATGATGAAGTCTGTATCGCGGTAGCGGAACTCGCAGAAGTCATCGGGCGAAGGGCGGAACGGGCGATACCGACGCGTGAGGGAGGCGCCGGCCAACTGGGAAGGCACGCGGCACGCAGCGAGGCGGCCGCCCAAACCGTTTGGCACCTCGAAGCTGAGGTCGGAAACATCCCAAATCTTCATTGCGACGAGATAGTCGGTTGTCGCGATAACGTATGCTTCTGCTGTGGACGCTCCAATAAGAGGCCTGGGCCCTGCGGGCGCCAGCCCGCTTCGGCCCAGGCCATCCGCACCTGCGGCCATCGGCAGCAAGCGTCGTTATGCGGTCACGGGCCGATCCTGCGTGCCGTCGATGGGGAACAGCAGCTCGTTACCGTCGGGGTCGAGCACGCGGACAACGTCGTATCCCCAGCGGGCCATCGTGTGCGGGACCGAGCGCGCTTCGAGCTCTTGCCTCAGCGCGACGAGCCCTTCGGGCTTCAACTCGATGAACAGGCGAGCCGGCGTGGTCCGTGCGGAGTCTTCGCAGAGGATGATCTCGCAATCACTCCGGTCGACTTGGCAGACCGTACCCGCGCCATCGGCCTCGTGCCACTTCTTGGTGAAGCCGAGAAGCTCTTCGTAGAAATGGAGTGCGCGTGCGAGGTCGGCTATGAAGAACACCGGTCGCGAATACCAGAAATGCTCAGCATTCTGTGGCAAGTCGACGCCTCCAAGCCATCGGCGATCCGCATAACGTGAGCTTCTGCTGTGGACGCTCCAATAAGAGGCCTGGGCCCTGCGGCCGCTAGGCCGCTTCGGCCCAGGCCATCCCTAGCCGCGGCCATCGGCAGCAAGCCTCGTTATGCGGAGGCCAGGCGGTGCGCCGCGAGTGGGCGACATGCGCATCACCGATCGAGTTCGCAGCGGGCGCGCACCGAGCTGTACGAACGCGCGAGGGACAAAAGAAAAAAACCCGTTGGACCCGAGCCCCTGCGCCTGATCTGCAGCACGACGCGGCGGAAGCTCCCAGCCCTCGGACCCTTCCGCATAACGTCAGCTTCTGCTGCGGCCGTTCCAATGAAATGCGGGTGGGCGGCAACGCCCCACTGAAAGAAAATGAAGGCGTGGCCGCCCACCCGCTACCGCACTCACGGCCGTCGGCAGCAAGCGTCGTTAGCTGCGCGGTCGCGCAGGAGCAGCGGCCTCGATGCGGTCGAAATAGGCTCTGACGTTCGACTTGCGGTAGAGGTACCAGAGCACCACCAAGAGGCACACGAGTCCTATGCCCGCGCCGGCGAATCTAGTAGCCTCGTCAGGAAGCGGCACGACGAAGTACGAAAGAATAGCGACGATCCAAGGCAGCAGCATCAGGCGCCGAGCCGGGTAGCGCCGCTTAAAGACGCAGTAGGCGGTTCCGAGCGCGTAGACCGCTGCCCCCGCGATGAAGAGAAATGGTACGCTTGCGAGGAACTCACGTTTCGTGACCATCTCTCCATTGAGCCGAAACGGCCCAGAGCCGAGCACGGACCCTAGGATGATGAGAGACGCAACGCCGCCCCATAGCGCCGCGAAGCCGGCACCGACAGTGACCCCGAACGGTCGAGGCGCTGCCTCGGCTGCCAAGCTGGAGCTGACAGCGTCAATGGCTTCGCGAGGAAGAGGCTGATTGCACCGCAGGCATTCCGTGGCGACGGGTTCTCGGAACACCGTCCGGGCGTGCTGGCAACTGGGACAAATCAGAACAACAGCCATGAGCTAAGCCCACCTCCAATGAGCGCAGCTAACGTGAGCTTCTGCTGCAGCTGCTTCAATAAGCTGCAGTTGTGGGGCGGCCGCTAGGCCGTCCCATGCTCGATAGGGCGGCCGCCCCACAACTGCTTCCGCAGCCGCAGCTGTCGGCAGCAAGCGTCGTTATCGCGCGCGCCGGCGGGACGCAGGGCTGAGTGCGGAAACAGCGCGGGGCACGTAGGCGATGCGCGTCGAGCGGCCTGGGCCGTCGGCCAACGTCCGTCCCTGCGTTCCGACCCCGGCGGGACACACACGCGCGGAACTGTTCGAAGCGAGCCACCAAGAAACAGCCACCGATCTCGCGGACCACGCTGCACTTCGGCCAACGCCGGAGCGTCGGATCGAACGTCCCCGGGCACAAGTCGCGATAACGTGTGCTTCTGCTGCGAGCGCTCCAATAAAAAGCGGTTGGGGAGCCGCGGCAGACCTTCACCTAAAGTGAAGCCGTGGCTCCCCAACCGCTACCGCACCTGCGCTCGTCGGCAGCAAGCTGCGTTATGCGACTTGCAGGGGATGAATGTGCGCGATCTCGCGGCGGAGTCCCTTCGCCGCGTCCCAGAGGTCAACGTTGCGCTGAAGATTGAGCCAGAACTCCGGCGACGTGCCAAAGAGCTTGCCCAAGCGTAGCGCCATCTCGGGGCTGACCGCGCGCCGCTCCCGCAGGAGCTCGTTGACCGACTGCCGCGACACGCCCAGGGCCTCGGCGAGCGCCGTGACCGAAAGCTCGTACTCCGGCAGGAAATCCTCGCGTAGGATCTCGCCCGGGTGGATGGGGCGCCGCTCCAGCGGCTTGGTGTTGGGAATGCTCATGAGAGGCTCCAGCTAGTGGTAATCGCAGAACTCGACATCGTAGGCATCGCCGTCCGCGAACCGAAAGCAGATGCGCCATTGGTCGTTGACGGAGATGGCGTGCTGCCCGGCACGATCGCCTTTGAGCGCGTGCAAGCGATTGCCAGGGGGCACCTTGAGGTCGGAGACCTGCAGCGCCGCGTCGACGGCGTCGAGCTTCCGGAGCGCCCGGCGGGCGACGTCGGCCGGCACCTTCTTGGCCTTGCCGGTGCGGAAGAGCTCCTCGGTCTGCCGGTCAGCGAAGGTCTTGATCACGCCAAAATGTAACGCGTAACGTGACACGCGTCAATGCCGGCGGTGTTCGCATAACGTGAGCTTCTGCTGCAGCTGCTTCAATAAGCTGCAGTTGTGGGGCGGCCGCTAGGCCGTCCCATGCTCGATAGGGCGGCCGCCCCACAACTGCTTCCGCAGCCGCAGCTGTCGGCAGCAAGCGTCGTTATCGCGCGCGCCGTCTGCGCGCGCGGCGGAGCGCGCAAGCAGCGCGGGATGCGTAGGCGATGTGCGTCGAGCGGCCTGGGTCATCCGCCGGGACCCGTCCGCAAGTCGAGGAGTCTGGCGGGACACACACGCGCAGGACTGATCGGCGCGGGCCCCCAAAGCACTGGCACCGTGGCTGCGGATCGTGCCGGACTTCTCGCGACGAAGATGCGGCGGACCGCCTGTCCCCCGGCACAAGTCGCGATAACGTGAGCTTCTGCTGTGGACGCTTCAATAGAATGCGGGGGTGGGGCGGTCGCTAGACCGCGCCGTCCCCGCTCGCCGCCAGCGACCGCCCCAGCCCCGCTACCGCACCGCGACCATCAGCAGCAAGCGTCGTTATCGCGCGCGCCTGCGTCGCGCACGGCGGATCGCGGAAGCAGCGCGGGACCCGTCAGGGATGCGCGTCGAGCGGACTGGGCCGTCGGTCGGGACCCGTCCACGCGTTCCGACCCTGGCGGGACACACGCGCGCAAAACCCTTCGGAGCGGGCCACCAAGAAAGAGCCACCGAGCTCGCGGGTCGCGCTGCACTTCGTGCAACGCCGGTGCGTCGGATCCAACGTCCCCCGGCACAAGTCGCGATAACGTGTGCTTCTGCTGCGAGCGCTCCAATAAAAAGCGGTTGGGGAGCCGCGGCAGACCTTCACATAAAGTGAAGCCGTGGCTCCCCAACCGCTACCGCACCTGCGCTCGTCGGCAGCAAGCTGCGTTATACGCTCGCGCGCCGACGTCGGCGAGCCGGCTTCCGCTCCTGCGCAATGCGCTCGGCGAGATAGACCTTGAGCAGGCTCTGGTACGGCACATCCTTCTCGTTCGCGAGCACGCGCAGCTCCTCGAGCATCGCCTGCGGGAGTCGCAGCGAGATCGTCGCCGTCGACGGGCGTAGCTTGGCGAAGCGCACGGGCTGCGCCTTGCTCACGTCGAGGTACTCGGCCGCGTCGTGGGACATCCAGAAGGCGCCCGCTTCCTCGTCGGAGCGGAACTTGGGGACAGCCTTGAGCTTCTTAGCGGGCTTCGACATAGCGGCGACGCTCCAGGCGACTCATGTCGCGGACGGAGATGATGCGGATGAGCTTGCGGCGGACGGTGAAGGCGGCGGTGAGCAGGCGCCCCGATCCGGTGGGGCCGAAGATGAGGAAGCGCCGCTCACTGGCGGAATGCTTCTCGTCCTCGAGCAGGACCAGCGGGGCGACGAAGAACATCTCTTCGGCCTCGCCTTGGGAGACGCCGTGGCCGAGGACGTTCTTCTCGGTGTTCCCGGCGTCCCACTCGAAGCCTTCGACGTTGGCGAGGAGCGCGGCGAGGTCCAGCATAGTCTAAGTATATGCCGAACATATACAGACCGCAAGCACACGCGCGACCGTCCCGGATGCGTATAACGTGAGCTTCTGCTGCAGCCGCTTCCATAAAAAGCAGTTGTGGGGCGGCCGCCGACTGTCCCACATACGATAAGGCGGTCGCCCCACAACTGCCACCGCACCCGCGGCTGTCGGCAGCAAGCGTCGTTATGCCGGCCCGTCGGGGCGCGCCGACCTCCGCCGCAATGCCAGGCGCGTCACGGCGGCGAGGAGCGGCACGACGACCCCGCTGTACGCGATCGCGATGTCGCGTGGAGACGGGAATCCGTGCATGATGATCCCCGCTGGCGAGTACAGCAGATAGATGGCGAGCGGAATTGCTGTCCAAGGCCAGCGGTATGCCACGAGCCCGGCCGCGAGCGCCATGCCGTAGAGCCAAAGCGTAGCGTGAAGCGTGGCACCACAGTCGAATGCACACTCCATGGACACACTCCGCTCGGCATAACGTCTGCTTCTGCTGCGAACGCTTCAATAAGAAGCAGTTGTGGGGCGGCCGCTAGGCCGTCCCATACTCCACAGGGCGGCCGCCCCACAACTGCCATCCGCACCCGCGTTCGTCGGCAGCAAGCGTCGTTATACCGCGCGCGCCGATGCTCCGCACGGTCGACCGGCCACTACGGCTCTTCGGCGAGCGCGGTGGAAGCATGCATATGCGCCAGCTTCCATTGTCCCGACTCGCGGACGAAGAGCAGCGTGCGCCGTCCAACGTCGCCCGGTCGTCGCCCGAGCGTGAAGGTGACCAGCCCCGCGTCGCCGCGCACTTCGGCGCGCAACGCCTGTGGCTGAAGGCGCAGATACGGTGGTCCGGGGCGCGTCGCCTTGACCTCGTCGAAGAAGCGGCGAAAGCGCGAGGCAACGTCGGCACCCTCGACGCGCTCGGGCGTGTCGCGAAACGGGAAGAAGACCGACCGGGACGAGCTCCACGTCGCGTCGAACGCTTCCCACTCGAGGTTGTCGAAGACGCGGAGGAAGTGTTCAGCGGCCTGCACGAGAGCCGCCTGGTCGCGGCCGGCGTTCTGGGGGCGCGGGGCGCCACCGCTGCGGGCGAGGCATCCGGTCGCGATGAACACGGAGCCGAGGAGCAACGCGCAGGATCTCAGGCGCATCAAGTCAGGGTGCAGGGCGATGCGTGGGTGTCGGTATAACGTTTGCTTCTGCTGCGAGCGCTCCCATAGTTGGTATGAAGCGGCGGCTGGACCTCCGCCCATCCACGGGTGCAAGGTTCTGCCCCATACCATCTACCGTGCTCGCCGTCTCGCGACGGGGCACACTGCGGAGGCCAGCCGCCATGGATATGATAGGCATCGATCTCCACAAGCGCGAGAGCCAGCTCTGCATCCTCGACGGGCAGGGCGGCGTCACCGAACGACGCATCGTCACGAGCCGTGACCGCTTCACCGCGGTGCTGGGCGCGCGTCCGCCCGCGCGGATCCTCGTCGAGGCGTCGACCGAGAGCGAGTGGGTCGCGTGTCACCTGGAGGCGCTGGGCCACGAGGTGGTCGTCGCCGACCCGAACTTCGCGCCGATGTACGCCACGCGCAGCCGGCGGGTGAAGACGGACAAGCGCGATGCGCGGACCCTGGCTGACGCGCTCCGGCTCGGCGCCTATCGTCCGGCGCACCGCGTCTCGGCGGCGCGGCGGCATGTGCGCGCCGAGTTGGCGGTGCGCGAGGCCTTGGTCCGCACACGCACGCGATGCATCGCGCTCGCCAAGGCCCTCGTGCGCCGCGACGGCCTGCGCGTGCCGAACAGCACGGCCGCGTGGTTTGTCGAACGACTCACCGCGCTCCCGCTCTCGCCGGTGCTGGCGGCCGAGCTGGCGCCCTTGATCGCGGTGCTCGCCCCGCTGAACGTGCAGATCGCGGCCGCCGACGCGCGCATCGCGGCGCTCGGGCGGACGGACCCGATCGTCGCGCTGCTGCAGACGGCCCCCGCCGTCGGGCCGGTGACGTCCAGCGGCATCGTCGCGATCGCGGATGACATCGGCCGGTTCCCGTCGGCGCACCAGTTCGAGGCCTTCCTCGGGTTGGTGCCCGGGGAGCGGAGCTCGGGCGAGAAGCGGCGACTCGGCCACATCACGAAGGCGGGCAACCGGCGCGCGCGCTATCTCCTGGTCGAGGCGGCGTGGCGCATCCTCCGCTCCAAGTCAAGCGACACCGCGGTGTTGCGGGCGTGGGCGCAGCGCATCCTGCATCGCCGCGGCACGAAGATCGCGGCGGTCGCGCTGGCGCGGCGGCTCGCGGGCATCCTCTATGCGATGTGGCGGGACCAGCGGGCGTACGACGCGGGCCACCTGCGGACGCCGCAGCCCGTGCCGGCGTCCGCCGCATGATCGCTGGGTAAGGGCAGGACCTGCGTGGGATCGAGATGACTGAATCGGGAGTGGTGAGCGCGACGCATTTTATGGCCGCAGGTGAGAGCCGCCCCATAGTTGGCGCCACCATTCCTTCGCAGACCCCAATGCGCCGAGGCCTCGGGCCTCACGAGCGAGCGCGAACAGAAGGATGAGCAGCACCTCGAGCAGCGCAGGCACAACGGAGAACTGCAACAGCGTCAACGCACCTGGGGCTTGACGCGGGCCGCCGCTTCACAGAAAAATGCGGTTGTGGGGCCTCAGTAGACCTTGCTCAAGATGAAGCTGAGGCCCCACAACCGCCACCGCACCCGCGCTTGGGATGTTGCTCCACTTTCGTTGACACCATGAGTTAGGCCGCACGCCGTTCGAAGTCAATCGGCGAGCGGTACGCGAGCGCCGAGTGCGCCCGCGTGGTGTTGTAGTAGCGGATGTACTCGCGGAGCGTCGTGCGGAGCTCGGTGTCGGTCGCGAAGTGCCGGCCGCGCGTCGCCTCCGCCTTCAGCGAGTGGAAGAACGACTCCATGTGCGCGTTGTCGCCGGGCCCGCTGCTGCACGCGCTCTGCCGCACGCCGTGCGCGGCGAGGAACGTGCGCAGCGACTCGGCGAGGTACTCGCTGCCGCGATCGGAGTGAAAGATGAGGCCGGCCGCGGGCCGGCGGCGCCGGAGCGCCGCCGCGACCACGTCGCGCGTGACGCGGCCGTCGCGCCGCGGCTGCAGCGTCCACGCGAGGATGCGGCGCGAGCACTGGTCCATCACCACGGCGAGATAGCGCCACGCGGTGCCGACCTTGAGGTACGTGATGTCCGCGACCCAGATGCGATCGATGGCGGGGGCGGTCGTCCGCCGCACGAGATTCGGCTGCGCCGCGAAGAAGCGGTGCACGCCGGCCTTCGCGCGATAGCCGAGCACGGCCTTGGCGCGCAGGCCGTCTTCCCGCATGAGGCGCGCGACGCGCCGCCGGCTCACGCACACGCCCTGGTCGCGCAGCGCCCGATGGATGCGCGGGCTCCCGTAGCGGCCGTGATGGCGCGTGAAGAGCGTACGAATCTGGTCCAGCAGGGTCCGGTCCTGCACCGCATGCGCGCTCGCGTGGCGCTGGCGCCAGGCGTAGTACCCCGCGCGCGTCACCCCGAAGCGTCGGCAGAGCCGCGCGACGCCGTACGTCGCGCGCTCGGCGTGGATGAAGGCGAAGACGTCCGCTTTCGGGAGGCGCAGAACCGGATGGCTTTTTTTAGGAGGTCGTGCTCCTCCTGCAGCAGCGCGTGCTCGCGCTCGAGCTGCTGCAGCCGGGCGATCTCGCGCGCCGGCCCCGGGGGCGCGGCCTTCGGCAGGCGGCCGCGCAACGTCCCGTCGCGCACGTCCTTCCGCCACTTCGACAGCATGAACGGATGGATCCCGAGCGCCGTCGCCACGGCCTTCACCTGCATCCCGGGCATCTGGCTCAAGCGCACGGCGGCGAGCTTGAACTCCTTCGAGTACTTGTAGATCTGGCGCGGACCGCTCCGCGGCATCGGACACCTCCTCGCGTCTGGTTAGGTGGAAGTGTCAACCGAACTGGAGCAAGATCCCTTGTCGGCAGCAAGCGTCGTTATCTCGCGCGCGCGGATCCTGTAGAATCCCATCGAACGAGCTTGACCGAGCTCATGAAGCCAGCCTTTACAAGCACGGGTATGCACGCGTCTGCTACTTCCCCCAGCTCTCGTGCGATGTCACCGATTGAGTACGTGGCCCCCCGGAAGGTGAAGGTATCAGACGCGGGGTCGTAGCATCGGAACATGCTTGACGGCGCCACTCCTGATATCGCACTCGCGGGACCAATCAGGTCTTGTACAATGCTCCCGCCACCTTCGCGAGCCCATGCATCTAGCCGCTCGTCGAGATGCTCAAGGTGATCGCGAAGCTCTCGACTCCGAAGTGGGTGCTTGTCGGGAAGGCCCACAGCGGTCCGCAATGAGTTGGCTCGCTTCGTGGGCTCGTGACGGGCTACTCTGCGCGCGAAGCTAATAGCGCTCTCTTTCGCTCCCTTCTTGGCGGCCGGAGGCCAGAGGATCCGCGAAACGACACCAGCGTGAGCCAAGAGGGAGTGCAGCGACCTAAACACCTCGTTGTGTAAGGTGATTCTTGTGTCGGCGTCGAGCTTCGATGGGCGCTCCTGAAGGCGCGCGAGAACGTTGCGAAGGCCAGCGTGCGCATTCACGCCGAACTGGCATTGCTTCGCGACCTCGAACAGGAAGACATTCTGTACGTGTGCGTCCATCTATCTCAGTCGAGATAACGTGAGCTTCTGCTGCAGCTGCTTCAATAAGACGCAGTTGTGGGGCGGCCGCTAGGCCGTCCCACGCCCCACAGGGCGGCCGCCCCACAACTGCTTCCGCAGCCGCAGCTGTCGGCAGCAAGCGTCGTTATCGCGCGCGGCGTCGGCGCGCGCGGCGGAGCGCGCAAACTGCGCGGGATGCGTAGGCGATGCCCGTCGAGCGGCCTGGGCCGTCCGCCAGGATCCGACCGTAGGTCGCGAAGTCTGGCGGGACACCCGCGCGCAGCACCGTTCGGAGCGGACCCCAAAAGCACCATCGCTGAACCCGCGGATCACAACGCACTGCTCGCGACGCGAATGCTGCGAATCGCCTGTCCCCCGGCACAAGTCGCGATAACGTGTGCTTCTGCTGCGGACACTCCATAGTTGGTATGAAGCGGCGGCTGGACCTCCGCCCATCGCGGGGTGCAAGGTTCTGCCCCATACCATCTACCGTGCTCACCGTCTCGCGACGGGGCACACTGCGGAGGCCAGCCGCCATGGATATGATAGGGATTGATCTCCACAAGCGCGAGAGCCAACTCTGCATCCTCGACGCGGAAGGGCACGCGACGGAGCGGCGCATCGTCACGAGCCGTGACCGCTTCACGGCGGTGCTGGGGTCGCGTCCGCCCGCGCGGATCCTCGTCGAGGCGTCGACCGAGAGCGAATGGGTCGCGTGTCACCTGGAGGCGCTCGGCCACGCGGTGATCGTCGCCGACCCGAACTTCGCGCCGATGTACGCCACGCGGAGTCGGCGCGTGAAGACGGACAGGCGCGATGCGCGCACGCTCGCCGACGCGCTGCGGCTCGGCGCCTATCGGCCGGCGCACCGTGTGTCGGCGGCGCGCCGGCACGTGCGCGCCGAGCTGGCGGTGCGCGAGGCGCTGGTCCGCACGCGCACGCGGTGCATCGCGCTCGCCAAGGCGCTCGTGCGCCGCGACGGCCTGCGCGTGCCGAACAGCACGGCCGCGAACTTCGTTGAGCGGCTCACGGCTGTCCCTCTCGCGCCGACGCTGGCGGCCGAACTCGCGCCGTTGATCGCGGTCCTCGGCCCGCTGAACGTCCAGGTCGAGGCCGCGGACGCGCGCATCGCGGCACTGGGGCGCACGGACCCGATCGTGGCGCTGCTGCAGACGGCCCCCTCCATCGGGCCGGTGACCTCGAGCGGCCTCGTCGCGATTGCGGATGACATCGGCCGGTTCCCGTCGGCGCACCAGTTCGAGGCCTTCCTCGGGCTGGTGCCCGGGGAGCGGAGCTCAGGCGAGAAGCGCCGGGTCGGGCACATCACGAAGGCGGGCAACCGCCGCGCGCGCTATCTCCTGGTCGAGGCGGCGTGGCGCATCCTCCGCTCGAAGGCGGCCGACACCGCGGTGCTGCGCGCGTGGGCGCAGCGCATCCTGCATCGGCGGGGCAAGAAGATCGCGGCGGTGGCGTTGGCGCGGCGGCTCGCGGGCATTCTCTACGCGATGTGGCGGGACCAGCGGGCCTACGACGCCGGCCACCTGCGGATGCCGCCGAGCGAGCCGGCGCACACCGCGTGATCACCGCGTGACGCAGGACCTGCGCAGGATCGAGATGACTGAATCGGGAGTGGTGAGCGCGACGCATCTTATGGCCGCTGGTGAGAGCCGACCCATAGTTGGCGCCACCACTCCTTCGCAGACCCCAATGCGCCGAGGCCGCGGGCCTCACGAGTGAGCGCGAACAGAAGGATGAGCAGCACCTCGAGCCGCGCGGGCACAATCGAGAGTTGCAACAGCGTCAGCACATCTGGGGCTTGACGCGGGCCGCCGCTTCACAGAAAGATGCGCCCGCGAAGCGGGCGCTACAATAGCGTGGCCGTCAGCAGCAAGCTTCGTTATGCCGCGGCGCGACCGAGTAGCCATCAACCTTTCGCCAACCTGCTTCGTCGGTCGCACGGCGACAGAACTCCATTCACCCGCATCAAGATCTGGTCGGTGCACTCGAAGCGACGCGACGGAGCGCACGATGTCATGGCAGGCGCCCCCAGTGCCAGCGGAAGCATTGAGATATTCGTGTCTGTTGCGAGCGACAAAGCGGATTGTGTCCGGACCGTGCGGAAGCACTCACCGGACCGGCGGACGAGGGGCGTTCGGGGCGAGATCGCGCGCGCTTTGAGCCAACGCATCATCATCGCCCTGCGCTATGCGCGCTGCACCGCGCACGGGTCGGCACCTCTGCGCCAGAGACTCGCCCGAGAGTGTAGCAGGCTCGCGCGCCATAACAACGGAACTCAGCCCGTACTGGCGTGCCGATACACCAGAAGCCGCAGCGCGTTTCCAACCACCACTAGAGTGCTCCCCTCATGCACCACGACCGCCGGACCGATCCCGATCACTCCGGTCGTCGTGGCCACGATCAACAACGCGATCACGGCGAGCGACACGATCAGGTTCTGCCGGATGATCGCACGCGCCTGTCGACTGAGTCCGATCGCGAACGGCAAACGGCCGAGATCGTCGCCCATGAGCGCCACGTCCGCCGTCTCGAGCGCCGCCGCGGTCCCCGCGCCGCCCATTGCGATTCCGACTGTCGCATGCGCGAGCGCCGGGGCATCATTGACGCCGTCGCCGACCATCGCCACGCGCCCCTCGCGTTCGAGTTCCTTGATCGCCGCGACCTTGTCCTCGGGGAGGAGCCCCGCGCGCACATCGTCCACGCCCACCTCCATCCCCACCGCGTTGCCCACGCCGGCGTTGTCGCCCGTGAGCATCACGATCCGACGGATCCCCGTCGCACGCAACCGGTCGAGCGTCTGCCGTACATCGGCACGCGGCTCGTCGGCGATGCCGATCACGCCGAGCCACTCGTCACCGCGAAGCACCGCCACGGTGCTGCGCCCCGCCCTCTCCAACTCCTCGACCTCGGTGCGCACCGCCGCCGGCACCGCCGCGCCACGCTCCTCGAACATCAGCAGTCGCCCCACTTCCACGCGCACGCCGGCGATCGTCGAACGGATCCCGCGCCCCGTCACCGACTCGAGATCACGAGCTGCCGGCACCGCGACGCCGGCGCTCGTGGCCGCACCGATGATCGCGTGCGCGAGTGGATGCTGCGAGCGCTGCTCGACTGCAGCCGCCGTCGCGAGCAAGGCGTCGGTGCTCACACCGGTCGTCGGCCGCAGGTCCGTGACCGACGGCTCCCCGACCGTGATCGTCCCGGTCTTGTCCAGTGCCAGCACCGTGATCGCGCCGAGCGACTCCAGGTGCGCTCCACCCTTGATCAGCACACCCTTTCGCGCCGCCTGCGCGATGCCCGAGAGCACGGCGGCCGGTGTGCCGAGCGCGAGCGCGCAGGGCGAGGCCGCGACGAGCAGCGCCATGGCGCGGTAGAACGACTCCTCGAGCGTCCAGACGCCGAGCAGTGGCGGGATGGCGATCAGCAACACATCGGCGACGAGTACGATCGGCACGAAGATCCGCGCGAAGCGGTCCGTGAACCGCTGCGTCGGCGCCTTCTGTGTCTGCGCCTCCGAGACCAGCTTGATGACGCGGTCGAGTGTCCGGTCACCGATCGCGGCGGTGACCTCGACGACGAGCGCCCCTTCGCCGTTCACCGTTCCGGCGAACACCGGCTTGCCCGGTGCCTTGTCGACCGGCACGCTCTCGCCGGTGATCGGCGCCTGATTCACCGCCGAGTTTCCCTCACGCACCGCCCCGTCCACCGGGATGCGCTCGGCGGGCTTGATGACCACGCGGTCGCCGCGGACCACCTCGCTGATGGGCACCGACAATTCCTTCCCATCGCGGATCACCGTCGCCGACTGTGGGGCGAGCTCGGCCAACGCGGCGATGGCGCGGCGTGCTCGGCCGAGCGCGTACTTCTCGAGCGAGTGACCGAGACTAAAGAGGAAGAGCAGCAACGCCCCTTCGAGCCAGGCGTCGAGCACAGCCGCTCCGGCCGCCGCGACCACCATGAGCAGGTCGATGTTGAAGCGGAACTTCCCCCGACGCAGGTCGGCGATGAAGTGGCCCACGAGGTCGCGCGCGCCGAAGAAGTACGCCGCGGCGAAGGACGCGAGCGCGAGCGCCGAAGGCGCCTCGGTGAATCGTCCCAAGGCCCAGCCGACGACGAGCAGCGCGCCCGAGCTGATGCTCCACGCGAGCGTGCGGTTGCGGGCAGACCAACTCTTCGACATCGGAGCAGCAGGACTCGTCACCCCCGCGCTCGCCCCCGCCTCTACGGCCGCCGCGGACGCCGGAGCGCCTTCCTGTCCCACGGTCTCCGCGACCGGCACTGCGCCGACCTCGCGCAGTCGCGCCTCGATCAGCGCCCGATCGACGCGTCGGCGGTCGAACTCCACGCGCACGACCTGGCCAGCGAAGTTGACGACGGCCGCGCTCACGCCGCGAAGTTCACGGAGCGCGTCCTCGATGCGTCGCCCCTCATCCTCCGCGCCGACCGCACGGAACGGGATGACCATATGCGCGAATCGATCGGTCACCCCCGCACCGGCCGCGTGGGCAAACGCTTCAACTTGGGTCAGCGTGAGTCGGTCGGGATCGTAGTGCAGGCAGAGCTGCGGCCCTGACGGCGCCGTCCGGGTCGCGCCGTCCGCGTGCGGCGGCTCACCGTCCGGCTCCGCACTCGCCTCGACCACGTGCACGCTCTCGACGCCCTCTTGGCGTTCAAGCAATCGCATGAGTCGCGCCACGCACGCGTCGCGGAGGTCCTTCACTTCGGGGAGCAGCAGGGGCAGGTCGAGCCGCGCAGCACGTCGCATCGTGACTCCGGAGTATCCAACAGGTTGACCCGGCGCGAGGGTGCTCGAGCGTGTCGCCGGGTGGTTCAGCTCCTTCAGACCGCGGTCTCGCCCTCATCGCCCGTCGCGATCCGCAGCGCGCGCGACACCGCGACCACGACGACCTTCCCATCGCCGCGATTGCCCGTGCGCGCGGCGTGCTCGATCGCGCGCACCACCTCGTCCTCGAGCGCAGCGGGCACGACCACCTCCACGCGCACCTTGGGCACCGTACCGAGCACGCCCTCGGACGCCGGCGCGTCGGCGTGACCGCCGCGTCCGAAGCCGCGGACGTCCGTGAACGTGGCGCCCGAGAGCTCGCCGATGCGATGCAGCGCTGCCTCCACCGCATCGGACATAAACGGTTGGATGTATGCGATCACCATCTTCATGGGGCAGTCTCCGGTCGACGTTCGAAAAGGAGATACAAGAGGGGCAGCACGAGCAGCGTGAGCAGCGTGGCGGTGATGAGTCCGCCGATGACCACCGTCGCGAGCGGCCGCTGCACCTCCGCGCCAGCGCTGCTCGAGAGCGCCATGGGCAGGAAGCCAAGACTCGCGACCAGCGCGGTCATGAGCACGGGACGCAGCCTGGTCATCCCGCCCTCGCGCACGGCCTCGTCGAGCGGACGGCCGTGCTGGCGCAGTTCATTGATGTAGGAGACCATCACCACCCCGTTCAGCACTGCGATGCCGAACAGCGCGATGAACCCGACGCCCGCCGAGATGCTGAATGGCATCCCGCGCGCGAAGAGCGCGAGCACGCCGCCGACGGTCGCCAACGGGATGCCGGTGAACACGAGTGCCGCCTGTCGCAAGGAGTTGAAGGTCGCGAAGAGCAGCAGGAAGATCAGCAGAAGCGAGATCGGCACCACGAGCAAGAGGCGCTTGCTCGCGCGCTCCAGATTCTCGAACTGACCGCCGAACTCGGGCCGGTAGCCGGGAGGGAGGGTGATCGTGCCATTGTCGAACAGCGCACGCACATCGGCCACGAAACTGCCGATGTCGCGCCCACGGACGTTCCCCTCCACGATCACCAATCGCGACCCGTTCTCGTGACTCACCTCGGCGGGCCCGCCGACCTCCTCCACCTTGGCCAGCGTCCCGAGGGGCACGCGTTCCCCGTTCGGGGCACTCACCAGGATGCGACTGATCGACGCAGCGTTCGCGCGCACCGACGCAGGGAAGCGCACGGTCAGCGCGAACCGTCGCTGCCCCTCGAGCACCTGCGACACCTGCACACCCCCGAGCGCCTCGACCACCTGCATCACATCGGCGGAGTTGATGCCGTAGCGCGCGAGCTGCTCCGGAAGGACCGCGATCTGCAGTTGCGGCAGCCCCTCGAGTTGCTGCGCCTTGAACCCGGTGGCGCCGGGCAGCCCGGCCACCGCCGCGACGATCTGCTCCGCGGTCGTGCTGAGCTGGCCGAGATCATCGCCGTAGATCTTGATCGCGAGGTCGCTCCGCACCCCGGCGATGAGTTCGTTCACGCGCAGCTCGATCGGCTGGCTGAAGCTCACCACCAAGCCAGGGATCCGCGCGAGCGCCTCGGTCATCACGGCTTCGAGTTCGCCCTTGTCGGTCGCCTTCGTCCACTGTTCCGGCGGCGCGAGCCGCACGAGGATGTCGCTGATGTTCACGCCCATCGGGTCGGTCGCGATCTCCGCGCGGCCCGTCTTGGCGACCACGTCGATCACCTCGTCGGGGAACTCCTCGAGCAGGATCGCCTCCAACTGCGTCGTCTGCCGGACCGACTCCTCGAGCGATATGCTTGGCAGGCGCAGCACTTGCAGGGCGAACGACCCTTCGTCCAGTCGCGGGATGAACTCGGAACCGAGGAACGGCACCGCGGCGAGCGCGAGCACGACCGCCGCGCCCGACCCGATGAGCACCCGCCGCGTGTTGGCGAGTGTCCATTCGAGCGCCGGTCGATAGATGGCCTTCGCGCGCTTGACCAGCCAGACGTCCTCCTCGGTCACCTTGCCCTTGAGGAAGATCGAGATCAGCACCGGCGTGAGCAGGAACGTGAGCAATAGCGATCCGACCAGCGCGAACACCACGGTCAGCGCCATCGGCCGGAACATCTTGCCTTCGATGCCCTGCAGCGTGAGGATCGGCAGATAGACCACGATGATGATCCCGATGCCGAAGAGGATCGGCCGGCCTACCTCGGCGCACGATTCGAGTACCGTGTGGAGGAAGTTCTCGTCCGGCTTGCGATGGCCGAGTCGACGCATCGCGTTCTCGACCATCACGACCGATCCGTCGACGACGAGTCCGAAGTCGATCGCACCGAGGCTCATCAGACTGCCGGCGATCCCCGCCTGCACCATCGCGCTGAGGGCGAAGAACATCGAGAGCGGGATGGCCGCCGCGACGATGAGCGCCGCGCGGAAGTTCCCGAGCAGGACGAAGAGCACCACGATGACGAGGATCGCCCCTTCGACGAGGTTCTTCTCGACCGTCCCGATCGTGCGGCCGATCAGGTCCGTGCGATCGTAGAAGGGCTCGAGGCGAACGCCGGGCGGCAACGCGCGTGCCGCGACCGCGAACTTCTCCTTGACCGCGTTGACGACCGTGCGCGAGTTCTCGCCCATCCGCATCATCACGATGCCGGTGACGACCTCCCCGGTCCCGTCCTTGGTGACCGCGCCCTGGCGGATGGTCGACCCGATCACCACCTCCGCGAGGTCGCCCACCCGCACCGGTGTGCCGCCTCGGCTCGCGACCACGATGTTGCGGATCTGGTCGAGGTCCTGCACCTGGCCCACGCCGCGGATGACGAGCTGCTCGGCACCGCGCGTGATGTAGCCGCCGCCCGCGTTCTGGTTGTTCGCGGCGATCGCTTCAAGCACTTGCGGCAGCGTGAGGTCGTACTGCACGAGCGCCTCCGGCCGCACCAACACCTGATATTGCTTCTCGAACCCACCGAACGCGTTCACCTCCGCCACGCCGGACACGGCGCGCAACTGCGGCGCGACGACCCAGTCCTGCAGCGTGCGCAGCTCAGTGGCGTCGATGCCGGTGCCCGAGTCCGCCGAGACGGTGTACTGGAAGATCTCGCCGAGCCCGGTCGAGATGGGCCCCATCTCGGGCGTGCCGTATCCCGGTGGGATCTCCTCGCGCGCCAGTTGCAGTCGCTCCTGCACCTGCTGTCGCGCGAAGTAGATGTCGGTGCCCTCGGCGAACACGACCGTGACCTGCGAGAGCCCGAACTTGGAGATCGATCGAATCTCCTCGAGGTCGGGGAGACCGAACATCGCGAGCTCGACCGGGAGCGTCACCTGACGCTCCACCTCCGACGGCGGCAGTGCGGCCGCGTTGGTATTGATCTGGACTTGGACGTTGGTCACGTCCGGTACCGCGTCGATCGGGAGCGCCAACGCGCTCCAGATACCCACGCCGACCAGCAGCAAGGTCATCGCGAGCACGAGGAGGCGTTGATTCAGGACGAAGCCGATGAGGGAGCGCATGAGGGATCCTCTGGCGGTCAGTGGCCGTGCTCGCCGATCTCGCCCTTGGCGAGTTCGGACCGAAGCGCGAACGCGCCAGCGATGACCACGCGACTTCCCGGTCGCAGACCACTGAGGATGATCACGCGATCCCCGTCCACCGTCTCGCCCACGACGACCGGTACGGGCCGGAACTCACCCGGCGCGTCGCCGGGCACGAACACCACTTGGCGTCCCTCCACTTCCTGGACCGCGGCTTGCGGCACCACGGGCATCGCGGGACCACCCCCGCCCACCTGGATGCTCGCGGTCGCGAACATCCCCGGCTTGAGCGCGGCGTTCCCGTTCGGGATCTCCACACGCGCACGCACCGTGCGCTTGGTCTCGTCCAACACCTCGCCCACATACGCGAGGCGCCCGATGAAGCGCCGCCCGGGGTATGCGCTCACGGTCACGACGACCGACTGCCCCGCGCGCACACGCGCGAAGTCCCGCTCGAAAATGTCGAGTTCGATCCAGACCACGGACAGATCGGCCACCGTGAACAACACGTCGGTCGGCCCGACGACCTCACCGAGACTGACGTTGCGCGCGACGACGGTGCCCGCGAAGGGCGCGACCAGACTGTAGGCGGCTCCCGCCCCGTGATCGTGCGCAGCGCCGAGCACGGCCAGCCGTTCCTCCGTGCTGCGAAGCGCCGCCTCGCTGCGACGCAGCTCGGCTTCAGCGAGCAGCAACTCCTTCCGGCTCGAGATGCCTTGGGACTCGAGACGCTGTTCGCGCGCGAAGTTCTCCTTTGCGATCGCGACCAACTCCTCGCCCTGGCGCTCCTCGGCGCGCAACTGTCCGACGTCCGCGCTCTCGAGCATCGCGAGCACCGCGTCGCCACCGACGCGCGCGCCGAGGTCGGCGCGCACCGCCAGCACGCGCGCTTCGGTACGCGAGCCGACGTGGCTCACGCGGTTGGCATCATACGTGATGGCGCCAGTGACCTGGAGGCCGCTCGTGGTGATCGAATCCACGACGGCGACGCGAATGCCGCCTAGTCGGATGGACGTCGTGTCGAGTACGACCACGTCGGACTCGGCCGTCGAGTCCGCCGCGAGTGGTGCCGCGCTGTCCGCGGTGGCCTCGCCACCGCCGCACGCAAGGGAGACAACGCCGACGACGAGGGCGAAGAGCAGCACGACCGGCCGCGGTCGCTGGAGGTTGAGACGCTGGGTCACGGGGTGTTCCTGACGATGGGTGTGGTCGAGTCCTGCCGGCGGATCGCCGCGGGATCGATGGGCTGGAGTGAGGCGGCGGACGGGGTGAGCCGGCCGGTCGCGGCATCGAGTTGCACGAGCGCCTCGCGCTGGGCGAGCCAAGCGTCCCAGAAGCCGAACTCGGCATCGAGCAGCTGGTTGCGGAGGAGGAGGAGGGTCGAGAGGTCGATCTTGCCCGCGCCATACGCGGTCTCGAGGAGCGCGGCGTTCTCATGCGCCCGCGCGAGGACCTCGAACTCATAGACCCGCGCCTCTTCCGCCGCGGCGCGATACGCCCGCTCGGCGACGGTCACATCGGTCTCGACACGCAGCAGCGCTGAGCGACGCGCGAACTGCGCTTGGTCCACGAGTGCGCGGCGCTGGTCGCCGAGTCCTTGGTTCCGATTGAAGAACGGAAGGGTCAGTCCGAAGGCAGGACCGAACTGCACCGAGCCGTCGTTCGGCGACCGGTTCCCTCCCACGCCGATGCGCAAGTTCGGGAACGCCTCCCGCCGGCCGAGTGCGCGCAGCGTCTCCGCCTCCCGCACCGCCTCTCCGGTCGCGGCGAGATCGGGACGACCGACGAGCGCGAGCGCGAGGAGGGAGTCGCCGGACAGCGCGTCGATGTCCGTGAGCAACGCGGCGGTCGAGTCCGCCACCAAGCGGAGCGGTGTGTCGGCATCGAGCCCGACGAGCAGACGGAGCTCGAGTTCGGCGCTCACCGCGGCGCGGCGCGCGCTCAGCACGCGGCCGCGTGCGCGTCCGGCCTCGATCTCGGCGAGATTCGCCTCGAGTCGGCTGATCTCGCCTTCACGTACCTGGATCCGCACCGCGGCGAGCAATCGCTCCACGAGCGCGAGTGCCTCCGCTGCTACCTCGAGCCGACGATCGGCGGCGACCGCGCGATAGAAACCGGCGCTCGCCTCGGCGATCGTGAGGCGGGCCGCATCCTGCACGTCGAACGCGGTGCGCCCGAGCCCGATCCGCGCGGCATCGATACGCAAGCCGCGCTGCCCTGCGAACTCGATCTCCTGCAGCACCGTCAACTGCAGTTGGTCGGCGGCGCTCCCGAGCGCTCCTCCGGCGGACTGTACCGCCAGCTCGGGATTCGATCGCAGCACGCGCGTCTGGCGCAGCGCGCCGCGCGCGATCGCCGTCTCCTGGCGAACGCCGAGGAGTGTGGGACTTCGTCCGATAGCGAGCCGTTGGATATCGTCGAGGGCGAGGACGAGTGTGTCGGCGCGCGCCGACGCCGCGGGGGACTGTGCGTTCGCCGACCGCGTGACGATCGTTCCGCCAAGCAGGGAGAGCAGCGTCAGAGACGCTGAGAAGAACGGGATCGAGGGGATTCCACGGGACACGTGCGTGAGTCTCCGAAGGATCTCATCGCACGCCACGCTCGAGTGCGTCGGACGCAACGGCGCGCGTTCCGCGATGCGGAGCGGCACCATCGCGCCTGAGCGCGGTGTCGAACGGGTCGGCCGACGAGATCTGTTGGGGCCCGCCGATGGCGGGCACGCAGCGCGAGTTCGAACGCCTCAGCCGTCGTGGCTGGGGGTCAGCGCCGCGGGAGACTCAGCCGATGGGCGGTCGGAGCTGCGGTTGGGCGTCCCAACTCGCGGGAATACGCTTTCGCAACGCAATCGGCGATTCGTGCTCTGCGGAGGCACAGCCGTTCAACGCTTCGTCCTTATGGAACCAACCGCTGTGCACGTGCGCGTGATGGCACGTGTGCCGGTCGTGTCCCGCGTCATCAGGCGCACGCTCGCCCGGATGATCGTCCGCGTGGTTCATCGAGCCGCCCTCGCGATCTCCGTGCGCAACGTGCGTCGCGTTGTGTCGCGCAGCACCCTCGATTCGCGTCAGCTCCTCGTGCGTCGCGTCGCCGTCGTGGACGTCCGCAAGCATAGATTCGGTCGTGAGGAGACCGAAGGAAAGGGTGATCACGAGCGCAGAAAGGCCGCGCAAACTACGGAGACGAAAATGATGCATCGAACCGTAAGCTACGTTACCCGAGGCCGTGGCGCTAGCCCTGCCCAGTGAGCCGTCGATGGCAGAACGCGCGACGGTCGAGCAAGAGTGGCAATCGTGTGATGGTCCGTGAGTCGCCCGCCACGGACTTTGCGTAGTCGCGTATGATTCGTTCGAAACGCGAACTGCGAGCGGTGCTCGGTCGGCATAACGTGTGCTTCTGCTGTGAACGCTTCAATAAGATGCAGTTGTGGGGCGGCCGCTAGGCCGTCCCATGCCCTACAGAGCGGCCGCCCCACAACTGCGTACCGCCGCCGCGTTCATCAGCAGCAAGCTTCGTTATGCCGCTCGTTCCAGTGCGCTAAGGGGATGCCTGTCGCGGCGAGAGGCGATACTTCTCACGCAGAGACTGTGCAACGAGGCTGGCGTCATAAGAAAACCCTTCAGGACGCTCACGGAGCCCGCGTAGGGTCAGAGTAACGCGGTGCTTCTCGGACGTAGTTGTCTGCCCGCCGTAGGTGGTCGAGGAACCTTGCACAGTGTTGCCGACAACGGTTGCGGTTGTCGAAGTGGTAGTCGGGGTCGTGTAGGAGCTCCGGTTGACTGCCGCTCCCTCCTGAACGATGACGAAGTAGTTGAATCCGTTCTCTAGGGAGACTTCGGCAGCTCGGAGAAGTGCGTATTCAGCGGCGGTGCTGGCGGACAAGTATGCGTTGCCGTTGAATGTCACCCTGAACGCATCGTCCGCCACCCGAAACTCCGAGTAACCGCCAGCAAAGCCCTGCGGCTGATACTTCGTTGCACAGCCGAGGCTCGAAATGAGGCACGCTAGTAGTATGAACCGAGAGTACATGGAGTCCTCACAGATCTGTCGGTGTCGGCATAACGTGTGCTTCTGCTGTGAACGCTTCAATAAGAGGCAGTTGTGGGGCGGCCGCTAGGCCGTCCCATGCCCCACAGGGCGGCCGCCCCACAACTGCATCCTTACCGCGTTCATCAGCAGCAAGCGGCGTTATACCGCGCCTGTGCTGGGCGCGCCAAGCGCGGCGCGGGCCCAGCGCTCGAGCGCGGCGGGATAAGTGTCGGGCGCGAAGGAACCGAGGTCGGCGATCGTGACCGCGAAGGACGTCGGGCCGTGCGCGCGGGCACTCGGGAGGGGTGCCGCGGGTCGCGGGTGCGCCCGGAACTCGGCGATCACGCGCGCCAGCGGCTCGCCCGCGACGACGACGCGCTCGATGAGCGCTCGCGACTGCGCGACCGAGGCGGCGGGGAAGCGCCGCGGATGCTGGAGCGCCAAGGCGGCGAAGGCGAGGCCGTGGCGGCTGCCCCACGGCTCCTGTCGCGAGTGGTCGAGGGCGAGGAGCTGGTCGAAGCGCGCCTGGCACGAGTCCTCGGGCTCCGGGTACTCGGCTCCGCATTCGTCGCAGCGCGTCGGGGTCATCGGAAGCTCCTGAAGAACGCGCGCGTCGGTATAACGTGTGCTTCTGCTGCAGCCGCTCCAATAAGAAGGGTTGGGCGGGGCGTCCGCAACCATCCTAGGCTATCACGGACGCCCCGCCCAACCCAATCCGCACCTGCGGCTGTCGGCAGCAAGCGTCGTTATGCGGTGGCGCGCCGGGCCATTTCGCGCTCCAGCAACTCGCCGACACGCGTCTCGAGCGCACCGATGTCGGCCTCCGCCCGTCCGCGTCCGATGAAGAAGATGCCGACCAACACGAGAGCCACAGTCGCCAAGAAGCCTAGCGCGATGCCGACGGCGAGTGGGCCGCGCCCCCACGCGCGGACAAGTTGGTAGCCGGGGACCGCGAGGAAGGCGCCGACCAGAATGCGGGTGAACCAGGACTGCGACGCCGCGAGCCGGCGTCGGAAGCGGATGATGCTCCCCCCTTCGGGCGCCTGTGACACTTCGCCACAGAGTGCGAGGTGCGATAACGCGTGGCGAGTGCTGAGGATGTAGACCCAGATGTCTCGCGGTGACGACCGCACGACGACGCGCGACTCGGTCGGACGCCTTGGGTCAACGCTGAATCCGGCGAGCTCGTCTGCGAGCGACTGTGCGAGCCGCGCGGCAGCCTCGGGCGGCGCAAGATCCGATGTGAGACTAAGAGTCGGCACGATAATGGCTCACATCCGCATAACGTGTGCTTCTGCTGCAAGCGCTCCCATAAAACGCGGTTGTGGGGCCGCTGAAGTCCTTCCGAAAAATGGAGCAGCGGCCCCACAACCGCTACCGCACCCGCGCTTGTCGGCAGCAAGCTTCGTTATAGCGCCCTACACGATCTCTTTCAGGCGACGTTCTGGGATGTTGAGTTCCGCGGCGATAAGTGACCGCTTCATCCCCTGCTTCAGCAATGCGACCGCTCTGGGCTTAAGTTCCGCATTCTGCGCTGGCTTGAGTTCGTAGATCCAGATCCGCGACGCCTCGGTTGTCACAGCTGAGACATCGTACCTGTCAATCCTGTCGCCGAGGATTGCTGCGGCCACTTGCTGCTGCATTGGCTGCGGCGAATCCTGGAAGACCTTGTCCTCCGCCACTTGGCGAGCAAGGCGCTTGAGCTCCGCAGGGTCGAGAGGTTCTCTCGCGGAGATCATGCTGCGCGAGCCGAAAAGCGCGGACTCCTGCTCATCTTCGTCGTTGGGCTGATGCAGGTCGAGCGCCGCGTACCAGTCCGCGGTCAGGTTCAAGACTACTTGGCTCAACGTCGAGCGGTTGAGCAGATGGATGTACAACGCTCCGACATGTCCTACGTGCGCACGTGCTGCACGAACTGCAGAGGCTGCGAACGCATCATCGGGGTCCGCAGACTCGTTGGCAACCTCCAAGTCCTCCGCCGAGAACACGGTCGAGTCGGATAGGAAGAGCCATTGAGGCTCAGACGCAAAGTCAGCCACCAACGACAGAAGCGCTGCCTCACTGTCAGCCGTGATCCACAGCGCATTGTCGACGGTAGGTATCGCAGCCGCAAATGACCGACCCTTCTCCGCTAGGATGCTTGCAACTCGATCAAGCACGATTGCCAGTTCGTCGGTCCCGCGTGCCATACGTGGATCTCCCGGTGGTCGCTATAACGTGTGCTTCTGCTGCGAGCGCTCCAATAAGATGCGGTTGTGGGGCCTCGCCAAACCTTACAAAAGATGAAGGCGAGGCCCCACAACCGCCACCGCACCTGCGCTCGTCGGCAGCAAGCGTCGTTATATCGCGGCTATCGGACGAGGACCGCTGGGAGCCGCGCTCGATACACCTCGGAGGTGTTCGCGGACGACAGATAGATGACTCCGGTGGCGAGGTCTGGTGCGATGCGCCAGACATCTGACGCGCCGGAGAACGTGAGGTCGGCGACGAGCCGGCCCGAGGTATCCAGGACGACGGCGCGCGCATCGCGCATCGGCGGGTTGCGCAGCAGGGCCCAGACGTACGGACCGTGGACGCGGAGGTCGGCGAAGTACAGCAGCTGCTGGAAGCGCCGCGGATCCTTCTCCGTACGGTTGCGTTCCCGGTAGTCGAGCAAGATCGGTGTGGCGATGCTGTCCGGCAGCCGAAACGATGCGACGGTGTCCCCCGCCGGACGGAGCGCGATGATCTCGGGGAACGCATTGAAGGCGAGCCAATAGACCGAGTCTTCGGTCGCGGCGGCAAGGACGTCGTTCGCGTAGTAGTCCGGAACCTGCAGCTGTTCGGCCAGTGCCCGGAACGCGACGACATCGAAGGTGCGCGTGAAGGGTGCGCGGAGCTGGCCGATGCGGTGGACGAGCTCGCCGCCCACATCGAGGACCCGCAGCAAGGTGGCGTCGGCACCCGCGGTCGGCAGGAGGATGCCGCCATCTGGTGCAAAGGCAAAGCGGCCGAGGCCGAAGCCGACAGGAGCGCGCTGTGAGGGGAGGTGCGTCCCGTCGGTCCGGTAGCGTTCGATGCGCTGGTTGCCGGCGTTAAGGGTCAGCAGCGTGTCGCCGAGGCGATGCAAGCCCAGGGGCGTGCTGAGCTCGCCGGGACCGGCGCCCGGCCCGCCGATGCGAGTGATACCGGCATCCGTCGCGGACGACACTCGCACGATGGACGCGGGTGCGTACTCGAGGACCGCCAGCTCGCCGGGCGCCAGCACGACCATATCGGCCGGGCGCGTGAACACTGCCGCGTCCGCGCTCCACGGCGTGTCGACGGCGATGGTGAAGTGTGTCGCGCGAGCGGTCGCAGGCTCCGACGCGTCGCGAGCGCACCCTGATGCCATCACGACGGCCAGCGCGAGCACGCAGATCCTCATCACTCTCTCCGAATGCGCACCGTCGATATAACGTATGCTTCTGCTGCAGCCGCTCCAATAAGAAGGGTTGGGCGGGGCGTCCGCAACCAAGCCTAGGCCATCACGGACGCCCCGCCCAACCCAATCCTTACCTGCGGCTGTCGGCAGCAAGCGTCGTTATCGGGCCGCCCACCGATATTGTGCCTTGCCAACGAAAACAGGAATGATCGCGTCCGATCCTGGAACTCGGACGGGAAAGGGCCCGGCGAGTCCCCCTGCCTTCGGTGGGCGCGCACCCAGCGTACGCACGAACTGTGAGAGGGCCTCCCCATTCGCTTTGATCTTGTCAGGATCCGCCGACTGCGTCACAAACTCTTGGATACAGAGCACTGCGAGTTTGCACTCCTGCTTCTCGGCCTCGATTGCGGTGCCTACTAGAGCCGTCAGCAGTTGGTAGCGCAGATCACTCCACGGCTTGTCAGTCGCGAGAGCGCTCGGACCGAACGCCGCGTCAAGGAGAGAGTCAATGCGCTTCCACGCCTTCGACTTCTCGGATCTCTTTGACTTCCGCCAGTAGCTGCCGATCAGGTCGCCGAGCGGCTCGTCGACCTTTCCCTCAACGGCAAGCAACAGTCGGTACCGGCCGGCGGTCCCAACCGCAACCAAGTCGTGATTGCGCCCCTCGCCGGGGAACGGAAGCTTGGTCACAAGCTCGGGCCATCCCTTCACGAACTCCGCATCGCGAGTGTCGGGGTGCGAGTCGAGGAGCTCGCGAACCTCGGCCGGGAGCACGGGCTGCGGAGCAGTGAACCAAGAGCGTGCAAGCTCCATCGCGCTGCGACCCGCCTTCCATTGATAGTCTTCCTTGGGCCGCGTCCATTTGCGCCAGTCTGTAATCTCGTGCCCATCCTTGTCGTAGAGGCGCATGCTTTACACGGATGTTGGGATGGTCCCGATAACGTTTGCTTCTGCTGCAAGCGCTTCCATAGTTGGTATGAAGCGGCGGCTGGACCTCCGCCCATCCACGGGTGCAAGGTTCTGCCCCATACCATCTACCGTGCTCACCGTCTCGCGACGGGGCACACTGCGGAGGCCAGCCGCCATGGATATGATAGGCATCGATCTCCACAAGCGCGAGAGCCAGCTCTGCATCCTCGACGGGCAGGGCGGCGTCACCGAACGACGCATCGTCACGAGCCGTGACCGCTTCACCGCGGTGCTGGGCGCGCGTCCGCCCGCGCGGATCCTCGTCGAGGCGTCGACCGAGAGCGAGTGGGTCGCGTGTCACCTGGAGGCGCTGGGCCACGAGGTGGTCGTCGCCGACCCGAACTTCGCGCCGATGTACGCCACGCGCAGCCGGCGGGTGAAGACGGACAAGCGCGATGCGCGGACCCTGGCTGACGCGCTCCGGCTCGGCGCCTATCGTCCGGCGCACCGCGTCTCGGCGGCGCGGCGGCATGTGCGCGCCGAGTTGGCGGTGCGCGAGGCCTTGGTCCGCACACGCACGCGATGCATCGCGCTCGCCAAGGCCCTCGTGCGCCGCGACGGCCTGCGCGTGCCGAACAGCACGGCCGCGTGGTTTGTCGAACGACTCACCGCGCTCCCGCTCTCGCCGGTGCTGGCGGCCGAGCTGGCGCCCTTGATCGCGGTGCTCGCCCCGCTGAACGTGCAGATCGCGGCCGCCGACGCGCGCATCGCGGCGCTCGGGCGGACGGACCCGATCGTCGCGCTGCTGCAGACGGCCCCCGCCGTCGGGCCGGTGACGTCCAGCGGCATCGTCGCGATCGCGGATGACATCGGCCGGTTCCCGTCGGCGCACCAGTTCGAGGCCTTCCTCGGGTTGGTGCCCGGGGAGCGGAGCTCGGGCGAGAAGCGGCGACTCGGCCACATCACGAAGGCGGGCAACCGGCGCGCGCGCTATCTCCTGGTCGAGGCGGCGTGGCGCATCCTCCGCTCCAAGTCAAGCGACACCGCGGTGTTGCGGGCGTGGGCGCAGCGCATCCTGCATCGCCGCGGCACGAAGATCGCGGCGGTCGCGCTGGCGCGGCGGCTCGCGGGCATCCTCTATGCGATGTGGCGGGACCAGCGGGCGTACGACGCGGGCCACCTGCGGACGCCGCAGCCCGTGCCGGCGTCCGCCGCATGATCGCTGGGTAAGGGCAGGACCTGCGTGGGATCGAGATGACTGAATCGGGAGTGGTGAGCGCGACGCATTTTATGGCCGCAGGTGAGAGCCGCCCCATAGTTGGCGCCACCATTCCTTCGCAGACCCCAATGCGCCGAGGCCTCGGGCCTCACGAGCGAGCGCGAACAGAAGGATGAGCAGCACCTCGAGCAGCGCAGGCACAACGGAGAACTGCAACAGCGTCAACGCACCTGGGGCTTGACGCGGGCCGCCGCTTCACAGAAAAATGCGGTTGTGGGGCCGCCGCAGTCCTTCCATAAAAGTGGAGCGGTGGCCCCACAACCGCTACACTAGCCGCGCTTGTCGGCAGCAAGCGTCGTTATACGGCGCACACGAGGTATGCCCAGCACCTCCGCGAGGCTGGTGGCGTCGCCCACCGCGACAGTACCCGAACACTGGCAGATTGCCGTTCGGATAGCCGCCACGTAGACCAGGCCGATTGTGCGGTTCTCCGGGAAGTCCGCCCGCTCCCGGCTTCTAGGCTTAGTCGGCAACGGCGACTTGCCACAACAATGACCCCGCACCAGAATTGCACCTCACAGGAGGTACTCATGCATCAGACGCCCTATTCGCTTCGACGCACCACCTTGGTTGCTACGTGTGCCCTGATGGCAGCGTGCGCTGACGCTCCGCCAGCACCAGTCGAGTATTTGGATGACCTAGGTATCGTCGACTGCCGATCCGGATGTGAGTTGGTTGCGTCTCCGGCACCTCTTGCCGGCGCCATCCCCAAGCCAGATTCCGCCGGAAGGCTTCTTCGCCTCGCGCAAGTGCGATTGGTTGGGAAGCCCGGGCAACTCATTCGCCTTCAGGTCGTGTCTGACGACAGCGTGCTCTCAGCTGCAGGCCGGGACGCATTCTTGCGAGTTGTAGCGGAAGGAAGCGTTGAGAGAATCAGGCTGAGCCAGTTGACCCTCGTGCCTGTAGTACATGAGTTGACAGGGTACGACGAGGTTCTCAGCATTTGGCTCGAATCCAATGTTGAGCGTGCTATCGGTGGACGCTTCGAGCTGCGAATGCACACTAGGGCGAAGATTTCGTCCCTGGTCGCCCCGTGGTCGACAGCAACAACGATGCGTGCCAACAGTGAAGATGATGCGTCCGGTTGCAGGCTGATTACAGAAGCCGGTACCTGTGGCAACACACAGTGGACTATCAGCCCCTTCGCGCCCGGCGATCCATTCGGTGACTTTCAGAGTCAGGAAGGCACGGGAATCTCGGAAGAAATCACGATTTCCTTTTCCGACACAGTCTCAACAGCCACGGTGACTGTTGAAGATCCATCGTTGGCTGGCAACCAAGTCGTCGCCTATCTCGGAGAAGTGGAAGTCTCTCGTCAAGACTTTGCCTTCTCTGGTCAGGGAGGAGTGAATCTGCCCGATACGAAGACCGTGGCCGGCCCGTTCGACCGAATCGTCTTGGTGCCGGCACCCCTCGACTACGTGGCGTACTCAGTGTCCATCGGGACTCCGCCCGCCGAAGATCGATGCGAGGCCACTGTGACTCCATACACGCAGGGCAATCCGCTTTGGGGAAGCCTCACGTACGACAACACAAATTCAACAATTGCGCGGAAAGGGTGCGCCCTTACGTCTCTAGCGATGGCATTGACGGCAGCGGGCTACGCAGTGCAGCCTGACTCCTTGAACACCTTCATGATAGCGAACGAAGGCTATAGCGGTTCAGCAGTGTACTGGCAGTCAACAGTCCCGTCCTTCTCTGGCGGCAGTTTGCGATGGGTCAGTTTGGGACAAACCAATCCGCGAACGCAGCTTGCAGCGTCCGTCTGCGCTGGCTACCCAGTTGTCGTGCGAGTGCCATCGCTCGCAACAAGTGGCGGGTTTCACTTCGTCGTGGTCACGGGGGCTCCTCGGAATGCAACAGAAACCACATCGCTCAGCGAGTTCACAATCGCTGATCCTGCACCGAGCCTAAGCGACGGTACTCTCGAACCCTACGGGTCGTTTCAGCTGCGCGGCTACGCTGTTTCGAGCGCACCACCAACTTCCACTTTGGCTTCGCCAGCCATCGTCGCGTCTGCGCAGCCGCGATTAATTCTCACTGTGGTTGGAGGGACGCTGAGAGTAACGGATCCCCAGGGTCGTTCAATTGGCCAGACCACGCGAGGTGGCGCCATTACTAACGAAATCCCGGGCGGCTTGGTTGATGACGATGAAGCTCCAGCATCGCAAGGTAACGAGTTCGAAGTCGCGGAGGCGCAAGTGTCCGTGATTTCGATTCCCGAGCCGATTGGCGGGACCTATCGCCTAGTATTCACAGCAACCTCCAGTTTGGCGACCGCTTCGGTTCGAGCGGCAATCGAGCAAGCAGATGGCTCCTTCCTTAACAGCGCATCCTCGCTGTCTGCTGTCGCGGGCACGGCTTACAGTTTTGAAGTGCCGTTCGATCCTTCTTCAGGAAGCGCTCCTGCTGTAGCTCCGTCGACTCTCGCTCCTTGGTCTGCGAACACCTACTACGCGGCAGGCGCTCGAGTCTCGTTTAACAACAAGGACTACCAAGCGCGGCAAGCACACACTTCTCTCGCAAATTGGCAACCGCCCAATGTGTACGCCCTGTGGGCACGAATCAACGCCGGAGAAATGTGGGCGCCTCAGGTAATCTATCCGACGGGGGCGGAGGTGCTCTACCTTGGAATCCGCTATCGTGCAATTCAAGGGCATCAGTCTCTGCCGGGGTGGATTCCTCCGGCTGTTCCAGCGCTATGGACCGTGGTGAACTAGTGTTGACCCCCGACCCCACTTGATTGGAGTTCAACGATGCGTATCGTCGCTCCCTTTGTTCTGCTCGCAGGATCGCTCCTCGTCGGATGCCGCGAGGATGGCAAAGCCACAACAGTGGCTCACGAAGCGCATGCTGATGTACCGCGCGCGGCAGACGACGCACTCTCCGCCCAACCTGCCTCGCCCGCTAGCACGGACATCCGCCAACTAGTTCTGACCGCAGTTGGTGGGGTGTTGCTCGTCACGGATGCGCAGGGCCGACGAATAGGACAACGCGCACCTGGTGATGCGACACTGATCGAGATTCCGGGTGGGATCATCGATGGAGACGAGGCTCCGGAGGCAGATGAGGACGAGGCGCAGGTGTTTGTCATCACCATACCCGCGGCTGACAGCGGAACATACAACATTGCACTGACGGCAACATCGACAAGATCTGATGCCGCGGTCCGTGCTGGAAGTGAGCAAGCAAACGGAACGTTCTTGACTTCGACTCAGGTGATTTCCGTGGCTTCCGGCCGTGTCTACCACTTCAGCGTTGCTTTCGACCCTAGAACCAAAGCCGCGCCAGTTATCGCAGGGAAGCAGTCGCCCTGATTCGCATTGGGCGCCGCGCGCTTGATGTGATCGCGGTTAATGCCAAAAACCCAGAATGACCGAGTGGAGTTCTAGCGCCAGATCACCTAAGGCTCATGCGACTGTTTGCAAGAGGTGCCTCCGTGCGAGTCGGTAGCGTCTATGAGGTCATTGAGTCGGCCAGCGCTGGCGCGGAGAGAGACAAAAGAAAGTTGGTATGAGGAGCACTGAGCGCGCTTAGGATGTGCGCGCTCAGGTTCCCTACTCAAGCCGCGGAGCGGGGTGTCGGAAGCCGCTCGAGGCGCACTTGGATTCCTAAGGACCGATGAATTCAAGCAATCAATGCAACAGCGGCGTCGAAGACGGCCGCGGGGGTTTGGAACTGGAGCGTCTTGCGCGGGCGTCCGTTGAGCTGGTCGGCGACGCGATTCAAGTCGCGCTGCGTAACGTTGGCGAGGCTCGCGCCGGTGCGGAAGTATTGGCGGAGGAGGCCGTTCGTGTTCTCGTTGCTGCCGCGCTGCCACGGACTCGAGGGATCACAGAAGTAGACTTGCACGCCGGTCGCGATGGTGAAGCGCTTGTGGTGGGCGAGCTCGGTGCCGCGGTCCCACGTGAGCGAGCGCGTCACGTGCGTCGGGAGTCGGCGAATCTGGCGGATGAGTGCGGGCACGACGCTCGCCGGTTCCTTGCTCGCGACCTTGATGAGGATGGTGAAGCGCGACGTGCGTTCGACGAGCGTCGCGATATGCGTGTTCCCGCCGCCCGCGAGCAAGTCACCTTCCCAGTGGCCCGGCACGGCCCGGTCCTCCACCTCCGCGGGGCGCGCGCTGATCGGGATCGCATCGACGATGCGGCCGCGCCCTTGGCCTTTGCGCGTGGACGCGCGCGCGCGCCGTGCCACGCGTCGCGTGCGCAGGTGCTTCATCAGCTCCTTCTTCAAGACCCCGCGCGCTTGGACATACAGCGAGCGATAGATCGTCTCGTGCGACACGTGGAGTTCCGGCGTAGCAGGGTACGTCGTGCGCAACCATCCGCTGATCTGCTCGGGGGACCAGTTGCGCTTCAGCTTCGCTGCAATGAGATACCGGAGCCGCGGGCGTGACGCCAGTCGGCACGCCTTCGGCCGACGCGCGGATTGCCATGCGACGTCGTCGGCCCGCACGGCGCGATACGCGGTGCGCCCGCCGTGTCGCGCCACTTCACGACTGATGGTCGAGGCGGCGCGGCCGAGCGTGCGACCGATCGCGCGATAGGAGTGCCCCGCGGCCAGTGCGCGCGAGATGAGTTCGCGCTCCTCGAGCGAGAGGGCCAACGCGGATCGCGCACGCAAGCGCGGCGCGATGCCGCCCTGCAGGCGAATCACGCCGTGGAGCGCGCCGGGATCCTTCGCGAGGTCGCGGGCAATCTCGCGGACCGAGTCACCGGCACGGTAGCGCGCCCACAATTCTGCGCGCTGCTGCCAGGTGTAGCCGTGTGGGCTAGGGATGAACATCGCAACTACCTCCAAGGAGAGTACTAATGAAGGTGTTGCATCGACCCTTTGAATCCAGTCCGTATAACGTGAGCTTCTGCTGCAGCTGCTTCAATAAGATGCAGTTGTGGGGCGGCCGCTAGGCCGTCCCATGCCCTACAGGGTGGCCGCCCCACAACTGCTTCCCTAGCCGCAGCTGTCGGCAGCAAGCGTCGTTATCGCGCGCGTCGTCGGCGCGCGCGGCGGAGCGCACAAACCGCGCGGGATGCGTAAGCCATGCCCGTCGAGCGGCCTGGGTCGTCCGCCAGGCTCCGTCCGCAGGTCGCGGCATCTGGCGGGACACTCACACGCAGAACCATTCGGCGCGGACCCCCAAAGCACTGGCGACGAACTTGCGGATCACGACGCACTTCCCGCGACGCGAATGCTGCGGATCGCCTGTCCCCCGGCACAAGTCGCGATAACGTGAGCTTCTGCTGCAGCTGCTTCAATAAGATGCAGTTGTGGGGCGGCCGCTAGGCCGTCCCATGCCCTACAGGGTGGCCGCCCCACAACTGCTTCCCTAGCCGCAGCTGTCGGCAGCAAGCGTCGTTATCGCGCGCGTCGTCGGCGCGCGCGGCGGAGCGCACAAACCGCGCGGGATGCGTAAGCCATGCCCGTCGAGCGGCCTGGGTCATCCGCCAGGCTCCGTCCGCAGGTCGCGGCATCTGGCGGGACACTCACACGCAGAACCATTCGGCGCGGACCCCCAAAGCACTGGCGACGAACTTGCGGATCACGACGCACTTCCCGCGACGCGAATGCAGCGGATCGCCTGTCCCCCGGCACGAGTCGCGATAACGTGAGCTTCTGCTGCAGCTGCTTCAATAAGATGCAGTTGTGGGGCGGCCGCTAGGCCGTCCCATGCCCTACAGGGTGGCCGCCCCACAACTGCTTCCCTAGCCGCAGCTGTCGGCAGCAAGCGTCGTTATCGCGCGCGTCGTCGGCGCGCGCGGCGGAGCGCACAAACCGCGCGGGATGCGTAAGCCATGCCCGTCGAGCGGCCTGGGTCGTCCGCCAGGCTCCGTCCGCAGGTCGCGGCATCTGGCGGGACACACGCGCGCGGAACCGTTCGGCGTGGACCCCCAAAGCACTGGCGACGAACTTGCGGATCACGACGCACTTCCCGCGACGCGCATGCAGCGGATCGCCTGTCCCCCGGCACAAGTCGCGATAACGTGTGCTTCTGCTGCAGCTGCTCCAATAAGACGCAGTTGTGGGGCGGCCGCTAGGCCGTCCCATGCCCTACAGGGCGGCCGCCCCACAACTGCTTCCGCACCCGCAGCTGTCGGCAGCAAGCGTCGTTATGGCGCAGGAGCCGTCTGGGCGCACTCATCGAGGACGGCAATGACGGTGTCGAGCACGGCGAGCACGTCCCAGAACTCCTCATCGTCGAGCGCGTACGCCTCCTCCGCGTCCAATTCATCGGGATCGGGCGGGAGGAGGCCATCGATTACCGCCTCGAACAGGAGGGGCTGGGGCGAGCCGCCGTACATTTGCTGCAGCGGCGCCCCCGCATCGGTCAGCGCCTCCGCGTCCGCGATGCGTGCGCGACACCGTTGCCAGTGCGCCATGATCTGCTCATCCGTCGCCTTGCGGATGACGGGGAAGTGCTCGCGGTAGATCTCGTAGCACGCGACCATGCAGTCTCGCGCCAGCTCCTGTGCGTCATCGCTGAGCTGATACGTGAACCCCAACACGAAGCCCGTCAGCTCATCCTGGAACGGGCCGGAGCGCGCCTCAAGCTTCGCCCACTCCTTCGGCGAACTCTCCATGACGCGATTCCATGTCTTGGCTACCTGCGCTGGAGTGAACTTCATCTATTCGTCAGGTAGTCGCCATAACGTGTGCTTCTGCTGTGGACGCTCCAATAAGAGGCCTGGGCCCTGCGGCCGCTAGGCCGCTTCGGCCCAGGCCATCCCTAGCTGCGGCCATCGGCAGCAAGCGGCGTTATGCGGAGCCTTTCGGCTGCGCCGCGATTCGGCGCCGTGCGACGACGCGGACCGCAGTCGCAGCGGGCGCGCACTGCGCTATGAGCACGCACGACAGCCAAACCAAAGAAGTTCGTTGGACCCGCGCCCCTGCGCCTGATCTGCGGCAGGGCGCGGCGGAAGCTGCCTGCCCGCTGGAGCTTCCGCATAACGTGGGCTTCTGCTGTGAACGCTTCAATAGAAAGCAGTGGTGGGGCGGCCGCTAGGCCGTCCCATGCTCCACAAGGCGGCCGCCCCACCACTGCATCCGCACCGCGTTCATCAGCAGCAAGCGTCGTTATCCGGGTCGCACGAGCGCGTCGGGACCGGCGGCGATCTCGGCCGCGCGCACGCGCCGTCCAATGCGGACAGCCCCGCGCAGGACGAGGCCGCAGACGACGAAGCCGATGACGAGATCTGGCACAGCGGAGTCGAGTTGCGCTACGAGCACGCCCGCTAGCAGCACTCCAAGGTTGGCTTGCACGTCGGTCGCGGAGAAGATCCAGGCGGCCTGCAGATGCACCTCCCCGTGCCGATGGCGGCGGAGGAGCGCGAGACAGGCAACGTTGACGGCGAGTGCGACGAGCGAGATGCCGATCATCGCCGGCGGTTCGGGTGCGCTGCCCATGATGGCCCGGCGCCCGAGCTCAAGCATCGCGAGGATGGCGAGCCCCAGCTGCACCCGACCGGCGAAGCGCGCGGCACTCAGCTTCTGGGATTCCGCGGCGCCGATGGCGAGCAGGGCGAGCAGATAGACGGCGGCGTCGGCGCCCATATCGAGGCCGTCGGCGATCAGCCCCATGGACTCGGCGCGCCAGCCGCTGACGACCTCCACCACGAACATCGCGCCGTTGAGCGCGAGCAAGAGGCCGAGCGCGCGCCGCCCGAGATCTTCGTTACTCACTGATGTATCTCACTCCGGATAACGTGGATTATACGAAAAACGAACACAGAGTCCCCTGACTATTCCGCCGACTATCCTTGCAGGGAACTCACACTATCCCAAACCTCACTTCACGCTAACCCCCTGCGCAAGCACGACTTCTGCCACACACCTAGGCTATAGCGGGTCCGGCTATGTTACGGAATTATGCTGCAGGCAACTCGCACTAATCCATCCACATCGCGCGACCTCGTCAGCCGAGAAAAAGGGCGCGGACCATCAGGCCGCGCCCCTTCCTGCTTCCAGCCGAATCGACACACAAGCCGCCAATCGACGCCTGGCGCCCCTCGCGACGGCTACGGCGCCCCCCGATACCGCTGCACCCGCGCCGCTGCCTCCGCATCCCGCGGCGTCCGCGGAGCCTGCATCAGCCGCTCGATCTCGTCGGCCTCCCGCGGCACGATGGCCGACGGCCGCTCAACCCCCTGCGCAGTCACGAGATAGTCATCTTCGATGCGCACACCGATGCCACCATATCGCTGCAACGCGGGCGCGATGCGCGCGAGGTACGCGCGGTTGTCAGGCGTGCGGGGGAGGATCTCGGGCAGCACGCTGCGCACATACACGCCAGGCTCGATGGTGAACGCGCTGCCGACCTGGATGACACCGGTCTCGTAGTACTGGTCAGGATCGTGCACGTCGAGGCCGATGCCGTGGCCGAGTCCGTGCATATAGAAGAGGCTGAGCTGAGGGCAGCGGCGCGGACGGGCCTCACTGCCGCAGTCGTAGGTGGCAGTAGGTGAATCGATGAGGCCGAGGCGGCTGAGGCCGCGGGCGAGCGCGTCGTTGGCAGCCGCAGTCATCGCCTGCGCACGCGCACCTGGCGCGACGATGGACTCGGCGGCCTTTTGCGCGGCGAGCACGACATCGTAGATCTCGCGCTGCGCGGCGGTGAACCGGCCGCTGACGGGTATGGTGCGGGTGATGTCGGCGGCGTAGCCATCGAAGTTGGTGGCCATATCCATCACGATGACGTCGCCGGCCTGCGCGATGCGGCTGTTGGCGTTGTAATGGAGCACGGTGGAGTTGGGCCCGCTGCCGACGATGGGCAGGTAGCCAGGCAAGTCGCCGGACTCGCGACGCCACACGGCAGCGGCGGCGGCCTCGAGCTCCCACTCGCCGACGCCGGGCTGGGCGAGCGCGATGGCGGCGAGATGCCCGCGCGCGCTGATCTCGGCGGCGATACGCAGACGCTCGAACTCAGCAGCGCTCTTCTTCCCGCGCAGGGACGCGACGGCGCCGGTGCCGTCGGTGATGCGCCGCGTGGGATGCGCGGCGCGCAGGGCGTTGGCGAACTGCTCGTGCGGAGAGAGGGAAGTGGGGCCACCGCTAAAGTCGCCGACGATCCAGAGCTGCGAGTCGCTGCGCAGCACGGAGTCGAGCACGCTCCTGAGCTCGGCGACGTTGCGGCCCTGCATCCCGGTCCGCGGGCGCACGCCCTCCACGCCGAGCCGGATGCCGCTCCACACCTCCTGCGCGGGATCGCGCGGGGTCACGAAGAGGGTGGCGCGCAGGCTGCCATCGACACGCGCGAGCAGCAGCGCGGCGTCGGGTTCGGCGAAGCCGGTCAGATATAGAAAGGGCCGCGACTGCGACCAGGGCAGGTAATCGTGCGCGGCCTCTGGCGCGCCGAGCACGAGGATGGCGCCGTCGTTGAGGCGCTCGAGCAGGGCCTCGCGGCGCTCGGCGTACTCGCGCTGGGCAATCTGCGCCCCCAAGGGGAGGGCGAGGAACAGTGCGAAAAAGGCAGTGACGAGGCGGCGCGGCATTCCGGAGTGGGTTCGGGACACCAGCAATCTGTATACCCCAGCCGCAAACTGCCCAGTACCAACAGCTCCCAGCGTCCCGACCGTCCCGGAGGGCCGGGAGGTTGCCCACGCTCCCCAACGCCGGCCGCCGTAGCCGCGTAGCTTAGGGCTGACCTTCACTCCCACCTGGAGTCGTACGCGATGTCCCTGCGCTTCCTGCGCCACGCGCTGACGCTTTCCGCGCTCGCCGCCCTCCCGCTCGCCGCCCAGCAGCCGCGGCTGACCTCACCGGAGCAGTTCTTCGGCCACCAGATCGGCGCCGATTACGTGCTGCCGAACTACAGCAAGTTCCACGAATACTGGATCCGCCTCGCCAACGAGTCGGACCGGATGATCCTCGACACGATCGGCACGACGGCCGAGGGCCGACCGCAGATTATGGCGATCGTCTCGAGCCCGGAGAACCTCCGCAACCGCGAGCGCTACCGGCAGATCGCGGAGCGCTTGGCCCGCGCCGAGGGCGTGAGCGAGGCGGAGGCCCGCCGCCTGGCGCGCGAGGGCAAGGGCATCGTCTGGATTGACGGCGGCCTGCACGCCACGGAAGTGCTCGGCGCGCAGCAACTGATCGAGACCAACTGGCAGTTGGTCAGCGGCACGGACGAGGAGACGCTGCGCTTCCTCAACGACCTGATCATCGTGATGGTGCACGCCAATCCGGACGGGATGGAACTCGTCAGCGATTGGTATATGCGCAACCCGGACCAGCGCCGTCGCAGCACGGGCGGCGTGCCGCGGCTCTACCAGAAGTACATCGGCCACGACAACAACCGCGACTTCTACCTCGCGGCGATGCCGGAGTCCGAGAATATGAACCGCGTGCTGTACACGGAGTGGTATCCGCAGGTGATGTACAACCACCACCAGACGGGCCCGGCGGGCACGGTGATGTTCGCGCCGCCGTTCCGCGACCCGATGAACTTCAACATCCACCCGCTGATCCGCACCGGCCTCGACGTGGTCGGCGGCGCGATGCACCACCGCTTCGTGCAGGAAGAAAAGGGCGGCGTGGTGATGCGACTCGGCGCCGGCTACTCCACCTGGTGGAACGGCGGCCTGCGCACGACGGTGTACTTCCATAATATGATCGGCCTGCTCACGGAGACGATCGGCAACCCGACGCCGATCGAGATCCCGTTCATCGCCAACCGGCAGATCAGCAGCGCCGACCAGCCGCTGCCGGTGAACCCGGGTCCGTGGAAGTTCCGCCAGTCGGTGGAATACTCGGTGACGGCGAACAAGGCGGTGCTGGACGTGGTCTCGCGCAACCGCGAGATCTTCCTGTACAACATCTGGAAGATGGGCAACGACCGCATCGCCCAGGGCAACAGCGACAGCTGGACGATCTGGCCGAAGCGCAACGCGGCGGCACAGGCGCGCATCGAGGAAGAGAACCGCGCGCGCCGCGCCCAGCAGCAGGCGGACAACCCGATGGCCTTCCTCGGCGGCTTCGGCAACGCGGCGATGCAGCGCACCGGTGCCGCGGCGCAGGAGATGATGGCGTCGATGAAGACGCGGGAGAACCGCGACCCGCGCGCCTACATCCTGCCGAGCAACCAGCGGGACTTCCCGACGGCAGTGCGCTTCCTCGTCGCGCTGCAGAAGGCGGGCGTGGACGTGCATCGCGCGACGGCGGCGTTCTCGCACGGCGGCAAGCAGTACCCCGCCGGCTCGTATGTGGTGAAGGTGGGCCAGGCCTTCGGCGCCCACGTGCTGGATATGTTCGAGCCGCAGGATCACCCGAATGACTTCCGCGTGCCGGGTGGCCCGCCGACGCCGCCCTACGACAACGCCGGCTGGACGCTGGCGATGCAGATGGGCGTGCAGTACGACCGCGTGCTCGACGCGCTCGACGGACCGTTCGAGAAGATCGCGCCGACCAACCGCCTGCGTCCCGCGCCCGGCACGGTGGCCGGCGGCAATACCTGGGCGCTCTCGGCGGCCCACAACGACGCGTTCATCGTCGTGAACCGCCTGCTCAAGGCCAACGCGCAGGTGCTGCGCCGCGGCGACGGCACCTGGATCATCCCGGCGACGGGCACGAGCCGTCCGATCGTGCAGCGCGCGGCGCAGGAACTCGGCCTCTCGTTCGCGGCGGGCAACGCCAGCGGCGCGACGGCCGTGCGTCCGATGCGCATCGGCCTCTGGGACCGTTACGGCGGCTCGATGCCGAGCGGCTGGACGCGCTGGCTGCTGGAGCAGTACGAGTTCCCGTTCACGGTGGTGTTCCCGCAGGAACTCGACGCGGGCAACCTGAACAGCAAGTACGACGCGCTGGTCTTCGTGGACGGTGCGATCCCGGCGCTTCGCGCCGGCGGTGGCGGTGGGGGCGGCGGCTTCGGCGGCGGCGGCGCGATGGACACGGCCAGCATCCCGGCCGAGTATCGCCGCTGGCTGGGCAGCGTGACCGCCGAGCGCACGATCCCGCAGATCAAGCGCTTCGCCGAGAACGGCGGAATGGTGATCACGATCGGCAGCTCGACGAACCTGGCGCAGCATCTGGGTCTGCCGCTGAGCAACCATCTCGTGGAGCGGATGCCCACGGGCGAGGAGCAGGGGCTGGGCAGAGAGAAGTTCTACGTGCCGGGCTCGCTGCTCGAAGTAGCGGTGGACACGACCACGGCCGCGGGCCGCGGGATGACGCCGCGCGCGATTGTGATGTTCGACAACTCGCCGGTGTTCCGCCTCGCGCCGTACGCGCTGCAGAAGGGAATCACGCCGATTATGTGGTTCGACACGCCGAACTCGCTGCGCAGCGGCTGGGCGTGGGGGGAGACGTATCTCGAGGGTGGTGTGGCCGCCGCTGATGCCCGCGTGGGGCGTGGCACGGTGCGACTCATTGGGCCGGAGGCGCTGTTTAGGGCGCAGCCGGCGGGGACGTTTAAGCTCGTGTTCAATGGGTTGATTGGTTCTCGATAGCAGGACGGAAGACTGAAGACGGAAGGGGGCGTGGCCGCTTGCGGCTGCGCCTCCTTCTGCTTGCGCAGGGCGGATGTCTTGCTGCGTGCTGCGCCGAGGTGCAGGATTGCGGGTATGCGATCGGCCCTTTCTTTGATTTGTTGCGTGGGGATTGCGCTGGTTGCCGTGGCCTGCGGTTCGTCGGACGACAGTATGCGTGGTGATGGGACGCCGGGATCGGCGATTCCAGGATCCGCGCTCCGGGTCGGGACCGGTGCGATCGAGGCGGTGAAGCTGTTCGCGATCGGCGAGCTTGAGGGGCCGCCTGAGTATGCCTTCGGTCGCGTGTACAGTATCGTCGCGGTGCCGGATGGCGGCTTCTACACCTGTGATCTCTTCGATCACACGATTCGCCGCTATGACTCAACGGGCGTGTTCGTGCGCACGGTCGGTCGCACGGGTGCCGGGCCAGGGGAGTACGAAGGGTGCTACGACATCGCCATCGATGTGGATGGCGGGATTGTCGTCAACGATCCGCCGAACGGTCGCCTAGTGCGCTTCACAGCCGCTGACGAACCGAGCGACGTGATCCGCGTGAACGTGTACGGCGGTCTCGGCGGCCCCGGCACGTTCTATGTGGACCGACGCGGTCGCTACTGGCGCAAGGCCTGGATCCCGACACCGGACGCGATGGAGTACGACCTTCCTGCGCAGATGGTGATCATCGATCGGCGCGGACGCCGCGTCGATTCGGTCCAAGTGCCGGCGCCGGGAATGAGTGGTGGGCGCGGCTTCGGGCTCGGTACGAACGACGGGACGTACTCGGCCATCCCATCTGATTCGATGTATGCGATCGGCCTCGACGGCGCGATCGTGACGGCAAGCCCGCGGCGCTACCACCTGAAGGTCGTGCGAGGTGATCGCACGCTGGAGTTCACGCGCGACGATGCTGCGGTGCGCTACGCCGACCGAGAGCGGGCGGAATGGCAGGCGTGGCGCGAGTATCTGGGGAACCGCAATCCGCAGCAACAGTTGGCGCCGATTCCCGAGCTAAAGCCGTTCCTGCGCAGCTTGCGGATGGACGAGCTCGATCGGCTCTGGGTACAGGTCCACGTCGTCGCCGAGCCGCGCGACATTCCGCCGCGATCGGCTGGTGATGCGCGTCCGCTGCTCACTTGGCGCGAGCGGAACACCTACGACCTCTTCGATAGCAGCAGCGGCGGGTACATCGGCCGTGTGGCGTTCCCGTATGCGACGCAGCTGGTGGCCACGAGGGGCGACCGCGCCTGGCTGATCGAAGAAGGGCCGTCGGGCGAGCAGCGTATCGGCGTCTACGAGTTGCGCCCAGCGGCGCGGTAGGCCGCTAGCTTTCGGGCGATGCGAAGCTCGATTTCGATCGCCCTGCTGACAGTCGGTGCCGTCGCCGTGGCGATGGCATACGCGTTGAGCTTCGGTGCCGGCTCGCCGGCCGCGCCGTGGTTGCTGGCCGCTGGCGCCACGCTCGTGCTCACCGGGCTCGGCTTGCTCGGCGCCGGGCCGCGGGCGCCGCGGCTCGCGGCGGCAGTGCTCGTGGCCTGCGCGTGCACCTTCGCGGGCTTCGCCGTCGGGTTGCTGCACGAACCGCCGGCGAGCGGCGGACCGGTGCTGTTCGGCCTGCCGCGCAGCACGGCGCTGCTCCTGCTGTTCACCGGTCTGGTGCCACTCGTGCTGCTGCCGGTGGCGTACGCGTTGTGCTTCGACCGCGACGTGCTGGACGATGCCGACTGACCTGGCAGCGCGGCCAATGATCGTGGCGGTGGGCCTCGCGTATTTCGCGGCCTGCGCGCTCATCGGCTGGTGGGCCGCGCGGCGCACGCGCACGGCGGAGGACTTCTTCGTCGCCGGCCGCGGCATCGGCCTGCTGCCCTTCGCGCTGGCGGCGATGGCATCCACACTCTCGGGATTCGCGTTCATCGGCGGGCCGGGCCTCGTCTACTCCATTGGACTCACGGCGCTGTTCATCGTGCTGCCGGCGGCGCTCACCAACACCTTCGGCGCGCTGGTGCTCGGCAAGCGGATGCGGGTGCTCGGCGAACGCCACCGGCTCGTGACGGTGCCCGACGCGATTCGCCTGCGCTATGACTCGCCTGCGGCGCAGGGCCTGAGCGCGCTGGCCATCGTCATCGGCGTGATCGGTTACCTCGCCACGAACCTGCTCGCGCTCGGTCTCGTGGTGGACGCGCTGTTCGGCGTCGGGCTCGGGCCCGGCATCTGGATCGGCGCGGCGATCACGCTGGCCTACTCTGCGAGCGGCGGCATCCTCGCCGGCATCTGGGTGGACGTGTTCCAGGGCGGCCTGATGGCCGTGGCGAGCAGCGTGGTGTTCATCTTCGCGCTCGATTCCGGAAACGGACTCGCCGCCATCACGCGCGCGATCGAGTCGGTGGACCCTACGTTCCTCGGTCCCTGGGGCACGCGCGGCGCGATGGTCGCGCTGTCGTTCTTCTTCGTGTTCGCGGTGGGATCGCTCGGGCAGCCGCACATCGCGCACAAGTACTATATGCTCAGGGACCTGCGGCGGCTGCGCTGGTACCCGGCACTGATGACCGTGGCGATGCTGCTGGCGCAGTTGCTCTTCGTCGGGGTCGGCATCGCGGTGAAGGCGCTCGTGGTGAACAGCGAGCTGCCGGCGCTCGCGCGCGCCGACGACGCGACGCCCAGCTTCCTGCTCGGGTACGTTCCCTCCGTGGTGGCCGCGCTGGTCTTCGCCGGCGTCGCCGCGGCCATTATGAGCACCGTGAACTCGTTCCTGAGCATCGGCGCGGCCGCCATCACGCACGACATTCCGCGCGCGCTGGGGCGCGAGCGGCGCGACGAGACCTGGTTGCGCCGAGGACGGGTGTGGACGGTGGCGCTGAGCGTCGCCGGAGCCACGATGGCCCAGCTGAGCGGGACGCTGGTGGCGTTCCTCGGGATCTTCGGGTACGGGCTCTTCGCCTGCACGTTGGTGCCGGCGCTGGCCATCGGCCTCACGTGGGAGGGCGCAACGCGCGAGGGCGCGATCGCGTCGCTCGTGCTGGGACTCGCGGCGACGCTGGCGCTGGAGACGGCTGCCTGGCTCAAGTGGATGACGCTGCCGACGGGCGTGACGGTGACGGGGCTCACGCTTGTGGCATCGCTGCTGACCTTCATCTTCGTTAGCCTCGGCACGGCCCGCAGAGGCGCCGCCGAGTAGCCAGCGGCCAGTGATGTCGGGTCTGGAGGGCAAGTCGCGCACTTCCTGATGGCGGGCGCCGGACGGTCCGGGCTGCGTCGCCGACCACTCGCATCAGGAGGTTCAGATGATTCGTTCCACCCGTCGCGCGCTTGCCGTGGCGACCTTCGGCCTCGCCGCCGTCATTGCCGCAGTGGCGGTGCAGTCGACGCCAGAGGCCAGCGCGGCGTCCGTGCAGCCCGAGTTCCAGGACACCTGGCTCCAGAACCTGAACGGCAAGCACCGTCAGCTCTTCGATTCCCCGCAGCCCGGCGGCGGCATCCCGCTGGTGCACATTATGAACTACCTGAACACCTACCAGCGCGCGTACAACGTGACCGACGCGCAGCTGAACACGGTGGGCACGTTCTACGGCGCCACGACCTTCCACGGCCTGCGCGACGAGATGTGGACCAAGTACCGCATCGCCGAATTCCTGCAGGGCATCGGCGTGGAGCCGGGCACCGGCGGAAGCGCCAATCCGTGGCGGACCTCGCCGCAGATCCTCGGGATGACGATTCCCGCCGCGAGCATCGAGGCGCTGCAGCAGCGCGGCACGCGCTTCATCGTCTGCAACAACGCGCTCGGCATCTTCGCGTCGTTGCTCGCCAACGCCCGCGGCCTCGATGCCGAGGTGGTCACGGCCGATCTCAAGGCCAACGTCCTGCCTGGCGTCGAGATTGTCCCGGCGATGGTCATCGCCATCGGTCAGGCGCAGCAGGCCGGGCTCGCGTACCACCGACAGTAGGTTGACCAATGAGAGGAGGCGGCCAGCACCCTAGGGCAGATCGCGCCGTGCGTTCGCTGACGCAGTAGATTCACAGGATGCAGCGTCTGTCTGTCCGAGTCGTGCTGGTCGCCGCCCTCGCGCTCGCTCCGTCTGGGGCGAAGGCGCAGGTCCCGGATCTCCCGGTCGGCCGCTGGGAAGGCCGCGCCGAGGTCCGCAGTCCCGGTGCACCCAATGGAATCGAGGTGTCCATCGAGATCGCCGCGGACTCCAGCGTGCGCGGCACTGCCGGCGGCGCGACGCTGCGCAACGGCCGCATCATCCGAAACCCGAGTCTTCCAGCACGATTCCTCGGGCTCGGCACGACGTGGGTAATCGAAGCCGATCTCGACGGCGAGCTGGTGACGGGTCAACTGAAGCGTGAGCGCGTGCGGATGCCGATCTCGCTCGGCGGTGAGGGGCTCTGGGGCGACTTCAACGCCGGGCGGGGGAGTCAGCTTGTGTCGGTGCGGCTAAGTCTCAGTCGCGCGGGATAACGAGACGATTCGGATTCGGCGACGCACCAACCAGGTCGGCGCACCCCTTCCGTCATCCGTCATCCGTCCTACTTCAGCATCCCCTTCGCAATCGTCGCCAACTGCATATTCGACGTGCCTTCGTAGATCGTCCCGATCTTGGCGTCGCGATAGAACTTCTCCACCGGGTAGTCCTTGGTGTACCCGTAGCCGCCGAAGAGCTCCACGCACAGCGAGGTCACGCGCTCGGCCACCTGGCTCGAATACAGCTTCGCCATCGCGCCCGCCTGGGCGATGTCCTCGCCGGCATCACGCAGCCGCGCCGCGTTGTACACCATCAGCCGCGCCGCCTCGAGTTCGGTGGCCGCCTGGGCCAACTGGAACTGCACCGCCTGGAAGTCCGCCAGCGGCTTCCCGAACTGCTGGCGCTCCTTCACGTAGGTGACGGCCGCGTCGAGCGCGCCCTGCGCCACGCCGATCATCTGCGCGCCGATGCCGATGCGCCCTTCGTTCAGCGTCTCGATGGCGATCTTGTAGCCCTGGCCGACGGGGCCGAGCACGTTGAAGTCGGGGACGAATACGTCTTCAAGAATCAGCTCGGTCGTGCTTGAAGCGCGGATGCCGAGCTTGTCCTCCTTCTTGCCGACGCTGAAGCCCGGCATCTCGCGCTCGACGATGAACGCGGTGATGCCCTTGTAGCCCTTGGCCGGGTCCACGGTCGCGAAGAGGATGAACAGCCCCGCCTCGGCGCCATTGGTGATCCAGAGCTTGCGGCCGTTGAGCTTCCAGCCGCCGGCCACCTTCAGCGCGCGCGTCTGCAGGCCGAAGGCGTCCGAACCGCTCGAGGCCTCGGAGAGCGCGTAGGCGCCGACGGTGCCGCTGCACAGCGCGGGCATCCACTTGGCCAACTGCTCCGGGGTGGCCGCCGCGAGCAACGGATGCGCGACCAAGGTGTTCTGCACGTCCACCATAATCGCGCTGGAGGCGTCGGCCTTGGAGATCTCCTCGACCGCGAGTGTCACCATCATCACCGAGCCGGCGGCGCCGCCGTGGGCCTCGGGGGCCTGGATGCCCATCAGGCCCATCTCGAAGTAGGCCTTGATCAGCGCCGGATCGAGCTTGGCCTCACGCTCCATCTGCGCGAGGCGAGGACGAACCTCGCCGTCCACGAACTCGGCGACGGCGGACTTGAAGGCCTGCTCGTCGTCGGAGAGCAGGGTGAGGGCGGGGCGGGGGGTGGCGACGTCGGGCGACATTCTGGCGTTGCGGTCGGGGGGAGACGGACCGCCCTGAGGCGGTCAGATCGGGGGGTCGTCGAAATGTGGCGCAGGCAGGCCGAAGAGGTAGCCCTGCAGCAAATCCGCCCCCATCGCCACCAGCGCGTCCCGTTCGCTGGCCTTCTCGATGCCTTCGCAGATGGCCTGCATCTGCAGGTCCTCGCAGAGCTGCAGCATTGCCCGCACCACACGCTGCTTGGTGGGGTTCTCGTCGATGCCCTCCACCAGCGAGCGGTCGAGCTTGACGATCTCGGGACTGAGCTGCGTGAAGCTGGACAACCCCGCGTAGCCGGTGCCGAGGTCGTCCACGGCCAGACGGTAGCCGAGCAGGCGGAGGTTCTTCACGATGCTGGTGATGTCGCCCATCCGCTCGATGCTCGCCCGCTCGGTGATCTCGAGGACGATGCGGTCGGCGAAGGGCGCCAGCGGCGAGCCGATGCCGTGCAGCGAATGGTCGAGCAGGTCGGGCGGATGCACGTTCACGAAGAGCAGGCGATCCTCGGGAATGCGCTGCGCCTGCTCGGCGATCTTGGTGTAGATCGCGCGGGTGAGCTCATCGGAGCGACCGAGCAGCGAAGCGGTGCCGAGCAGGGCCTCGGGGTGCTGCAGCGTGGGCTCGGTGGAGCGGACCAGCGCCTCGAAGCCCAGGGCTCGGCGCTCGCGCATCGAGACGATCGGGTGGAAGACGATCGCGAGGCGGTCCAGCGCACGCGTGAACGACGCGTCGAGCGCCTTCTCATCATCCACGGGCAGGCCGTGGGCGCCGCGCAGCGCGAAGGCCTCGCGCTTGAGGCGGGCGAGGTCCGAGAGCAGCACCGCACGGGTGACGGCCTCGATCAGCTCCTTGGGCGCCACGGGCTTGAGCAGGTAGCGATGCGCACCCCAGGCCATCGCGTCGATCGCCGTCTGCAGCGACGGGCCGCCGGTGATGAGGATGACCGGCGTGTCGAGGTCCCGCTCGCGGATCATCCGCAGCAGGTCCAGGCCGCTCATCCCTTCCATATTGATGTCGGAGAGGATGGCGCTGTAACTGCGGTCCTGCAGCGCCCGCAGCGCGACCTCGCCCGAGTCGACGGCGTCGACGACGAAGCCGGCTCGGCTCAGCAGGATGGACGATGCCTGCAGGACGGCGGCATCGTCGTCGACGATCAGGACACGGCGTTGGGTGTCGGACATCAACGGGGGAATCTACCCTGCCGCGCGCGGACCCGCCGCAAACCCTCCCGCGGTGCTGCCACGAGGGACGCCGGCCGGTGAAGGCTACCGGTCGTAGTTGAGGATCGGTGCCAGCCAGCGCTCCGCTTCCGCCACCGCGACGCCCTTCCGGGCCGCGTAGGCCTCCACCTGGTCCTTCTCGATCTTCCCGACGCCGAAGTACTGCGCCTCGGGGTGCCAGAAGTACCAGCCGCTGACCGCCGAGGCCGGTTGCATCGCGTAGCTCTCGGTGAGCTGCACCCCCGAGAGGCGCTCGGCGTCGAGCAGGTCGAACAGCGTGCGCTTCTCGGTGTGGTCGGGGCAGGCCGGATACCCCGGCGCCGGGCGGATGCCCTGGTACTGCTCCTTGATCAGCGCCTGGTTGTCGAGGTGCTCGTCGGGCGCATACCCCCAGAGCTCGCGGCGCACCTTCTCGTGCAGCCGCTCCGCAAAGGCCTCGGCGAGTCGGTCGGCGAGGGCCTTCACCATAATCGACGAGTAGTCGTCGTTGGCCGCCTCGAACTCCGCGACTTTCTCGTCAAGGCCGAGTCCTGTAGTCACCACGAAGGCACCCAGCCAATCGCGCACCCCGGCATCCAAAGGCGCGACGAAATCCGCGAGTGCAAAGTTCGCCCGCCCATCGTTCTTCACCATCTGCTGCCGGATTGTCTGGATGGTGTAGCTCCGCAGTTCGCTTCCGTCATCCGTCATCCGTCCTAGATGAATCTGCTCCTCCCCATCGGACCAAGCCGGAAAGAACCCTACCACCGCCCTCGCCCTAAGCCACCTCTCATCCACAATCTTCTCCAGCATCGCCCGCGCATCCGCAAACAGGTTGCGCGCCGCCTCCCCGACCTTGGGGTCGTCGAGGATGGCCGGGTACGAGCCCGCCAGCTCCCAGGTCTGGAAGAACGGTGTCCAGTCGATGCGCGGTACCAGCTCTTCGAGCGGGAAGTCGTCGAACACGCGCACGCCTTCGAAACTCGGCGTCGGCGCATCGCCGGTCCAGGTGAGCTTGGGCTTGTTCGCGCGGGCCTCGGCGATGGTCTGCCGGCGCTGGTCCTTCTGCCGCAGCGCACGATGCTTGCGCACCGCGTCGTACTCCTCGGCGATTTCGCGCACGAACTGTTCCTTGAGTCCGTCGCTGACCAGCGAGCTGGCCACGCCCACGGCCCGTGACGCATCGAGCACGTGCACCACTGGGCCCGAGTAGTTGGGCGCGATCTTCACGGCCGTGTGCACCTTGCTGGTTGTCGCGCCGCCGATGAGCAGCGGGATCGTCCAGCCCTCGCGCTGCATCTCGCTCGCGACGAAGGCCATCTCTTCGAGCGACGGCGTGATGAGCCCTGAGAGGCCGATCATATCCGCGTTGTGTTCGCGCGCCGCCTCGAGGATCTTGGCGCAGGGCACCATCACGCCGAGGTCCACCACCTCGAAGTTGTTGCACTGCATCACCACGCCGACGATGTTCTTGCCGATGTCGTGCACGTCGCCCTTCACGGTGGCCATCACGATGCGGCCCTTGGCCCGCGACTCCGGGTTCTGCGCCTTCTCGGCTTCGATGTACGGAATCAAGTGCGCGACGGCGCGCTTCATCACACGCGCGCTCTTCACCACCTGCGGCAGGAACATCTTGCCGGCGCCGAAGAGGTCGCCGACGACGTTCATTCCCTGCATCAGCGGGCCTTCGATGACCTCGATGGGGCGGTCGAAGAGGTGGCGGGCTTCTTCGGTGTCCTCCACCACGAAGTCCGCGATGCCGTGCACCAGCGCGTGCTGCAGCCGCTCGTGGACGGGGCCCTGCCGCCAGCTGAGGTCCGCCTTCTTGGCCTGCGACTGGCCCTTGGCCTGGTCCGCGACGGCCAGCAGGCGCTCGGTGGCATCGGCGCGGCGCGCGAGGACGACGTCCTCCACGCGCTCGCGCAGGTCGTCTGGGATATCCTCGTAGAGGACCAGCGCGCCGGCGTTCACGATGCCCATATCCATCCCCGCCTTCACGGCGTGGTACAGGAACACCGAGTGGATGGCCTCGCGCACCGGGTTGTTGCCGCGGAACGAGAACGAGACGTTGCTGACGCCGCCGGAGATGCGCACGTGCGGGCAGCGTTCCTTGATGCGCGCCGTGGCCTCGATGAAATCCAGCGCGTAGCGGTTGTGCTCCTCGATGCCCGTCGCGATCGCGAAGATGTTCGGGTCGAAGATGATGTCTTCGGGCGGAAAGCCCACGCGCTCGGTGAGGATCTTGTACGCGCGTTCGCTGATGCCGACCTTGCGCTCGACCGTGTCGGCCTGGCCCTGCTCGTCGAAGGCCATCACGATCACCGCCGCGCCGTAGCGCCGCACCAACGTCGCCTGGCGCACGAACTCGGCTTCGCCTTCCTTCAGCGAGATCGAATTGACGATGCCCTTGCCCTGCACGCAGCGCAGACCGGCTTCGATGACGCTCCACTTGGAGCTGTCGATCATCACCGGCACCTTGGAGATGGCCGGCTCGCTGGCGACGAGATGCAGGAAGCGCGTCATCGCCGCTTCGGCGTCGAGCATCCCCTCGTCCATATTCACGTCGATGATCACCGCGCCGGCCTCGACCTGCTGCCGCGCCACCTCCAGCGCCTCGTCGTAGCGGTTGCCGATGATCAGCTCGGCGAATTTCTTACTGCCCGTAACATTCGTGCGCTCCCCGACGTTCACGAAGTTCGAGTCGGGACCGATCACCAGCGGCTCGAGCCCCGAGAGCCGCAGCCGCTTCGGGATCTCGGGAATCTTGCGCGGCGGGAGCGGCTTCACCGCCTCGGCGATGGCCTTGATGTGCGCCGGCGTGGTGCCGCAGCAACCGCCGACCACGTTCACCAGCCCGGCCTCGGCGAATTCCTTGAGGATGGACGAGGTGTACGCCGGCGTCTCGTCGTAGCCGCCCATCTCGTTGGGCAGGCCGGCGTTCGGGTGCACCGTCACGTAGCAGTCGGCCACGCGCGCGAGTTCCTGCACATAGGCGCGCAGGTCCTTGGCGCCGAGCGCGCAGTTGAGGCCGACCGAGAACGGCTTGGCGTGCATCACCGAGTTCCAGAAGGCCTCGGTGGTCTGCCCCGTGAGAGTGCGGCCTGACGCGTCGGTGATCGTGCCCGAGATCATCACCGGCACCCGCTCGCCACGCCGCTCGAACACCTGCTCCACCGCGAAGATGGCGCCCTTGGCGTTGAGCGTGTCGAAGATGGTTTCGATGAGGATCACATCCGCGCCGCCGTCGAGCAGGCCTTCGGTGGCTTCGACGTAGGTCTCGACCAGCTCCTCGAAGCTGATGTTCCGCGCGCCGGGGTCGTTGACGTCCGGCGAGAGTGAGGCCGTGCGGTTCAGCGGCCCGAGCACGCCCGCCACCCAGCGCGGCCGTCCGTCCTTGGCCTCGAACTCGTCGCAGATGCCGCGCGCGAGCTTCGCGCCTTCGACGTTCAGCTCGCGCACGATCTCCTGCATCCCGTAGTCGGCCATCGAGACGCGCGTCGAGTTGAACGTCGCCGTCTCGATGATGTCCGCGCCGGCCTCGAGATAGGCGCGGTGGATCCCGCCGACCACGTCCGGCCGCGTGAGGACCAGCAGGTCGTTGTTGCCCTTGAGGTCGCGCGGCCAGGACGCGAAGCGGGCCCCGCGATAGTCGGCCTCGGTGAGCCGATGCTCCTGCACCATCGTCCCCATCGCGCCGTCGATGATCAGCAAGCGCTGCGACGCCGCCACGTGCAACGCGTCAATCCGCGACTCACGAGTGAAACTCATCGCTCACTCCGAGCCGAGCGTCCGTCATCCGTCATCCGTCCCCCAACGCATCCGTCATCCGTCCCCCAACGCATCCGTCATCCGTCCCGGCCGAAGGCCGAGCAAATGACAAATCGCGTAACTCAAATCCGCCCGATTCAGCGTATAGAAGTGGAACTCCCGGATCCCCGCTTGCTGGAGTTGGGTGACCTGCTCGGCCGCCACGGCCGCGGCCACGAGCTTGCGCGTCTCGACGTCATCTTCGAGGCCTTCGAAGTGCTTCGCGAACTCAGCCGGAATCGCGGTGCCGGCGGTCTTCGCGAACTTGGCCGTCTGCGTGAAGTTCGTCACCGGCATAATGCCCGGCACGATCGGCGCGGTGATGCCCGCCTTCCGTGCGCGGTCCACGAAGCGCAGGAAAGTCCAGTTGTCGAAGAAGAACTGCGTGATGGCGCGCGTGGCGCCGGCGTCGAGCTTGCGCTTGAGGTTGTCGAGGTCGTCGGCGGAGGAGCGGGCCCCGGGATGCGTCTCCGGATACGCGGCGACGGAGATCTCGAAGTCGTGTCGCCGGCGCAGCCCCGCCACCAACTCGGCGGCGTAGGCATAACCGCCCGGGGTGGGGAAGTAGTCCGTCTCGCCGCCGGGGATGTCGCCGCGCAGGGCCACCACGTGGCGCACGCCGGCCGCCCAGTAGTCGTCGGCGACGGCGTCGATCTCCTCGCGCGTCGCGGCCACGCAGGTGAGATGCGCTGCCGGGACGAGATCCGTTTCGGACAGGATGCGCCGCACCGTGTGGTGCGTGCGCTCGCGCGTGGAGCCGCCGGCGCCGTAGGTGACCGAGACGAAGCGCGGCGCCAATGGCGCCAAGCGTTGGATGGACTTCCACAGCGTCTGTTCCATCTCCGCCGTCTTGGGCGGGAAGAACTCGAACGAGACCTCGATGGATGCGACGGACGCGGGACTCACAGTGCTCCTGAAAACACCAAAGCCCGGGGCGACGAGGCGCACCGGGCTGGCGCTTTAGCGGAATGTTTAACGTGGCCGCAAGTTGCCTCGAAATCGCCACGGACTCGGTTGTGGGCTATATCCTAGCATCCGGATGAACGGATGGCAAGCCACCCCCGCTCAGGGCCGGTACATCCCCACGTCGTCGGCGAAGCCGAGGATGTTCCCGGACGCGAAGATCCGGCCCGGCACGGTCGGCGCGCCCGGCGTGCTGCTGGCCTCGAGCTGCGTGGGCGCGAAGCGCGCGAAGGCCGATTGCGTGTAGCCCACCCACAGCGCGCCGGTGTTGTCGAAGGCGAAGCCGCGCGGCGAGGCGAACTCGGTGAGGTACACGATCCGGCTGACCACGTTCGCTGATGTTCCGGTCCCGCCGAGGACGGCGGCCTCGGCGCGATACAGCACTTGCTGCGCGGGGGCGCTCACCCAGAGCTCGCCGCCGGCATCCACGCCGAGGTTGCGCACGCTGAGCGCGAACTGTCCGGCCACGCGCGGCGTCGGGGTGGTGAAGCTGGCCGAGAGGTCCGCCGCCGCGCCGGTGCTTGCCGTGAGGCGCGCCGCGTCGTAGCGCCGCAGGTGCGTCGAGTCGCCCACCCACAAGTCGCCGAGCCCGTTGAAGGCCAAGCCCACCGGGCGCGTGAGGTTGGTGATCTGCACCGAGGGCACGATGACGCCGCTCGTGCCCTGTTGCGCCGGCGTGAGACGCACGACACGCCCTTGGCAGCCGATGCTCACCCAGAGATTGCCGGCGACGTCGAAGGCCAGCGCGCCCGGCCCGTCGCAGTTCACGCCGGAGATGGTGATGGAGCGGTCCGGCAGCGGGTTGCCGGTGGTGCCCAGCGCCGAGGCTGGGTAACGCATCACCGTGGGGTCGGCCGTGCTCTGGCCGAGCAGCCAGAGGTTGCCGGAGGCATCGAAGAGGAGTCCCGTGCCGCCGCGCGTGCCCGAGGTGACGTTCGGCGCCAGCGTGGCCGTGGCGCTGAGTTGCGAAGTGGCGAAGCCCATCGAATAGAATCCGGCGCCGACCCAGACCTTCTGCGAGGTCGCGATCTGCGCGTGCGGCACCGACACGGTGCGCGTGCCGCCGTCGCGTACGCAGACAGGATTGGCCGGCGGCGTGCCGCGGAAGATGCGATCGGCGATCGAGTCCGTCTGGGACACGTTCGCCGCGAGAATCGTGTACGCGCCGGCCGCGAGGCCGGGGAGCGTGCCGCTGGCGCCGAGGTTGAAGCTGCCGCCCGGGCCGCTCACGACGACGTCTGCCGCGAGACCGCCGGGCAGGCCGCCGATGTTCACGGTCAACGTGCCGCTGCCCACGGTGTCGCAGGTGGCGTCGGTGGCCGCCTCGCCGCAGGCGGCAAGGAGTCCGGTGGTGGCGACGAGCAGGGCGGCGGAACGGATGGATGCAGTCATTGTCTCAGATTGAATCAGGGGCAGTGGTCGGGCAACCGACGGGCGTGGGTCTCCACACCACTGACGCAGGAACGCGGCCGCAGTCACCGGTACCCCGAGACGTGGCGCGCAGCGCGCCGATGGTGACCGGCTTCACCGAGCGCTCAGCCGCCGATAGCGCCCATCAGCACGCCGCGTAGCAGCGAGATGCCGAACCAGGCCACCAGCGGCGTGATGTCCACCACGCCGATGCGTGGCAGCAGTTGGCGGATGGGCCCGAGCATCCACTCGGTGAGGCGGTACGCCGTGCGTCCGATCCAACTGTACGTGCCGCCGACCCACGAGGTGATCACCCGTACGAGCAGCGCCGCTTGCAGCAGCGTGAAGCTCCAGCTCAGCAGCAGGACGAGTACGCCGCTCGGGCCCTGCGCACCCGCGTAGTGCACACCCGCGAGCACGTTGCGGACGAACTCCAGCGTTCCCAGCAACAGCGCCCCCGCGACGAGCACGGCGAATACGCCCCACCACGGAGTGGAGGTCCGCTGACCTCCCCCCCGCGCGACCAAACGATCGATGGGGGCGAGCAGGGGGTCGAGTGAGGCGCGAATTCCGCGTGCCACGGCGCCGAAAGGTGAAATGCGCCGACTACGCTCCAGCCACGACGCCAGCGCCAGCGCCGCCGCGATCAGGAGCAGCAGCGCAAGTCCAATGCGGAGAGGCACTTGGACGACGTGCAGGAACAGGATGATCTCTACCATAGGAAACCGAAAGATAGGCGAAAAAACGCCTCGAAATGTGACACGACCTGTCCCTTTGGGGTATTGGATGGCGTGACAGACCACACGCTGGACGGGGCGATTGTCGGAGGCGCGCCGTGGCGAGGGGGGGAGCGGCAGGGGTATCCTCCCAAAACCTTGCCTATGGACGATTCCTACAACGCGCCCTCGCTCGATCCCACCCTGGCCCTGCGGGCCAAGGCAGGCGATCGGCAGGCCTTCGCCCAGTTGGTGGATGCGACGTATCCGCGAGCGCTTCGCTTCGCCCTCCATATGGTGGGTAGCCGCGAGGACGCCGAGGAAGCGGTGCAGGACACCTTCGTGCGGGTCTATCACAACCTGCGGCGGTTCCGCGACGATGCGCGCTTCGAGCCTTGGCTCTTTCGCATCCTGGCCAACCGCTGCCGGACCTTGCTCGCCAAGCGCAAGCGGCACGTGGGGGTGATCCAGTACGGCGACGTGCCGGACCGGATCGGCGCGGTGACGGACGAGGAGAAGGACTGGACGGAAGAGGTGTACCGGTTGTTGGAAACGCTCCCGGCGGAGCAGAAGGAGGCGTTCCTCCTGCGGCACGTCGAGGATATGGCATACGAGGACATCGCCGTGGTGACGGGGGTGGGGCTGAGCGCCCTGCGGATGCGCGTGAAGCGCGCCTGCGACACCCTGCGGGCCCGGCTTACGGAGATGATGCGCGATGAGTGAACGCGAACGGGACAGCGTGATCGAACGGGTGCGCGCGACGCTGCGCGCCGATGCGGCCGCCGCGCCGTCGCCGCAGGCGGTGGGTCGCCTGCTGCAGGCGGTGTGGGCCTCGCCGCGTCCGTCGTGGTGGAGCCGCAGTTGGGACGCCTGGCGCGTGCCGGCGCTCTCGGGGCTGGGCGCGAGCGCGGTGGCGGTGGTGGCGCTGGCCCTGGGCTTCGTGACGCGCGGTGCGGTGACGACGGCCACGCCGCCGGCGCCGATCGCCGCCAGCGGCTCGCCCACCGGCGAGTTCCCGGTGCAGCTGGCCTCCGACGACGGCGAGATGCGCGTGCCGACGCAGTTCGTGTACGAGGCCGGCAGCGCCGAGCGCGTGTCGGTGGTGGGCGACTTCAACGACTGGAAGGTCGGCGAGGTGGAGATGCAGCGCGTGGGGGCCGGGATGTGGACGGCCACCGTGCCCCTGCCGCCGGGCCGGCACGTGTATGCGTACGTGATTGACGGTACATTGCTCGTGGCCGATCCACGCGCGCCCAAGTCGGGCGACGCGGATTACGGCCGCGAGGGATCCGTCGTGATGGTCTTTGCCCGATGACTATGCCGCGAGTCGCCACAATGCTCGCCGCGCTGGTGCTCACCAGCGCGTTCGCACCCGAGTCCGCTGCCGCGCAGCAGGCTGGGGTGTCGGAGCTGCGCATCGCCGACGCAAGGACGCGTGAGGCCGTGGAGCGCGAGATTTCGCGCGCCGCCTCGCGAGGGCTGCCGGTGCGCGCCCTCGTCGCGAAGGCTCAGGAAGGGGTCACGAAGCAAGCGGCCGGGGAGCGCATCCGGGCCGCCGTGGTTTCGCTGGCCAGGCGCCTCGAGCAGGCGCGGGACCTTCTCGCTCCCTCGCCATCGGAAGCGGAGGTGATTGCCGGGGCGGATGCCCTGGCGGTCGGTGTCCCCGCCCCGATGCTGCGACAGATCCGCGCCGCGTACCCGGCCGGGCAGTCGGTGGCGATGCCACTCGACGTGCTCACCGAGCTCGTCGCGCGCGGGGTCCCCGCGTCCAACGCGCTCGAGCAGATTACGCAACTGATGCGGCGGGGCGCGACCCCGACGCAGATCGCCGGACTCGGCGCGTCGGTGCAATCCGACGTGGCGGCCGGCCTGACGCCCGATGCGGCGTTGGAGGTGCGGGCTCGCGGGGTGATGTCGCTGCTCCCGTCACCCGCCGCCGCCGCCGCGCTCGCTCCCCGCGGCACGAGGCCTTAAGTGCCGGCGTGACGCGCCGCGCGGCCGCACTGGGGCTCGTCCTCGGTTCGGTGCTCGTCGCCTCGGCGGCGGGCGCGCAGCGGCATCCTGAACTCCGCCTCGAAGGCGGCTTTGCGTCGGTGACCCAGCGCGGCTTCTCCCAGGAGAATGCCGCGCTGCTCGCGTTGTTGTGGCGGCCGGCGTCGGAGTGGTTGGGTTTCGTCACCAGCGCCAACCTCACGTATGCGCAGGACTCGCTGGCCGCAGCGCAGGGCGTGGCGGCGGTGGACATCGGTTGGGGCCCGGCGCAACGCCTGCGTTCGGAGGTCGGCATCGCCGGCGCCTCGTTCTCGCTGCGCAGCGCGGGACGCGGTGGCAACGGCAACTTCTTTACGCGGCAGCACCTGGTGGCGCAGAACTACGGCGCCTGGGTCGGCGGCGGCATCGGCGCCACGGACCGCGACGGCGTGTACTCGCGGTCCACCGCGCTCGACCTCGGCCTCTGGCAACGCTGGGGTCCGCTGTACCTCTCGGCGGTGGTGACGCGGCTCAAGTCCGCGGACTGGCCGCTGCTCTTCGCGTCGGGCGTCACGCGCGACCCGGACGACGAGACCTTCGACTTCCGCGATGGCCAGATCTTCGCGCAACTGCGCTACGGCCCGCACGACCTCGCGGTGGCCTATACCTCGCGCGTGGGCACGGCCGGCACCGACGCCGTCTTCGAGGCACTGACGTGGAGCGGCACGCTGCAGATTGCCGACCGCGTGGCGCTGGTGGGCACAGCGGGCCGCCAGCTCGCCGATCCGCTGCGCGGCCTGCCGCAGGCCGACCTCATCACTGCGTCGGTGCGCGTGTCGCTGGGACCCAAGCCGCTGCCGGTGCTCGAGCGCTCGTTGATTGCGCGTGCCAGCGTCGAGCGCCTCGTCGGCGGTGGCGGCGAGCTCGAGGTGCGCGTGTTCGCGGCGGCCGACCTGGAGATCGTCATCGCCGGCGACTTCAGCGACTGGCGTCCGATCCGGATGGAGCGCGAAGGCAGCGTGTGGGTGGCGCGGGTGCAGTTGGAGCCGGGCAAGTACCGCGTGGCGGTGCAGGTGAACGGCGGCGAGTGGCGTGCGCCGCGCAACTTGGCGCGTGTGCGCGACGACTACGGCGGCGAGGCCGGCCTGGTCGTGATACCTTGAGGCGTCGGCCCACCCCTCGACCGGAGCTCCTGCGGTGCCCCTGACTTCCCGCCGCCACTTCCTTGCCGGGCTCACCGGCGCCTCCGCGGGCATCGCCGCGCTGCCGGCGCTCAACGAGACCGCCTTCCGCCGCGTGTTCGAGGCCGAGCTGGTGGCCGGCGAACGCAGCGCGCAGCAACTCGCCGACGACGAGACGTACTGGAGCCATATCCAGCGCGCCTTCGATATGGACCGGACGATGATCAACCTCAACAACGGGGGGATCTCGCCGACGCCGACGCACGTGCTGCAGCAGATGGTGCGCGACCTGCAGTTCGTCAACGAACTGCCGGTGGAGCACAACTGGCGCGTTCTCGAGCCGCGGATGGAGAGCACGCGCCGCGAGCTGGCCAAGGACTTCGGCTGCGACACCGAGGAGATGGCGGTCACGCGCAACGCCTCCGAGTCGCTGGAGACGATGATCCTCGGCCTCGACCTCCAGCGCGGCGACGAAGTCATCATCACCAACCAGAACTACGGGCGGATGATCGTCACCTGGCAGCAGCGGGTGCGCCGCGACGGCATCGTGCTGAAGGAAGTCAGCTTCCCCGTGCCGCTGACGGATCCGGCGGTGCTGGTGCGCCGCATCGCCGAGCAGATGACGCCGCGCACCAAGGCCATCGAGCTGCCGCACATCACCAATCTCACCGGCCAGATCCTGCCGATCCGCGACATCGTGCGCCTGGCGCGCCCGCGCGGCATCCCGGTGTTCGTGGACGGTGCGCACGCCTTCGCGCACTTTCCGTTCTCGCGTGATGAGCTGGAGTGTGATTACTACGGCACCTCGCTGCACAAGTGGTTGCACGCGCCCATCGGCGCGGGCTTCCTCTACGTGCGCCGCGACAAGATCCCCGGCCTCTGGCCACTGATGGCCGCCGAGGAGAAGGACACGGCCAACATCCGCAAGTACGAGCAGATCGGCACGCACCCGCAGGCCAACTTCAACGCGGTGAGCACGGCGCTGACCTTCCACCGCGGCATCGGCGTGGACCGGAAGGTGGCGCGCCTGCGCTACCTGCGCGACCGCTGGGCCAACGCACTCAAGCAGGCCAGCCCGCGCGTGCAGGTGCTCACCGAGCTCGGCCCGGACAAAGCCGGCGCCATCTGTATGTTCAACGTCGAGGGCATCGAGCCCGGCGCGCTGGGCAACTGGCTGCTCAGCCGCTACAAGATCGTGAACACGCCGATCGTCCACCCCGAGTTCAAGGGCATCCGCATCACGCCGAGCATCTACACGACGGTGGATGAGTTGGACACGTTCGTTAGGGCGGTGGGTGCGGCGATTCGGTCGGGGATCGCGTGAGTTAGACTCGACGGATGACGGATGACGGATGACGGAAGCTTGAAGCGTCCGTCATCCGTCATCCGTCATCCGTCCCACACACCAAGCTATGAACTACTGGCTGATCAAGTCCGAACCCGAGATGTGCTCCTACGCCCATCTCGAAAAGTCCCCCAAGAAGACCACCTACTGGGACGGCGTGCGCAATTTCCAGGCGCGCAACACGCTGCGGGACCTGATGAAGAAGGGCGATCGCTGCTTCTTCTACCACTCCAACGCCGAGCCCAGCGGCATCGCCGGCATCTGCGAGGTGGTCAAGGAGGGCTACCCCGACTGGACGGCCTTCGAGAAGGGGCACGAGCATTATGACCCGAAGTCCGATCCCGACAAGCCGACCTGGTATATGGTGGACGTGAAGGCCCTGCGCGCGATGCCGCGGCTGATCACGTTGGCCGAGCTCAAGCAGGTGAAGGGGCTCGAGAAGATGGTGCTGCTGCAGCGGGGCTCGCGGCTGAGCGTGCAGCCGGTCACGGCCAAGGAGTGGGCAATCGTCTGCAAGTATGCGGGCGTGGCGCCCTGAGGTCTGGCCAGCGCGAGCTTGGGAGCTAGGGCCTCGCCAGCTCGCGCCCGAGCCGCAGCGTCTCCCGCACCAGCAGGTCAAAGTCCTCGTCGCGTGAACGGTGGTTGGTGATCGCCACGCGGATCGAGTACTGCCCGTGGATCACCGTGCCGCTGGGCACCGCGATGCCATCCTCCTGCAGCCGCACGAGGATCTGTCGGTTGAGCGCGTTGAGTGCGTCGGTGTCGAGCCCCGGCGCGCGGAAGCGGAAGTTCACGATGTTCAGTGGCACCGGTGCCAGGAGCTCGAGTTCCGCTTCCTTGGCGACGAGGCCCGCGAGGTATTGCGCCTGCGCCACGTTGCGGCCGATGTGCTGGCCGAGCAGGTCGCTGCCCTGTGCGCGCAGCGTCATCCAGACCTTGAGCGCGCGGAAGCTGCGCGTGAGCTCGATACCGCGGTCGTTGAAGTAGATGCCGCCGCTGGCGCTGAGTCCGCCGGGCATCGCCGTCAGGTACGGCGCCTGGTTCTGGAACGTCGCCGTGAGGTCGGTGTCCTCGCGCGTGAGCAGCATCGCCACGTCGAAGGGCATATAGCCCCACTTATGCAGGTCGAAGGCCACCGAGTCGACGCGCTCGAGTCCGCGCACCGCGGCCTTGGCCTCGGGTGCATCGGCCAGCGCGGCCATCGCGCCGAAGGCGCCGTCCACGTGCAGCCAGAGCTTCTCGCGCTGCGCGAGGTCGGCGAGCGCCACGAGGTCGTCGCTGGCGCCGGTCTGCACCGTGCCCACGGTCGCGATAATGCACACGGGCGCGTGGCCCGCGGCACGGTCCTCGGCGATCAGCCGCGCCATCGCTTCTACGTCCACGGTGAAATCCCCACGCGCCGGCACGCGGCGGAAGGCCTCGTTGCCCATCCCGAGGAACTCGCAGGCCTTGGCCAGCCAACTGTGCACCTCGCCGCTGGCGTACACGCGCAGCGGCGGGCCGCCGGCGACGCCGAGCTTGCGGATGTCCCAGCCGGCGCGCGCACGCCGCGCCACCGCGAGGCCGAGCACGTTGGCCATCGTGCCGCCGCTGATGAGGATGCCGCCCGACGTCTTGGGGAAGCCCATCAGCTCGGCGAACCACTTCACCACCTTCTGCTCCACGTACACCGGCGCGTGGTCGAGCCCGCCCATCTGCGGGTTCACCACCGACGAGAGGAAGTCGGCCATCGCCGACTGCGGCGTGCCGGTGCCCATCACCCAACCCCAGAAGCGCGGGTGGATGTTGCCGTTGGGGTAGGGGCGCACGAGGCGCAGGAAGTCGTCGTAGGCCGCCGCGTCACCGCGCCCCTGCCGCGGCAGCGGCTCGTCGTGGATCGCGGACTTCACTGCGGCCGGCGTGGGCGTCCAGGTCGGGCGCTCGCGCACGTCGCGGAGGTAGTCCAGCGACTCATCGAGCATCCGGTGCGCGAGGCGGCGGTACTCGTCCCAGTCGGCGGGATCCAGCGGGGCGGGGTTCTGCGGCGAGAGGGGCATACTGAATGATTGCGAAACGGCGGCCCGAATGGCGACACGATTCCTGCGGTCGCCGAATCCGAGACGGCTACCCCGCCCACATCGCTGCCGCCGGCTCGGCGCGGAACTCCTGGCTGTACGCCCGGGGTCCTGTCTTCTTCCTGGACCACCTCCTGCTCGGAACTTCCGTCTAGGCCGTTGCGGTGTCCATTAAATCGGGTGAACATCTTGCCGCCTCGCAGCCGCGCCGTCTGACGTGATTCGACCTCCTTGGTTCGTGCGCTCTCGGCAAGCGTAGGGGGTTCGAACCCGTCAGCCGTCGTATTTGAGGGTGGAGCCCGCACAATGCACTCCGCCTTGAAGATTTCCATACCATTCCAAAGTCCCGTCAAGCCCCCACGATCGCGTACAGACGATACGGTTGAGCTCACCAGACTGGCTGTCGGAGCAGGAACGCGCCCGCGAGGCGCGACGCACACGCGACGCGCGGTGGGTCGCGGCGCTTCGTGACGGGGACGCTTCCGCCTTCGAGGCTGTGTTCCGTACATACTCGCTACCGCTCCAGCGCTTCGCGACGTCGCTCGCCGGATCGGCGGCATTGGCGGAGGAGCTGGTACAGGACGTGTTCGTCGCGCTGTGGACGAAGCGGGAGGCGCTCGCGCTGCACTCGACGCTGCAGGCCTATCTCTATGCCGCCACCCGGAACCGCGCACTCTCGCTGGCGGCACACCAGAAGGTACGCGACGACTGGGCGGCGGACGAGGCCCGTCGATTGGCGGAGACCGAAAGGGACGCCGTGCAGCAGCCAAGCGAGTCGTTCGAGGTGGAGGAGTTCACCCGGGTGGTGCGGCGCACGGTCGAGGCGCTCCCGTCGCGGCGGCGCGCCATCTATGAGATGAGCCGAGATCGGCACATGAGCTATGCCGAGATTGCGGCGGCGCTCGATATCTCGACCAAGACGATCGAGGCGCAGATGACGCACGCTTTGCGCGCAATCCGCGAGGCCTTGGTGACGGCGGGCTGGGCCGTCGGCTAGCCGTCGCAGGACCCGCGTAGGGGATGTGCCGTGGTGCGCCGTCACACAGGTACACCCCACCTGGGCAAACCGTGATTTCCGACCAAGACTGGCAACTGTTGACACGATACCTCGGGGGCGAGTTGACGCCCGACGAGGCTGAGGCCTTCAAGCGTTCGCTCGCGGCGTCTCCGGAGCGGGCACGCTGGGCCGAGACCATGATCAGGGCGTGGCGGGCGTCCGGCGCTCCGGCGACCGAGTCGGAGGCAAGGGCGAGCGGCGACGACCGATGGCAGGTCGTCGCCGCGCGAGCTGGCCTGCCCGTGCCGCGCGACGGCTCTGCCCACCGCGTCCGGCGCCTCGCTTGGCGCAACCGCGCGGAGGCAGGCAAGGGTCGGCCGACGGCCTGGCGCTGGGTGGGACTTGCCGCTGCGGCGGCGGTCGCTGTGATGGTGGATGGTCCGTGGCGCGAAGCCGGCGAACCTTCGTCCGGCGCACCGACAGATGTCGCCGCTCAGGTGACCTATACGGCGCCGCGCGGCAAGCGCGCGCACATCACGCTCGCGGACGGCTCGCGCGTGACACTGGCACCGGGCAGTGTCCTGCAGCTCGACAGCGACTTCACCGACGGCGCTCGCACCGTTCGGCTTGACGGCGAAGCACTCTTTGACGTGCGGCACGACGAGGCGCGTCCGTTCACGGTACATACCGCAACGGGACTGGCGCGCGACCTTGGCACGCGATTCACCGTGCGGGCGTTCCCTGGCGACTCCACGACCGTGGTGGTGGTCGCGGAAGGGTTGGTGTCGCTCCGTGCCGCACTGGATGCGGTCGACAGCGTGACTTTGCGGCCGGGAGAGCTCGGGCGCGTCAACGCGACGGGTGCGCTCGGGCGGCAGCCGGTGGTGGTCTCGGACTATCTCGCGTTCGCGGAGGGGCGCCTCCTGCTGCGTGACGTCCCGTTGCGCGAGGCCATTGAGACGATTGCGCGCTGGTATGACATCGAGCTGCAGTTGGCGGACCCGCGCCTGGGCGCCCTGCGGCTGACCGGCGAGTTCACGTCGGAGCCGCTGTCTGACGTCCTGCAGTTCCTCACCGCCCCTGTGGGGCTGACATACGAACGGGACGGACGTCACGTCACGCTCCTGCAACGCTAGGTCACTCGCGGCCCTTCCACCCCGCGCGGAAGCGCTTCGTCCTTCGTCACCACCGCAGTCCAGTCCCCCCTGTCCAGGATTCGCCCATGCTCGTTCGGTCGGCCGTGACATTGCTCGCAGTCCTTCTCGTCGCCGCCACTGCGGCGGCGCCGCTGAGGGCGCAGGTCGCCGCAGTCAACAGTGCGGATGGTGGCGGACCGCGCTTCCTCATGGAGAGCACGGGCGTGCGCACTGAAGTTGCCGCGACGGCGGTTGCGGCGTTGCGGCAGCGCCTTTCGCTGTCGCTCGGCGAGGTGCCGCTGCGCGAGGCATTGGAGGCTGTCGGCCGCGCCGCCGGCGTGAGGTTCTTCTACAGCGCTGAGGCGCTTCCGGCAGGCCGGCGCGTCGACTTGCGCGTGTACGACGAGCCGCTCGGCGATCTTCTCACGCAGTTGCTGCACGACACGCAGTTGGACGTGCTTGTCGGGACGCGCAACCAGTTGGCGCTGGTCGCACGCGACCAGACGCAGCGCATCGGCTGGCTCGGCGGACGCGTCAAGGACGAGGAGACGCAGTTGCCTGTGCGCGACGCCCACGTGCTCGTGGTCGGGACCTCGTTGACGGCCGTGACCGACGACAGCGGGCAGTTCGTGATCGTCAATGTGCCGAGCGGGGAACAGGAAGTGCGCGTCCGGCGCCTCGGCTATGCCCTGCACTCTCAGCGGGTCACGGTCCCCGATCAGCGCCTGGGCGTCGTTCTCGACATCGCTATGCGCCAGATGGTGCGTCGGCTCGACGGTATGGTGACCACCGCGACCGGCGAACGGCGCCAGTACGAGTTGGGGAACTCAGTGGCCACGATTCGCGCCGACTCCGTGGTGCGGTCTATGCCGGTCTTCGGTGTCAGCGACCTCTTGGATGGCCGCGCGGCGGGCGTGCAGGTCATTCGCTCAGGCGGCGCGGTCGGCGCGCCGTCGCGCATCCGCATCCGGGGCCTGAACAGCGCGACGCTGAACAACGATCCGATCGTGATCGTCGACGGCGTGCGGATGAATGCGGCGACGACGTCGGGCCTCGGCGCACAGAACCAGGCGCGCACGATGAGTGCGGCGCCGGGCGCCGCGCCGGGCGAGCAGGTGCCGATGACGCCGAGTTATCTCCCCGTACCGTCCCCGCTGGACTACCTCGACCCGCAGACCATTGAGTCGGTCCAAGTCCTCCGCGGGCCGTCGGCGGCGAGCCTGTACGGCACTGATGCCGCGAACGGCGTGATCGTCATCCGGACGAAGCGGGGCGCGCCGGGCGCTATGCGCATCACCTCGCTGACGGACTACGGCATTTCGACGGTCCCGCGGCAGTTTCCCGTGTACAGCTACGGGTGGGGCCACAATGACCTCGGTCCAGCCTCCGTGGGCTGCGCGCTCCGGGATTTCGCGAACGGCATCTGCATGCAGGACAGCGTGACGCAGTTCAGCCCGGGCAACGATCCGCTGACGTCGACGAGCCAGACCGGCTACTCGACACGGACCACGCTCTCGGCGAGCGGCGGTCGCGAGACGGCGCGTTACTACGTGATGGGCGGGTGGAACGACCAGACCGGCACCACGCGGCTCAGCACCGTGGAACGGCGGCGGTTGCTGCAGCTCAAGGGAGAGATCCCGTCGTGGCAGGAGCGGCCGAACGTGATGGGAGGCTGGACGGCGATGGGGCGTCTGACGCTCGTGCCGATGCCCACGATGGCCCTCGGCCTGTCGGCGAACCTGGTGGGCAACTCCCAGCGCGACGCCGGCAGCGGCCTTCAGGCTGGAGACGGCACTCGCCCGCTTGACACACTGACCTTCAGGCCTGGCGACGCGTTCGCCGAGCGAACCACGACCAGTCGCCAACGGTCGTTGCTCACGGCCAACCTGAGCTGGCAGGCGCTGGGCTGGCTCAGCCTGCGGGCGAACGTCGGTATGGACCTCGAGCAACGCGAGGATGCACGGCATCGGTTGCCGAACGAGTGTTCGACATATGGCTGTCCGACACAGGGCTTCTTCTCCACCTACCGCGGCAACACGAACGTGCGGACCGGCGACGTGTCGGCGAGCGTGACGCGCCCGTGGGCGAAGTGGCTCACAGGCATCACGACAGTTGGCGGGCAGTATGTGGACAGCCGGACGGGCGGACTGCGCGCGGTGGGTGACGGGCTGGCCTTCGGGAGCGGCTCCGTGAACGGGGCCGCCGCGCAGGCGACGGAGGAAGTGCGCGAGGAGTCTGCCACGGCGGGGTGGTTCCTGGAGCAGCGGTTGAACGTGGACGAGAAGTTGTTCCTCACGGCAGCGCTGCGGCAGGACGCCGGCAGCGCCTTCGGCCGCGACGCTCAGGCGCCGTTGTACCCGAAGGTCGAGGCCTCGTGGCTGGTGTCCGACCACGAGACGTTTCCTCGCACGCTTGGCATCAGCACCGCGCGATTGCGCCTCGCGTGGGGGCATTCGGGGCAGCAGCCAAACCTGACGCACGTAGATCGGCTGTTCGCGCCGTTCGTGAGCGTGCGCGACGGTCGCGCGACCAGCGGCCTGCGGATGCGGTACGCCGGCAACTACGATCTTCGTCCGGAGCGCTCCACGCAGGTGGAAGGCGGCATCGACCTAGGCTTCCTCGGCGACCGCGTGACCCTCGACGGTACGCTCTACGTGAAGCGCACGCGTGACGCCCTGCACGCGTTCGCGGTCCCCGCCTCCGCCGGCGGCTCATACAGTGGCACGACGACCGTGCTGGATCTCCAGCGCTTCGAGAACATCGGGTTGGTGGAGAATCGCGGCGCCGAACTGAGCGTATCGGCGAAGCTGCTGGACCGGCGGTCGATCGGCTGGGAGGTGACGGTGCTGGGCGGTATGGTGCGCAATCGCGTTCTCGCCATCGGTGAGTCGATCACGTCGTACGGTCGCGAGGATGCCCGGGTCGTGGAGGGGTACCCGCTGTTTGGCATCTGGCGTCGGCCCCTACTGGGCTACAACGACCTGAACGGCGACGGCATCCTCGTGCCGGACGAACTCGTGCTCGGGGACTCCTCGGTGTATATGGGGGCACCGTTCCCGCGTAGCGAGATCTCCTACCTGAGCGCGTTGCGGCTTCTCGACGGCCGGATGACGTTCACGGTGCGTCTCGAGCAGACGAACGGTATGGCGAACAGCCGGTCGGTGTCGCCGGCGGCATTCGGGTTGAACGACCCGCGCGCGCCTCTGCCGTTGCAGGCGTTGGAGCTGGCCGGGCTCACGGCCGGGTCAATCGTCGAGTCGACGGCCTGGCTCCGGCTCAGTGAGGTCTCCCTCGCCTACACGCTGTCGCCACGGCTCGCGCAGCTGGCGCGCGCGCGGGGCGCGACGGTGGCTGTTATGGGCCGGAACCTCGCGCTCTGGACCCGCTACGGCGGTTTTGACCCGGAGGTCAACGGCGCGCTGGCGCTCGGCGGCGACGCCATCTCGGACTACACCACGGCAATCCCTCAACCGCGGGAGTTCCTCTTCCGCGTCACGCTGGAGTACTGAAATGCGATTCCGGATCTGTGCGGGGTGGGTGCCGCTGTTTGCCCTGTTCGGCGTCTCCGCGTGCTCGCCAAATGACCTTGTGGGGGCCAAGCCGCCGTACGAGGTCCTTGAGCGCGACCGTGTGGAGAGCGAGGCGGGGGCCGTTGCGATGTACGACGGCGCCATCTCGTACTTCACCCAGGCGTTCCACGCGGGCAATCGCTACTTGCCGGTGGACAACTACGTGGTCGCGAGCGGCATCTTTGCCGACGAGTTCCAGCCGTACGGGACCTTCTCGGGGCTCGACCTCGACGCGCGGCGCTACGTGCCGGCCTCACCGTACGCGGTGCAACCGGGCAAGACCGTGTACGAGAACCTCCAGTCGGCGCGGGTCGCCGCGATGTTGGCACGCCAGGCGCTCGTCCGCTACGGTCGGGAGCCGCTGACGCCGCTTCGAGCCCACGTTATGGTGCTCGAGGCATACACCGTGCTGCACCTCGCCGAGCTCTTCTGCTCCGGAGTACCGCTCACGGAGGTACCGCTCGACGACGACCCGGTCTTCTCCGCGGGCCTGACGACGGCGCAGCTCAACGAGCGAGCGCTGGTGCTGTTCGACTCCGCGCTCGCGCTTGCGGGCGACTCGTTGCGCTTCGCCCTTGCCGCCCGGGTCGGCAAGGCCCGCGCACTACTGAACCTCGGTCGCTTCGATGACATCGCGACGACGTTGGCCGCCGTCCCGACGACATTCCAGTTCGCCACCGAGCACTCGGCGACAATCCCGTCGATGATGAACGTCTTGGGCTCCGTTCCGGGCGCCGTGAGCGTCTCGAGCGGGGAAGGCGGGAACGGACAGCCCTTCTCCGGCATCGGCGATCCTCGCGTGCCGCTGGCCGCAGGGTTCGTGCCGACGCAGGCGCTCTACACCAGCGCCGCGAGCGCGACGGTCCTGGCTTCCGGCATCGAGGCGCGCCTCGCCGAGGCAGAGGCACAGTTGCGCGCCGGCGACGCGTCCTGGCTGACGACGCTGAATGCGCTCCGTACGAGTTGCACCGACGCGATGACGTGTCCGGCTCCGGCGCCGGCCGGCAGCGGCGGCACGGCGGGTCTGCCGCCGCTCGCTGACCCTGGGTCGGCGGCGGGCCGCCTTAACCTGGTCTACAGCGAGCGCGCGTTCTGGCTCTTCGCGACCGGCCATCGCCAAGGCGACCTGCGGCGGTTGCTCCGCGTCTACGGTCGGGACCAGGCGACGGTGTATCCGACCGGCCTGTACACGAGCTATTCGCCAATCCTCGTCGACGCGAACTACGGCGACCAGGTGGTGCTGCAACTGCCCACGAGCGAGACCCAGCGACATCCGACCGTGAAGGCCTGCCTCAACCTGGGAGCCTGAGATGACCCTATCGTTCCTTTCTGCCCTGCCCGGATGGGCGATTCGCGCGACGCGGGCGGTCGCGGTGGCGAGCCTGTTGGCGCTCTCGACCGCGTGCACCGACGATGCCATCGGAAGCGTCGGGCCGAGCCGTCCGGATCAGGTACTGGCACGCATTCGCGTGACGCCGCGCGCCGCCACAATGGCGGTGGGGGATGCCCTGCCGGTGACGATGATCGCCGAGGCAATCGACCGATCCGTGTTTGCCGGTGTCCCGGAACTGCGGTTCACGAGTGCGGACTCCGGCAAGGTCACCGTGGCGGCTGACGGCACGCTGCTGGCCCTGAGTGTGGCCGCGTCGCCGGTCGTCGTCGAAGTCGTCGCGACCGCAGGTGGCGTTTCGAAGTACGACTCGGTGTTGGTGACCGTGACGCCATCACGTGCCGCCGTCGGGTCCCTGTCGCTGGCCCTGCCGCCGTGGGAGAGCCCGCACCTTGGCATCGGCTCGCTCAAGTTCCTTTCGCCCACGGTGCTCGACACGGCGGGCAACCAGCTTTTCGACGTGTTCGTGCGGCTCGAGGTGCGCGATCGCGCGAGCGGCGTCTTCCTGCTCCCGACGCTGACCGCATTCGTCCCGCAACGCCGCGGGACGACCTGGATCATCGGTTCGACGACGGCCTACGGCCAGACTTTCGTCGACTCCGTGGAGTTCGAGTTCACGGATCCGACGGAGATGTCAGTCTTCCTCTACACCGACCCGATCAGCAACACGATCCTGGCGTCGCCGGAGGCGCCGTTCTACCTCGGAGCGGGCGGGATCGTGAGCATCAGCAACTACACCAGTTCCACGCTCCAGGTGCGGTGGAGCGACTCAACCGCCGCCGAGGCGGCCTCCGAGTGGGAACTGGCGGGGAACCTGGCGATCGCGCCGTACGGCGCGGAGCGGCGGCGCTTCTCGACTCCCGGCACGTATCGCTGGACGACCGTGACTATGCCAGCCCAGAGCGGCGAGTTCGTGGTGCGCTAGGATCGCCGCCGCCCACGGAGTACGCGGCGGCCTTCGCCGCCACCACCCCATCGATTACCTGGCGGGCGCCTCCGAGACGGCGGTGCCCCGGGAGAGCACTTCTATGACCACTCGACGCCTATTCGTGAAGGCGGGTACGGCCGCACTGCTGGCCACGATGCCCGGTCTCGCGTCCGCGCACCCATCAGCGCTCGTTTCGTTGCCGGAGTCGGCGCGGCCGGCGTCTCGCCGCGGCCGACGTGACGAGGATCCGCTGGCCCTCGCCGCGGTCGCCATCGAGGCGGCGCGGCGCGCCGGCGCGACCTACGCCGACGCCCGCGTGACCCGCAGCTTGGTCCGTACGTTGGAGCTCCAGCAGCGCGCACTGGCGACCACGTGGTTTGACTCGGAGACGGTGGGCATCGGCGTGCGCGTGCTTATCGACGGGTACTGGGGATTCGCTTCCCACCCGCGTTTGACGCCCGACAACGCCGCGCGGCTTGCCGCCGCCGCGGCAGGCTCCGCGCGGGCGGGCGCACGCGGGAAGCCGCGCCAAGTGGCGCTCGCCCCAATCGCGCAGCCAGCCGTCGGAGAGTGGCGACAGCCGGTGCGCATCGATCCAATCGCGATGGATCCGGGCGTCGCGCTCGATTGGGTGGCTGCGCTCCACGACTTCGCCTTTCGCGAGAATCGGGCGCTGGCGGAAATGAAGTCCAAGCTCGTCCTCGAGCGAGAGGAGCGCTACCTCGTCAGCACCGACGGGGCGCGTTGTGCCCAGACGCTGTTTCGCACCGGTGCGCAAGTCGCTCTTGTGCTTGGTCCCCACTGGCGGACACAGCAGATGGCGTCGGGTGAGCTCGACATTGGCGCACTGGCCCGTGCGGGCTGGGAACACTTGCGCGACGCACCCGCGCGGGAGCGGCTCCGCGCGATGTTCGAAGACCTCGAACGCGCGCGCTTCACGCAACCCGTCGATATCGGCCGTTACGACGTCGTGCTTGACGCGCCGGCCGTCGCGGGCATCATCGACGGTGGCATTGGCGCCGCCTGCGATCTCGCTCGCGCGATGGGGTACGATGCCAACAACGACGGGACGAGCTTCCTCGACGACCCGGACGCGATGCTGGACACATACCAGGTCGGCAGCGCACTGGTGAATCTCACGGGATCGCGACGGCAGCCACTTGGCGCCGCCACGGTCCGATGGGACGACGAAGGTGTCGAGCCGGTGGACGTCCCTGTCGTGCGTGAGGGCGTCCTGCGAAACTTCCTTACGACGCGCGAGAGCGGGTCGTGGCTGTCGCGGCGTCCGCCGGTCTCTAGCGGCTGCGCGGGCGCGCAGCACGCGCTGTACGTGACCGGACCGCAGCCCGTCAACTTCGCCCTCGCGCCGTCGCCCACGGACACGACACTCGACGAGCTCGTGCGCGGGGTCACGCGCGGCTACCTCGTGCGCGGAGGCCGCAGCGAGCACGATCACCAGTGCGCGAGTGGCTGGGGCCAAGGCACGCGCGTGTTCGAGATCCGGAACGGACGCCTTGGCAACGCCGTCACGGGGTTCGGTTACGTATACCGTACGCCCGAGCTTTGGAAGAATACCGCAGCCCTCGGTGGCGCCTCCACCGTCCGTACGGCGTCCTTCGAGTATGGCAAGAACTGGCAGCAGTTGCATCCGCGGTCGGTGGTGACGCCGGCGATCCGCGTCAACAACCTGTCGGTAGTCGATATGCGCCGGAAGGTCCAATGAGCCCACAAGGTGCGGCGCCCGACTTCCTCGATCACGTGCGTTGTCGTCAATTGGCCGAGTTCGTGTTCAACGCCGCGCAGGGCGGCGGCTTCACCTCGTTTGGCATCCGCCTGCAGTGGGAGGGGCGGGTGCGCTGGGCGCGCAACTTCGCGTATTCATCGGAAGAAGCGAGTCGCGATTCCTACTGGATCACGCGCGCGCGCGACGGTGCGGGCGCCGTGGTGTGGAGCAATCGATTCGACGAGGCGGGTCTCCGCGCGACGGTCGCGGAGGCGGAATCGCAGATGGCGCTGTCCCGCCGGAGCCCGGTAGACCCGCCGTCGGAGCCGTCGACGCTGCTACCGCACCTGCGGCCAGAACTATGGAGCCCGTCGACCTTCGCAATGACGGCGGAGGCCCGGGGAGATATTGCGCGCGCGATGATCGCCCCGGCGGAGGACGCCGGGCTGCAATGTGCGGGTGAGTTGATCACGGGCGCGCACGGCATCGTGCGCTTCGACAACCGCGGCATCGACCTCTACTACCCGACCACCGAAGCGATCTGCTCGATGACCGCACGCGACCAGAAGGGCATGGCGTCCGGGTGGGCGGGAATCGACAATCAGTTCATCGAGCGCATCGACCCGCACGCGATCAGCGCCCGCGCCGTGGACAAGTGCGTACGTTCGCGCGACCCGCGGGCCGTGGAACCGGGACGCTACACGGTGATCCTCGAGCCGCAGGCGGTGGCGGATCTCGTCCGCGTGCTCTACAGCTCGGTGGCAATGGACCGACAGTTCACCGAGTCCGGGGGGTTGCCCTTCTCTGCCGACCGTCGCGGCTTCGCCCGCTTCGGCGAACTGGTGATGGACCGTCGCCTCACGCTGCGCGTGGATCCGATGGACCCCGTCGCGCCGCACTTGCCGTATGCGGTGACGGACGATCCGTATTACGCGGCGACCTGGATCGACAAGGGGGTCCTCAAGGACCTGGCGTACCAGCGCCACTACGCCATGCAGTACCTGCATCGGAACGAGCCGTTGCTGGCCCAAGGAGGCTTCCGGCTCGAGGGCGTTGGCGAAACCTCGACCGTGGAGCAGATGATCCGCACTACCCGCCGCGGGTTCCTCGTCACGCGGTTCAGCAACATCCAGACGATCGACCAGGCATCGGTGCTCTGCACGGGCTTCACGCGCGACGGGCTGTGGCTGATCGAGAACGGCCGCATCACGCATCCCGCGCGCAACTTCCGCTTCCTGGAGTCCCCGATCTTCATGCTCAACAACGTGGAGCAGATCGGGACGCCGCAGCGAGTGCTCAGCCGGTACTTCCCCACCGTCGTGCCGGCACTGAAGGTGCGCGACTTCAATTTTGCGGGGCTCGCCGATGCTGTCTGACCTTCCACTCTCGCAGCGCTGGGGACGGCACGTCGTCCGTACCTTGGCGGCACTGCTCGCCGCGATGCAGGCCACCCTCCTGGTCGTCGCCGGACTCGCCGGCGCTGCCGTGACGGCTCCCGCCCAAGCGCGGGGCGACTCCGCGCTGGCGCTCTATCGTTATCCGAACGAGTGCGTGCAAGCGGCGCGGCGACGCGAGGCGATCGCCGAACGCACGACGCTGGTCGACTCGTTGGACTTGCGGACGCGGAATGTCGTGAGCACGACCTTACGCAGCGTGGCGGCGATGTGCGGAGGCGCGCACACGCTCGCGGTGGCGGACACCGACGCGCTGCCTGACCTCGCGCTGCTCGCTGCCTTCGCCGGCACCGCCGCCAGATCGGATTCCGCCCTCCAGATTTACCTCGAGCGCACGGCGGCGGCCCCGGAGGCGCTCGAGCGGGCAATCGCGACGCTGCTCGCGATGCGGCCGACGCCGCGGCGCCAGGACGCCTGGCGGCTTATGGCGCGTCTCGACAGTCTGGGTGATGCGGCGATCCCTGCGCGCCTGCGCGCCTATCTCGCCCTCGCGCAGGACGCCCTCACGGATTTCGACGAGGGCCGGCTCACTCGAGCGACGCGCGCTGGGCTCGCGCTGACCACCCAGTTGGGTGAAGCCGATGACCATAACCTCGCGGCGGAACAAGCCCTGCTATACCGCTTGGCGTCGCGGGCGGCGCTCTTCGGGGCCGGCGGCGTGACGGAGGCGCTCGGCGTGCTGGAGCGCGGGGCCGCCCGCGTCGGCAAGTACTCGTCGGAGGCCCACGAGACGATCGAGCGCGGCCTCGCCGGTATGCGGGTGGTGGGGCAGACCTCGACGCCGCTGCAGGGCGGCCGCTGGTTCCCAGCGGGAACGGACAGCACACGCCCGCTCCGCGGACGCCCCACGCTGCTGCTGTTCGTCGAGCACACCTGCCTCTTCTCGTGCTACGACGGCTACTACACGTTCCGCCGCCTGGCCGCGACCTACGCCGCTCGCGGGATAGACCTCGTCATCGTCACGCGCAGCCAACGGTACTTCCGGCGTCGTCCGGCGCCCATGGACTACGCCACGGAAGCGCCGTTGCTGGCGATGCAGTACCTCGAGGAACTCGCGCTGCCGGCAGCGATGGTCGTCACGGAGACGGTCTTCAAGCCGATGCCGGACGGTCGGCAGTTCCCTGAACTCAATCCGAACGAGCAGGCCTACGGCGTGCTCTCCAGCTTGGACCCGACCGCCGTGCTGATCGATGGCGATGGGTTGATTCGCCTGTCCGACTCCCTGAACCACACAACAGAAGCGCTTTGGCGCGCGATGCTCGACCTCGTGAACTGACGCACCGGTCCCTCCTTCCTCAAGCCACCACAGCCTCCATGACAGCTGGCCATCTCTTCCGCGCGGCCTTCGCGACGGCAACCACCGCTGCCCTGCTCGCCGCCGCCTCGACGGTGGCGCCGGCCCAAGTCCCGGCCACCCGCGCGGCCGTGCCCGACACAGCGCTCACGCTGGACCCTGCGGTGCGGCGCGGGACGCTCCCGAACGGACTGCAGTATCTCATTCGGCACGCGCGCAAGCCGGAGCATCGCGCGGAGCTGCGTTTGGTCGTGCGCGTCGGCTCCGTGCACGAGGACGCGGATCAGCAGGGCCTCGCCCACTTCGTGGAACACATGGCGTTCAACGGCACCCGCAACTTCCGCAGGCACGAACTCCGCGACTACCTCGAGCTCGTAGGCATGAAGTTCGGGGCGCATCTCAACGCGTATACCTCGTTCGACGAAACGGTGTATATGCTGACCATCCCCACAGACTCGGCGCCGCTGCTCGAGACGGGGGTACAGATTCTTGAGGACTGGGCGCACGGCATCACGTTCGAGGCCGACGAGGTCGAAGCTGAACGCGGCGTCGTGCTCGGGGAGTGGCGCGGGCGCCTCGGCGCCGATGACCGCACCTTCCGCGCGCACTTCCCCACGCTCATGCGGGATTCCAAGTACGCGGAGCGCCTGCCGATCGGCACGCCGGCGCACATCGAACACGCGCCGCGCGAGGCACTGCTCCGGTTCTACCGCGACTGGTATCGCGCCGACCTGATGACAGTCGTCGCGGTCGGTGACTTCGACGTGGACGCGATGGAAGCGCGCTTGCGTCGCCACTTCTCGCGCCTTGCGCGGCCGACGGCCGCGCGCCCACGACCCCGCGTCGCGGTGCCGCTGACGCACGGCACCTTGGTCAGCACCACCGCTGACGAGGAGGCAACGGCGAGCATTGTCAGCGTGGCCGTGAAGGTCGCGAACGCCGAGGGCGTGGCCACGAGCGGCGGATATCGGGCGCGCATCATCGCCGCGATGTTCGAGAATATGCTGAACAGCCGCCTCGCTGAGGTCGCAGACAAGCCCGGTGCACCGTACCTCGGCGCCGGCTACTCGCTCTCGCCGCTCGTCGAGCCGGTCGAGCTGGCGACCCTCTCGGCACGGGTCCGTGACAATGACTTCGTCGCGGCGCTGCGGGCGATGGTGCGCGAGATGGCCCGGGTCGCGCAGCACGGCTTCACTCCCGGAGAGCTCGCCCGCGAAAAGGCGAGCCAGATGCGCCGCGGTGAACAGCTCTACCTCGAGCGCGACAACATCCTCGCCGGCACCACGGCGCACAAGCTGACGCGTATGGCGCTGACGGGCGCGCCGCTGCTCGACACAGAAGCTTCGGTGGTGACGGCCCGTCGGCTGATGTCCAGCATCACGGCCGAGGACCTGCAACGCGAGGCCGCGCGGTGGCTGGAGGCGCGCCCGCGGGTCGTGATGACGACAGCCACGCAGCGCGGGACCGGGCGCAGCGGACCCACGGAAGCCCAACTGCTCGCCGCCTTTGCCGAGGCGCGTGCCGCCACGGTCGCCGCGTACGTGGAGCCCGACCTCAACGCCCCGCTGCTGTCCACGGCGCCGGCCCCGGGCACGATCGTCGAGACGACGGTGCACGCGTCCGTCGGCGTGACGGAGTGGCTGCTGTCCAACGGCGCGCGGGTATTCTTGAAGCCGACCGACTATCGCGCCGACGAGGTGTTGATCAGTGCGTCGAGCCCGGGGGGCATCCAGATGGCCAGCGACAGCGATTTCGCCACCGCCGCGCTCGTCAACGAACTGCAAGGCGCGTCGGGATTCGGCAGCTACAACGCCCGGCAACTCGGTCGGCGCATCGCCGGCAAGATCATCGATGTGCGCCAGACGGTACAGCAGCTCAATGAGGAATGGCTGGGCCGCTCGTCGCGGCGCGACCTGCCAACGACGCTGGAACTGCTGTATCTGATGTTCACGCAGGCGCGCGAGGACAGCTCGGCGATGGTTGCGTCGGCCGAGAAGCTGCGCAGCGCGATGATCGAGCACGCCGCCGGCCCCGTCCTCGCGTTCCAGGACACGATTCGGGCCGTGATGGCCCAGTACCACCACCGGGCGCCGACGCCGTCGCCGGCCCTGCTTGACCGCGTGCGCTTCGCGCGTGTGCCCACCTTCTTCCGCGAGCGCTTCAGCAACGGCGGCGATTTCACGTTCACGTTCGTCGGCGCATTCGCCGTGGAGGACATCAAGCCGCTCGTGCTCCAGTACATCGGTGGCCTGCCCTCGACGGGCACGCGCGAGACCACGCCGGACGTCCGGATCCCGCCTCCGCCCGGCACTGTGCGTCGCACTATGCAACTCGGCCGGGAGCCGCAGACCTACACCGCAATCGCATTCCACGGAGCGATCGGCGGCGGATCCGAGGAGTGGTTTGACGTCACGGCCCTGACAGAGGTACTCAAGCTGCGACTGACCCAGCGGATCCGCGAGGACCTCGCCGGGTCCTACGGCGTGCAGGTCCAGACGAACGTGTCGTACCTGCCGGGCGGCAACAGCTACGGCACGACGATCGTGTTCATCGCCGACCCGGCGCGGCGCGAAGAGCTCACGGCCGCGACCTTCGCCGTCATCGACTCGTTGCGCACGGTCGGTCCGACTGAGCAGGAGGTCGCCAAGGTGCGGTCGCAGTTCCTGCGCCAGAACGAGACGGCGCGGCTGACGAACGAGATGTGGACGCAACTGGGGCAGCTCCGCGATCGCGGCTGGTCGTTCGACCTGCTCCTCGACGACTCGCGGCCGCAGGGGATGACGGTGGAGAGCGTCCGGCAGTCGGCGCGCCGCTTCCTCGATACCACGCAGTACGCACACTTCGTCCTCGAGCCTTCGCCCGGCAGCGGGAGCCAGCCATGAGCACCGTCTGGCTGGCCGACCTGCTCGCGCGCGTGGCCGCCCTTCGCCGCGAGGTCGCCAAGCGGATCGTCGGGCAGGAGGAGGCAGTCGAGGAGGTGTTGCTCGCGATCCTTGCGGGAGGGCACGCTCTGCTCGTCGGCGTGCCCGGCCTCGCCAAGACGTTGATGGTGCGGTCGGTCGCCGACGGTATGCGCCTGGCGTTCCGTCGCATCCAGTTCACGCCCGACCTCGTGCCTAGCGACATCACTGGCACAGAGGTCATGGAGGAAGACAGCGCCACGCGGCATCGGGCGTTCCGGTTCGTCCCGGGGCCCGTGTTCGCCAACATCGTGCTTGCCGACGAGATTAACCGTGCGCCGCCGCGAACCCAGGCGGCACTCCTCGAGGCTATGCAGGAACGCTCCGTCACCGCCGCCGGCGAGACGCGGGCGCTCCCGGCGCCGTTCTTCGTCCTCGCCACCCAGAACCCGATCGAGCAAGAGGGGACGTACCCGCTGCCCGAGGCGCAGCTCGACCGCTTCTTGTTCCAGGTGCGCGTGCATTATCCGGGGCGTCAGGACGAGATCGGCATCCTGCGCGCGACGACCAGCGCGATTGCGGACGCTATGAATCCGGTGATGGACGGTCCGACCACCCTCGCCCTGCAGGGTTTTGTGCGCGACCTGCCCGCCGCGGATGCGATTCTGGGCTATGCGGCGGACCTGGTGCGCGCCACGCGCCCGGACGGAGACGACGCCCCGCCGATCGTGCGCGAGTTCGTGCGCTGGGGCGCCGGCCCTCGCGCTGGCCAAGCGCTCGTCCTCGGCGCCAAGGCCTTCGCCCTGCTACGCGGCGGCCTCGCCGTGATGCCATCGGACATCCGACGCGTCGTGCACCCGGTGCTGCGCCACCGCATCCTCACGAACTTCGCGGCCGAGGCCGAAGGCGTGACGGTGGACCGCGTCATCGATGCTGTGCTGGAGGCCGTGCCGCCGCCGCATAGTGGGATCGGCGCGTGAGCGGATCCGACACATCCCAACGCAGCGGCAGCGCGACGATCCTTGCGGAAGACGCCAAAGTGCTCGACGCCACGCGAACCCTGCGTTGGCCCGCTCGCCGGATCGTCGCTGCCGGCTTCCCGGGCGCGCATCGCTCGCGGGCGCTCGGGTCGGCGTCCGAAGTCGTCGAGCTGCGTGCGTACCGACAGGGCGACGAACTGCGACGACTCGACTGGAAGGTTCTCGCCCGCACCGATCGACCGTTCATCCGCCTGGCGCCCGAGCACGCCGTGGCGGCCACGAGCATCATCGTGGATGCCACGGGCTCGCAGGCCTTTCCCGCCCCGCTGCTCGACAAGTGGCGCACGACGCGCCAATTGACGCTGGCACTCATGGCCGCCGCCCAGCGGGCCGGCGATCCCGTCGGGGTGACCATCGTTCCCGGGAGTCCGGAACGTCCTCGCCTCCTGGCCCCGCGGACGCGGCGCGGCCTCGTGGATGACGCGGCCCGCTTGTTCGCGAGCGTGACACCGACCGGCGACGCGCCCCTCGCCCCCGCGATGCGAACCGCGAGCCGACGCACTTCCGTGGGCGCAACCATCATCACGCGGTTGGTTGTGGTCAGCGACATGCTGGGCGACCTCGACGCGATGCTTGGCGTCGCGCGTGAACTCGCCTCGGCCGGCTGCGAGCTCACTGCCGTGCACGTCGTGCATCCGCGTGAGTTGGACCCGCCGAGCCGGGCGACGCTGTGGGTCGACCCTGAGGGCGGGGGGGACGAGCGCTCAATGCCCCCGGTGGCCCGCGAGCGGTATCTCTCCGTTTTCGCAGACTGGCGCAACCGACTGGCGCGTTCGTGGCGTCGGCTCGGCGCCTACTATGTAGAGGCGGTGACTGCCGTGCCGAGCGCCGAACATGTCCGGCGGGTGGTCGGGGGGACGTCGGCTTCCGCTGCGCCTCGGGGCACGGCGGTCACCAACCGTAGCCGACCATGACCGTCGCGTTTCCGGCGGTGCTCGCGGCCGCCGGCGCCGCGGCGTTCGTCACGGTGCTGCTGCACCTCATCGTCACCGACAAGCCGCCCAGCGACTGGCTGCCCACGTCACGGTTCATTCCGCCGCAAGTCCAGCGTGCGGCGGCCATCCGTGTGCGTCCAGCCGATCTCTGGCTGCTGTTGTTGCGGATCCTCGCGCTACTCGCGGCCGGCGTCGGACTCTCACGGGTGCGTCCCGAGTGGTCACGCCAACCGATCGCGACCATCGTCGCGGTCGATATGTCGCCCACGGCTCGGCTGACACCGGGCTTCGCGGATAGCGCCACCGCGTGGGCGCAGCGGGCCGATGTGTTGTTGCTCGTCGACGACGCCGTCACGCCGGGCCGGAGCGCACAGTTAGGTTCGTTGCTCCGCGCCCCCGCGTCTGCACGCCCGGTCGTGCAGGCGCGGCTCGGCGCCGTGCTCGTCGCGATGCGACGCGAGGCCTCACGCCTCCGCGCGCGCGCCGACTCGATCGAGCTGGTCCTCGTCTCCCCGCTCTTCGTCGAGGACTTCGATGCCGGCACCGCGGCGCTGCGAGCGGGTTGGCCTGGTCGCATCCGTCTCGTCCGCACAGCCGTGTCGGCCGGGACGGCGCCCGGACCGATGGCCGAGTTGCGCTGGCTCGATTCCCTCGCCGCCCAAGATCCGTGGCGCGAGGGTTGGGTGACCGTCGAGCCACCGGATACGGTGGGAGCGCTCATCGACAGGCAGCGGGCTGCCGTCGCTCCGTTCGAGCGGCGCTGGCAGTACCGCGGCGCGGAGGGGCGGAGCATCGTGTCCTGGCTGGATGGCGAGCCCGCGGCGGTGCAGTTCGACTCGGACAGCGGTTGCGTGCGCGTGCTGGGCTTCGCCGCCTCGGCTCGCGGAGACATCGCCGATCGCCCCGCGATGACCGACCTGCGCAATCGACTCTCCGGTCCTTGCCGGGGGCTCCCCTGGACGCTGGTGCGCGACAGCATCGCCGAGCGCTTCGGCTCCGGCGACGGAGTGCAGGCCGCCGGCGCCGTCGCGTCCGCTTTGATTCCCGGCGCGCAGCCGCGCGCCTCGCAGTGGGATGCGTTCCTCGTGCTGCTCGCCCTGGCGCTGCTGTTCGCCGAGCGTCGGTGGCGCCGCTACGACCCCGAGCCGACACCCGGCGGACTCCCGCGCGGCCTGCGGGACGGCGCCCGGCCACCCGAGGGCGGAGTGTCGCCATGATTCCCGCGACGGCGGCCGCGATGCTCGTCCGCAGGGCGCGAGCGCATCTGGTAGGCCTTGCGGCGCTCGCCGCGACGGCCTGGGCGGTCGCCGCTGGCGCCGCAGTGCGCGCGCTGTGCGAACTCGCGCTGCGGGGACTCTTGCAGGCGCCCGCCATCCCCGGACTGATTCCGCTCGCCCGATGCCTGCACTGGCTGCGGGAGACGCCTGGGGTGGTGCTGGTCGGCGCGCTGACGCTTCTCGCGCTCGCGTGGCGGTGGCGGCATCACGCGGTGATCGCCCGCGTGGCGCTCTGGATTGAGGAGCGCGATGAGCGCCTGGCCTATGCCCTCGTGACAAGGCTAGATCCGCGCTACGCCGCTGATCGGCGACTCGAGTCGCTCGACGCGCGCATCGCTGCCGTGCACCTGAACCCGATGCTCCGCGCCCAGGCCGGACATCAGGTGCCGCAGGCGCTGCTGGCTATGCTCATCGCGTGCGCCGTCGCACTCGTCTCCGAGGTCGACCCGCACGCACTGCCGGGAAGCACGTCGCGATCTGCAGCCGCAGTGGCCGTGCAACCCAACCGTCTCGTCGGCCTGCGGGCCGAGCTCACGCCGCCGGCATACACCGGCTGGCGGTCGGAGCGTTTCGAGGACCCCGATGCGATCGCCGGAATTGTAGGTAGCGCCGTGGTCGTGGTCGGACGCGGTGGAACCCACGGCATCTCGGCGACCCTCGGCGGCGTACCGCTCGCGCTGCGTGAGGTCGGTGACACGTGGCGCGTACACCTGACGCTGCCGGACTCCGCAGCCCTGCTCACGCTGTACGACCGCGAATATCGGCGCGACCTCGTGCTCGACCCGCGCGCGGACCGGCCGCCGCAGGTACAGATCCGGCTGCCGGCCAAGGACACAACGCTGCGGCAGATCCCCGCGACGCTGACCCTCGACGCCGAGGCACTCGATGACGTCGGCCTCACGCGCATCGCGTTCGAGTACATCGTGTCGTCCGGTGACGGCGAGGGTAACTTCACCTCGCGAGGCGGCGTGTTGGGGCCACGGGCGCTCGACGGTGTGCTGCAGCAACGGCACCGGCTGACCGTGCCGTACCGATTGCTCGGCCTCAAGGAGGGCGAGCAGCTGTCGCTGCGGGCTGTGGCCTTGGACGGCAATACCCTTAGCGGGCCTGGCAAGGGCCTGTCGGAGACCCGCACGATTCGCATCGCGCGGCGCAGCGAGTTCGATACCATCAGCGTGCGCGCGGCGCCGCCTTCTGCGGACACCGCGATGATCTCCCTGCGGATGCTCATCATCGCGGTCGAGCGGCTCGACTCCGCGCGCCCGTCCTTGGCGCGCGAGCGCTACGTGGACTCCGCGCAGACGCTTGCCAACGTGAGTGACCGCATTCGCCGACGCATCGAGGTGATCGTCGACCAAGTGAGCGACGGCGGCCAAGTGGAGCCGGACTCGCTGTGGTTCATCGTCCTCGATGCGATGTGGGAGGGAACGCGGTCCCTGCAGATTGCCGAGACCGCGGAGGCGCTGCCGCCGTTGCGCCTCGCGTACGAAGCGCTGCGCCAGCTCCGCGACGCGAGACGACACTACCTGCGCGGCAGCTTGCCACCCGTGATCGTGAACGTCGAGCGCGTGCGAATGACCGGCAGCGACTCCTCGCGGGCGACGCCGCGCCAACCGGGGGCGCCCGCAGCCCACCTGGCTCGGCGCCAGCGGCTGCGCCTCGCACTCGCTGGCGTTGCCCTCACGCTGCGGGAAGGCTGGCGCGACGACGCTGTGGCCACGCTGTCCGAACTGCGCATCGACGCGCTGCGCGAGGACCCTGCGCTGGCTTCGGCGCTCGGGCTTGTGATCGAGCAGCTCCGGCGCGGCGAGGATGCGGCGGTGGCGCTCCGCGACGCCCGTCGGCGCGCCGGCAGCGTGCGAGCCGAGATCCCCGACCTTCGTCCGTGGAGCCTGCTATGGCCCTGAACGCTCCGTTCGTCTTCGCCACCGCGATCTACGAGTCGGGAGACTGGGAAAGCGCCCCGCTGCTGCCGTCGTCGGTGATTGACGCCGTTGCCAAGTACACCACCCTCGACGTCGCGCCGAGCGGTCGCAACGTGGCCCTGAGTTCCACTGAGCTCTTTGAGTACCCGCTCGTGTGGCTCACCGGTCACCTGCCGTTGCGCTTCACCGACCGCGAGCGCGAGCATGTACGCCGCTACGTCCAGCGCGGCGGCTTGCTTGTCATTGACGATCACGACCACAACGTCGACGGCGTGTTCCACAAGACGGCCACCGAAGAGATCCGACGCAGCTTCGGCGCGATGGTACCGGTCCCGAAGGAGCACGAACTCTACCGCTGCTTCTTCACGTTCAAGGACGGCGCGCCGAACACCTCACATGAGCTGAACGGTTGGGGCGACCAACTGGTCCACGAACACCTGCAGGCGATCATGCGACCTGGCAGTGACCGCATCGGATTGCTGTACAGCAACAAGGACTACAGCTCGGAGTGGAACTTTCACCCCGACACCAAGCGCTTCATGCAGGTCGACCCGACGCGCTTCGGCGTGAACCTGGTGGTATATGCGCTTACGCGGTGAACGGCTCCTCAGCGTCACGGCGCTCACGCTGCTCGCGACGCTCGCCGCCGCGTCGCTCTGGAGCGTGTGGCGTCCCGGCCCGACGCAGCTCAGCTCGACGTCGCTCGCGTCAGGCATCGAGCGCCTCAGTGGCCGTGCGGCACCCGCCCGCGTGCACTTGCGCCTGGACTCGCTCCCCGACGCCGTCCAGCGTGACCGCCTTGCGTCAATCGCCCGCGCGGGCACGTCACTCACGTGGGAGTCCACACGCCCATGGCCAAGGATCGCCCTCAGTATGGAGCCGGTCGCCGATCCACGGCGGCCGCTTCGGGTGTCCGTGGCGCGGTTACCGCAGGATGCCGCGGGCGTGGACGCCCCGCCGCCCGCGCTCGTCGACTCGGGCGGCACCGTCGCGGATCTCATACTCGGCCCCCGCGGCGGCAGCGTGGAACTCAGCGTCATTGCCGGCTTTGCCGAGTTGCAGGTCATCGACGGCGGCCGTCCGCGCGCCCTCGTCGAGGACTCGTTGGTGCTGCGCCCGGTGTTGGTCCTTGGCAACGCCAGCTGGGAGGGGAAGTTCGTCCTCGCGGCCCTTGAGGAGCTCGGTTGGCCGACCGACGCGCGCCTCACGCTCGCGCCGCGCGCGGCCGTCCGGCAGGCCGTGCAGTCGACGCCCCCAAGCGCGCTGCGACTCGACACGGCCCGCTACGCCGCCGTGATTGTCACGGACGCGGCGGCGGACCTCGCAGTAGAGCTCCAACGGTATGTGGCCGCTGGGGGTGGGCTGATTCTCCTCCCGGACGCTGCGCGGCAGGCCTCATTCGCGAGATTGCGCGTCGCGCAAGTCTCCGGCCCCGCAGTCCCCGCGCGTCCAATGTCCAGCGACTCCGTCGCGCCACGCCGGGCACTCGCGTTCTCGACTCTGAAGGCCGGTAGCCGCGCGGATGCGATTGAGCTCCGCGATGGTCAGGAGGCCGTTGTTGCAGGGCACGTCGGAGGTGGACGGGTCATCCAACTGGGTTATTCGGACACGTGGCGCTGGCGCATGGGGGGGCCAGTCGGAAGCGAAGTCGAACACCGGGAGTGGTGGGGGGCGCTGGTCAGCCAGGTGGCTTACGCGCCGCGAATCACACTCGCACGAGCCGGATCGGCTTGGACCCACGCGCCACTGGCCAGCTTCGAGAGGAATCTCGGTTCGGCCGCGCCACTTGCGGAGTCGCCGTACCCAGACCTCGAGTCGCCTGGTGTTCGACTAGCGTTCGTGCTCCTGTTCCTCGCAAGCGCACTTTGCGAGTGGGCGTCGCGACGCCTGCGAGGCAAACGGTAGTATCGATGAGATCCGATTGGCAACATCCTCACGATCACCAGAATGTTCGAGTAGAGCTTGGCTTACATACGCGCTCCAGCACTACTCTGCGTCTAGCTGTCGGTTCTAAAGAGGTTGTTCACTGAGGCATAACTGAGGAAGTTGGAGGTGCGAGCCACCCAACCTTCAGCCAGAAGCCTCAGTGAACATCCACAACAATGCGCGATTGACCGCTTGGGGGCGAGCCGAGCTCGTCCGCCGGGTGGTCCTCGACGGCGAGCCGGTACGCGCCGTCGCCGCCGCCCTCCACATCAGCGCGAGCACGGCGTACAAGTGGCTCCGCCGGTTCGTTGCCGGCGGCTGGGCGGCCCTAGCTTACCGCTCCTCGCGGCCGCATCGCTCGCCGACGGCCACGCGGCCCGCCCTCGTCGAGCGGGTCCTCCGCCTGCGGGCCAAGCGCCTGACGGGGCCCGAGATCGCGGAGCAGCTCGGGCTCGCGGTTTCCACGGTCGGCCGCATCCTCACGCGCGCGGGCCAGGGCCGGCTCAAGGGCCCCGGCGCGACTGGCGGGCCGCGCTACCAGCGCGAGACGCCCGGCGAGCTCGTGCACGTCGACACGAAGGCGCTCGATCGCTTCGCCGCCGCGGGACACCGCGCGCACGGCAACCGCTCGAACGTTGGGCGGCGGCGGGGACACGGGCAGGACCATCTCCACGTCGCGGTCGACGATGCGACGCGCCTCGCGTACGCGGCGCTGCTGTCGACGCAGGATGCGGCGGCGTGCACCCGCTTCCTCGCGGCGGCACGCCGCTGGTTTGCGCAGCTGGGCATCGCGGTCACCGGCGTGATGACCGACAACGCGAAGGCGTACACGAGCCACGCCGTGCAGGCCGCGCTCGCCGCGCACTGGATTCGCCACCTGTGCACTAAGCCCTATCGCCCGCAGACGAACGGCACCGCTCGCTGGGCCGCGTCCCCCCGCTGCTCCACTTCCTCATGCAGCGTGAACAACGTCCTTAGAACCGACAGCTAGCCGTACAACTGGCGTTCCGCGGGCCGCATCATCCTAGGCGCGCCAGCAACACCGGCAGGTAGCCTGTCACCACCTGTGCCACGACCACCGCAGGCCAGACTAGCTTCGGACGCCCGCGCAGCAACGACACGGCGGTGGTGCCGGCGGCGGTCAGCAGCAGTAGCGTCAGGACGACCACGACGTTCACCTGGCCCTCCGGCTCCTGCACGGAAAGCCCGAATACCATCCCCGTCATCGCGAGGCCGAAGGCCGCCACCCAGGTCACGGGGAACAGCCGCTTGCCATAGCCGACTGGGTGCTTGCCGATCGCCTGGACGATCCACGTGACGATGGCCGCGACGACGGCGGCGCAGGGAAGCAGGAAGATGATGATTCCGAGCCAGACGTCGGGGGCGGGGAGCGACGGCATTGCGTGTGGGGTTCGGGGGAGGCGGCGGTGCTCCCCCGAATGAAATCACGGTTCGCCGCGCATCGCTACCATCGGATGTGCCGTGCCGGCCCGTCGTGCGGGTGCGAAGGTCGCGACGAGTCCCGCGAGCGCCATCGCCGCGGTGGCGGCGGCCCAGACCACCGGGTCGCGCGGATTCACTCCGTACAGCACTGATTCCATCACGCGCGTGAGGAACCAGGCGACGACGAGGCCGAGCACCACGCTCCCCGCGATCAGCAGTCCGCCCCCGCGCAGCACGTCGCGCACGATGCGCGCCGGCGCCGCCCCGAGCGCGGCGCGCAGGCCGTACTCGCGCCGGCGCTGCTCGACGACGTAGCTGAGCATTCCAAACAGCCCCGCCAAGGCCAGCAGCAGGGCCGCGACCGCCAAGGTGCCGAACAGCGCGAACAAGAAGCGCGGACGTCCGAGGCTGCTCGCGATCACCTCGGGCATCGGCAGTACCTGCGAGATGGCAACGCGGGGATCCACCCCACGGAGCGCCCGCTCGACCGAGGCGGCAATGCTCGTGGCATCTCCGGACGCGGCCCGCACGACGATGCGATACCCCGTCGCTGCAGGATGCCGCTGGCCGAATGTCCAGTAGGCCTCCGGCAATGGCGCATCTTCCGGTCCGTTGTTGCGGATGTCGCTCACGACCCCGACGATCTCCGACGCTGTCTCGCCGAAGTACAGGCGCTGCCCGAGCGGACTGCGCCCCGGAAAGTCACGCTCGGCGAGCGCCCGATTCACGACGATGACCCGCGGCGCGTCGGCGGCGTTGTCGCGTTGTTCCAGCAGCCGGCCCTCGAGCAGGCGCTGGCCGGTGGTCTCGAAGAATCCCGGCGCGACGTTCCGCGTTTCGATGAGCGGACGCTCGGTGAGCGGCATCTCGGGCATTCCGTCGTAGCGGACCCACGCGTTCCATCCCCACTCGAGGTACGGTAGCTGCGAGATGGCACCTGCCGCCGCGACGCCTGGCACGGCGCGCACGGCCTCCAGCGCGGGCTCGAGGAATCCGTCGGCGATGCGGCCTGCCGCGTAGTCGCTTGGCGATACGCGCGCGAGAAGCGAGAGCATCCCCTCGGCCTCGAAGCCCGATGCGTTGCGTTGGAGCTGGTGATAGCCCTTGAACACCAATCCTGCGGCGACGAGCAGCGCCAGCGCGAGCGCGCCCTCGGCGATGACCAAGACTCCCAGTGCGCGATGCTGGCCCGCTGCCTCGCTGCCGCGCCCACCGCGCAGCGCGTCGCCCGGATGCAGGCGCAGCGCCCGCAGTGCCGGTGCGAGGCTTCCCATCGTGGCAGCGAGCAGCGCAAGCGCAATCGCGGCAAGCACCGTGCGCGCGTCGAGTGAGGCGCCGGCGAGCTGCGGAATCTGCTGCGCCGCCAGCAAGCCGATGGTGCGCACGGCCAACGCCGCCAGCGCGAGGCCGATTGTGCATCCCCCGACGGCAATCACTGCCGACTCGGCCAGCACGGGCCGCAGCAACTGCCATCGCGTGGCACCGAGCGCCGTGCGCACGGCCAGCTCCTGCTGGCGGCGGATCCCGCGCGCGAGCAGAAGGCTCGAGACGTTGATCGTCGCGATGGCGAGCACTGCGATGGCGGCAGCGAGGAGCAGCAGGAGTGGCGTGCGCACCGACGCCTGCGACTCGGCCTGCATGGCGCCGAGCCGCACCTGGGTGCCACGGAGTTCGGGGAACTGCTCGATGAGGCCATCGTAGCGCGTGCGCAACGCGAGTTCGGCGGACTCCAGCGTTTGCCCCGGTGCGAGGCGCGCGAAGGCGCGCAGGAAGTTGCTGCTGCGCTGCGCGCGCTGGTTGGCGGTGAATCGGCTTGGGAGCCAGACGTCGGCTTCGAGCATCGCCCAGGCGTGCGGAATGCGGAAGCCGGGTGGCAGAACGCCGATGATGTCGTGCGGCACGCCGTCGAGGCGCAGCGTCGTTCCGACCACGCCTGGGCTGCCTCCGAGGTGACTGCGCCAGAAGCCGTCGCTGAGCACGACCACCGCTGGTGCCGACTCGCGGTCGTCATCGTCCGTGAAGAGCCGGCCGAGTGCAGGGCGTACCTGCAAGGTCGTGAAGGCCGACCCGCTGAGTTGCAGTGCCGAGGCCGGTTCACCGCGGTCGCCCAAGTGCGCGATGCGTGAGGTGATTGCGATCGCCTCAAGGCGGTCGAGGACCGGATCCTCTCGCAGGTCGAGGAAGTTCGGAACCGAGATGGGGTCGCCGCTGTACCCGCCCACGGTGCGGAACACCGAGACCAAACGCTCGGGCTCGACGAACGGCAGTGGGCGCAGCAGGGCGCCATCCACGACGCTGAACACCGCTGCGGTGCTCCCGACGCCGAGGGCGAGGCAACCGAGCGTGGCGGCGAGCAGCACCGGAGTCTTGGCCAGCGAGCGGACCGCGTAGCGCAGGTCTTGGAGCACGCTGCGCAGGGGCGCTGGGGTGAGGTGACGTCGCGGCGTGGCCTCGTCGGCCGCGCTGGGCTGAAGCAGCGAGGGTGAGCGCAGCGCGCGGAGCACGGCCGCGGCCGAGCGCGGGCGCGCCTCCGGATCCTTCTCGAGGCAGGCGGCCACGAGCGACGCGAGTGCGGGCGGCACCTCCCGGCGGCGCTGCGTCAGCGGAACTGGTGTCTTCGCCAGATGCGCCCGCGCCAGCTCGGCGGTGGTCGCGGCCTCGAAGGGCGGCGCACCGGCCAGCATCTCGTACGCGACCACGCCAAGGGCGTAGAGGTCCACGCGGTGGTCGGCCGAGGGATCGGCGGCGAACTGCTCCGGCGACATATAGCGAGGCGTCCCGAGCGAGAGTCCTTCGATTGTGAGGTCGGAGGGCGTACGCAGCACCTGCGCGCCACCGCCGGGCGCGCGCGCCAGCGCCTTGGCGATGCCGAAGTCGGCGACCATCGCGCTGCTGCCGGTGAGCAGGATGTTGCCGGGCTTGATGTCGCGGTGCACCACGCCGAGCGCGTGGGCGACTTCCAGCGCCTGCGCGACGTCCTCGAGGATGGCAACGGCCTCGCGCACCGAGAGCGGCCCGCGCAGGAGCCGGTCGCGCAGCGACTCGCCGCGCACGAACGGCATCACGAAGTACGGCGCGCCCTCGAAGGCGTCGGCGTGCAGCAGCGGGACGATGTTCGGGTGCTGCAGGGTCGCGAGGACCGCGATCTCGCGGTCGAATCGCTCGCGTCCGTCGGCACCGGCGAACTGCCGGGCGATGCGCTTGATGACGACGCGGCGGTCGAGGCGCCGCTCGCGCGCGACGAAGAGCTCAGACATTCCGCCGCCGCTGAGCGGGGAAAGGTCGGCGTAGCGCTCCGCGAGCGCGCGGGCGAAGTCGCGCCAAGCTGTGGCGTCTGAGTCGTTGGGCATACCCACTGGGATGGGAATTCAGCCCAAACCGTTTGACCTTGGGACCAACCGAGGGCCGAGTCGTGCGCCCAGCGGGGCCAACTGTACGCAATCGCTCAGATCAGCCCGAACAACATCGCCACGCCGGAGCCCAAGCCGATGGTCACGATCGCCCGCCGCACCCAGTCCTGCCCCACGCGCTGCGCCAACAGCGACCCGCCGATGCCGCCGGCGCCCGCGCCCAGTGCCATCGCGATGGCAATCGGCCAGTTCACGATGCCCGAGACGGCGAAGATCAGCACCGCGACGAGGTTCATCACGCCGCCGCCCCAGTTCTTGAGGCCGTTCATCTGATGGATGTTCGTCAGGCCCATCAAGCCGAGCGCGGCCAGCATCAGGATGCCGGCACCAGCCCCGAAATAGCCGCCGTAGACGCTCACGCCGAACTGGTACAATAGGAAGGCGGCGCTGGGCGGCAGCAGGTGACCGTCCGCCCCGGCGACCTCACGCCGCAGCCCGCCCCGTTCGGCCAGCGAGTGCATCAGCGGGCGTTGGGCGATGAACAGGGCCGTCGCCCCGAGGATCAGCCAGGGGACGATTGCGGCGAAGCGCCGCTCCGGCGTCTGGAGCAGGAGGACGGCCCCGACGATGCCACCCGCGAAGGACGGGATGGCGAAGGCCTTGGCCCAGCGCCGCGCCCCGACCAGCTCGCGGCGGTAGCCCCACATCGAGAGCATCGTCCCGGGCCAGAGGGCCACGGTCGAGGTGGCATTGGCCGTGATCGGCGGGACGCCTAGGGCGACGAGGGCGGGGAAGGTGATCAGGGTGCCCCCCCCGGCCACGGCGTTCATCATCGCGCCGACGGCGGCGGCCGCAGCGACCGCGAGCAGGAAGAGGGGGGACTCCATAGGCCCACGAAGGATAACGGACCCGGTAGCGGGGTGCGGTTCCCCACCCATTTGGGCGGGTACAACGACTAGATTTACTCCCGGCGCGACAACGCAGTCCGCGCTCGAGTCGAAGCATTGCGACGACTCCGCAGGTGTTCACCCCCAAAGCGGAACCCCCTACGATGGCAGGCACCCCGACCTCGGCCGCCCCCGCCGGCGACCACCTCGAGATCAAGGACTCGCGCACGGGCAAGATCTACTACGCCCCGATCACCGACGAGACCATCCGCACGGCCGACCTCAAGCAGATCAAGGTCAATCCCGACGATTTCGGGATTATGGGCTACGACCCGGCCTTTATGAACACGGCCTCCTGTCGCTCGGCCATCACGTTCATCGACGGCGACAAGGGCATCCTGCGCTACCGCGGGTACCCGATCGAGCAGCTGGCCGAGCACTCGAACTTCCTCGAAGTCGCGTGGCTGCTGCGCAAGGGCGAGCTGCCGACGCAGCAGGAGTACGACGAGTTCCAGCACCACATCACGTACCACACGTACGTGCACGAGAACATCAAGCGCTTTATGGAGGGCTTCCGCTACGACGCCCATCCGATGGCGATGCTGACGGCCGGCGTCGCGGCGCTGTCGTCGTTCTACCCGACGTCCAAGGACATCCACGACCCGCGCGAGCGCGACATCGCGTTCATCCGCTTGCTGGCCAAGATGCCGACGCTGGCGGCGTTCGCGTACCGCCACGTGAAGGGCCTGCCGTACGTGTATCCCGACAACTCGCTGTCGTACGCCGAGAACTTCCTCTCGATGATCGCGCGGATGTCGGAGCCCAAGTACGAGGCGCATCCGGTGTACGCGCGGGCGATCGACATCCTGTTCATCCTGCACGCGGACCACGAGCAGAACTGCTCCACCAACGCGGTGCGGGCGGTGGGCAGCTCGCACGTGGACCCGTACTCGGCGGTGGCGGCAGGCGTGGCGGCGCTGTACGGCCCGCTGCACGGCGGTGCCAACGAGGCGGTGCTGCGGATGCTCGAGGAGATCGGCGATGTGAAGAACATCCCGGCCTTCATCGAGGGCGTGAAGAGCGGCAAGGCCGGCAACCGCCTGATGGGCTTCGGTCACCGCGTGTACAAGAGTTACGATCCGCGCGCCAAGATCGTGAAGAAGCTCTGCGACGACGTGCTCAAGGTCGCCGGGATGACGAAGGATATGGAGATCGCGCTGGAGCTCGAGCGCATCGCGCTCAGCGACGAGTACTTCATCTCGCGCAAGCTCTACCCGAACGTCGACTTCTACACGGGCCTGATCTACCGGGCGATGCACTTCCCGACCGACTACTTCACGGTGCTGTTCGCCATCGCGCGCACCGCCGGCTGGATGTCGCAATGGGAGGAGCTGCTGCTCGACAAGGAGCAGAAGATCGCGCGCCCGCGGCAGATCTACACGGGCTACGACACGCGGCCGTATCCGAAGAAGGGGATCAACCTGTCGCATAAGGTTGTGAAGTAGGTTTTCGACGGAGGACGGAGGACGGAGGACGGAGGACGGATGAGAGAAGCGTCCGTCATCCGTCTTCCGTCTTGTACCTGCAGCTCCCTTCCGTCCGCGCGCTCCGGCCTGCAGTTTCTTGCGATGACCGATCCTCTCCAACTGCTGCTGGAACGCTCGACGGCTGGTCGCTATCGCGTGCTCCGCGAGCTCGGGCGCGGCGGGATGGGGGCGGTGTTTCTCGCCGAAGACCGCACGCTGGACCGGCACGTCGCCATCAAGGTCCTGCCGCCGGACCTCGCCATCAACGCAACGCTGCGCGAGCGTTTCGTGCGCGAGGCCAAGCTCGCGGCCTCGCTCTCGCACCCCAACATCATCCACGTGCACGCGGTCGAGGAGCAGGGTGACCTGCTGGCGATCGTGATGCAGTACGTGGACGGCGAGACGCTCTCGCAGCGCATCGCGCGCTCCGGGCCCTACGACGCCATCGATTGCGCGCGGCTGCTGCAGGATACCGCCTGGGCGCTGGGCTACGCGCACGCCCGCGGCATCGTACACCGCGACGTCAAGCCGGACAACCTGATGATCGAACGCGGCACGGGGCGCGCGCTGATAATGGACTTTGGCATCGCCCGGAAGGAACAGGCGAGTAGCCTGACCGAAGTGGGACAGTCCATCGGGACGCCACATTATATGAGCCCCGAGCAGGCGGCGGCCGAGGCGATCGACGGACGGTCGGATCTCTATTCGCTGGGCTGCGTGGGATTCTTCGCAGCCACCGGGCGCACGGTATTCCAGGCAGACAGCGCACATCGCCTGTTGATGTTGCATATGACGCAGCCACCGCCACCCGTGACCTCAGTTCGCGCGGAGTTCCCCGTCGGGCTCACGGAGGTCATCGCCCGCCTGTTGTCGAAGGATCGCAACGCGCGCTACGACACCGCCGAGGCACTGGCGGAGGCGATCAACGACCTGCACCTCCGCACCCGCGAAGTCGCCCCGTTGCTGCGCCTCTTCCAGCAGCAGACGGCGCAGTCACTGCAGATGGGCATCTTCCTCGCGGCGTTTCTCGTGGGCTTCTGGAATCTCGCCGGGTACCGCCGCTCGCTGATCGGCTCCGTGGCGATGCTGCTGGTCGTCACGGTACTCATCACCACCATCACCCAGATGCTGGATCGCGTCCGTTTCGTCGTGCGGCAGGGGTTTACGGCGGCAGACGCCGCCGCCGCGTCGGATGCGATTCGCGACGAGACGAGCCGCGCCGGGGAGCTGCTCGTCGCCGACCCGGTCGAGGCGATTCGCCTGCGCCGCCGCAAGGCGATTGCAGCCATCGGCGGATTCCTGAGCGGCGTGTCGATCGGATTCTTTCCGCAGCATATCGCCCGCGATGCCGCCGGCCGCGCGCACGTGGACGGCCTTGGATTCCTGCTGCTCGTCTCGGCGACGGTGTTCGCTGGCGTGTCGTTGGCGCTGTGGACGATGCGTCCTGTCCGCATCACGCTGGCGCAGCGGTTGGCAGGACGGTTCTGGCACACCGGGCTCGGCCGTGCGCTCTTCGCGCGCGCGGAGCGACGCTATGCGGCCGACCTCGCGCGGAGCCGGCGCTAGCCCGGCGGACTGGCCTTCAGTGCTGCCGCGTGAACACGCTCCGGTTGCTGCCCTCCAAGAGCATCAGCAACATTGCGATCCGTGACTTCCGCTCGGCGGCGTCGAGCCCCCGCGGAACCCAAGCGCGGAGATCGCTCTGGCCCAGGAGGCCGCCACCACTCGTCTGCACCGCGGCGAGCGGCGTCTTGCCGTCGAGCACCAGCCAGCCCGCCGCTTCAGGCACCAACATCGGCGTTCGGCGGCTGGGCTCTGGCGCCTTGCCATTCGGTACCAGTTCCGTGAGCGCCAAGGTACGGTCATTGCGCGTCAGCATCCGCTCCGAGCGTTGGATGCCGGTGGAGTCCCACTCCCAGCTCGTGCTGAGCCGCCAGGCCGTGGAGTCATCGCCGATGCGCAGCCGCAGGTCGGACGCATACGCGAGCCGATGGTACGTGCGATCATCCGGCGCGTCATCGTCGTCGGAGGCGTTGCCGAAGCGCAACACGAATCCTGAGCGCGAGATGTCGGAGTACTGCACGAAAGTGCCGAGCACCTGCGCGCGGAACCCCTGTGCTTCCGCGATGCGGTACGCGACGTCCACCGTGTCGCGTCGCTCGACGCGGCGGCGCAGGAAGTCCCGGGCTTTGTCCGCGCGCCGCGTGCGCGTGCGGCGCACGCCATCCACGCGCAGTGAATCAGCTCGGTAGCGCGTGAGGATGGTGGTGTACGATTGGTGGATGAGGACTTCGTCCCAATCGCCTTCCGGCGCCTCGATCCAGCTCGGCCGCACCGTCGGGGCGTTCACGCGCGTCACGCATCCGGTGGCGAGCACCAGCGCGGCGGCGCAGGCGATGAGCTTCAGGTGAGTCCGAGGGCGCTTGGGCATAGGAGATGCTACCCTCGCCCTGCGCATCCGGCGAGCGTCGCCCTAGGGTGCGACCTGCTACCGCTCGGAGGACCGGCACACACTGTGCACCGGGCAGGCCCCGCACCGCTTCACCCGCGCCGTGCACACCAGCGCGCCAAGTTCCATCAACGCCTGGTTGTGCGTCCACGTCGCCGAGCCGGTGCGGGGCAGCGTAGCCTCGGCCAACGCCCAGATCGCCTTCTGGTCACGCGCGCGTTTGGGCTGCAGCCGCGGCGCGAACACGCGCGTGAGCACGCGCGCGACGTTCGTATCCACGAGTGCCGCACGGCGTTCGAAGGCAAAGGTGCTGACCGCACCCGCTGTATATGCCCCGATGCCCGGCAGGCGCCGCAACTGCGCGGCTTCGGCTGGCAGCAGCGAGGCCGTGCCGTCGGCGGCGAGCGGCGGCGTGGCTGATGGCGCATCGCCCCAGGCGCCGGCGCCTTCGCGGACCACGGCCTTCGAGAGCTTGTGCAGGTTCCGCGCGCGTGCGTAGTAGCCGAGGCCGCTCCACTGCGCGAGCACCTGCCGCTCGCGCGCGGCGGCGAGCGATTCGAGCGTGGGGAAGCGCTCGAGGAAGCGCTGCCAGTAGTCGAGCACGCGGCTGACCTGCGTCTGCTGCAGCATCAGCTCGCTGACGAGGATCGCGTACGGGTCGCGCGTGCGGCGCCACGGCAGGTCGCGGGCGTTGCGGCGGTACCAGGCGCGGAGCTTCTGGCCGAACTGCCGCAGCGCGGTCGAGTCGGGGTGGCGCGCAACAGGTTGCTTCGCCCCAGCGCGACTTGCGGACGTTCTGCGCGCCGCCTTGCCGCGCCTTGCCGTCAGTGTGGATCCCAGGTCGGCACCGCCGAGAACAAGCCGCCGTCCACGATCAGCTCGCGCGCCAGCAGCAGGCCGAAGGCGATGCTCAGCGCTCCGGCGGCCACGCGTACGCCGATGCGCATCTGGGCCACGCGGTCGCGGGCATAGAGCGCCGGCGCCGCCAGCAGCGCGGTGACGAGCATCATCCCGAGGATGGTGCCCAGTCCGAACATCAGCAGATACGCGGCGGCGGCCAGCGGCTCGCGGATCGTCGCCAGCACCAAGAGCGCCACCGCCGCCGAGCCGGCCAGTCCGTGCACCACGCCGACGACAAGGGGCCGCGTGAGCGGCGGCAGGGACTCATCGTCGCGGCGGAGGATGTTGGAGTAGCCGAGCCCGATGAGCATCAGCGCCACGGCGAACTCGAGCCCCAGTCCGACGCGCGGCGGAATCACCAGTCGGAACGCGATGATCGCGCCGCCGAGCAGCAGCAGCGTGAGCGTGTGCCCCAGGCCCCACATCGCGCCGACGCGCGCCGCACGCAGCAGCGAGCGCTCGCGCGCCACGATTGTCGTCACCGCGACGACGTGGTCCGCGTCCGTTGCGTGACGCAGGCCGAGGAGCACACCGAGCAGGATTGGGGTCAGCGAGTCGACGGGCACGCCGAGAATCTAACCGGCGCGCGTCCCGTACAGCGTGTCGTAGCGGCCGTAGTGCGCCACGAACATCGTGTGCGCCTCGCGGATGGCGGCCTCGCGGAACTCCACCGGCAGGCGGCCCGCCAACTCCACGATGGCGTGCACCGCCGCCACCGACACCATCGCCGACGCGGCACGCTCACGCTCTGGCAGGCTCGGATAGCGCAGCGCGAGGAACTTGGCCACGTGCCCCACCAGTGCCTGGTTGAGCGCGTCGTAGATGGCCGGGCAGTTGCGATGCACGGCCGCGTGCACCGCCGTGAAGGCCGGCGTCCGCTCGATCAAGCCCATCTGCGCCTGCAGGATGCTGTCGAACAGTTCCGTCATCGGATGGTGCGCGTGCTCGAGCGGCATCGCGCGCTCGTTCGTGTCGCGGGCGGCGTCGGCGTACCGCGCCCCCAGCGCCTCGACGATCGCGTCCTTGTTGGGAAAGAAGTGATACAGCGAACCCATCGAGCTCTCGGCGCGCTCGGCAATCAGCTGCATCGTGGCGCCGTCCACCCCGTGCTCCACGAATACCTGAGCTGCGGCATCCAGGATCTGCTCCACACGCCGCTGCCCGCGCTCCTGCTGCGGGGCGCGGGCGGCGCGGTCCCGGGGATCACCATCTATATGATTGGCGGGCACTTCGGGGCGGTCGTTACTCATCTGGCTACATAATAGAGATTTCATTCCACTATTGACAAGTAGTGGAAACCCTCTAATAATCTAGAGCGTACTAGAGACATCCCTCTAGAACACGATACGGGCGCGGTATTCCGATGCCGGTCCCCCAACCGATGACGCTATGCGCTGGACCATCCTTCCGCTGCTGCTGGCGCCGGCCGTGCTGGCCGCCCAAGGGCCGCTCGACGAGTACGTGCGCGAAGGCCTGCGCCAGAACCTGGGCATCCGGCAGCAGGCACTCCAGGTGGAGCGCTCCGAAGCCGCCGTTCGCGAAGCCCGCGGGTTCTTCCTGCCCACCGCCACGCTGAACGCGCGCTACACGAACGTCAGCGGCCAGGTGGTGAACCTCGGCGAGCTGATCAACCCCGCCTTCGATGCGCTGAACCAGCTCCTCGGCGCGCCGCAGTTCCCGACGAACATCGACCTGCGCCTGCCGCTGAAGCAGGAGACGGCGGTGCGGGTGGCCCAGCCGATCTTCCAGGCGGAGATCTACTCCGGCTACCGCGCCGCCAGCGCCGCGCGCGACGTGCAGAGCGCGACCTACGCCGCCACCGAGCGCCAGTTGGCCGCCGAGATCCGCAGTGCCTACCTCACGCACGCCAAGGCCCTGCGCCTCGCCGAGCTGCGCCTCGCCACGCGGACGCTGCTTGAAGAGCAGCTGCGGGTGATGCAGCGCTTGGTCGAAGTCGGCCGCGCGACGCCGGACGCGCTCTCGCGGGTGCGCGCCGAGTTCAGCGAGGCGCAGCAGCGCGACGCCGAGGCGGCGCAGCTGGTGAGCGCCACGCGCCAGAGCTTCAATATGACGGTGGGTCGCGCGATCACCGACGAGGTCAGCATCGTGGACGCCGCGACGCTGGGTCTCGACGCGCTGCCGACGCTCGACGAAGCGCTGGCTGCCGGGCTCGGCGGGCGCGAGGAGCTCCGCGCGATCGACGCCGGCAAGCGCGCCGCCAACGCCCAGCGCGCCGTGGCACGCGGCAGCTTCCTGCCGAACTTGGCCGTCGCGCTGGACTACGGCGTGCAAGGCAACGAGTACCGCTTCAGCCGCGACGCCGACTTCACCTTGGTGAGCGTGGTCGCGTCGTGGAACCTGTTCAACGGCGGCCGCGACGCCGCGCGGGCCGAGCAGGCGCAGCTCGAGGCGCAGCGACTCTCGCTGCAGGACGAGGACGCACGGCGCGGGATCGAGCTGCAGGTCCGCCTCGCCTGGCAGGCCGCAGCAGTCGCGCGGCAGGCCATCGAGACGGCCCGTGCTCAGGAAGACGCCGCCACGCGGACCTTCCAACTCGTGGACCGCCGCGCCACCGAAGGCCTGGCCTCGCCGTTGGAACTCAGCGAAGCGCGCACCGCCCTGACCGCGGCTCAGCTCAACGCCCTGTTCACCACCTACGACTACTACCTGCGCCGCGTCGAGCTGGACCGTGCGGCTGCGCTCTATCCGAGGACCACGCCGTGACCCTGCGACTCCCGATGCTCCTGATCACGCTCGCGGCGATGGCCTGCGGTGGCGCCGATGCTCCCGCCGCCGAGGACGCCGCGCCGATTCCCGTCCGCGTCGTCACGCCCGGTTCGCGTACGGCCGAGCCCGACATCCTGCTCACCGGCATCCTCGGTGCCAAGGAAGAGATCCCGCTGGGCTTCAAGGTCGGCGGCGTGGTGGCCAGCGTGCGCGCGGATGCCGGCGACCGCGTGAGCGAGGGCCAGTTGCTCGCCGCGCTCTCGCTGACGGAGATCGACGCTAGCGTCGCCGCCGCCCGCGAGTCGCGCGATAAATCGCGACGCGAGCTCACGCGCGTTGAAGCGTTGTTCAAGGACTCCGTGGCCACGCAGTCGCAGTTGGAGGATGCGCGCACGGGCTTGGAAGTCGCCGAGGCCCAGCTGCGTGCGGCGGAGTTCAATCGCCAGTACGCGGAAGTGCGCGCGCCGGCCGCGGGCGTGATTCTGCGTCGCCAGGTGGAAAACGGCCAGCTCGTCGGCGCCGGAACGCCGGTGTTCGTGCTGCGCGTAGAGCGCCAGGGTTTGGTGCTGCGCGCGGGTGCGGCAGACCGCGAGGCGGTGCGCTTGCGCGAAGGGATGGCCGCCGAGGTGTCATTCGACGCGCATCCGGGCACTAGCTTTGCTGGCCGCGTCGAGCGCGTTGGTGTCGCCGCATCGCCGATGACCGGCACGTATGAAGTCGAAGTGGCAGTGACGCCCGGGAACCGCCGGCTCGCGTCGGGACTGATCGGGCGGGCGCGGCTCACGCCGCAGGGCAGTGTCGCGGTGCTCACGCTGCCCGCCGAGGCCTTGCTGGAAGTCGACGGCCGCGACGCGACGGTGTTCGTCGTCGCGGAAGGCGCGGCAAACGCCGAACGTCGTCGCGTGCGCGTGCTCTGGCTGGACGGCGCGCTCGCGGCCGTGGAAGGCGACATCGACGCCAGCACCCGCGTCGTCACCGCCGGCGCGACGCGCCTGGTGCAGGGCACGCGCGTGCGCGTGGTCGCCGAGGGCACGCCGTGAACATCGTCGGCTTCAGCGTCCGCAACCGCCAGTTTATGCTGGTGGCTTTCGTCGCGATGCTGGCGATGGGCAGCTTCTCGATGCTGACCATCCCGCGCGCCGAGGACCCGACCTTCCCGATCCCGGTGTATCCGATCGTCGCCGTGTATCCCGGCGCGAGCCCGACGGATATGGAGCAGTTGGTCGTGGATCCAATCGAGGATCGCATCCGTGCGCTCGAGAACCTTCGCGACGTGAAGGCATCCATTGAAGACGGCCTCGCGCTCATCATCCCCGAGTTCGAGGTCTCGGTGGATGCCGACCGCAAGTACGACGAGATCCTGCGCGAGGTGAACGCCCTGCGCGGCAGCCTGCCCAGCGACCTCGCGGTGCTGGAGGTGCAGCGCATCAACGCCTCCGACGTGAACATCGCGCAGTTCGCGCTGGTCTCGGAGACGGCGCCGTACCACGAACTCGACAAAGCGGCCCGCGCGCTGCGCGACGACCTTGCGCGCCAGCCGGGCGTGAAGCGGGCGGAGACCCGGGGCTATCCCAGCCGCGAGCTGCGCGTCTCGCTGGATGCCGGCCGTCTGGCCGAGTTCGGCATTCCGCTCAGCCGCGTGCTGCAGGCCGTCGGCAGCGAGAGCCTCAACATCCCCGGTGGCTCGGCTGACGTAGGCAACCGCCGTTTCAACGTGAAGACCAGCGGCGGCTATCGCTCGCTGGACCAGCTGCGCAGCACCGTCATTGGCGGTGCGGCGGGCGCATCCGTACGGCTCGGCGACGTCGCCGAAGTCGAGTGGGACTACGAGATCGCCAGCAGCACGGCGCGCTTCAACGGCCGCCGCGCCGTGTGGATCACGGCCGCGATGCAGGACAACGAGAACATTATGGCGGTGCGTGACCGGCTCTGGGCCAGCGCCGACGCCTTCCAGTCCACGTTGCCGGCCTCGATGCAGCTCGAGCGGGCCTTCGACCAATCCAACAATGTCCGGCTGCGACTCTCGCGCCTGACGACCGATTTCCTCATCGCCATCGCGTTGGTCATCCTGACGCTGCTGCCGCTGGGCTTCCGCGCCTCGGGCATCGTGATGGTGTCCATCCCGTTGTCGCTGGCCATCGGCATCACGCTGCTCAAGCTGTTCGGATACAGCATCAACCAGCTCTCCATCGTCGGCTTCGTGATTGCGCTGGGTTTGCTGGTGGACGACTCGATCGTCGTCGTCGAGAACATCGCCCGTTGGTTGCGCGAGGGCTACGGTCGCGTCGAGGCGGCTATCAAGGCCACCAATCAGATCCTCGTGGCGGTCATCGGCACGACGGCGACGCTGGTGTTCGCCTTCCTGCCGGTGCTGATGCTCCCGGGAACGCCGGGCAAGTTCATCCGCTCGATGCCGGCAGCCGTCGTGTTCACCATTCTGGCGTCGCTGCTGGTGTCGATCACGATCATCCCCTTCCTCGCGGCGATGTTCCTCAAGGAGGAAGGCGACGAGCACGGCAACGTGTTTATGCGGGCGCTTAACCGCGGCATCGACGCCACCTACGCCAAGCTGCTGCACCGCGCGCTAGCGGCACCGGGACGCACCCTGCTGGTCGCGACGGCGCTGTTCTTCAGTGCGCTGGCACTGATCCCGAGCATCGGGTTCTCGCTGTTCCCCAAGGCCGGCACGCCGCAGTTCCTGGTCACGGTCGCCTCACCGGAAGGCAGCGCCCTTCACGTCACGGACTCGGCGGTGGCATTCGCTGAGCGGGCACTGCTGCGCCGCGAGTCGGTGCAGCACGTGTACGCCAACATCGGGCGCGGCAATCCCAAGATCTACTACAACATTCAGTCTCTGGCCGAACGCACCACCCGCGGCGAGCTCTTCGTGCTGGTGGACCGCTACGACTCGCGCGCGACGCCGCTGCTGCTCGACTCGCTGCGCGCCGAGTTCGATGCCTATCCCGACGCACGCATCCAGGTGACGGAGTTCGAGAACGGCCCGCCGATCGACGCGCCCATCGCGATGCGCGTGACCGGGCCGGACCTGGACGCGCTGCGCGACATCGCTGCGCGCGTGGAACGGATCCTCGAGCGCACGGATGGTTCGCGCGACGTCGTGAACCCGCTGCGCGTCTCGCGCACGGACCTGCGCCTGCGCACCGACCGCGCCAAGGCCGGGCTCTATGGCGTGCCGACGGCCGAGGTGGACCGCGCCGTGCGCTTCGGCCTCGAAGGCCTCGCCGCCGGTCACCTGCGCGATGCCGACGGCGAGGAGTACGCGGTGATGCTCCGCCTGCCCGGTCCGCCGCGGAAGGGCCCCGAGGTACTCGACCGCATCTATGCCGGGGCGGTCACCGGAGCGCAGGTGCCGGTACGCCAGATCGCGTCGTTGGAGTTCGAGACCTCGCCGCCGGTCATCCAGCACTACGACGGCCAGCGGGCCGTCACGGTGACCTCACAGGTGCGCACCGGCTTCAACACCGACCGCGTCACGCGCAACATCCTGGCACAGCTCGACACACTGACGCTGCCGGACGGCTACCGCATCACCGCCGCCGGCGAGATCGCCAGTCGCCAGGAGAGCTTCGGCGGGCTCGGCGCCGCCATCCTCATCGCGGTGTTCGGCATCCTCGCCATCCTCATCCTGGAGTTCAAGACCTTCCGCGGGATGCTCATCGTAAGCTCAGTCATCCCGCTCGGCGTCATCGGCGGCCTCGTCGGGCTCTGGGTCACCGGCTACACGCTGAGCTTCAGCTCGGTGATCGGCTTCGTCGCGCTCATCGGCATCGAGATCAAGAGCTCGATCCTGCTGGTGGACTTCACCAACCAACTGCGTGCCGGCGGGATGGGGCTCGACGAGGCCATCGAGCGGGCAGGGAAGGTGCGCTTCGTGCCGATCGTGCTCACGTCGCTGACGGCGATCGGCGGGTTGATGCCGCTGGCCATCCAAGGCAGCTCGCTCTACTCGCCGCTGGCCATCGTCATCATCGGCGGATTAATCAGCTCGACGCTGCTCTCGCGCCTCGTGACGCCGGTGCTCTACAAGCTCCTGCCACCGACGCAGGAGGAAGTCACGCAGACCGGCGAGTTCGCGGTGGTCACGGCCTGAGCGCGAGCGCGCTCAGGCCCAGGTGGCCGCCATCGCCCGGATGAAGTTGCCGCCGAGCAGTCCGCGGATGGTCGCATCGGAGTGCCGCCGCCGCACCATCGCCTCGACGAGGTCGAAGGTGCGGCGGTGGTGGTTGAGGCCATCCACGTGCGCGCCGCCGTCCTCGGCGAAGTACGCATTGTAGCGATCGAAGTTGGGCTGCGAGGTGGGCGCGATCGGGCCGCTGCGCGGCACGGCGTTCGCGAGGCCGGCCATATCGAGGTCGGAGCCGATGCCCACGTGCTCGGCGCCGGCGATCTTGATGATGTGCTCGACGTGATCCACCACGTGCTCCACCGTGACCGGCGGTGCGGGCCGGACCATAAAGCGGATCATTGCGATGCCTACCACGCCGCCCTTCGCCGCGAGTGCGCGGATGGATTCGTCCGTCTTGCAGCGTCGGCAGTCCGGCAGGATGCCCCGCGCCGTGGCGTGCGTGAACACCGGCGGCTTCGTCGCGGCGTCGATCGCGTCCATCGTCGTCTGGTCGGCGCAGTGCGAGAGGTCCACCGCCATCCCCACGCTCTCCATCCGCTTGAGGATCTCGCCGCCGAACACGGTGAGGCCGCCGTCGCGGTGCTCGAGGAAGCCGGCGCCGAGCCGGTTCTGCGTGTTGTAGGTGAGCTGCGCCACGCGTTGGCCGAGGCGGTAGAACGTGTCCACGTCGTTCACGCTGCGGAAGTGTCCCGCATCCTGCGTCGTGAGGATGATGCCGACGCGTCCGTCGGCGGCGGTGCGTCGGAGGTCGTCGGCGCTGTCCACGCGACGGAACCATTCGCTGCGCGAGGCGATGAAGCCGTTCCACTGGGCCGCCCACTGCACGCCACCTTCGTAGCTTGAGGCGCCGTGTCCCAACGCCAGCGCCGTTACGCCCGAGGCGCGGAAGCGCGCGAAGTCTTCGGCCGTGAAGCTGCGCGGGTTCTGCAGCCAGCGCACGGCGCGGGGCGGGCTTTCCTCCTCGCGGAAGTCCGAGAACGCGAACTGGCAGAGCATATCCACCACCGGGTTCTCGCGGATGAGACCGATGGTGCGCGCCGAGTAGTCGGTGGGGGAGTCGGCGAAGAGCCGGTGCCGTCGGCGGAGGATGGCGGGGGCGCCGAGGGCGGCGAGACTGGCGCCGGTGGCGGCGCGGAGGAGGTCGCGGCGGTTCATCAGGCGAATCTGGGCGTCGGCCGCGTGGCGGGCAACCGCGGGGGCGGTGGCGGGGGCATCCGGGCGGGGGTAAATCTGGGAAGTCCCCTCGCCGGTCCGGTCCCGATGCGTCTTGCCATCTTCCCGCTCGCTTGCCTCTGCGCCACCGCGGTGGACGCGCAGAAGTCGAACGTCGTGGTGCGCGATGGAAGCGGCGCATCGGTCGCCTATGCGTACGTGCAGCCGTCCGTGGGCACGCCAATCACGCTGGACTCGACGGGACACGGCGAGCTCACGTTTCGCGGCCGCGACTCGGTGCACATCCGGGTGCGGCGAATCGGCTACACGCCGCTGGATCGCTGGGTGCGGCTACCAGCGCCGGACACACTCGAGTTTGTGATGGGGCGCGTGGTGCAGACGCTCGGCGCGGTGGAGGTGGTGGGCGTCCGCGATACGCCGCTTGCGCGCCGCGGCTTCTACGACCGGATGGAACGCGTGCGCCGTGGGGCGACGGTTGGGGATTTCATCACGCCGGAGCAGTTGGAGCTCCAACTGCCGATGACGCTTACGCAGGCCCTGCGCGATGCGCGCTACGCCAGCATCGGGCGGCTCGGGGACGGGCGGGCCGTGTTGCTTGGCCGTGGCGGCTGTCCGCTGAATCTCGTGGTCGACGGGCAACTGGTGCAGGGCACCTCGCAGGACGAGGTGGTGGAGCAGGTGCCGACGTCGATCCGGCGCGATGGGTCATACCGCCCGCCGTCAATGGGTGCGGGGACGCGGAACCCGGACATCAACCAGTTCGTGTCCGGCAACGAGATCAGCGCGATCGAGATCTACCCGAGCGTATCGAACGCGCCCTACGAGCTCCAGGCGGCCGTTCCCTCCGGCCGCGGCACCTGCGGCATCGTCGCGGTGTGGACCGGCGGGCGGAAGTAGCCGCCGCGCAGGCCGTCGCTCAGTAGCCCAGCGCGAGCAGCACCAGGTATCCGACGTACGCCACCAGCAGCAACGCGCCTTCGCTGCGGTCGATCACCGACCCGCGGCGCATAATCGGCAGCAGCACCAACGAGAAGCCGAGCATCCACGGGATGTCGTGGTTCACCGCCGCCGGGTCCAGCGCGAGCGGCCGGATGAGCGCGGTGACGCCGAGGATGCCGAGGATGTTGACGATGTTGGAACCGATGACGTTGCCGAGTGCGAGCTCGCTCTGGCCGCGTCGCGCGGCGACGATGGCCGTGGCGACCTCAGGCGTGCCGGTGCCGAAGGCCACCACCGTCAGGCCGATCATCCGCTCCGACATCCCGGCGCTGTGCGCAAGGCTGAGCGCGCCGCGCATCAGCACCTCGCCGCCGACGATCAGCACGGCGATGCCGCCGCCGATTAGGCCCAGCGCCGGACCCATCCGGCGCAGGCGATCGCCGAAGGTCTTTAGCTCGATGAGCTCCTGCAGGTCTGCCTTCTCCTCGCCCTGCACGTCCTTGCGGCCGATGCGCACCACATAGGCGACGAACAACCCGAGGCTGACGACGAAGAACGCGCCTTCGACGCGGTCCAGCGTGCCGTCGCGCGCCAGCAGGAAGAGGATGAAGCTGGCGAGGAACATAAACGGCCATTCCAGGCGCACCGCCGCGCCGTGGACGCGCATCGGGAGGATCAGCGCCGAGATGCCCAGCACCACGCAGACGTTGAAGACGTTCACGCCGACGACGTTGCCGACGCCGATGTCGCTGGCGCCCTTGAGCGAGGCGGCGACGCCGACCGTGAGCTCCGGCAGCGAGGTGCCCATTGCGACGATGGTGAGCCCGATGACCGCGCTCGACACCCGCGCCAGCGTCGCGAGGCCCACTGCGCCGCGGACTAGGACATCCGCGCCGAAGCCGAGCAGCGCGATGCCGGCGGCGAGGAACAGGACGGGGACCAAGAACTCCATCGGGGCAAGATGAAGCCGCGGCGCCGCCCTGTCACGGGGGGTGTGCCGCGGCGAGATTTCACCGCGTATGGCCGACACCCACTCCCTGAACCCGTTCCGGACGCTGGTCCGCTACCGGAACTTCCGGATCTTCTGGACGGGGCAGACCATCTCGCTGGTCGGGTCGTGGATGCAGCAGGTGGCGGTCGGCTGGCTTGCGCTGGAGCTGTCGAACGACGCCTTCGTCGTCGGCCTCGTCGCGGCGGCGGGCACGCTGCCGATTCTCCTGTTCTCGCTGCCCGGCGGGATGCTGGCCGACCGCGCCGACAAGCTGCGCGTGATCCGCGTCGCGCAGTCGCTGATGCTGCTGGAAGCGACCGTGCTGTGGTGGTTGGCGTGGACGGGGCATCTCACGATTGGCTGGTTGATCGCGCTCACCAGCATCGGCGGCTTGCTCGCCGCCTTCGAGATCCCGGCGCGGCAGGCCCTGTGGGTGCACCTCGTCGACCGCGCCGACCTGCCCAAGGCGATCGGGCTCAACTCGATGGGCTTCAACCTCGCGCGCGTGCTTGGTCCCAGCATCGCCGCCGTGGTCATCGCCAAGTTCGGCATCGCGTGGACCTTCGGGCTCAATGCGCTGAGCTTCCTGGCCGTGCTGATCGGCCTCGCGATGCTCGCGTTGCCCGCGTCAGCGCGCGAGGGCGGGGGCGCCGGGCAGGGGCTGCGCGCCGGCCTAGCCGAGGCGCTGCGCTACGTGCGCGGCACCGCGCCGCTGCCGGCCTTGATGCTCGTGGCGATGGTGTTCTCCATCCTCGGCGTTCCCGTCATCACCTTGCTGCCGGTGGTCGCGCGCGACCTGCTCGGGCTCGGCGCCGAGGGCTACGGCGCGCTGATGGCGTCGCTGGGCATCGGCGCGATGGTCGGTGCGTTGGCCGTCGCTGCGACCGGCGGCGGGGTGCGGAAGGGGCGGACGCTGTACATCGCGTCGCACCTGTTCCCGGCGCTGCTGGTGGTCTTCGCGCTCGTGCGCTACGTGCCGCTAAACGGATTGCTGCTCTTCGTGGTGGGCATCACGATGATCGTGAACAACGCGCTGGTGAACTCGCGGCTGCAGGAAGTCGTGCCTGACGCGCTGCGCGGGCGCGTGCTCTCGCTGTACATAATGGTGTACATCGGGGGCGCGCCGATCGGGAGCTTCGTGGCGGGTGTGCTGGCGCGGGCGTTCGGGACGGCGTGGGCGATCGGGGGGACGGCGGGGGCGATGTTGGTGTTTGCGCTGTGGGTGTTTAGGCGGGAGGGGGAGTTGACGGCGCACTGACCCCTGCGATCAGCGGCGTCGCTACAACGTCTCCACTGTCCGCACTTCAACCAGATTGTCATAGAACGTCGGCCCCCCGCCCATATCCGTCAGCCGCTGCGACGTCGTCGCATTCACGTTCTTCCCATCCACCGACAGCTTCGCCCACCACACCCCGGGCGCCCAGGCCACGCCCTCGCGGATCCCCTCGCGAATCCGCGCGCGTCCCACGAAATGCCCGCGGTCGTTGCGCACCTCCACCATCTGCCCCTCGGCGATCCCCCGCCGCTCGGCGTCCTGCGGATGCAGCGCCACCTCCGGCTCGCGCGCCGCGCGCTGCAACGGACCGACGTTCACGAACGACGAATTCATAAACTGGTGCGCCGGCGACGAGATCAGCGTGAGTGGATATCTGGCCGCGAGGTCAGGCACGGATTCCGGGAACTCGTGCGGCGGCGTGAAGTCCGGCAGGGGATCCATCCCCAGATCCGCCATCCGCTGCGAAGAGAACTCGCACTTGCCGCTCGGCGTCAGAAATCCGCCCTTGGCGAAGGGCACGAAGGGCCGCGGCACACTCAGGCGCGCCCAGCCATTGGCCTCGAGTGCCTCCCAGTTCACGCTGCGCATCCGCGGGTCCTCGGACGCGAGGGCCTGCTTGATCAATGTCACGTCGTCGTCACGCAGGGACTCGTGATCGAGTCCCATCCGCGCGGCGAGCCGCCGGAAGATCTCGGTGTTGGGCAAGGCCTGGCCGCAGGGCGCGATGGCCGGCCGATTCAGGCTGGCGTATAAATGCCCGTACGAGCTGTGCACGTCCCAGTGCTCGAGCTGCGTCGTCGCCGGCAGAATCCAATCCGCGTAGTCCGTGGTGTCGGTGCGGAAGTGCTCGAGCACAACCACGAACAGGTCGTCGCGGGCGAAGCCGGCGGTGACGTTGCCGTGGTCGGGCGCGATGGCGGCGGGATTGGAGTTGTACACGACGATGGCCTGCACCGGCGGGCCGCCGACGCCGGCATCTGGCTTGGTGAGCGCCTCGCCGAGCAACGACATATTGATGATGCGCGTGCCGGGCGGCGAGAGATCCTCGCGCTGCAGCACGGCCTTGTTGAACGCGAAGTTCGCGGAGGCCGAGAGCTGCACACCGCCGCCGGGACGCCGCCAGTGGCCCACCACGGCAGGAAGACAGGCGATGGCGCGCACGGCCATCGCACCGCCGCCGTGGCGCTGCAATCCATAGTTGATGCGCACGAAGGCCGCCTTGGCGGCCGCGTACTGTCGCGCCAGCGTCACGATGCGCTCGGCGGGGATGCCAGTGAGCTCGGCCACGCGCTCCGGCGGATACCGCTTCACGCGCAGGCGCAGTTCGTCGGCGCCCAGCGTGTACTGCTGCAGGTAGTCGGCGTCCTCGAGCCCTTCCTCGAAGATCACGTGCATCAGGCCCAGCGCGAGCGCGGCATCCGTGCCGGGCCGGATGGCAATCCATTCGTCGCACTGCTCGGCGGTGCGCGTGCGGATCGGATCGATGCACAACACCGACGCGCCCTTGGCCCGCGCCTCGAGCACGTGCGGCCAGAGGTGCGGGTTGCTGGTCAGCGTGTTGGTGCCCCAGAGGATGACGAGATCGCTGTTGCGCAGCTCCTCGGCGTCGGCGCCGACGCTGCCGCCGACGGTCATCTTCATTCCGGCGGCGCCAGCGGCGGCGCAGATGGTGCGGTCGAGCTTGGAGGCGCCGAGCAAGTGGAAGAAGCGTCGGTCGATGCTCTCGCCCTGCAGCAGGCCCATCGTGCCGGCGTAGGAGTAGGGCAGGATGGCCTGCGGCCCCGCGTCCGAATTGCGGATGGCGTTGAGCTTCTCGGCGATGGCGCCGAGGGCTTCGTCCCAGGAAGCTTCCACGAACTGCGCACCCGGCCCCTTGGGCCCGACGCGGCGCAGCGGCGTGAGCACGCGGTCGGGATGATACGAGCGCTCGAGATAGCGGTTGACCTTGGTGCAGAGGAATCCCTGCGTGAACGGATGCGCCTTGTCGCCCTGGATCTTGGTGGCGCGCCCGTCCTCGACGGTCACCAGCGTCGCGCAGGTGTCGGGGCAGTCGAGCGGGCAGGCCCCGCGCACGACGGTCGCGGTCATCCGATCACCGCCATCGTCGCGGCGATCTCGCCGCCGGCGGTACGCACCCGCAGCTCGCTGCCCGGCACGATTTCGCGACGGATCATCGCGATCGCCAACGGCCCGCGCTCGCCCGAGACCACGGACGAGCGCACGTCGCCGACCTCCTTGCCGTCGGCGTCGAGCACCGCCGCGCCGCGGGGAACTGGTGCGGCCGCACTGAGCCAGCGCAGGTGCCGGTTGACGTGACCACGGAAGTGGATGCGCGCGACGACTTCCTGGCCGGTGTAGCAGCCCTTGGTGAAGGAGATCGCGCCGTGTGCGTCGAGGTTGGCTTCCTGCGGGATCGTCTCGTCGTCCATCTCCACGCCGAAGCGCGGGAGACCGCGCTCGACGCGCTGGACCTCGAGTGCGTCGGCGTCGATCTCGTGCACGCCCTGCGCGCCGAGCGCGGCACGCAGCTCGGCCAAGCGCGCCGGCGAGGCGAAGATATCGAAGCCCGGCGCGACGAGTTCGTCGGTGCGCACGACGGTCAGGTCGCCGCTCTCCCCGCTCCACACGCCGTGCATCGGCAGGGCGTCGAGCGTCTCGAGCGCGAGCGGGAGCAGCGGCGCGAGCAGCTTGGCCGCCTGCGCTCCGTGCACGCCGAGGCAGCCCATCTCGTCACCGAGCACCTGGTACTTGGCGCCGCGTGGATTCACGAACTTGCGGATCATTCCGACGAAGGCCTCGGCGGACGCGGCCTCGCAGTCCACGAGCAGGTCGAGGCCGCGATCGAACACGCGGATGAACGCGATGACGCGGCCCTTGGGCGTGAGCGCGACGGCACGTTGGCCGTGACCCGGCGTGAGCGCGGTGACATCGTTGGTCACCAGTCCACCCAGCGATTCCTTGGCCTTGGCGCCGGCGAAGGTCATCCGCAGGCGCGCACTGCGGTCGACGAGGAAGGCGGTCATCCCGCCCCCTTCACCGCCGGGCTCAGGAGCAGCCGCAGGCGTTCCGGCGTAAGGTCGGCGAGGCTCGGCACCCAGCATTCGGCTTCCATCGCGTCCTGCGGCGGATGCACGCCCACCAGCACGGTCGGCAACCCGGCCTGATGCGCCGCGCGGACACCGACGAGGCTGTCTTCCACCGCCACGCCTCGCAGCACCTGTCCGGGGAACAACTCGGCCACGCGCGCGAGCGCGGCGTCGTAGGGCGCACGCGAGGGCTTGCCCGGAGCGGCGTCTTCGAGCGCGATGACCGGCCGGAACAGGCCGTCGAGCGCGCCGAGCGCCAGCGTGAACTCCACCTCGCGGCGGGAGGCGCGCGTGACCAAGGCGAGGCGCGCGCAGCTCGAGAGTCGCTCCACCGCGGCGCGCACGCCGGGCTGCAGCATCACGCCCTTCCCGATGCGCGCGGCGAAGGCGCGCTCGGCGCGCAGGCGGCCCAGTTCCACGGCAGTGGGGTCGTCCGGGGCGCCGGCGAGTTCCCTGATGCGACGGATGGCGTCCTCGGTGGCGCGCCCGCTGGCCGCGGTCAAGAACGCAGCACTGAGCTCGATGCCGTCGGCCGCCAGCGACTCCGCCAACGCCGCTTCGCGCAGCGCGGCCGTGTCGGCGAGGACGCCTTCGAACTCGACCAAGAGCACCGGGACTTCCATACCTCGAATGCTAATCGGTCCGCGCCTCGGCGGCGTACGCCGCGTCGAGCAGTTCCACCGGATGGCGGGCGACCGTCCCGCGGCCGCCTTGGAGCAGGCCGGCGCCGATCTGCATCAGGCAGCCCGGATTGGCCGTGGCAACCACCGCCGCGCCGGACTCGTGGATGCGGGCCAGCTTGGGCGCCAGCACCTGCGCCGAGAGCTCGGGCTGGAGCAGGGTATAGATGCCGGCTGAGCCGCAGCATTGGTCTGCGTCGGGCAGCGGCTGGGCGGCGATGTTGCCGATGGCCGCCAGCACCTGCAGCGGCGGCGCCTTCACGCGCTGCGCGTGCTCGAGGTGGCAGGGCGCGTCCCAGGCGACGTTCGTGCGGCTGGCGGTGCCGCGGGTGGGCCGCGGACCGGCCGCGGCGAGCAGCTCGGAGACGTCGCGGACCTTTGCGCTGAACGCTTCAGCCCGCGCCGCCCAGGCCGGGTCGTCGGCCAGCAGGCGGCCGTAGTCGCGGCACATCGCGCCGCAGCCGGCGGAGTTCATCGCGATGTGCTCGGCGCCGCTGCGCTCGAAGGCGGCGATGTTGCGCCTTGCGAGATCGCGCGCCGTGCCTGCGTCGCCGGCGTGTGCGTGCAGGGCGCCGCAGCATACCTGCCCACGGGCCGGGACCATCTGATGTCCGTTGTGCGCGAGGACGCGTTCGGTGGCGCGATTCACCGTGGGAAGCAGTCCTTCCATCGCACAGCCGGTGAGCAGCGCCGTGCGCGGGCCGTTGCTGTTGTGCGCGCTTTGCGCTCCGGATCGACTGCCCTGTGGCTGCGGAGTCCAAGTTGCCGCCTGCGCTCGCGCCGTCGAGGCCAGCATCGCTGCGGGAAACGCGAGGCGTCGAGGCAGCACGCGCGCGGCGAGTCGCGCGATGCCGCTGACGCGGATCAACCGTGCCGCGAACAGTGCCGGGCGCAGCAGCCAGCCGCGTGCGAACACGGCCAGCACCAGCCGCGCGAGCCAGGGCAGCGGCTTGTGTTCGAGCATCGTCGCGCGAGTGGCTTCGAGCAGGTGTCCGTAGGGCACGCCGCTGGGGCAGGCGGTTTCGCAGCCTCGGCATCCGAGGCATTGATCGAGGTGCCGTGAGAGGTCGGCGTCGCCGGCATCCACCCGACCGTCGAGCAGGGCGCGCATCAGCACGAGGCGTCCGCGCGGCGAATCGTTCTCGTCGTCGAGCGCGAGGTAGGTGGGGCAGGCGCTGAGGCAGAAGCCGCAGTGCACACAGGCGTCGAGGCCGCTGCGCAGGTCTTGCGTCACGCGGCCAGCTCCGCGCCGTCGCCGAGCAGGCCCGGATTGAGCTGCCCCGTGGGATCGAACAGCGACTTGATGCGCAGCGCCAGCGGTGTCCAGTGCCAATGCGCGGTGCGTGGAGCCGGCGCCAGCTCGCGACGCACTGTGGTCCAGGCGGCGGCGTCGACTTCCTTGCAGGCGCCGAGTGCTGACAGGCGCGTCTGTGCATCGCGCACCGCGGCGGCGTTCCCGCCGAGGCGCAGCAACCACGCGCCGTGGCCCTCGAGTCCGAGCGCTCGCGTACCGGCATCGCCGAGCGGCAGTGCGGCCAACACCGTGGGCGACGATTGCGCGAAGGCGCGCAGCGCCGTGGCTTCGTGCCCTTCTATATAGAAGGTGGCGTCGGCGCTGGGCTTCGCGCGCAGGCGAAGGTGCACTTCGGTGATGACGCCCAGCGTGCCCCAAGCGCCGACCATCAGCCGCGTGAGGTCGAAGCCCGCGACGTTCTTCACCACGCGCCCACCGGCGCGGATGATGCGGCCGCGTCCGTCCACGCATTCGATGCCGAGCGTGAGATCGCGCGGGCGCCCGAGCGTGGTGGAGAATGGACCGGCGCTGGCGGTGGCGAGCGTCGCGCCCACCGTGCCGCTATCGTCGCCCCAAGGAAGCAGCGGGCACCACTGGCCCTGCGCGCCGACGGCGGCGTCGAGTTCGGCGAGTGTCGTCGCCGCCCCGACCGTGATGGTGAGATCGCCTGGCGTGTAGCTGCGGATGCCGGCGAAGGCGCCCAGGTGCAGCTCGTTGCCGGCACGCACGGGCTGCCCGACGTGCATCCAGTGGCCGGCTCCGCGGATGCGCAGGCCGTCGGTGGACTCGCGGATCATCGTCGCGAGTTCCTCCGCCGTGTGCGGATGCAGTGCGCTGCGCGCGAGGCTCATTGCCGCGCTCCGAACCGCGCTCCCGCAGCGGCGTGCCACTCGCGGCAACTGTGGATGGGTACGACCTTTCCCGGGTTCGCGCGGCGATCGGGATCGAAGGCTTCGCGGAGGCTGCACATCGCGTCGAGCGTATCGGCGCTGAACAGCGCATCCATATACTCGAGCTTGTCGAGTCCGACGCCGTGCTCGCCGGTGATCGTGCCGCCGGCGGCGATGCAGCGCGCCATAATCTCGGCCATCGCCGCGTGTACGCGTGCCGCCTCGTCGGGGTCGTCGGCGTCGTAGGGAATGTTCGGGTGCAGGTTCCCGTCACCGGCGTGGAACACGTTGCAAACGCGCACGCCGTGCCGCGCACCGATCGCCGAGATGTCCTCCAGCAGCTCCGCCAGCATCGTGCGCGGCACGACGGCGTCCTGCACCACGAGGTGCGGTGCCACGCGGCCCATCGCACCGAAGGCCTTCTTGCGGCCCTGCCAGAGTCGCGCGCGCGCGGCGGGCTCCGTGGCGCGTCGCACCTCGCGTGCACCGGCCTCTTCGCAGAGCGCGGTCACGAGCTCGGCGTCGTCGGCGAGCCCGGCGGCGGCGCCATCCACTTCGATCAGCAGCACCGCCGCCGCGTCAGTCGGATACCCAGCGGCGTAGATGCTCTCCTCCACCGCGCGGATGGTGGCCTGGTCCATCAGTTCCAGCGCCGCCGGCACGATGCCCGCCGCGACGATGCGCGAGGTGGCCGCGGCGGCCGCACGAACGCTGAGGAAGTCCGCGAGCATCGTGATCACCTGCTCGGGATTGGGCGTGAGCCGCACGGTGAGATCCACCGCCACGCCGAAGCAGCCTTCGCTGCCGACGAAGGCGCCGAGCAGGTCGTAGCCGCCGTCGTCGCCGCGGTCCAGCGTGACGAGCTCACCGTCCGGCAGCAGCACCGTCGCCCGCACGGCGTGGTTGAGCGTGACGCCGTACTTGAGGCAGTGCGGCCCGCCGGCGTTCTCGGCGAGGTTGCCACCCAGCGTGCAGGCCGTCTGCGATGACGGATCGGGCGCGTAATGCAGTCCGTGGGCCGCGACCTCGCGCGTGAGCACCGCGTTTACCACACCGGGCTCGACCGTCGCCGTGCGCGCGATCGCGTCCACCGCGAGGATGCGCTTGAGCCGCTGCAAGCCGAGCAGCACCGTGCCGTCGGCCAGCGCACCGCCGGAGAGGCCCGTGCCCGCGCCGCGGGCCACGAAGGGCGCGCCGGCCGCCGCGAGGCAGTGCATCACGGCGACGAGCTCATCGCGCGTGCCCGGGAACACCGCCAGCGATGGGCGGTGCCGGTAGCCCGGCAGCGCGTCGGATTCGTAGGCCAGCAGCGTGGTGGGGCGGGTGAGGACGTGAGCTGGGCCGACGAGAGTGGCGAGCTCGCCTGCAATCGACGTCTGGGTCAGCGGGCGAGAATCCATATGCCGAAACTAAGACGGATGACGGATGACGGAAGCTGTTCGCCTCCGTCATCCGTCATCCGTCCAGTCATCATCCCGCGGATTCCGGGCGCGCGATGATGGCTGCCAGCGTGCTCAGTGAAACCCTTACGCCACTCCCCAGAAGCCCGCCAGCGCCCGGCCTTCCGGCGACGTGCGGAGCTTGTCGAAGGCCCGTTCGCGGATCTGCCGGATGCGCTCGCGCGTCACGCCCATCAACGCACCAATCTTCTCCAGCGTCATCGCCTCGGCGCCCTCGTCGAGGCCATAATACAGGTTGAGGATCTTCCGCTCGCGCGGCGTGAGGTAGTCGCGGAAGACCTTGTCGATGCACTCGCGCATCAACTGGAAGTCCGTCCGCTCCTCGATCTCGATGCCGTCGGCCCCGGCGAAGCGCTCGCCCAGCGTCGAGGCCTCGCGGTCCGAGCGATCGACCGGTGCGTCCAACGACACCTCGGTGGACGACATCGACTTGGACGCGCGCACCTGCTCCGGCGTCTCGTCCAACAGGCGGCCGATCTCGCTGTCGGTCGGGTCGCGCTTGAGCACCTGCGCCAGCACCGTCTCGGCGCGGGAGAGGCGAATGAGCTGTGAGTTCTGGTTGAGCGGGATGCGCACGGAGCGCGTCTGCTCGGCCAGTGCCTTGAGCACGGCCTGACGCACCCACCACACGGCGTAGGAGATGAACTTCACGCCTTGGTCGGGATCGAACTTGCGGACCGCCTTGAGCAGGCCCTCGTTGCCGATGGCGACGAGCTCGGAGAGGTCGAGGCCGTGGCCCTGGTACTTCTTCACATAGGAGATGACGAAGCGGAGGTTGGCTGTGACCAGCCGCTCGGCGGCGGCCTCGTCGCCCTTCTGCGCGAGCCGCGCGAGGCGACGCTCCTCTTGGACGTCAGTGATGAGCGGGAGCTTCTGGATATCCTGCAGGTACTGGTCAAACGCGGACGACGGGGAAGAACGGAAGTAGCCTTTTCTCGTCTCGGTCGCGTGCTGCATACCCACCCCGAACCTGCGTGTGAAGGAAGCGGTGCCGAGGGGCACCCCCAATGACGCGGACACCCGGCGTGCCCAGCAAGGCCGTGGCACGGACCGAAAGGCTAGGGTTGGGGGCAGGAATCGGTCAACACCCAAAATCCGTGCCAAACCGCCGTCTTGCCGCCATCATCGCGGCATCTCGTTAACCAGCAACGAGATAGCTAAGCTCACAAATGTTGGAGCATTTGGAGCACATCGGCCTCCGGCACGGCGATCCCGTAGCCCTCGGCCGCCCCCGCCATCTCGCCCACGGCGCTGGGCAGGGCGTATTCCACCACACCACCGCGCGTTTTCTTGTCGCTGCGCGTTGCGATGACAACTTCGGCCGCGTCGGCGCCGCTGGGCAGACGCACCGGCAGGCCTGCGGCGTCGCAGACCGTGGCGATGGTGTCGGCGAGGCCGGCCCGCGCGATGCCCAAGCGCTCGGCCAGCGTCGCTTCGGCCACCATCCCGATCGCCACCGCCTCGCCGTGCGACACCCCGTAGCCCGTCACCTGCTCGATGGCGTGGCCGATGGTGTGGCCGAAGTTGAGGATCTTCCGGATGCCGCCTTCGCGCTCGTCTTGCGCCACGACCTCCACCTTGATCTCAATTGAGCGCTGCACGAGCCGTAGCGCCGTGGCGTCGTCCGACTCGGCGACGTCGATGATCTCGCGCAGAGAAGACGCGATCCAGGCGAAGTACGCCGCGTCCGCGATGACGCCGTGCTTGATGGCTTCGGCGAGGCCTTGGCGCAGGTGCTGGGGCGGCAGCGTGCGCAGGAACTGCGGGTCCACCAGCACCAGCGAAGGCTGATGGAAGGCGCCGATGAGGTTCTTGCCGGCCGGCGTATCAACGCCGGTCTTGCCGCCGATGCTGGCGTCGATCATCGCGAGCAGCGAGGTCGGCACCTGCACGAAGGGCACGCCGCGCAGGTAGGTGGCGGCCACGAAGCCGACGAGGTCGCCGGTGACGCCGCCGCCGAGCGCGACGAAGACCGAGTCGCGGCGATGGCCGGCGGCGATGAGCTGGTCGCTGAGCTTGGCCCAGGTCTCGCGGGTCTTGTGCTGCTCGCCGGCGGGGAAGGTGAATATGCCCGGCGCCACCGTGCCGCCGACGGTCGTGCCCAGCTGCATCCCCGAGGCCAGCACGCTGGCCAGCGCCTTGGCCGCGTAGTGCTGGCCGACGGTTTGGTCGGCGATGATGGCGATACGGCGGCCCGGGTGCATCGCGGTGAGGCGTTCGCCGAGGGTGGCCAGCGCGCCCGACGCGATCTCGATCTGCGAGCCGTGGAGATCGAGCGTGGTCACGCTACCAGGTCACTTCGCCGGCGCCGGCGCGCCGGTTGGCGACGCGGGCCAGCACGAAGAGCAGGTCGCTGAGCCGGTTGAGGTACACGATGACGAGCTGCGGCACCTCGGTGTCGCGCTGCAACGTGATGACGGCGCGCTCGGCGCGGCGGCAGACGGTGCGGGCGACGTGCAGCGCGGCGGCCTTGGGCGTACCGCCGGGGAGGATGAAGGCCTTCAGCGGCTCGAGCTCGGCTTCGCCGTCGTCGATGGCCTGTTCGAGCTGCGCGATACGGGCGTCCGAGATGCGCGCCTTCTCGAGCTGCTCGCGCATCTTCTCGAGGTCCGGCGTGGCCAGCAGCGCGCCGAGCGCGAAGAGGTCGCGCTGCACCGGCGCCAGGACTTCGTCGATGCGCGGCATCATCTCCACCGAGCGGGCCATCCCGATGACGGCGTTGAGCTCGTCCACGTCGCCGTAGGCGCTGACGCGGGGGTGGTCCTTGGCCACACGGCCGCCGCCGAAGAGGCCGGTGTCGCCGTCGTCGCCCGTCTTGGTGTAGATCTTGAGGGTCATCCCGACAATCTAGCGCTTGCCCGGTCGCGTATCCGGCACGTCCACCGCTGCGATGGCGGTCGTCGGTCGCGTCGGCGGTTGGTAGCTCTCGGGAAACAGCGCGGCCAGGTGCTGCTGCAGGCGCTCGGGACTGCCCGGCGTGCCCTGCGCCATATTCCACTTGTCGAGCGACTGCCCGAGCTTGGCGGCGCTGGGCCGATCCCTCGGTTCCTTGGCGATTGCGCCCCCGATGATGCCGCGGATGCCGGCGTCCACCAGTGGCAGCAGGGACTGGATGTCGGGCGTGGGCGAGATGACGACTTCCTCGATCGCCGCCAGTGTCTCGTTCTCGGTAAACAGCGTCTTGAGCGCGAAGAGCTCGAAGAGCACCACGCCCATCGAGAAGACGTCGGCCCGCGTGTCGACGTGCTTCCCCAGCAGTTGCTCCGGGGCCATATAGTGCTTCTTGCCGAGCAGCACGGACTTGCTGGCGGCGGGATCGAACATCGTGCGCGCCTTGGCGATGCCGAAGTCGGCCAGCTTCACGTGGCCGTCCCAGGTGAGCATCACGTTGCCCGGCGAGACATCGCGGTGGACGATCTCCAGCCGGTCGCCGTCGTCGTCCACGAAGTGGTGGGCGAAGTCGAGGGCGCGGCAGATGCGGCTGGCGCAGTAGGCGGCGATGTCCGGCGGCAGGGCCTCGCGGCGGCGGCGGTGCGTGTTGATCAGCGTCCGCAGCGTGATGCCCTTGATGTACTCCATCGCGATGAACGGCCCGCGGTCGGAGACCCCCAGGTGGTAGATCTGGACGATGTTGCCGTGCACGAGGTTGGCCGAGAGCTTGGCCTCGTCGTGGAAGAGCTGCAGCCACTCCGGGTGCTCGGCGAAGCGCTCGTGGATGATCTTGACGGCCATCCGCTTGGAGAAGCCGGCCGTCCCCAACTGCTCGGCCTCATAGACCGTGGCCATCCCCCCGCGGGCGATCTCGCGCAGCAGGCGGAACCGGAGGTCGGTGCGGATGTCGGGGCCGAGGCTCATTGGGACGGAGGACGAATGACGGAGGACGGAGGACGGAGGACGGAGGACGGAAGGTGCTATGAATCTGGCCGTTGTCTAGGGGGCTGTCCCAAGGCGATTTTATATGGATGGCAACTCACGACATCCGAGACATTACGATTATCGGCGCGGGCCCGACAGGGCTTTTTGCGCTGTTCTATGCTGGTATGCGCGGGGCGAGTGCGCAAATCGTCGACGCCCTCCCCCAGCCCGGCGGTCAACTCACCGCCCTGTACCCCGAGAAGCACATCTTCGATGTGGCGGGCTATCCGAAGGTCCTCGCGAAGGATCTCGTCCACAACCTGATGCAGCAGGCCGGGCAGTTCGGCCAGCCGGTGCACTGCGGCCAGAACGTGGTCGGGCTCGAGGAAGCCGACGGCCACTTCGTGCTCGTCACCGAGACCGACCGCTTCCCGACGCGCAGCGTGCTCATCGCGGCCGGCATCGGGGCCTTCTCGCCGCGGCGCCTGCCGCAGGCCTGCGCCGAGCCCTGGTACGGCAGGGGCATCGACGACGTGGTGCTCGATCCCAAGAAGTACGCTGGGCAGCGCGTGGTCATCATCGGCGGCGGTGACTCGGCGTTCGACTGGGCGCACCAGCTCGACGGCATCGCCAAGGAGATCACGCTGGTGCACCGCTCGGACCGCTTCCGCGCGCACCAGGCCACGGTGGACGCCGTGATGCAGGCGGCCACGCTGGGCAAGGCGACGATCCACACCTTCCACGAACTGGCTGAGGTCCACGGCAACGGCGACCGGCTCGTGGGCATCGAGCTCAAGGACATCAAGGCCAAGAGCACGCGCCGCGTGGACTGCGATGCCGTCCTGCCGATGCTGGGGTACGTCTCCGATATGGGCGCACTCACCAGCTGGGGCCTGACGATCGAGAAGGACGAGATCGTCGTGAACTCGATGATGGAGACCGGCCGTCCGGGTATCTGGGCGGCGGGCGACGTGAACACGTATCCAGGCAAGCTGAAGCTCATCGCGCTGGGCTTCGCCGAGTCGGCGATTGCGGTGAACCAGGCCGTGCACTGGATCTATCCCGAGAAGAAGGTGAACCCCGGACACTCGTCCAACCTCGCCGTCTTCGGACAGAAGGACGACTGATCCCGTGACGCCGCGGCGCGCGTGCACTGTCCTGGTCGCGCTGCTGGCGTTCTCGATGCCGGCGGGGCTGCTGGCGCAGGACACCCGATGCGACCGCGGCGACGTGGAGGTCGCGGCGCTGAGCTTCGAGGGCAACACGGCCTTCACCGACGCACAGCTCGCGGCCGGCATCGTCACGACGGCGAGTTCGCGGGCGCGGCGCCTCCTGCGCATCGTCGGCGCGCGGCGCTGCCTCGATCCGGCCCAGTTGCCGCTCGACGTCGCCCGCCTGCGCCTCTGGTACCGCAACCACGGCTTCACCGAGGCCACGGTGGACACGGTCGTCGGCAGCGTCGGGCCGCGCCGCGTCGAGGTGCGCTTCCTCGTGACCGAGGGTCCGCCGACGCTGGTGGACACGCTGCGCATCGAAGGCCTCGACGGCGTGCCGGAGCGCGCGGCGATCATCGAGCGCCTGCCGACGGTGCGCGGCGGGCTTTTTGACCGCTACGCCAACGCCGCCACGCGCGACACCATCACGCGCCGCCTGCGCGACAACGGCTACCCCGACGCCGAGACCTTCCTCGGCTACGACCTGCGCCGCGACGCGCGGCTGGCCACGGTGATCTTCACCGTCGCGCCGGGGCTGCGGCGACGCATCGGCAGCGTGGAGCTGCGCCACGCCGGCCGCGACGGCGGCGAGCCCGAGGTGCGTGCATCGGCCGTGCGCCGGCTCGTCGGCTTGCAGGAGGGCGACCTCTACCGCGAGCGCCTGCTCGAGCGGGCCAAGCGCACGCTCTACCAGAGCGAGGCCTTCTCGCAGGTCACCATCGAGCCCGGCGACGCGCTCGGGGATTCGCTGATCGCCGTGAACGTCGAGGTGCGCGAGGGTTACCTGCGCGCCGCGCGCCTCGGCGGCGGCTGGGGTTCGCTGGACTGCTTCCGGATGACCGGCGACCTCACCGAGTACAACCTCCTGCGCTCGGCGACGCGCGTGGAGTTGCGCGGCCGCGTGTCGAAGATTGGCATCGGTGAGCCGTTGGGCGGTGCCGCCGCGCTGTGCCCGCAGGCGCAGAACGACATCTACTCGCGCAACCTCAACTACTACACCGGCGCGACGATCTCGCAGCCGGCGGTGCTGCGCGCGAGCTTCGTGCCGACACTGACGCTGTTCTCCGAGCGCCGCTCCGAGTTCAACGCCTTCCTGCGCACGACGCCGGCCGGTGGCAGCCTCAACCTCACGCGGGCCATCGGGCGGCGCTCCAACGCCGTGGGCTACACGGTGGAGTACGGACGCACCGAGGCGCAGCCGGCCCTGTACTGCGCCGTGTTCAACGCCTGCGAAGCGGCCGACCGCGCGGCGCTGCAGCGCGACCTGCGCCTCGCCGTGCTCAGCGCCGCCAGCAGCTACGAGCGCACCGACGACGCCTTCGACCCCAGCCGCGGCGTCATCGGCCGGGTGGAGGCGCGCCACGCCTCGCGCATCATCGGCGCCGAGCGCGACCTCGCGTTCACGCGCCTCACGCTGGACGGCGCCACCTTCGTGCCGCTGGGCGACGACATCGTCTTCGCGCTGCGCCTGCGCCTGGGCAGCGTCTTCGGCCCGAACCTCGCGCTCAACCAGGCGGCCACCTTCGTACCGCCGCAGGAGCGGCTCTACGCCGGCGGTCCCAACTCCGTGCGCGGCTTCCGGCAGAACGAGCTCGGGCCCTCGGTGTACATCCCGACGCGCTTCGACACCGTGCGCGTGGACGGCACGCCGGCCACCAGCATCGCGCCGGGCGAGACCGTGTACCTGCGCGCCAACCCCGACGAAGCCCGCGAACGCGCCGTCCCCACCGGCGGTAACACCAGCATCGTCGGCAATGTCGAGTTGCGCATCGTCAGTCCTTTCCTGCCGACGCTGATCAAGTGGACGCTGTTCACCGACGTCGGCGAGCTGTGGAACCGCGGCGTCGGAGTGCGCGGACTGGGCTTCCGGCAACTGAAGTGGACGCCGGGCGCCGGCATCTCCATCCGCACGCCGATCGGCTTTCTCCGCGCCGACCTCGCGTACAACCAGTACGACCGCCAGCGCGGCGCGGCGTACTTCGATGCGCCCGTCGCCGCCGGCGGTGCGCTCTACTGCGTGAGCCCCACCAACACGCTGCCGGCGACGGTCGTGGACGGCGTACTCGTGCAGGCCAGCGGCAGTTGCCCCGGCAGCTACGCCCCGCGGACGCGGCGCGAGTTCTTCGGTCGCTGGACGCCATCCATCGCCATCGGGCAGGCCTTCTGACGTGTCACTGAGCCGCCGCGCCCTCGTCGCGCTCGTGAGCGCCGCGCTGATGCTGCTCTTCGCCGCAGCGTCGATCGCCGCGTTCATCATCGCCACGCAGTCCGAAGGCGGGCGCGATCTCATCCGCCGCGTCGCCCAGTCGCAGCTCGAACGCCTCGTGCGCGGCAAGGTACACATCGGCACGCTCAGCGGGTCTTTCCTTACCGACCTGCACGCCGACTCGGTGCTCATCACCGACCTCAACGACTCGGTGTTCATCGCCACCGGGCCGGTGCGCGTCACCTTCGATCCGCGCGACCTTGCCGACGGCCGCATCATCTTCCGCTCGGCGGAGGTGCAGCGCCCGTACGTGGCCATCCGCCGCGAGCTAGACGGCGACTGGACGCACGAACGCCTTTTCCCGCGCAACCGCGCGCGCAGCGTGCTGCGCCGCCGCTCGGCATTCGGCGCGGTGTTTCTCATCGAGCAGACGACGGTGCGCGACGGCGAGTTCGAGCTACTCTTGCCCTGGGCACCGGATTCTGCGCCGCGGGCCGTTCGCACTCGCGCCTGGACCTGGTCCAACATCGACCTCGACCTGCCGCGCGGCCGCTTCGCGTATCCGGACTCCACTGGCATCCTGCTCGACATCGCGCGACTCGACGTGGACGAGATGGATCCGCCTTTCGCCTTCCGCGATCTCGTCGGTGAGGTGCTGATCCTGCGCGACACGCTCCGCGCCGAGCTGCATCGCTTCAGCCTGCCGGGCTCGGAGGGCCGTGCCTACGGCGAAGTCACCTGGGGCGGGGGAGCGCCGGCGCACTACGCGTTCACCGTGGAGTCGGACTCGGTGGCACTGGCTGACGTCGCGTGGATCAATCCGGCGATTCCCACCGAGGGCGGTGGCAAGGTGCGCGTCGAGATCCGCAACGCGCGCAGCGACTCCCGGCTGGCGGAGTACGTGATCACGCAGATGGACGTGCGCACGCACGCATCGCGCCTGCGCGGCCAGATGACCTGGGGCGTGAAGGACAGCGACGTCGCGCTGCGCGACGTGGACCTCGAGATGGCGCCGCTGGATGCGCGCCTGCTCGAGCGCTTCAACCGCGGACCGCTGGCGGTGCCGCTGCGCGGGCGTCTCGTCGGCCGCCTGCGCGGACGCGGCGGACCGCTCTCGGCCTTCGTCGTCGAGGATGCTACGGCGACCTTCCACGACGCCAACGTGCCGGGCGCGGTCTCGCGCGCCCGGGCGAGCGGCACAGTGGATATCTCCGATCCCGCCGTCCCGGTGTTCGCCGGCGTGGATCTGGACCTCGCGGAGTTCGACCTACGCACGGTGCAGGCACTCGAACCGACCTTGCCCAAGCTGAACGGCACGCTCTCCGGCCGCGCGCGCGTGGATTCCGCCTGGGGCGACCTGCGGCTGAGCGATGCCGACATCACGCACCGTGACGGCGATGCGCCGGCCTCGCGCCTGCGTGGCCAGGCGCGCCTCAGTTGGGAGAGTGCGCAGCCTGTGCGTTGGGACGTCGACACCGACGCCGAACCGCTCTCGTTCACGGCGCTCGCGCGCTCCTTCGCCGGCTTCCCGCTGCGCGGCGAGTACGCGGGCCGCTTCCGCAGCTTCGGCAGCAGCGAGGACTTCTGGCTGGTCACCGACCTCGACGGCCCCGCCGGTGCGTTCAGCAGCAACCTGCGGGTGGATAACGCGGCCCCCGGCTACCGTGCCGTCGGCTGGGTGCGTGCCGCGGGGCTCGATCCGCGCCGCCTCACGGACGACACTCGCTACCCCAGCGGCGAGCTCAACGGCCGCGTGGACTCGGACATCAGCTTCGACTCGCTGGCCAACCTCAGCGGCTCGCTGGAAGTCGAGCTCGGCCGCTCGACGCTGAATGGCGTGCGCGTCTTCGCCGGCACGACGCGGCTGCGCTTCCTCGACGGCATCGCGCGGCTGGACACGCTGGCGCTCGAGACCTCGGCGGTGGACGTCTCGGCGGCGGGCGCGCTCGGCTTGGCCGAGGGCCAGACGGAATCCCTGCGGCTGCGCGCCCGGATGGACTCGCTCGGCGGCTTGCGGCCCTGGCTGGACCGTCCGGCGGGGGATTCGCTCGGCGGCGCGGCGCTGCTGGATACGGAACTGAAGGGTTGGCTGCGCGACTTCGCGGTGGATGCTTCTGCCACCGTGAACGGGTGGTTCTACGCGGGGAGTTCGGCCGCCGAGCTGCGGGCGACGGCGGCGCTACGCGGCTTCCCGGCGCTGCCCAGCGGTGAGTTCCGGCTCGACGGCGACACGCTGGGCATCGGCGGCCTCTCCATCCGCCGCGCGCGCAGCGTCGCCACGCTCGACGGTAGTGCGCCCGCGGCGCTGGCGCTCAGCGCCCTGGGCAGCGCGGGCACGTCGCTGGACTTCCGCGGGGCGCTCGCGCGACGTGGCGATACCACCGAAGTGCGCGCCGACACGCTGGCGCTGATCACCGAACTGCATCCTTGGCGCCTGATCCGCCCGGCGAGCCTGACCTTCGTGCGCGACGGATTCCGCGCCGACAGCGTGCACCTGGCCGCCGGCGGCAGCTCGCGCCTCGTGCTCAGCGGTGGCCTACCCCAGCGCGGTGCGCTGGACCTGCGGCTCAACGGCCGCGACGTGCCGATGGCCGACGTGGCCGAGTTGCTGCAACTGCAGGATCTGGCGGCGGGACGCGCCGACCTCGATGCGCGTTTCACCGGCACGCGCGCCGCGCCGGAGTTCACCGGCGACGCGGTGTTGCGTGACGGACTCGTGCGCGGCATCCGGCTCGACACGCTGCGTCTGCGGCTGCGTGCCGTGAGTGACCGGCTCGATGCCCGCCTCGCCTTGGGGCGCGCGACGAACCCCGCGCTCACCGTGGACGCCGAGCTGCCGCTGCGACTCGACCTCAGCGGCGGCCGCACGACGATGCTCGCCGACGGTCCGCTGCGGGGCAGCATCACCGCGGATTCGATGGACCTCGGCATCTTCGAAGCGTACACGCGCGGCGTCGGAAGCGCGCGCGGTGCGATGCGCGTGGCGCTGGAACTCGGCGGCACCTGGGGACGGCCGCGCGCCGACGGCACGATCGTCGTGAGCAACGGCGTGCTGGCGCCGCCGGCGCTGGGCGGCGTGCGCTGGCGTGGCGTCGAGGCCGATGTCGCCTTTCTCGGGGATTCCATCGCGTTGCGCTCGCTCAGCGCGACGTCCACGACGCTGGGCCGCAGCGGGCGCGCCTCGCTCACCGGCTGGCTGGCGCTCGCCGACCGCGAGAACCCGCGGCTCGACCTCCGCCTCAACAGCCGCGAGTTCAACGTCTACAACCAGCCCGGCACGGCCGAGATCGACCTCTCCGGCGACCTGCGCCTGCGCGGCCCGTGGAACGCCGCTACGCTCAGCGGCGCGATGACCGCCGATCGCGCCATCATCGGCATCCCGGAACTCGCGACCAAGGACGTCATCTCGCTCGAAGGCCCGGACCGCTTCGGTGTGTCGGACACGCTGGTGGCGGTGGACGCGGCCGCCATCACGCGCGCGCCGCCGGCGTTCATCGAGAACCTCACCGTCGCCAACGTACCGATCACGATGGGCCGCGACGTCTGGATCCGCTCCTCCGAAGCCAACATCAACCTCGGCGGGCAGGTGAACGTCACGCGCGGGCGCATCACCCGCGGCCCGAACACCGGGCAGGTGCAGTTAGCCGTGACCGGTCCGCTGCAGACGGTGCGTGGCACCTACCGACTCAACCTCGGGCCGGTGCAGCGCACCTTCACCGTGGAGCAGGGCGAGATCCGCTTCTTCGGCGACCCGGACCTCAATCCCTCCCTCAACGTCTCGGCGCTGCACACGGTGCGGCAGTACAGCGAGCAGGGCGTGCGCCCCGATGTGCGCGTGCGCGTGCACCTCGGCGGCACGCTGCGCCAGCCGGCGGTCGAGCTCTCGACGCCGGACTCGATGCGCGTCACCAACGCCGACCTCATCTCCTACCTCGTGACCGGCGGGCCGAGCTATGAGATCGGGCGCGACGGCAACGTGTCGAGCACGGCCGCGCGCGTGGTGCTCGGCTCGCTGGGCTCGGTGCTCGGCGGCAAGATGGCCGGCGGCCTCTGCGACGATGCGCAGGTGACCACCGCTGGACTCGAGGCCTATCAGGGCGGCGCGCGCGACATCGGCGGTGGCATCCTCTCGGGCTCGCGCTTCAACTGCGCCAAGCAGGTCGGTGACCGCGCATTCGTGCGCCTCGACGCAGGCCTCTGCGGCGTGGGCCAGCTCGTCTCGCAGAACGATGGCGGCAGCCCGCTCTCGTTCGGCGACGCGCTGGGCCTGAAGTTCGACTACCTGCTCGGTCGCGGGTTCTCGGCCTCGGTGGGTGTGGAGCCGCCGACCAGCGCCACGCTCTGCGCGGGCAACGCGACTAACTCCGCTCGAGGATTCGTTCCCACGCCGCGGCAGATCGGCGTGGACCTCTTCCGCGCCTGGCGGTTCTGACGTGCGCCGAGCGCTGCTGATCGTGAACCCCGCCGCGCGCGGGGGCCGCTCGGCCGAGGCCGAGGCGCTGATGGCGTTCGCGTCGGTCGGCATCGAACCCGACCTGCGCCGCACCACCGCGCCGGGCGATGCTGCCCGCATCGCCGCAGCCGAGGCGGGCGAGGAACCCGTCTTCGTGCTCGGGGGCGACGGCACGGTGATGGAGGTGGTGGGTGCCTTGGTGGGCCGCGGCACCGCCGTGGGCATCCTGCCGGGTGGCACTGGCAACCAGTTGGCGCGGCACTTCGGGATTCCGCTGCAGGTCGGCCGCGCGGTGCGCCGCTTGGTCGGTGCCGGCACGACACCGCTGGACCTCGGGCGCCTGCACGACGGTCGCTACTTCTCGCTGACGGCGGGCTTCGGGCTCGATGCGGCGATGATCGCCGGAGCCGATCCGCGCGCCAAGCGGCGCTTCGGCGTGGCGGCCTACGTGTGGAGCGCCGCGAAGGCCCTGCCGAGCGTGCAGTCGTTCGCCGTGCGGGTCGAGGCCGACGGGCAGGTCTACGAGCGGGAGGCGGCCTTGGCGATGATCGCCAATGTGGGTGCGGTGATGGACGGGCGTTTTGGGCTGGGCCCTGGCGTAGCGCCGGACGACGGCTGGCTCGATGTCTGCGTGCTCTCGGCGGCTGGGCTTCGCGATGGCCTAACGCTGGCCTGGAGGATGGCCCGACGCGACTTCCGGGCCGATCCCCGGATGCTCTTCGTGCGGGCCCGCCAGGTGCGCCTCACGGCGCCGGCCGGCGTGCCGGTACAGGCTGACGGGGAGTTGCTGACGGCGCCGATACTCGATGCAGCCGTGGTACCGGGGGCAGGGCACTTTCTGGCCCCTGGCGGGTCGTTTGCCCCGTCTGCGAACGGGTCATACGTTCCCTCGGTCCCCACCCCCACGCTGGACCGTTGATGCAGGACCCTTCGCTCGCCGGGCTCGCGCCCGACGCCTCGCTGGAGCCCCGGCTCCGCGCGCTCCTCGCTGAGCTGCCGCCCCCGCAGGCGGCGGTGCTCGAGGAGCTCTGGCGCGAGCGTGAGCGGCTGCTGGCGCTCGCTGAGCACCACCGGCTGGTCCTGCAATCGGCCACCGACGCCATCCTCGTAACCTCGGTCGGCGGCGTGGTGGAGTACGCCAACGACGCCTCAACGCTGCTCTTCAGCACGCGCAAGTCGCTGCGCGGCGCGCGGCTACACGAACTGGTGGCCTCCGAGGAGCAGGAGTTGATGCGGGGCTATGTGCAGCGCGCGCTGGCCGGCGATGCCGTGCGCGCGCAACTGAGCATCACGCGGTCCGATGGCGATCGCCGTCGCGTGAACGTGGGGCTGAGCCCGGTGCGTGAGCACGGCATCGTGAGCGGCCTCGTGGCGTCGTTCACCGACTTCACTGACGAGGCCCGTGCCCGCGACGAAGTCGCCGCGGCGAATACGCGCTTCCGCGACCTCGCCGAGGTCGCCGCCGACGCCATCTGGATGGTGGACCGGCGCGGGCTGTTTACGTCAATCAACCCCGCCACGCTCGAGCTCACCGGCTATGCGCGGGGCGAACTGCTCGGCCGCAGCGCGATTCCGCTCATCGCGCCGGAGGACCAGCAGGCGGTGGCCGGCCACTTCCGCGCCGTGCTCGGGGGCAAGCGCCAGCGCTACGAGTGCCACCTCGTGCGCAAGGACGGCTCGCGGCGCTTGATCAGTGTCGCCAATAGCCCGGTGCTGATGCACGGCGTCGTCAGCGGCATTCTTGGTGTGGTCCGCGACATCACCGAGGAGCGCGCCCGCAGCGTGGCCATCGAGCGCCTCGAGGCGCGCTGGGCTCGGCTCGTGGACTCCGCCGAGGATGCGATCGCGACGATGGACGAACACGGCCACTTCACCTCGGTGAACCGGGCCTTGGAGAAGGTCAGCGGGCGGCCACGCGCGGCACTGATCGGCACGCACTTCGTCGAGCTGCTGCGCCCGGCCGAGCGCGCCGAGCTCTGGCGCGTCTTCGCTGCCACGCTCGGCGGCGAGCGGCAACGCCGCGAGGTGAACTTCACGCGCCCTGACGGCGCGCAGCGCGTGGCTACGGTGCTCGCGACGCCCATCATCGAGGAGGGGCAGGTCACCGGCGTGCTTGCCGTCGCCCGCGACGTCACCGACGAGCGCCGGATGCAGGACTCGCTGGTACGGCAGGACAAGCTGGCCGCGCTCGGTGAGCTGATGAGCGGCGTGACGAACGAAATCTCCGCACCGCTGCAGGAGATTCTCGCGCAGGTGGCGAAGCTGAAGACCCTTCCCGGCGCCGATGCCGAGGTGCTGGACCGCGTGGCCAACGAGGCCCGCCGCGCCGCCCGCGTGGTGGTCAAGCTGCAGACCTTCTCGCACCAGAACACCGCCGACCGGATGGCGACGGATGTGAACCGCGTGCTCGAGGACACCCTCGAACTGCGGCGCTATCCGCTGGCCGTGCAGGAGATCGCCCTCGACATCTCGCTGGACCGCAGCCTGCCGACGACCTGGGCCGACCCCTTCCAGCTCCAGCAGGTGTTCATCAACGTGCTCGGCAACGCCGAGCAGGCGGTGGCGCGGCACCAGGGCGAGCGGCGGATCAAGGTGCGGACCCGCAGCGAAGGTGATAACATCGTGGTGGAAATCGCCGACACGGGCCCGGGGATTGCGCCGGAGCATCTGCCGCACATCTTCAACCCGTTCTACACGACGAGGCCGCGTGGCAGCGGGACTGGCCTAGGCCTCTCCATTGCCGACGGAATCACTCGGGAGCACGGTGGCTCCCTGCGTGTGCAGTCGGAGCTCGGGCACGGCGCCCAGTTCGATATCGTTCTTCCAGTCGTGGCACCACCGACTCTCCCTGCGACCGAGTAAATGGCCAGTATCCTGATCATCGACGACGAAGTGGCCATCGCGACGGCGTTCGCGATGTTCTTCCGGCACGATGGCCAGCATACCGTGGCCGAGGCCTACACCGGCGCGGACGGCATCGCGGCCTACGAGCGGCTGCGGCCGGACCTCGTGCTGCTCGACGTGCGCCTGCCGGATATGACCGGCTTCGACGTCCTCGCGGCCATCCGCGAGCACAACCCGGTGGTGGTGATGGTCACGGCCTACGGCGACGTGCCGATGGCGGTGGACGCGCTCCACAAGGGCGCCGAGAACTTCCTGACGAAGCCGGTGGACCTCTCGCACCTCAAGGCCGCCGCCGAGCGGGCGCTGGAGAAGGCGCAGTTGCGCCGGCTCAGCCGCTGGCTCAGCGAGAAGCGCGGCGCCGACAAAGGCCTGGTCTTCGGCTCCTCGCCGCAGATGCGCGAGTTGCAGGCCCAGATCCAACTGCTTGCCGCCAGCGACCGCACGACGGCGCTGATTCTCGGCGAGAGCGGGGCGGGCAAAGGGAGCGTGGCCGAGCTGCTGCACGCACAGAGCCCGCGTGCGACCAAACCGTTCGTGGAGATCAACTGCGCCACGCTGCGCCCGGAGTCGCTGGACAGCGAGCTCTTCGGCGTGGAAGCGGGGAGCGAGCACGGCGTCACTAAGCCGGGCGCCTTCGAGATCGCTGACGGTGGCACGATCTTCCTCGACGAAATTGCCGATCTCGAGCCGACGCTGCAGCCCAAGCTGGTGCGCGTGCTCGAGGGGAAGGGCTTCCGCCGCGTCGGCGGCCGCGAGGAGATCACGCCCAACGTGCGCGTCATCGCCGGCTCGTCGGTGGATCTGCAGGGCGCCGTCGCCACGGGGCGCTTTCGCGAGGATCTCTACTACCGCCTCGCGGTGATGCCGATCCAGCTCCCGCCGCTGCGCCAGCGGGGTCGTGAGGACCTGCTCGAGCTAGTGGCCGCCGTCCAGGATTCCCTCACGCCCTCGCTGCCGGGCGCGCCCACCGCGCTCACCGACGAGGCCCTCGACGCCATCCTGCGCTACCACTGGCCGGGGAACATCCGCGAGCTGCGCAACGTGCTCGAGCGCGCGATGCTGATGGCCCGCGGCCTGCCGGCGGTGGACGTCATCCACCTCCCGCGCGAGGTGGCCAGCGCCACCGGTGCCGAGGTCGCGCATCACGAACCGCGCTCGCTTTCGGAAGTCGAACGGGCGCACATTGATCGCACGCTGCGCGCCCACCAGCACAACCGCACTCACGCGGCCAAGGAGCTAGGCATCTCGCGGGCGACGCTGATCAAGAAGATCCGTGAGTACGAACTCGCCGACCGTCCCAAGTAGGAGGCCCCGATGTCCGAGCGCGACGTGATGGTCTGCCGGGCCTGCGGCAAGGAAGAGCGGGCCAGCGAAGGCTACCCCTGCGAGAACTGCGGGACGTTCATCTGCCAGATCTGCGTCCTGCGCGGCGTGACGCTCTGTGCGTCCTGCCAGGCGGCTGAGGACGCGTCCGACGACGACGGTTCGGACACCTGAGGTCGGCGTGAGCGACGGCGTCTCGCTCGCCCGATTCGGCCTGGCCGTCGGCCACGCCACCGACCGCGAGGCCGCTACTGGCTGCACCGTCGTCCGCGGCCTCGATGCGCCGCACCGCGCCGCTGGCGTCGTCATCGGTCGCGCCACCGGCTCGCGAGAGCTGGCCCTGCTCGAACCCGGACATCTCGTGGAGCGCGTGGACGCCATCCTGCTCACCGGCGGCTCGGCGTACGGCCTCGACGCCGCCGCCGGCGTGATGCGCTGGATGGAAGAGCGCGGCCGCGGCTTCCCCGTGAGCGGCGGCGTCGTGCCCATCGTGCCCAGCGCGGTGATCTTCGACCTCCAGCCGCTGGGGCGCTTCGACACGCGGCCCACGCCGCAGATGGCCTACGACGCCTGCGAGCGGGCGTCGTCGTCCGGCATCGCCGAGGGCGACGTGGGCGCCGGCACCGGCGCCACGGTGGGCAAGTTCCGCGGGCGCGACGGCGCGATGAAGGGCGGCCTCGGCATCGCCGTGGCCGAAGAAGCGGGGCGGGCGGCGGTGGCCATCGCCGTGGTCAATGCCTTCGGTGACGTGCGCGATGCCAATGGCGCGATCATCGCCGGCGCGCGGCTCGAGGACGGCAGCTTCGTGGACACGGCCCGCGCCCTCGCTGGCGGCGCCAAGCCCGGCGGATTCGTGGCCGGCACCAACACCACGCTCGGCGTCGTCGCGCTCGACGCTGCGTATTCGCGGGCCGAGCTCAAGGCCATCGCGCAGGCCGCCGGTGCGGGCCTGCTGCATCGCATCACGCCGGCCGGCACGCACGCCGATGGGGACATCGTCTTCGCGTTGGCGCCGATGGATGGCCCTGCCGCACCACAGGACCTCGGCGAACGACTCGCCCGTCAGGCCCTCGAAGCCGCCATCGAACGGGCCGTGCGCCTGGCCCACTCGCGCGACGGCATTCCTGGACTCGCCGGCTAGCTGACCAGCCCGCCGGTGGGCATCACCGGCGCGCCCGCCCGCACGTGCAACAGCAGCTCGGCGCAGACGTCGCCGTCGAGCACGATGCGCATCACGTGCGTACCCGAGACTTGGATCGGCAGGTCGATGGCCGCGATCACCGGCACATCCAGCTCAGTGGCGCCCGGCGGCGGCGAGCCCACGTCCAGTTGCCCGGACGAGGACCACATCTCGTCGCCCTCGGGGCTCAGCCAGTGGAAGCCCAGCGTGTGCCTGCCGACGTCGTCGGGCAGCGCTTTGAGGCGCACGACCATCGTGGCGCGGGGATGGACGGCCGGAAGGCTGGCCACCTGCAGGGCGTCGAACACCCCGAGGATGTTCAGCTTGCCTTCCTGGGAGATGTTGGCCGAATCGGCGAAAAGCGCGAAGGAGACGTGCATCGCGGGAAGCTAGCGCGGCACCTTCGGCGGCGCATCCGGGTTCGTCTGGGACACTGCGCTAGATTTCTCCCTGATATGACCGCCCTCACGCGCGCCTCGCGCGCCACCGAACTCAGTCTCGTCGTGATGGCGGTGATCTGGGGCGTGAATTTCAGCGTGATGAAGTACGGCACGCAGGTGATGGCGCCGGTCGTGTTCAACGCGCTGCGGATGAGCATCGCCTGCGTCATCCTCTTCGCCATCGCCTACGGTCGGCCGGGCCTTCGCCCCTCGGTGGCGGACCGCAACCGCCTGCTGGCCCTTGGCGTGCTGGGGCACTTCGTGTATCAGATGCTGTTCCTGCAGGGGCTCTCGCTGACGCGCGCCGGCACCGCCGCGCTCGTCGTCGCGGCCAGCCCGGCCGCGGTGGCCATCGTCGCGCGCTCCTTCGGGCAGGAGCGGCTGCCGCTGCGCGCCGTCGTCGGCATCGTGCTCTCGATCGCCGGCGTGATGCTCGTCGTGGGCGGCAGCGTGCAGTCGGACGGCACCAGTCACCTGCTCGGCGACCTGCTCATCCTCGGCGCCGTGGTGGTCTGGGCCTTCTACACCACCGGCCTCGTGCCGCTGGCGCAACACGTGGAGCCGGCGCAGGTGGCGGCGTGGACGCTGATCGGTGGCGTCGTGCCGCTGGCCCTGTTCGCCTCGCCGGCGCTGCTGCGCACCGAGTGGGCCGCGGTGACGCCGCTGTCCTGGGCGGCCGTGGCCTACGCCGGCATCCTCGCGATGGTCGTCGCCTACCTCGTGTGGTACCACGGCGTGCGCGCCATCGGCCCCACGCGCACGGCAATGTTCGCCAACCTACAGCCGCTGGTGGCGGTGTTGGTGGCGTGGGCGATCCTCGGCGAAGTGCCGACGATGTTCCAGGCGGCGGGCGCGGGTGCGGTGCTTTCTGGCCTCTATCTCGCGCGCCGATGAAGATCGTCCTCTTTGACATCGACGGTACGCTCCTGCTCAGCGACGGCGCCGGACGCCGCTCGATGGAGCGCGCCTTGCACGAGATCTTCGGCACGCGTGGGCCGCGCAGCCACCGTTACGGCGGCAAGACGGACCGACTCATCGTCCGCGAGACGATGCGCCTCGAAGGCTTCGACGACGCCACCATCGACGCCCGGATGCCGCAGGTGCTCGCCCGCTATCTGACCTGCCTGCGCAGCGAGCTCGCCGGAGACGAGCATCCGGCACGCGCACTGCGCGGCGTCGGCGCACTGCTCGACGCCGTCGAGGCCCACGACGAGCTCGTGCTCGGCCTGCTCACCGGCAACATCGTCGAGGGAGCCGACCTCAAGCTCCGCGCCGTACGGTTCGACCCCGCGCGTTTCCGCGTCGGGGCCTTCGGCAGCGACCACGAAGACCGTCCGATGCTGCCGCCCATCGCGCAGCGTCGCGCCAGCGAATTGCTCGGCCGCGAGGTGCCCGGCAATCGCCTCGTCATCATCGGCGACACGGTGCACGATATGACCTGCGGCAAGGGCGTCGGCGCGCGGGCGATCGGTGTGGCCACCGGCGGCGTGCCGCGCGAGGAACTGGCCGCCGAGTCGCCGTCCGCCGTCTTCGACGACCTCGGCGACACCGCGCGCGTGATGGAGGCCATCCTCGATGCGTGAGGTCGAGCTCAAGGGCATCGCCTACACCGAGTCCGAGGCCGCCGCCGCGCGCGCCGGGCTCGAGGCGGCCGGCGCCACGCTCAGCTACGAAGGCCGACTCGAAGACCGCCGCTACGACACGCCAGACCGGGCGCTGGCGCTGCGCGACCACGTGCTGCGCCTGCGCGTGTACCGCGGGGCAAGCGTCGTCACCTCGCTCGACTTCAAGGGTCCCACCGGCTACGCCGAGGGCTTCAAGGTCCGCGATGAGTACACCGTCAATGCCGGCGATCCGGTGGCGCTTGCGCAGATCCTCGAGGCGTTGGGCTACGTGATCACCCGCGAGATCGATCGCCATATCGCGCAGTTCAGCTACGCTGGCGCGACGGTGCGCTTTGAGCGATATCCCCGTATGGACGTGCTCATCGAGGTCGAGGGCGAAACCGCCGCCATCGAACAGGCCATCGTCGCCCTCGGCTTGCCGCGCGAACGCTTCACGGCCCAGCGCCTGCCGGACTTCGTGCTCGCGTATGAATCGCGCACGGGCCAACGCGCCGCGCTCTGCGATCGAGAACTCGACGGCGAGTACCGGTACTCCCCGAATGACGCCTGAGTTCACCCTGCCGGAGTTCACGCGCTCCCTGCGCGCGCTCGCCGTGCCCTCGGCGCCGGGTTCGGATCACGACGTGATCTTCGCGCCCTTGCTCGAGGCGCGCCGCGCGGCGCATCGCGCGAGCTCGGTGGAGCAGCAGGTCGCGGCCTTCGAGGCGGGCAAGCTGGAGCGGGCCTGGCGGGGCGCCATCGCCTCGCTGGCCGAACGGCGGCACGGCAAGTCGCTGCCCGACCGCCGTGCGCTGGGTGCGGAGCTCGAACTGCTGGCCGCGCCGGTGTGGACGTCGCTGGCGGAACTCAAGTCCGAGGCCGAACGCCTCAAGCTCGCGAAGGCCGATCAGCGCGCCGCGGCTTGGGCGCAGTGGGTCACGGCCGTGCAGGGGGTCTTCCGCGCCGCCGATGCCTGGTGGGAGCGCGCCCTGCCCGTGCTCGCCGACTCCCGTGGCCGACAGGGCGGATTCTGGCGGCGCGTGCTGCGGAGGTCCTCGTGATCGTCGGCATCGGGTTCGACATCGTCGCCATCGCGCGCGTCGAGGGAATGCTCGCGCGCAAGGAGCAGCGGGCGCTCAACCGCCTGTTCACGACGCACGAGCAGGAGTACTCGCTCTCGCGTCCGCGCCCGGCGATGCACCTCGCCGCGCGCCTCGCCGCCAAGGAGGCGGTGTTCAAGGCGCTCACCGGCTCCGACGACGCCAAGCTGATCGGGTGGAAGGAAGCCGAGGTGCAGCGCGGCAGCGAAGGACCACCGGTGCTCAAGTTCACCGGCCGTGCGGCGGCGCGTGCCGCCGAGCTCGGCGTCCAGCGCGTGCACCTCACGCTCAGTCACACGGATGACACCGCCGGCGCGGTGGTCATCCTCGAGCGCTGATCAGGCGGCGCGCACGCCCGGGCGTCCGGGGCCGGTCCTCGCGCGCATCGCCATCCACGCCGTACCCAGCAGCACGAAACCGATCGCGATCACCTGCGCCATCGTCAGCATCCCGAAGAAGCGGTCGTCTTTGGCGCGGAAGAACTCGACGATGAAGCGCTCCAGTCCCGCCAGCACGCAGTAGGCGCCGAAGAGCCAGCCCGCCGCCCGCGCGTGATTGCGCATCCGCCACAGGATGAAGAACATCACGAGGCCCATCGCCGTCTCGTAGAGCTGCGTCGGATGTACCGCCAGCACCTGGTCCGGCGGCAGCTGCGCGTAGTCGGCCGCACCGAACTGCTGCACGAGGTTCGCCACGGTGCTCGGCGGCGCGCCCTCGGGGAAGGCCACCGACAGCGGGCCGTTCCACGGCGTGCCGTAGTCGTCGCCCACGGCCCAGCAGCCCGAGCGGCCCACGCTGTACGCCGCCGCCAGCCCCGGCGCCGCCGCGTCGGAGATCTGCGCGAAGCTCGCCTTCTTGTAGAGGATCACGCCGGCCGTGGCCGCGATGCCGCCGATGAGTCCGCCCCAGAACACGAAGCCCGCGCGGCTGAACACGGCGCCGAGGTCCCCGACGAGGACGGCGTAGTAGAGCTTGGCCCCGAGCAAGCCGCCCACCACCGCCGCGATGGTGACGTCTCCCATAATCTCCGCATCGTGGCCGCGGGCCTCGAGGTTCTCGCTCGCCACCATCTGCCCGATGACGAAGGCCAGCAGCATCGCGATGCCGAAGCCGGTCAGCTGGAGGGGGCCGAGGTCGTAGGCGAAAGGGATGTGGGTGTACATCAGCGGGAGATGGGAGGGGGGAGGGGGGTGACGGCGGGGAGACGGGAGAGGAGAGAGGGCTGGGAGAGGGGAGGCGAATCTCTGGTCCAGCAATGTACGGTGGGCGGCGGGAGCTGAGTAGGCGCCTTACGGCTTCCGTCCTCCGTCTTCCGTCATCCGTCATCCGTCTTCAGTCATCCGTCATTGAGCGTACCCCTGGGATTGGTAGCGCACTGTGTGCGTTCAGTGTCGCATCCGAGCGTTCGCCGCGTGCGAACCGAAACAAGCCCGCGGCGGCGATCATTGCGGCGTTGTCGGTGGCGAGGCGCGGTGTGGGAGCGAAGACTTCGGCGCCGAGTTCTTTGGCTGTGCTGCGCATCGCGTCCACCACGGCGGCGTTGCAGGCGACGCCGCCGCCGAGCACGATCTTCTTGCGGCGCTGCGCCTTGGCGGCGCGGATGGTCTTGGCGACCAGCGTGCCGATGAGTGCGTCCTGGAACCCGCGCGCGATGTGCGGCTTCTCGGCCTCGAGGTCCGAGGCCTGCTGCGTGGCGAGCAGTACGGCGGTCTTGAGTCCGCTGAACGAGACGTCGTAGTAATCGGCGTCGCCGGGCTTCTGGCCGGCGTTGAGCATCGGCTTGGTGAAGCGATGGCGCTTGGGGTCGCCGTCGCGCGCGAGGGCTTCGAGGTGGCGGCCGCCGGGATATGGCAGGCCGAGCAGCTTGGCGGCTTTGTCGAAGGCCTCGCCGGCGGCGTCGTCGCGGGTGCGGCCCAAGAGGCGGTACGCGCCCCATTCAGCGACGTCGAGCAGCAAGGTGTGTCCGCCGGAGACCAAGAGCGCCGTGAAGGGCGGCGTGGCGTCGGGATGCTCCAGCGCCGTCGCGAAGAGGTGCCCTTCCATATGATGCACGCCGATCACCGGCTTGCCAGCCGCCGCGCCCAAGGCCTTGGCGTAGCTCACGCCCACCAGCAGCGCACCGACGAGCCCTGGCGCGTGCGTGACGGCGATGGCGTCGACGTCGGCGAGTGTCGTGCCGGCGTCGGCCAGCGCGCGCTCCGTCACCGGCACGATGGCCGTGAGGTGCTCGCGCGAGGCGATCTCGGGCACCACGCCGCCGAACACGCTGTGCACGTCCTGTGAGAGGATCACCAGCGAGTCCAGCTGTGGCGCGGCGGCGTTGCCGCTGAGCACGGCGGCCGACGTCTCGTCGCAGGACGTCTCGATGCCGAGGATGCGCATCGGTCAGGCGGCGGCGCGCGGGATTGGCACGCGGCGCGTCTCGCTCACTGCGGCCGCGGTTCGGCCAGCAGGCGCTCGAGGTAGGCGACGCTCGCCGGCGCGTCCCAGGCGTCCGCACCCATCGGCGCCCCGATCACCCGACGCCGTAGGCGCCCGTCGCGTCCGATGATGAACGTCTCCGGCACGCCGGTGGTCTGGTAGCTGCGCTGGATATCGCCCGCGGGGTTGTGCAGGATCTCGAAGCTCAGCTTCATCTCCTCGGTGAACGCCTTGATGGCGTCCTCCATCCCCGCGACGTCCACGCTTACCGCCACGACCCGCAGGCCCTTGGGGCCCAGTTGCTCCTCGAGGCGCTGGATAGCCGGCATCTCGATGCGGCAGGGTCCGCACCAGGTGGCCCAGATGTTCAGCAGCACCACGTCGCCCTTGTAGTCAGCGATGGTCTTGGCCGCACTGCCCGGCACCATCGGATTCGCGCGGAAGCTCGGTGCTTCCTTCCCGATCCGCACCGGGAACAGCTCCGCCGCCAGCTGCGTCCGCGCCGACCAGAGCCCGATGCCGACCAGCGCCACCAGCGCGCCAACGATCACCCACTGCGCCTGCCGGCTGTTCACGCGGTCTCCGTGCAACGCGTGCGCAGCGCCGCGATCTCCGCCTGCGGGTCCTTGGCCGAGAAGATCGCGTTTCCGGCCACGAAGGTGTCCGCGCCGGCGCGCCAGCACGCGGCGATGGTCTCGCGCGCGATGCCGCCGTCCACTTCCAGCACGGCGCGCGAACGCGTCTCGTCGAGCAGTTGCCGCGCTCGCGCGATCTTCTCCACCGAGCCGGGGATGAACCGCTGCCCGCCGAAGCCGGGGTTCACGCTCATCACCAGCAGCAGGTCGAGGTCGGCGGCTACCTCGCGCAGCGTCTCGAGCGACGTGCTGGGGTTGAGCGTCGCGCCGGCCTTGGCGCCGAGTTCCTTGATGCGCATCACCTGGCGATGCAGATGCGGCGCCGCCTCGACGTGAATCGTCACCGTGTCGGCGCCGGCCTTGATGAAGCTCTCGAAGTACTTCTCCGGCTCCACCACCATCAGGTGGCAGTCCAGCGGCAGCGCCGTGAGCTTCTTGCAGGTCTCGATCACCTTGGCGCCGAAGGTCAGGTTCGGCACGAACACGCCGTCCATCACATCCACGTGCAGCCAATCGGCGCCGCCGGCCTCGAGCATCGCGAGGTCCTCGGCCAGCTTGCCGAAGTCAGCAGACAGTAGCGACGGCGCGATGCGCACGGTCTTGGACGGCATCAGGCGTTCCCTCGGCGCAGGCGCGCCGCGAATGATCCATCGCTGCCGTGGCGCTGCGGCAGCACGCGCAGGCGACCGGCGTCGAGCACGGAGTCGGGCACGGTGCCGGCCGGCGGCGGCTCCAGCGTCCAGCCCGGATGGTCGGCCAGGAAGGCCTCCACCTGCGCGTCGTTCTCTTCCGGTTCCAGCGAGCAGGTGGAGTAGATGAGCAGGCCGCCGGGCTTCACGCACTTCGCGGCGCCGCGCAGCACGGCGCGCTGGGCCGCCGCCATCACGGCGAGGTCTGAGGTGCGCAGGCGCCAGCGGGCATCCGGATGGCGCCGGAAGGTGCCCGTGCCCGTGCAGGGCGCGTCCACCAACACGGCATCGAACTCGCCCAGCGTGCCGTCCCGCGCATCGGCGACCACGGCGTCCACGTTCTCGAGCTCGAGGCGGCCGATGGTGTCGATCACGCGCCCGATGCGATTCTCGTTGCTGTCGGCCGCCGTCACGTGCGCCGCGTGGCGCGCCAACTCCACCGACTTGCCGCCGGGTGCGGCGCAGAGGTCGGCCACCTGCAATCCCGGCGGCAACGCCGCGTAGCGCGTCACCAGCGTGGCCGCGGGATCCTGCACGAAGCAGCGTCCCTGCTGGAACGCGCCGAGTGCCGTGAGCACCGTGCCCGGCGCGAGCAGCAGCGAATCCTCGACGAGCGGCGCATCGCCGGTGCCGACGCCCGATTCCTCGAGCATCGTCTCGAGCTGCTCGCGCACCACGCCCCAGGGCCGCACGATCAGCGGCGCCTCGCGGTTGTTCGCCTCGAGCAACGCGCGCGTCTCTTCGGCGCCCCAACGCGCCACCCAGCGCGCCACCAACCAGCGCGGGTGCGAGTGTTCCACCGCCAGCGCTTCCACGGGATCGGCCGGCAACTCGGCGTCCAGCGCGTCGCGCTCGCGCTCGATTCGGCGCAGCACCGCGTTGGCCAGCTTGCTCGCGCCGAGTCCGTGGCGCGTCTTGGCCAACTCCACCGTCTGCGCGATGGCGGCGTAGGCAGGCACGCTGCCCATATACAGCAGTTGGTACACCCCGAGCCGCAGCAGGTCGGCGAGGTCCGCCTCCAGCCGCGCGATGCCCCCGCGCACGCGCGGGGCCAGCAGGTGATCGATCCACCCGCGGCGGCGCAGCATTCCCCAGACCAGCTCCTGCGTCCAGCGCCGGTCGCGCGCGTCGAGCGCCGCGGTGCGGCGGTCGAAGGCAGCGTCGAGCAAGAAGCCGCTGCGCAGGTCAGCGAGCGTCTCGGCGGCGGCGATGCGGGCGTCAGTCACGAGCGGGAGGGTGCTGGGCATACCCTCCAAAGATAGTCGGTCAGCGGAGGCCTGCCCTACGCGGGCAGTTCCCAGCAGTCGCCCACGGCGATGCCGCGTCCCTGGTACCAGTCCAGCGCGGCCACGCGCCGCCGGCCTGCCGGGTGCACTGTCTCCACGGCGATGGCGCCGCTGCCGCAGGCCACGACCATTCCCATCTCGCCCACCTCGAGCACCTCGCTGGGTTCGCCGCGACGGTCCGGCAACACGCGCACGCCGAAGAGCCGAACCTCGCCATCGCGCACCACGCCCCAGGCGCCGGGCCGCGGATCGAAGGCCCGCACCGCCCGTGCCACTTCCGCTGCCGGCCGACGGAAATCCAGCTGCGCCATCGCGCGATCGATCTTCGGCGCATACGTCACCAGCGACTCGTCCTGCACGCGCTCGTTGATGCCGCCGAGCTCCTCCAGCGCGAGGTAGCCGATGATGGCTTCCGCGCCGAGCTCCGACAGCGCCTCCGTGAGTTCGCCGCCCGTGATGCCGTCGCTCAGCGGTACGCGCAGCTCGTGCAGCACCGGCCCGGCGTCGAGCTGCAGCACCATCCGCTGGATGCTCACGCCGGTCTCGGCGTCGCCGGCGAGGATGGCAGCTTGGATCGGTGCCGCGCCGCGCCAGCGCGGCAGCAGCGACGCGTGGATGTTCACCGTTCCGCGCGTGGGCAGGTCGATGACGTCCTGCCGCAGGATGTGCCCGTAGGCGACCACCACGCTCAGGTCCGGCGCGAAGCTACGCAGCTGCGCGAGGAACTCCGCGCCGCGCGGACGCTCTGGCTGCAGCACGGGGATGTCTTCCTCCAGCGCGACCGCCTTCACCGGCGGCGGCACCAGCGTGGACCGCGAGCGGCCCTGCGGGCGATCCGGCTGCGTCACCACACAGACGACGTCGTGCCCTTCGCCAAGCAAGGCGCGCAGGGTGGGGACGGCGAAGTCGGGGGTGCCGAAGAAGGCGAGGCGCACGGGACAGACTTGGGACGGAAGACGGAGGACGGAAGCCAACGGCAACTGCTGGAAAGGATACAACACGGTGGGCGCTCTCGGTTCCAGCGCCCACCGACCACCTATAACGCGTCGTGATGCTCCGCGCCTGCGGCCGCACTCCTTTCGTCTTCAGTCTTCCGTCCCGGCGCCTTCGCCGGAAGCACCCTGACCAACTTCGGATACTTCACCTTCTCCTCGTCCCAGGCACTCATCGCGCGGCGGCGGTTCAAGAAGCTGAGATGGTCGAGGAAGAGCTTGCCGTCCAAGTGGTCGAGCTCGTGCTGGATGCACACCGCAAGCAGCTCGCGGCCTTCGAGTTCAAAGGGCTGTCCATCGAGACCCAGCGCGCGGACCTTCACGTAAGCCGAGCGCTCCACCCAACCGAACACGTCGGGGATCGAGAGGCAACCTTCCTCCCACTTGATCTTCCCCTCGCGCGCGATGATCTCGGGGTTGAACAGCACCGCCGTTACCTCGCCGACCTCGACGACGCACAGGCGCTCGCTGCGGCCGACCTGCGGCGCGGCGAGGCCGACGCCGTCGGCGGCGCGCATCGTCTCGAGCATATCGGCGGCGAGCCTGCGCAGCTCGTCCGTCACCTCCGTCACCGGCGTGGTGACTTCGCGCAGGACGGGGCTGCCGAGGACGGTGATCGGGAGGACGGCCATCGGAGCTACGCGGCGGGCTCGCTGCCGCCCACGGAAGCGATGCGGCTGCGCACGACGATCAGCTTGGACTCGCCGCTGCGCACGGTGATGTGGTCCTGCAGCGACGGGCCCGGCTTGCCGTCGCGTGCGTTGTCTTTGATGTGCACCACTTCACCGACGATGCCGCCGGCGGTGACCACCTGGTCACCCTTCTTCATCGCGAGGATCGCCGCTTCGTGCGCCTTCCGCTGCTTCTGCTGCGGACGGATCATCAGGAAGTAGAAGATCGCGAAGATGGCGCCGATCTGGAACAGGAACGGCGCGAGCGCGGAGCCGCCAGTCGGGGCAGCTGGAGTGGCCTGCAGGAAAATCGAAATGGGCATTGGGACGGAAGACTGAAGACGGAAGGAGTGGCAACTGGGAAATCTAACTACAGAATCAGCATCGCATCGCCGTAGGAGTAGAACCGGTAGCCCTCGCGCACGGCGGTCGCGTAGGCCTCCATCGTGAACTCGTAACCGGCGAAGGCCGCCACCAGCATCAGCAGGGTGGAGCGGGGCAGGTGGAAGTTGGTGATCAGCACATCCGCCGAGCGCACCACCGCCGGCGGGCGGATGAAGATCCGCGTCTCGCCGCTGCCCGCGGCGTAGTGCCCATCCTCCCGCCACACGGTCTCAAGCGTGCGCAGCGCCGTAGTGCCCACGGCGCCCACGCGGTGCCCCGCACGGCGCGTCGCCGTGAGCGCGGACGCGGTCTCCTCGCTCACGTCGTACCACTCCTCGTGCATCTCGTGCTGCGACGGATCCTCCACCTCCACCGGCTTGAACGTTCCGGCGCCGACGTGCAGCAGCACCTCCGCCCGCCTCACGCCCTGCGTCTCCAGCGCGGCGAGCAGTTCCGGCGTGAAGTGCAGGCCGGCCGTCGGCGCGGCCACCGAACCCTCCTGCCGCGCATACACGGTCTGGTAGCGCTCGAGGTCGCTGGCGGTGTCGCCGCGCTCGATGTACGGCGGCAGCGGCACGTGGCCGTGCGCCGCGATCGCCACGCGCTCGGCGGCCCGATCGCCCGCCCGCGCGCCCTCGACGCGCAGCCGCACGAGCCGCGTGCCGCGCTCCGTCGGCTCGCCCATCTCGGCGGTGAATCCCTCCGAAAACGTCACCACTCGACCCGGCTTCAGCTTGTTGCCCGGCTGCACCATCGCTTCCCAGCGCGCCTGCGGGGCCTCCTTGAGCAACAACACTTCCGCCGGTGCGCCAGAGTCGCGAGTGCCGAGCAGCCGCGCCTTGAAGACGCGCGTCGTGTTGAGCGTGAGCGTGTCGCCCTCGCGCAGAAACTTGGGAAGCTCACGGAAGCGGTGATGCGCGATTGTGCCGCCAGCACGGTCCAGCACCATCAGGCGGCTCTCGTCGCGACGCGCGGCCGGCGCCTGCGCGATGCGGTCCAGCGGCAACGCGAAGTCGTAGTCGGAGGTGAGGAGACCGCGGGGCATCGGATCGAAAGGCGGGCGCGCCATCCTGCGAGCGCCCAAGCGCCTCAGAACAGCTCGGGCTGCGCGTCCGCCGGTCTGTTCGGCGGCGGGTACCCCAGGTGCCGGTATGCCTGCGCCGTGGCCATCCGGCCGCGCGGGCTGCGCTGCAGCAGGCCGTTCTGCACGAGGAAGGGCTCGTACACCTCCTCCAGCGTCTCGGCGTCCTCGCCTACCGCTGCGGCGATTGTCCCCACGCCGACCGGGCCGCCATCGAACTTCTCGATGATGGCACGCAGCAGCCGCGTGTCCATCTCGTCGAGGCCGAACTCGTCCACGTCGAGCATCGCCAGCGCCTCGCGCGCCACCTCGCGCGTGATGTGGCCGTCGGCCTTCACCTGTGCATAGTCGCGCACCCGGCGCAGCAAGCGGTTGGCCACACGCGGTGTCCCACGTGCCCGCCGCGCCAGCTCGCTGGCCCCGGCCGCGTCCACCTGGGAGCCAATCACGGCCGCCGTGCGATGCACGATCTCCTCCACTTCTTCGGCCGGATAGTAGTTGAGCCGCAGCTCGATGCCGAAGCGCGCGCGCAGCGGCGCCGTCAGCATCCCGAGGCGCGTCGTCGCGCCGATGAGCGTGAAGCGCTCGATCGGCATCGTGATCGTCTGCGCCTTCGGGCCCTCGCTGAGCCGGATGTCGATCTTCGAGTCTTCCATCGCCGGATACAGGAACTCGTCGATCACCGGCCGCAGGCGATGGATCTCGTCGATGAACAGGATGTCGCCGGCGCGCAGGTTCGTCAGCGTGCCCACCAGGTCCCCCGGCTTCTCCAGCGCCGGCCCGCTGGTGGTGTGGATGTTCACGCCCATCTCGCGCGCGATCAGCTCGGCCAGCGTCGTCTTGCCCAGCCCCGGCGGGCCGAAGAGCAGCGTGTGATCCAGCGGCTCCTGCCGCGCCGTCGCCGCGTCGATGTAAATGCGCAGCGCGTCCTTCACCTTGCCCTGCCCGATGAACTCAGCCAGCCGCTGCGGGCGCAGCGACAGCTCCACCACCGACTCGTCGGTGAGGGCCTCGGGCGTGGTGATCTCGGGGCGCGACATTCCGGAAAGCTACTTCGCGAGGGCGGCCAGCGAACGGCGGATCAGGTCGGCCGTCGTCTCGCCGCTCGGTGCCCCGTCCAGCGCACTGCGCACGGCGCGCTCGGCGTCGGCGGCCTGATAGCCCAGGGCCACGAGCGCACGGACCGCGTCGGCGCTGGCGCCGCCGCTCGGCGCCGCCTTGCCCGCGCCGGCCTCCACCGGGCCCTCGAGCTTGTCGCGCAGCTCCAGCACCAGGCGCTCGGCCAACTTCTTGCCCACCCGCGGCACGCGCGTGAGCGTCGCCAAATCGCCCTCGCGCACGGCGCGCACCAACCGCTCGCCGGTGAGCGTGCTCAGGAGATTCATCGCCAGCGCCGGCCCCACGCCCGTGGTGCCCATCAGCCGCTGGAACAGCTTGCGCTCGTCGGCGCTGGCGAAGCCGTACAGCGTCCACGCATCCTCGCGCACGACCATCGCCGTGTGCAGCGCAATCTCACCGCCCGCGCGGGGCAGGGATTCGAGCACGCTCAGCGGCACCATCACCTCGTAGGTGACGCCACCGCTGGTGCGCAGCTCGATGCGATCCAGTCCGTGCGAGGCCAGCGTGCCGTCGAGGCGGGCGATCACTTGGACCTCCGTCCCGTCGCGGCGGTCGCGCCGGTCCCAGTGCGCGCTGCGGACACCCTGCGCAGCAGCGGCCCGATTCCGCGAGCGCCCGCCAGCGCCCGCTGCGTGCCAATCCGCATCGCACAGGTGAGCGCGGCGGCGACGCCGTCGGCAGCGTCGCTCGGTTGCGGGGGCGTCTTCAGACGGAGATGCTGCGCGATCATCAGTTGCACCTGGAGCTTGGTGGCGGCACCGGCGCCGACCACGGCCTTCTTGATCTCGGCCGGCGGATATTCGTGAATCTCCACGCCGGCCTCCTCGCCCGCGAGCAGGATGACGCCGCGGGCGTGACCGAGCACCAGCGTCGTGCGCACGTTCTTGGCGTAGAACGCCGCTTCCACCGCCATCGCCTGCGGCTTGTGGCGCGCCAGAAGCTCACGCACACCGTCGGCGATGTCCTTCAGGCGCCGCGGCAGTGGCCATTCGGCCTTGGTGCGAATCACGCCGCATTCCACGAGCACGGGCGTCGCGCCTGCGCGCACCACGCCGTAGCCGGTCACGGCGGTGCCGGGGTCAATGCCGAGGATCAGCACGACGCGCCGGCGCGCCGCTTCACGCCGACATCTCCGACATATCCATATCGAAGTTGGCGTCCACCTTCTGCACGTCGTCGAGGTCCTCGAGCTGCTCCATCAGCTTGATCAACTGTGACGCGTTCTCGCCTTCCACGCGCACGTTGCTCTTCGGCACCCAGGTCAGCTCTGCTTCCGACGCGACCAGCCCCGCAGCCTCGAGCGCCTGCTTCACCGCGTGCAGGTCGGCCGGCGCAGTGGACACCACGAACTGCTCGTCCTCGCGCACGAAGTCCTCGGCGCCGGCCTCCAGCGCCTGCTCCATCACGCCGTCCTCGTCACGGCCCTCGACGGGAATGAAGATCTGGCCCTTGCGGTCGAACATAAATGCCACCGAGTTCACCGCGCCGAGGTTGCCGCCGCCGCGCGAGAGCTTGGCGCGGACTTCCGCCACCGTGCGCGTCGGGTTGTCGGTCAGCGCCTGGATCATCAGGGCCACGCCGCCCGGCCCGTAGGCCTCGTACAGCACTTCCTGATACTCCACGCCCTCGAGCTCGCCGGTGCCCTTCTTGACGGCGCGCTCGATGTTCTCCTTGGGACAGGACTGCGCCTTGGCGTTCTCGATCGCCGTGCGCAGCCGCGGATTGCCGTCAGGGTCGCCGCCACCGGCCTTCGCCGCGACGGTGATTTCCCGCAGCAGCTTGGTGAACAGCGCGCCACGCTTCTTGTCCGTGGCGGCCTTGTAGTGCTTGATCTGTTTCCACTTACTGTGGCCGGCCATACTGGGGACGGATGACGGAGGACGGATGGTGGGAGCCGAGGGCTCCGGAGACCACAGAGAATCTAACGGCCGCGAGAGGACTTGTCCCCCCGCGGCCGCTTCAATCTTCCGTCCTCCGTCTTGACCTCAGTTCACCCGTAGCGTCACGCTCGTTCGCAGCCCGCTCACCGACGTCGCCGACCCGTCGACGACCGAGTACAGGTTGCCGAGGCTATATCCCACCGAGGGGAACAGGCCGACGCGGCCGACGGGGACGCGCAGGCGCAGTCCGAGATTCACGAGGTTACCGGCGCGGGCGCCACCCACCTGCCACAGGCGCGTCTCGACGTTCGGCTGCAGCAGCAACTGACCCATCGGGATGCTCACCGCGCCGGCGATGTTGAACACATTCTCGGCCGGCGCGTCGGCGCCGAGGATCTCGCCTTCGAGACGGTAGAGGTTCCAGGCGCTGAGGAACACGTCCGCGCCCTTCATCGGGAAGTTCCAGCCCGCCGTGGCGATGAGGCGATCGCCGGTGCTGTACGTCGTGGTGTCGGCGATGTCCTCACCGAAGATCGAGTACGTGAGGCCCAGCGACAGCGCGCCGTCACCCACCGGACGGTCGGCGTTGAAGGTCACGCGGTATTCGTCAGCCGGGGTGAAGCGGAAGTCCGACGACGCGACCTCGAAAGCCGCGAACTCGGTGCTCTTTCGTGCGCTGGCGCCGCCGCCGACGTTCCAGCTGCCCATCGGCCGCGCGTAGGCGACGCCGCCCGTCATCGCCAGGCCGTTGCCCATCGACGAAATCGGGTAGTACAGGAAGTCATTGCCGATCTGACCGGCCGCCTCCTGCTGGTTCTCCGGCACCGAGTATTGACCCGTCGGCAGGTTCAGGCCGACCGTGACGAGCAGGTTGTCTGCGCCAATCCGGAAGTTGCCGCGGATCTGCGTGTCGGTGAGGCCGCTGATCTCGCTCGCCGTGGAGTCGTCCACGGTGACGCGCGAGTTGGCGAAGGCGGTGGAGACGTCGACGGACACCTTCTCGCCGAACGGCAGGATCACCACCACCGGCAGCGCGAGTTGCGAGACGCTGCGCTTGCCCGGCCCCGAGCCGAAGGTGAGCGAGGTGAAGGTCGGCGCCGTGAGCACCGACGAGTTCTCCAGCAGCTGCGCCGAGAGCGGGCTGCCGGCGAGGACGACCAGGAGCGGAGCGATCCGCGAGAGCGAGCGCATCGGTTACGGCCGGCGAAGAATGAAGGTGACCGTGCCTGTGCGCGGCGTCGGTTGGTCAAGGCCGGTGCCGTTCGTGGATTGGTCCACGTTCGGCGGCGGCGGTTGCGAGTTGCCGTTGCGGTCCGAGTTGGAGATCGGTGTCACCGACGGCGGGTTCACGTTCTGCGACACCGTGTTGAGCGTGTTCGACGTGCCCGGCGTGACCGTCTCGCCGCGCTGCGCGCTGCTCACGGTCTGCGACTCCGTCCCCTGCAGTCCCCCTTCAATCGTCGCTGCGGTCACCTGAGTGCCCACGGCCGCCGCCTGCGCCGCCTGCAGCCGGACGCCCGCCGCGCCGAAGCCCGGGTCCAGCGACCGCGCTTCCTGGAAGTACCGCGACGCGTCCTCGAAGCGGCCGTCGTCCGCCGCCATCAGGCCGCGGCTGTACGCCAGGAACGCGTTCAGGTTCGTCGTCGCCTGCCGGTCCACCAACTGCCGCTCGGCCGGCGTCAGCGTCACGCCGAGCTGCTCGAACACGCGCAGCACCAACTGCTTCTGCATCGCGAACAGGTTGTCGAGGTTGTTCGACACCGACACCGGCGCCGCCAGTTCGGACGTGCTCACGTCGATCACGTTCGATTCGATCGTGAGCTCGCTGCCGGTGGTCTGCACCATCGAGCCGTTCACCAGGCGTCCGGCGCGAATCAGCTTGCCGGCCCGCACCGCCGTCGCCGCGTCCACGCGGTCGCTCTCGCCCAGCCGGATTTCATCCGCGATCGCCTGCATCCGGTCGCGCTCCACGACCGTCAGCTGCGCTGAGCGCGAGAGGTCGGTGATCATCAGCTCGGCGAAGCCGCGCTCCAGCGGTTGCAGCGTCTCCGCATCCGGCCCGGAGAACTTGAACGGCGGCACGGCGATCGTGCGGCGGTCACCCGGCGTCTGCGAGAGCGTGGCCTCGTTGGCGACGGCCGCCCGCGCCGATGCCACCACCTCGAGCCGCGCAATCGCGACAAGGCGCTGCTGGATGTCCCTGCGCGTGCGGCGCGAGCGGCCGACCTTGAGGTAATCCTCGTAGGCCGCCTTCGCACCCGCGTAGTCCTGCGTGCCCTCCGCCGCGAGCCCGGCGTACAGCGCGCTCACGCCGTCGCGCGGATCAAGCTGGCGTGCCTGATCCAGCACGGTGCGCGCCTCGGCGAAGCGATCGGCCTTGTAGTACGCGACGCCCAGCGCGCGCAGCGCCGCGACGCTACGCGGGTTGGCCGCGCGCGCCGCCTCGAGTCGGGCGACGGGGTCGCGCTGCTGTGCCTCGGCTGCCGGGGCGGCGAGGGCGAGCAGGGCGCAGGCGAGTAGCAGACGGGAATGACGCATCACTTCTCCTAGCGGTCGGGGTCCAGCATATCCTCAAAGCGCAACCACTGCTTGTAGAAATACAGGTCGACATATCCGGTCGTGCCGTTGCGGTTCTTGCGCACCAGCAGTTCCGTCGCACCCTCCACGCCGTAGCCCGGCGCGTACATCTCCTCGCGATACAGCGCTAGCACCACGTCGGCGTGCTGCTTCACCGCGCCGAGGGCACCGAAGTCATCCAGCGTCGGGCGCGCGTCGGCGCGCGCCCGCTCCCACTTGGGCAACTGTGCCGTCACCAGCACGCTCACGTCGAGGTCCAGTGCCGCGGCCTTCAACGCCCGCATTGCGCTGGCGAGCAGCTCGTCCTGCGGTCCCTCGCCCAACGCCAGCGCCTGAAGCGAATCCACGACAATCAAATCGCACGCCAGCTCGCGGATGCGCGTGCGCAACGCGTCCAGCGAGGCGCTCGGCAACGGCTCGACGCGCGGCGAGCGGTCGCGGAGGCGCACCGCTGCCGCGCCCACGTTGGCGCGGGTCAGGTCATCGAGCTTGCCGCTGCGAAGGTCGTCCACGCGCACGCGACCCTCGAGCGCCAGGGCGCGCTCCATCACCCGCTCCGTCGTCATTTCGCCGGTCAGGAACGCCACCGGCACCCCGCCCTGCGCCACCCGCACCGCCATCGCCAGCGCCAGCGCCGACTTGCCACTGCCCACGTCGCCACCGATCACCACCACGTCACCGCGCCGCAGGCCGCCGCCCAGCGCCCGGTCCAGGCTCGGGAAGCCCGTGCGCACCGTGTCCCCCGACGGCTGTCCGTCGGTGGCCAAGTCCACACGCCGCATCACGCGGCTGATCGGGGAGATGTCGTTGGGGCGCAGAGGAGCCTCACGAAATAAGGAAGCGCGGGCGACCTATTCTACGGGTCAGTCCACGCCTCCGGCAAGCACGAGGGCATCCTGGCGCAGCCGGTCCGCCAGGGCGCTGAGCTCTGAACGTGCCACTTTGTCGAGCTGCGACGCGGTGACGTCGGTCACCCCGGCAAGGGCCTCGGCCATCACCGTCCGGTCCCCTTGGGCGCTGGCCGCGATGCCCTTGAGCAGGGCCGTGCGCGTCTTGGCCGGCAGCGCGAGGGCGCTCAGCCACCCTTTGGCCTGCTCGGCGCGCGCGCGACGGGCGTCGACCGTCAGCGGATGAGGCAGGCGCATTCCGGCGGCCAACCGCGCCACCATCAACGCCCCCGTGAGCGCCTCTCGCCCGCCGCCCAGCGGTGCGCGGGCCGCCGCCGCCGCCAGCCCCGGGAACGCAAACAGCGCGCGCGGCGGCGCATACGGGGTCGGAGCGTGGGCCATAACCCCAAGTTGCCGCTCTCTCCCTCCCCGTGGAAGGGGCTATCTTGCCACATCTATGTCGCAGATGATCCCGGCCCTGGGCACTTCCTGATGCGGCTCTACCGCCGCCTGCTCACCTTCCTGCGCCCCCACTCCTGGCGGCTCGCCGGGAACGTGCTCTTCAACGTGATCGCCGCCGCACTCGACGGCATCGCGTTCACCCTGCTCATCCCGTTCCTCAACACGCTCTTCGGCCTGCCCAACGCCATCGCCCAGGATATGGGCTGGCTGACGGTCATCCAGGAGCGGCTCATCGGCGCCTTCCTCGTCCCCGACGACCCGCTCGGCTCGCTGCAGGGCGTGATCCTCGTGATCATCGCGATGGTCGCGCTCAAGAACGTGTTCCTCTGGGCCGGCGGCCAACTCGGCGCCTCGCTGCAGGAGTACATCACGCGCGACCTGCGCGCGGCGGTGTTCTCGCATATGCAGCGCCTGCCCTTGGGCTGGTTCTCGCGCACCAAGACGGGCCAGATCATCGCCCGCATCCTCACCGACACCGAGCAGACCAAGGCCATCCTCGCCGAGGTCGCCACGCGCACCATCCAGAACGCGGCGCAACTCGCGGTCACGGTGGTCATCCTCTACCGGATGTCGCCGCGGCTCACGCTCTACGCGTTGGTGGTCGCCCCGCTCATCATCGGCCTGCTGCAGCCGATCCTCCGCAAGTTGCGCAAGGGGCATCGCCGCCTGCGCGCCGAGTACGGTGAGATCACCAGCGTGCTGCAGGAGGTCGTCAGCGGCATCCGCCTGGTGAAGTCCTTCCGCGGCGAGCGCTACGAGGACGGCCGCTTCCTCGGCGCCTCGGCCCGCTACTCCAAGGGGATGACGCGCATCCAGCGCATCGCCCTGCTGAGCGGCCCGATGACCGAGGTGCTGGGCACCATCGTGGCCGTGGCCATTCTCTGGCTCGGCGCACGCGAGGTCCTCGGTGGCGGCGCGATGGACGGCGGCACGCTCATCACGTTTATGGTGCTGGTGATGCGCCTCTTGCAGCCGCTCAAGCAGCTCTCGCAGGCGCCCACCACCGCGCAGCAGTCGCTGGCGGCGGCCGAGCGGCTCTTCGACGTGCTCGACCAGCCCACCGAAGCGCAGTCGGATCGCGGGACGCGCAGCGTTCAGACGCTGGAGCGCGACTTGGTGTTTGACGCGGTGGGTTTCGCCTACGGCGACCGTCCCGTGCTCAGCGACGTCTCCTTCACTGCCGCGCGCGGCGAGGTCATCGCGCTCGTGGGCGCCAGCGGGGCGGGCAAGAGCACGCTGGTGGACCTCATCCCGCGCTTCATCGAGCCCACCGCCGGCCGCATCCTCCTCGACGGCGTCGACACGCGGGAGATCACGCTCACCTCGCTGCGCCAGCTCACCGGCATCGTCTCGCAGGACACCGTGCTCTTCAACGACAGCGTGCGCGCCAACATCGCCTACGGTGCGGCCGAGCAGTACACGCAGCAGCAGGTCGAGGCGGCGGCCCGCGCCGCCAACGCGCACGAGTTCATCGCCGCGCTGCCCGAGGGCTACGAGACCGTGCTCGGCGAGCGCGGCACGCGCCTCTCCGGCGGCCAGCGCCAGCGCCTCGCCATCGCGCGCGCACTGCTCACCGACCCGCCGATCTTGATCCTCGATGAAGCGACGAGCGCGCTCGACACCGAGAGCGAACGCCTCGTGCAGGAAGCGCTGGACCGTTTGCTCGCCGGCCGCACGACGTTCGTGATCGCACATCGGCTGAGCACCATCGTGCACGCCACGCAGATCCTCGTGATGGACGAAGGCCGCATCGTCGAGCGCGGGACGCACGATGCGCTGCTCGCGCGCGGCGGGGCCTACGCGCGTCTGCACGCGCTGCAGCAGCGGGGCGGTGGCGATGGCGACGCCTGAGCGCGCCGCCGCCCCCACGCTCACGCAGCGCCTCGAGTACGGCATCCTGCGGCTCGTCGCCGCGGCGCTGCGCCCGTTCAGTTGGAAGACGGCCTCGGGTATCGGCGCCTTCATCGGTGGGCTCGGGTACTCGCCCTTCCGCGTGCGCGCCGGCCAGGTGGAGCGCTACATCCGCGCCGCGTTCCCGGAGTTCGACGAAGCCCGTGTCCGCGCCGTCGCCCGCGAGAGCTACCGCGGGCTCGGTCGCGTAACCATCGAGAGCATCCTGCTTTCGCGCGAGCCCAAGGAAGCCGTGCTCGCCGCGTTCTCCGGCACCGATCGCTGGGAGCTGCTCGAGGCGGCCGTCGCCCAGGGACGCGGCGTCGTCCTCGTCAGCGGACACATCGGGAGTTGGGAGCTTTCCGCCGCGTATATGGCCGCGCGCGGCATCCCCGTGGACGCCATCGCGATGCATATGGCCAACCCGCTCAGCGATGCGTTCTTCAAGCGCACGCGCGAGCGCTTCGGCGTGCGCGTGCTCTTCGACGACGAGGCCGTGCGCGCCATCCCGCGCTCGTTCCGCGACGGACGCGCCGTCGGCTTCCTCTCCGATCAAGGGGCCAAGGGCCTCGCGTCCACCTACGTGGACTTCTTCGGGCGCCCCGCCAAGACCCCGCGCGGTGCCGCCGTGTTCGCCATCCGCAGCAAGCTCCCGATCCTGTTCATCGCCGCGCTCCGGCAGCCGGACCAGTCGTACCGCTTCATCGTGCGCGAGGTGACGCTGGCCGAGCACGAGGACCGCGACCAGGCCGTAGACGACACCGTGCGCAACTATACGAAAGCCATCGAGGACTGCGTGCGCGAGCATCCCGAGCAGTACTTCTGGCAGCATCGCCGCTGGAAGCGCCAGCCGCCCGACACGCCCCCGCACCTCCGAGAGCCGTGAGCTACCCGTACGACGTCGCGTCCATCCGCGCCCGCGAGTATCCCTGGGAGGCGCGTGGCGAGGCCGTGCACTTCGATCACGCCAGCATCGGCGTGATCCCGCAACGCGCCCGCGACGCCGTCGCCGCGTACAACGACAAGCGCGCCGAGATGCACGCGATGCGCGCCGAGGACTTCTTTCCGCAGTTGGACCGTTCGCGCGCGCTCGTCGCGCAGCTGATCGGGGCCAGCGCCGACGAGATCGCGCTCACGACCAACACCAGTTGGGGCGTGAACCTCGCGGCCTATGCGCTCCCCCTCGGCCCCGGCGACACCGTGCTGGGGAGCGAAGGCGAGTTCCCCGCGAATGTGTACCCGTGGATGGCCGCCGCCAAGCAGCGCGGGTTCACGTTCGAACTCGTGCCGATGCAGGGCTTCGCGGTGGACGAATCCGAGATCCTCCGGCGCATCGAGACCGATGCGCGCGTCAAGGGCGTGGCGCTCAGTTGGGTGTCGTTCTGGACTGGGTATCGCATCGACGCGAAGGCCATCGGCACGGCGTGCCGGAAGCGCGGCGTCTGGTTCGCGATGGACTCCATCCAAGGACTCGGCGCCTGCGCGCTCGACGTACGCGACGTACCGGTGGACATCGTGTCCAACGGCGCGCAGAAGTGGCTGTGCTCGCCCTGGGGTGCGGCGTTCGCGTATGTGCGGCGCGAGTTGATCGCGCAATTGGAGCCGCCCGCCGCCGGGTGGCTCTCGCAGGCGACTGCCGGCGATTTCGCGAAGTTCCTCGATTACGATCCCGCCTGGCGCGACGACGCGCAGCGATTTGAGGTGGGCTCGCTGCCGATTCAGGACTTCGTCGGAATGAATGCGACGCTGGAGTTGTTGCTCGCGATCGGCCCGGCGGCCATCGAGGACTATCTCGGCGGCCTCACCGGCGAGCTGTGGAACCTCGCGTCCTCGCTCGATGGGGCCACGGTGCTGACGCCGCCGGAGCGCGAACGTCGCGCGGGCATCGTCGCGTTTCGGACGCGCGACGTGGCGGGCGACTCGGCGCGGCTGCGCCAGGCCGGGGTGGTGCATTCGGTGCGCGAGGGTGCCATTCGGCTTGCGCCGCATTTTCACAACCTGCCGGACGATCTGATGCCTGTGATGGATGCACTTAGATTCCATCCGTGACCGCTCCCGCCATTTCCGCTGCCGCCCTCGCCGACCAGATCGCGCGACGCCGCACCTTCGCCATCATCTCGCATCCCGACGCTGGCAAGACCACCTTGACGGAGAAGCTGCTGCTCTACGGCGGCGCCATCCACCAGGCCGGTTCGGTGAAGGCCCGCAAGGCGCAGAAGCACGCCACCTCCGACTGGATGGCGCTCGAGCAAGAGCGCGGCATCTCGGTCACGAGCTCGGTGCTGCAGTTCGAGTATCACGGCTACAACGTCAACCTGCTCGACACGCCCGGCCACGCCGACTTCGGCGAGGACACCTTCCGCACGCTCGTCGCCGCAGACTCGGTCGTGATGCTCCTCGACAACCGCAAGGGCGTCGAAGAGCGGACGCGACAGCTCTTCGAGGTCTGCCGCCGCCGGCGGATGCCGATCTTCACGGTCGTCAACAAGTGCGACCGCGTCGGCGAGGATCCGCTCAAGCTGGTGTCGGACGTCGAGGCCGAGCTCGGCATCATCGCCGTCGCCGCACACTGGCCCATCCACATCTCGGACCCGGTGCACGGCACCGTCTTCCGCGGCGTCTACGACCGCCGCCAGAAGCGCGCGTTCCTCTTCGAGCGCGACGACCGTCACGGCGCGGATAAGGTCGAGACGACGGCCATCGAACTCGACGGCCCGAACGACCCGAAGCTCCTCGAGGTACTTGGCAACACCGACGAGGCGCTGCAGGCCGTCGAGAAGCTCGCCCACGACATCGAGCTGCTCGACATGGCCGGCCACGAGTTCGATCCCGCCGCGATCATCAGCGGCGAGATGACGCCCGTGTACTTCGCCTCGGCCCTCACCAACTTCGGCGTCGAGCCCTTCCTCGAGGACTTCCTGCCCCTCGCACCCGCGCCGGTGGGCCGCGACAGCAACGCCGGCCGCATCGAGCCCAGCGGCGAGGCCTTCACCGGCTTCGTCTTCAAGGTGCAGGCCAATATGGATCCGCGGCATCGCGATCGCGTCGCCTTCCTCCGCGTCTGCAGCGGTCGCTACGCCGCCGGCCTCGAGGTCACGCACGTCCGCACCGGCAAGAGCTTCAAGCTCGCGCCGCCCCAGCAGTTCCTCGGCCGCGAGCGCGCCTTCGCCGAGGAAGCGCTGCCGGGCGACGTCGTCGGCGTGCACGACCGCGGCAACCTCCGCATCGGCGACACGCTCGCCGCGCCGGGAGCCCCGAAGGCCGAGAACGGCAAGCTGCTCGAGTACGTCGGCATCCCGCGATTCGCGCCGCAGCACTTCGCACGCATCCTCTCCAAGGACCCGCTGCGCCGCAAGGCGCTCGACAAAGGCCTGCGCGAACTCTCGGATGAAGGCGCGGCGCAGGCCTTCTTCGCCGAGTCACAGATGGGACCGGTGCCGATCGTCGGCGCCGTCGGTATGCTGCAGTTCGATGTGATGGTCCACCGGCTCGAGAACGAGTACGGCGCGCCCTGCACGCTGGAGATGATGCCGTACCGCTTCCCGCGCTGGGTCACCGGGCCCGAGGCCGCCATCCGCCGGCTCGGCGAGGCCCAGGACCTCACGCTGCTCACCGATTCCAAGGGCCAGCAGGTGCTGGTCTTCCGCGACGAGTGGCGGTTGCGCTGGGCGCTGGAGAAGGGGGCGGAGCAGGGGCTCACGTTCCACACCGAGGCACCTTGAGCCGCATCGGGGTATTTTAGGGGGTCACTCTCCCCAGGAGCTCCAGATGCGCACGATTGCATTGCTCGCCACGGCGGCACTCATCGCCGTGCCCGCCCAGGCCCAAGACGATCCCGATCGAGTGGTCGGTGGCGGAATTCAGGTCGACGGGTGGAAGGGCCGCGTGGACCGCCGTCCCGCCTCGCAGGGCCGGACCGTGAACGACTCGCGAATGCGGATGGAAAGCGGCGCGCTGCGCCTCTCCGTCGGGCCTGCCGGCAACTTCTGGAACCCGTCGCACCACGCCCACGGCAACTACGAGGTCAGCGCGACCTTCAAGGAACACCGGATGGCCGCGTCGCACCCGCACTCCTACGGCATCTTCATCGGCGGGAACGACCTCGAGAGCGACACCGAGACGCTGATGTACTGCATCGCCTACGGCAACGGCACCTACTCGATCAAGACCTTCCACGGCGCCAACGTGCAGACGCTCGTGGATCGCGCCGCCTCCGACGCCCTCGTGAAGGCCGACGCCAACGGCGAAGCCACCAACACCATCGGCTGGCGCGTGCAGGGCGGCAATGCCTCCTGCGTCATCAACGGCACGGCGGTCCACACCGTGACCCGCGCACAGGCCGTCGCCGCCGACAAGCTGAAGTCGCTGGATGGCAACTACGGCATCCGCGTCAGCCACAACCTGGAATTGACGGTCAGCGGACTGCGGATGACGGCGCGCTAGGCGCGTCGCGGGATCAGGACAGGGTCAGCGCGCGAGGTCGAGCACGGCGATCTCGCGCGCGCCTTTTCTGAGCAGCAACCAGCGGCCGCGCACGGCCGCGTCCGTCGCGACGTGCGTCGCATCGCCCGCGAGCTTCGCACCGTTCACGCTCACCGCCCCCTGCTGCACCAGCTTCCGCGCGGCCGTCTTCGACAACTCGAAGACGGCAGCCAGTGCGTCCACCACGTTCACCCCGGCGCCCTCGACCGTCACCTGCACCGACGGCATCTCCGCCGCCAGCGTCGTGAACACCGCGTCGCTGAGCGCCTGCGCGTCCACCTTTTTGTCGAACACCGTCCGCGACACGGTCTCGGCGAGTTCCGCCGCCGCCGCGCCGTGGATCAGCGCCGTCACCTCGCGCGCCAGCCGCTTCTGCGCCCCGCGTTCGTGTGGTGCCGCCGTGTGCGTCGCCTCCACCGCCGCGATCTCCGCCTGGCCCAGCAGCGTGAACGTCCGCAGCAGCCGCCCGACGTCGGCGTCCTCGGTGTTGATCCAGAACTGGTAGAACTTGTAGACGCTGGTCAGCCTGGCATCGAGGTACACCGCGCCGGCTTCGGTCTTGCCGAACTTCTTGCCTTGCGCGTCAGTGAGCAGCGGGAATGTCAGCCCGTGCGCCTCGCCACGCTGCGTGCGCCGCACCAGCTCCGTCCCGGCCGTGATGTTGCCCCACTGGTCGCTGCCGCCCAACTGCAGCGTCACGCCGTCCTTCGCGAAGAGCCGCGCGAAGTCGTAGGCCTGCAGCAGCATATAGCTGAACTCGGTGAAGCTGATGCCGGTCTCCATCCGCGACTTCACCGAGTCCTTCTGCATCATCCAGTTCACCGTGAAGTGCTTGCCGGTGTCGCGCAGGAACTCGATCAGCGCGAGGCCGCCCAGCCACTCGGCGTTGTTCCGCACGACGAAGCGCGGTAGCGCCTCGGCGCCCAGTGCATTCGAGGCCACCCGCTGGATCTGCTGCCAGATCAGCTCGGCGTTGGCGGCGATCTCGTCGGCCGAGCGCATCGGCCGCTCCTCGCTCTTGCCCGAGGGGTCGCCGATCATCGCCGTCCCGCCGCCCACCAAGGCCACCGCGCGATGGCCGGCCTGCGCCAGCCGCACCAGCCCCATCAGCGAGACCAAGTTGCCCACGTGCAGGCTCTCGGCGGTCGGATCGAAGCCGCAGTAGCCGGTCGCCGGGCCCTTGCTGAGATGCGCCTCGCAGCCCTCGGTCTCCTGGAAGAGGAGGCCGCGCCAGCGGAGGTCGTCGTGCAGGGAAGTGAGGGACGGCGTCATCCCCCGAAAATACCGCTCGCGGGAGAGGAAGTCACTCCACTAACTTTCGTTCGTGCTCGCCTACATCCGCAGGAATCCCCGGCTGCGCCGGTTTGCCCTTATCGGCGCCCTCGCCGCCGCCGGCCTCGCCCTCGTCGGTGCCCTCGTCTTCAGCGTCTGGTGGACCTGGTTCCTCTGCTCCGCCGAGACCTGCCCGAGCATCGAGCAGTTCGGTGAGTACAAGCCGGCCGAGCCGGCCCGGCTCTACGCCGCCGACGGCCGCTTCATCGGCGAGGTCGGCCTCGAGCGCCGCTCGGTCGTGTCGCTGGACCAGATCCCTCGCCACGTGGTCGACGCCTTCGTCATCACCGAGGACAAGCGTTACTACCGCCATCGCGGCATCGACTACACCCGCGTCGTCGGCGCGGTCATCGCCAACCTCAAGGCCGGAAGCTTCGCCGAGGGCTTCTCGACCATCACGATGCAGTTGGCCCGCAACATCTTCCCGGCGCAGTTGCCGTCGCGCTCCAAGGCCAAGAGTGCGGTGGACAACCTCGTCCGCAAGTTCCGCGAGGCCAAGGTCGCGCGGCGCATCGAGGCGCGCTATCCCAAGGAGCGCATCCTCGAGCTGTACCTGAACCAGATCGCGCTCGGCGCCGGTGCCTATGGCGTCGAGGCCGCCAGCCAGCGCTACTTCGGTCGCCCGGTCAGCGAGATCACGGTGGCCGAAGGCGCCTTGCTTGCGGCCCTGCCCAAGGCGCCCTCGCGCTACAACCCCCGCCGCTTTCCCGACCGCGCCATCCAGCGCCGCAACACGATCCTTGAGTTGATGCGCCGCGAGAACGCCCTCTCGGACGCCGACGCGAGCATCGCCAAGGCCTACCCGCTGCGTCTCAACCGCGCGGCCCGCGGTGCTGGGGATCCAGCTCCGTACTTCGTCGAGTGGGTGCGCACCGAGCTCGAGCGGCGCTTCGGTCGGCAGGTCTACGAGAACGGCCTGCGCGTGCTCACCACGCTGGACCTCGATATGCAGGGTGCCGCCGAGCGCGCCGTGGAGCGCCAGCTCCGCACCATCGAGGCCGGGACCTGGGGCGAGTACCCGCACCTGACGTACGAGGGCTACCTCGCCCGCACCGCCAGCGGCGATGTCGCCGGCAGCGGCAACAACTCGCCCTACCTGCAGGCGAGCTTCGTGGCAGTGGACCCACGGACCGGGGCCGTGCGCGCGCTGGTGGGCGGCCGCGACTTCGACGACTCCAAGTTCGACCGCGCCACCCGCGCACTGCGCCAGCCGGGCTCGAGCTTCAAGCCCATCGTCTACGCCACCGCGGTGCAGACCGGCCGCCCGCCGAGCTACTTCCTCGACGACGAGCCCATCGAGGTCCCGCAGCTCGACGGTACGGTGTGGTCGCCGAACAACTACGACCTGCGCTTCGAGGGCCGCGTCACGATGCGCCGCGCCCTGCAGCACTCGCGCAACCTCCCCGCCATTCGCCTGGCGATGGAGATCGGCGAGGCCAACGTCGCCGAGATGGCCAAGAACTTCGGCATCAGCACGCGGGTGCCGCCGTATCCGTCCATCGCACTGGGCTCGGCCGACGTGTACCCGCTCGAGATGATCGCGGCGTACTCCACCTTCGCCAACCTCGGCTGGCGCGTCGCGCCCAATCCGATCCTCCGCGTCGAGACCCTCGACGGCCGCAGGCTCTACGAGGCCGAACCCGAACGCATCCAGGTGCTCTCGCGCGAGGAAGCGTGGATCATGACCGATATGCTCCGCGACGTGATCCGCGCGGGCTCGGGCATCCGCGTGTGGAACGAAGGCTTCCGCATCCCCGCAGGCGGCAAGACCGGCACGACCAACGATTACACCGACGTGTGGTTCATCGGCTACACCGCCGACCTCGTCGCCGGCGTGTGGATCGGTTTCGACAATCCGAAGGAGATTATGGGCAACGCGCAGGGCGGTCGTCTCGCCGCTCCGGCGTGGACGGCGTTTATGCGCGAGGTGTACGAGCGCAAGCCGGCCCCGCCCGACTGGCCGCGGCCCGCCGGCATCGTCGCGATGCCGATCGATCCCGCCACCGGCCTGCGCGCCGGACTCGGTTGCCTCTCCGATTCCGTGCGCACCGAGTACTTCATCCTCGGGACTGAGCCGCAGCAGGAGTGCCCGCGCAGGCTCTTCCCCTGATGGCGGCGCGCGTCCGCTGGCACGCGCGCTGGGTGGTACCGGTGGCCACGCCGCCGATCGAGCAGGGCACGGTCATCACGGACGGCGAGCGCATCGAATGGGTCGGCCCGCGCGCGCAGGCACCCGCCGGCGGGCGCGACGAGGATCTCGGTGACGCCATTCTCACGCCGGGCCTCGTCAACACGCACACGCACCTCGACCTCACGGTGCTGCGCGGCCTGCTCGCGGGCCTGCCGTTCTTCGACTGGGTGCGCACGCTGGTGCGCGCCTCCGGCGAGGTGCTCGATGACGTCGATCGCGAGGCGTCGGCGGCACTCGGAATTGCCGAAGGACTGCTCGCGGGTGTCACGACCTACGCCGACACCGCGCCCAACGACGCGCCGTTCAACGCGATGCGTGCGATGGGCGTGCGCGGCATCGCGTACCGCGAAGTCTTCGGCCCCGATCCGGGCGACGCCGGCAAGTCGCTCGCGCTCCTGCAGGACCAGGTCGCCGCGATGCGCCAGCGTGCGACGGATCTCGTGCGCGTCGGCGTCTCGCCCCACGCGCCGTACTCCGTGAGCGACGCGCTCTATGCCGCCGTCGCGCAGTGGGCCGCGGCCGAGCGGCTGCCGGTCGCGGTGCACATCGCTGAGAGCGCGGACGAGACATCCTTGGTCACGCGCGGCGCCGGGGCCTTCGCCACCTTCCTGCAGGGCCGCGGCATCGCCACGCCGCCCCGCGGCGGCGAAGCGCTGGACGTCATCGCGAACGCCAGCCTCCTGCGCCGCGACACGCTGCTGGTCCACTGCGTGGAGGTCTCCGCCGCCGGCGTCGCACGCATTGCCGACGCCGGCTGCGGTGTGGCGCACTGCCCGGCTTCGAACGCCTGGCTCGGCAACGGTGTGGCCCCGCTGCTCGCGATGCTGCGCGCCGGCGTGAAGGTCGGCCTTGGCTCGGACTCGATGGCGTCCAACGACCGAATGGACATCCTGGAGGAAGCGCGTTTCGCCAGCCTCGCCCAACGCACGGCCAGCGGACAGCCCGAGGCCGTCAGTGCGCAGCAGGCCTTCCGCCTCGCCACGCTCGGCGGCGCCGAGGCGCTGGGGCTGGACGCCGAGGTCGGCTCGCTCGAGGCGGGCAAAGCGGCCGACTTCGCCGTTTTCGCTGCGCCGAGCGCAGAGATTGGCGACGTGTACGAGGCGCTCGTGTTCGGCCCACGCCCACGCACGCTGCGCACCGTCGTGGCCGGGCGCGAACTCCAGCGGGACGGCCAGGTGTCCGCCCTCACCCCTGCGCAACGCGCCCGTACCGACGCCGCCACAGAGCGCCTCCAGCGGTGGCGCCGCTCCCAACAGTCAGTTTAGCTTGCGAAGGTCTTTCGGCAGTTCCTTCCGTCCTCCGTCTTCCGTCTTCGATCTTGTCCAAGGGCTCCGGGGCTACCGACCTCATCTGGCGCGATGGCGCCCTCGTCCCTTGGGACGACGCCAAGCTGCACGTGATGAGCCACGTCGTGCATTACGGATCGAGCATCTTTGAAGGCATCCGTGCCTACAAGACGCCCACCGGTGGAGCGGTCTTCCGGCTGCGCGAGCATATGCGCCGCTTCCAGGACTCGGCCAAGATCTACCGGATGCCGATGGCGTATTCGCTGGACCAGCTCTGCGCCGCGGTGACAGAGACGATTGAGGCGAACGGGCTCGACACCTGCTACATCCGGCCGTTGGCCGTGCGGGCAGGGCAGGAGATGGGGGTGCTGCCGACGAACGCGCCGGTGGAAACCTTCGTGATTTGCTGGAAGTGGGGCGCCTACCTCGGGCAGGATGCGCTCGAGGAAGGCGTGGATGTGACGGTGAGCAGCTGGCGGCGCGCCGCGCCGGGGACCTTCCCGGCGATGGCCAAGGCCGGCGGCAACTATCTCAGCTCGCAGCTCTCCAAGATGGAGGCACGCGGCGATGGGTACGTCGAGGGCATAATGCTCGACGTGCACGGCCACGTGTCGGAAGGCAGCGGGGAGAACCTCTTCGTCGTGCGCGACGGGGTGCTCTACACGGCGCCCCTCGCGGCCAGTATCCTCAATGGCATCACGCGCGATGCGGTGGTCACGATTGCCCGCGACTTGGGGTATGAGGTCCGGGAGCTGTTGATGCCGCGGGAGTTCCTGCTCATCGCGGACGAGGTCTTCTTCACCGGCACGGCGGCCGAGATCACGCCGATTCGCAGCATCGACAAGAGTCCGATCGGCGCGGGGAAGCGAGGCCCCGTGACCAAGGTGATCCAAGAGCGATTCCTCGCGATTGCCACCGGCCAGTCGCCCGATACCAGAGGCTGGCTGACCCCGGTGCCCCCGGCCAAGAGGAGTTGACCGTCACGCCGACGGTCGTCCCCTCGAAGCCCTCGACTTGAGGAGGTAGGTGTGACCGTCGGCTGTCTCGCGCTCAACGCATCCTTCGAACCCCTGACGATGGTGCCGCTCAAGCGCGCCCTGCGTCTGGTCATCGATGGCAAGGCCGAGATCGTCGAGTCGGACCGCGGCAAGGCGGTGCGCTCGGAGCGCCTCGCGTTGCCGCGCCCGGTGGTCATCCGCCTGCGCAAGTTCGTGCACGTGCCGCGGCGCTTCCGTCGCCAGGTCACGAACACCTTCCTCTTCGCCCGCGACGGCTACCGCTGCCAGTACTGCAACCGCGCCAGCTATGAGCTGCGGCCGCGCGAGTCGCTCACCCGCGACCACGTGGTGCCCATTTCGCGCGGCGGCCTCAACGTCTGGACCAACGTCGTCACCGCCTGCTCGAGCTGCAACACGCGCAAGGCCAACCACCTCTGCGCTGAGATCGGGATGCACCTCGCGCACGCCCCGGTGGAGCCGCACTTCGTGCACCTCTCCTGGGCCGTGCGGCGGCTCACGCCCACGCAGGCGCGCTACATCAAGCTCTTCTATGGTGGCGATGTCGTGCGGCAGCTCGAGGCGCTGGAGCGCCGACACGGCGGCAAGTTGCCGCCCGAGGCCCAGGCGCTCTAACGCGGCGGGCGGAAGGTGCTGGTACGGGCGGCGTATTCGCGCCGCTCGCCACCCAGCAACCGGGTGGTCAGGTTCCGCAGGCCGCGCGTGAACGCCGTCCCCGGGTTCCGCTCGCCGCGCATCGCCGGCGTAAGCTCGCCGCGCAGCCACGCGTTCACCTCGTCGAGGTCGGAGACGCTCAGCGTCCGCACCTCGAGCGAGGCCTGATAGTAGTAGAGGCGATTCCGCGTCGGCGCCGCGACGGGCACGCGCAGCGGACGCCCCACCGCCGCCAGCGCATCGTCGAGTCGCACGAAGCTGCCCAGCGAGAGCACCCGCTCACCGACGCGCTGGCTCACCTCGTAACGCTGGTCCGTGCCGCGCCAGCGCACCAACACTTCCCACTCCACCGCGCGGTGCAGCTCGTCGGCGAAGCGCGCGCTCGACCACAGCTCCACCCGGTAGCGCAGCCGCGCCGGGAAGCCGCTCTCGAGCAGCTCGCGCATCCGCTTGTCCGCCAGCACCCCGCGGGCGCGCACCAGCGGGCCCTCCTCGGTCACGCGCGACGCGGTCGGGAGCTGGATCTCCAGTCCCGGCCCGCGCTGCGCCTCCAGCGGCGACCCGAGGGCCGCCGCGGCGATCGCGAGCAGAAGGGCGCGCCGACGCATCACGTCAGAAGCGGCGCCCCAAGCGCACCAGGAAGTTCACCGGCTCCTTCGCCGTCGTCACCGACTTGGCGAAGTACACGCCGAGCCCGCCAAGGTCCACGCCCAAGCCGAGCGAGGTGCGGAAGGTGTTCAGCGCCGGCAGTCCGCGGTCCTGGCGGATCGCCGGGTCGCCGTCGCCCACCGTCCAGCCGCGGCCCGCATCGGCGAACAGCACCCACTGCCCGCGCCCATTGAAGCCCGGGCGCCACCACTCGTCGCCGCGGTCCGTCCGCACCCAGTTCACGTGGAAGTCCTGCCGCAGCTCCACCTGCGTCAGCGCGATACGGTCGCAGAGCGTCGCGCGCCCCGGCTTCGTGGCGATGCCGCCGCAGGTGAACACGTCGTCGTCGTACGGATTGCGACGGAAGTCGTAGCCCTCGATCGTGCCGGGCCCGCCCACCGAGAGCTTCCGCTGCAACGGCAGCTCGTCGCCGCCCAGCTGCCCACCGGCCACGACGCGCAGGTTGAGCTGCGTGCCGGGCGAAAGGTTCGTGTACCGTCGCGCATCCACGAAGCCGCGTGTGTACGTCACCGCTTCCCATATGTCGGCGCCGAGTGTCGGGTCGAGCACGGTCTGCAGCGAGCGGCCGATCGTCCCGTTCCCACGCTCGAGGCTGGCCGCGATGAACCAGCCTCCGAGCCACGGCGCGCGCAGGCGCTGCCGGGTGTCGACGTTTAGCCGCAGGCTCAGCAGGTCCACCGTGCCCTTGTCCACGTTCGGGTTCACGCGCCACGGGTCCGTATCGCGCAGCAGGGTTGCCGGACGTCGCGCATCCACGGATCGCCAGCGCTCCGAGCCCACCGCGACGGTCAGGGCGACTTCCTCGCCGATGCGTCCGCCGATGCTGCCCTCCGCACCGTGGCGGCCGTAGTGGTCGCGCAGGTCGCGGTGCAACACGAACGTCGCCAGGCCGGCCTCGGTGTTGGAGAGCTGCCAGGCCTCCACCGGCTCGATCACGTCAAACAGCCGTCCACTCAGCACCACGCCGGCCTTCTTTCCCACGCGCAGCTCGGCACGTCCGTCGTGCCCGATCGACCCACGGTCCCAACGGTACGGCTCGGCCGAGCGCACGACGCCCAGCGCCTCGACCTGCACGCGACCCCAGTCGGTGGTGCGCCGGAAACGCGGCCCGATGAGGATCGGCAGGCCCTCGACGCGGTTGTAGGTGCGCGCGGCGACGAAGAACAGATCGGTGTAGGCATCGCGCCCCGCATCATCGCGGCTGGCGATGCGCGGTCGCCATTCCGCCGCGAAGAAGTCCTCGGGCTCGATGCGGTCGCCGTCCATACTGTAGCGCAACAGCTCCAGCTGCGTGCGCACGTTGCCGCCGATCCGCACGTCCTCGGCGCGGTCCACCACGCCACCCACCACGAGCAGGTCGCCGCCGACGGACGCACCGCTGAGCAGGCGCACGTCGGCGTTGATGATCACCAGCGAGCCCGTCACGCGACCGGCGATGACCGCCGGCCCGTTCAGGACGCCGACGTTGCCGATGACCTCTCGCCCCGCGGGGATGTCGTAGCTGCCCATCACGCGCGTCGTCGCGCCGTCGTTCCACAGCGCCACCGCCGCCGACGCGACGCCGCGCGTCTCGCGCCCCTGGGACGCCACGGCCGGCGCCACCATCATCACGGCCGCAAAGGCCGCCACCGCGTGTCGCATCACTCGCTCCAGTGTGGGTTCCACCGTCACTCTACCCCGGTGATGCCCAGCCGGCGCATCCTCCGATACAGGTTCGGCCGGTCGGTCTGCAGGCGCCGCGCCGCCTCGGCTACCACGCCGTTCGCGGCCTGCAGCGCGCGTTGGATCAACAGGCGCTCGTACTCGTCGAGTTGGTCGCTGAGTCCCATCCCCAACTGCTCGGCGTCCGGCAGTGCTGCTGGCGCGGCGGTGGCGACGTCGAGCGCCGGCAGCACCTCGCGCACGTCATCCGCCGAGATACTGCGCCCGGCGTGCAGGATGGCCAAGCGCTCCACGATGTTGGCCAGTTCGCGCACGTTGCCCGGCCAGCGGTAGCGGGCCATCGCTTGCACGGCTTCGTCTGTCCACGTCGGGGCCGGCTGGCCGCTGCGCCGCCGGTATAGCGTCGCGAAGTGCAGCACGAGGTCGGGGATGTCCCCCGGGTGCTCGCGCAGCGGCGGCACCGACATCGGGATCACGTTGAGACGGAAGTACAGGTCCTCGCGGAACCGGCCCTCGCGCACTTCGCGCGCGAGGTCGCGATTGGTCGCCGCCAGGACGCGCACGTCCACCTTGATGTGCCGCCCGCCGCCCACGCGCTCGATCTCTCTCGCCTCGATCGCGCGCAGCAGCTTGGCCTGCGCCTCCGCCGAGAGTTCGCCGACTTCGTCGAGCAGCAGGGTGCCGGTGTGCGCCAGCTCGAAGCGCCCGATGCGCCGTTCCGTCGCGCCGGTGAAGGCGCCACGCTCGTGCCCGAACATCTCGCTCTCGACGAGGTCGCGCGGGATCGCCGCGCAGTTCACGCGCACGAACGGCTTCTCCCGCCGGGCGCTCTGCGCGTGGATGGCGGCCGCGACCAACTCCTTGCCCGTCCCCGACTCGCCGCTGATGAGCACCCGCGCATCGCTGGGCGCCACCCGCGCGATCATCGCGCGCACCGCCTCCAGCGCCGGACTCGTGCCCACGAGTTGGCCGGCGAGGCCCAGGTCCGCGCGCAGCGCCGTGCGTTCGCGCCGCGCCTGGCGCAGCTCCACCGCGCTCGAGATCGCCAGCAGCACGCCTTCGGGCGTGAGTGGCTTCTCGAGGAAGTTCACCGCGCCCAGCCGCGTGGCCTTCACCGCGTCGCCGAGCCCGGCGCGCCCGGACATCATCACCACCGGCAGGTCTGGGATCTTCTCGCGGAGCTGCTCGAGCAGCACGAGCCCGTCAGTCGGGTTCGGCATCATCAGGTCGAGCAGCGCGAGGTCGGGCGCCGTCTCGATGGCTTTCGCCAGGCCCGCGGCGGCGTCGGCCGCTTCGTGGACCTCATAGCCCTCGCTACTCAACAGGGCGCCGATCATCCGGCGGATGTTGGGTTCGTCGTCGACGATCAGTACCGAGGACATTGGGGAGTGGGAGACGGGAGAAGGGAGGAGGGTGACGGCAGGGAGAGGGGAGATGCGAGACGGTCGGGAGACGGGAGATGTGACGGGAGACGGAACTAACGTGGTTCCCCTGGCGGGAGCACCGCTGGAGCCTTCTCACGCTCGGCCAGGAGCTTCGTCACGAAGCGCTGGCCCTCGCTGATGCGCTCGATCTCCACGGCCATCGCGTCGATCGCCTGCTCCATCCGCTCGAGGCGGGCGTCCGTCTTCAGTTCGTTCTTGCTGGGTTCGCGCTTCTTGCGGTCGGCCCAGACCTTGATCAGCGGCAGGCCGAGCGCGAGCACGATGACGGTGAAGAAGAAGCCACCGATGGCAAGAATGTCCTCGTCCATTAGTTCTCCGGGTTGGCGGCGGCGGGCGCGGCCGGTAAATGGAGGCGGATCTCGGTCCCCTCGCCGGGAACGCTCTCGGCCTCCACGCGGCCGCCGTGCGAGGCGACCGTCTGTTTCACGATGGCGAGGCCGAGGCCGGTCCCGCCGGTCTTGCTGGTGACGTACGGCTCCCAGATGCGCTCGAGTGCCTCAGGCGGGATGCCGACGCCGTCGTCCCGTACGGCCAGCGTCACGAGGCCGTTTCGGCCCGTCACGCGCACGCTGATCGCGCCCTTGCCCTGCACGGCATCCACCGCGTTCAGCAACACGTTCGCCACCGCGCGCTGGAGGGCGTCGTGCTGCCCGACGACCACGAACGGCCCGCCGTCGGTGCGCACTTCCTGCGTCACGCCGCGCGGGACGTTCGAGCGCAAGGTCTCGCGCGCGAGGTCGGCGAGGTCCACCTCGGCCACGGGGCCTTCGGGGAGACGGCCGAACTGTGCGAAGTTGCGGGCCATCGCCTCCAGCCGCGACGACTCGGCGTCCAATACCTCCACCGTCTCGCGCAGCTCGGGTGGCACCTTCTGCCGCAGTGTCGCGACGGCGAAACGGATGGGTGTGAGCGGGTTCTTGAGCTCGTGCGCCACCTGCCGCGCGGACTCGCGGAATGCCGACAGCCGTTCGGCCTCGATCGCCGAACGCCGTCCTGCTTCGATGTCCGCAGCCATCGTCCGCATCCGTTCGCGCAGCACGCCGAACTCGGGCGCGCCGCGCGAGTCGCTGATGGCGGGCGCCGGCAACGATTCGCCACGCGCGATGCGTTCGGTCCAGCCGACCAGTTCATCCAATGGCCGCGAAAGCTGCCGGCTCAGGTGGCCGGCCACCCGCGAGGCGATGTACGAGAGCAGCATCGCAATCACGAGCCCGAGGCCGAGCAGCAGGACCGCCATTCGCTCGACGAGGAACCGAAAGCGACGGGCCTGCACCCGCGACTCGCCGAGCTCCTCCTCGTGGCGGGCAAGCAGCTCGAAGGTCCGCGGGCTGGCCGGGGCCTCGCGGGCCGCCCGGATGGCGGCCTCGCCGCTGTTCGCGATCTGCTCCCACGCACCCACGGTGGAAAGCCGCGGGAGGATGCGCGCGGTCAGTCCGCTCCAGGTCAGGGTCAAGACGACCGCCGGAACGAACGTGAACAGTGCGAGGATGGCGAACAGCCGAGTCCGGAACCGCGGGGTAGGCACCCTCCAAATCTGGGGCCTTTTAGCCCCCCGCGCAGGGCCGGAAGTGACCTCCCCACTGACATTTGCACCGTTTCCGACTACCTTTCTCATTCGGGACGCGCTCGGCGCGTCGATGATTCGCAGCGCTTCGGCGCGCAACCATCGGCACGTCGAGCCCGCGGACCCCAGCGGGCGAGTTGTCCGCGCCAGAGGCGTCTTCCGGTGACCCCAAGTGGTCCGGACGAGTTTGTGAGCGCGCGACCCTCGGACCAATTCGGTCGCACCCGCCGGTACTCAATCGGCGATCCACGCCAGGAAAACAGATGCACCCTCGTTCCGCTTCACCCGTGGCCGCGCGTCAAGCGCGCGTCCCGGTCGCCCCATTGCACCGGGGCCCGCAGGCCAGCGCACTCGGCGGCACCTCCGCCCACGCGCCCAATGCCGCACTGCTCATCGACTTCGACAACGTCACGATGGGCATCCGCTCCGATCTCCAGACGGAGCTCCGCAACCTCCTCAGCAGCTCCATCATTTCGGGCAAGGTCGCCGTCCAGCGCGCCTACGCCGACTGGCGCCGCTACCCGCAGTACATCGTCCCGCTCAGCGAGTCGTCCATCGACCTCATCTTCGCGCCGGCCTACGGCTCGTCGAAGAAGAACGCCACGGACATCCGCCTCGCGGTGGACGCCATCGAGCTCGTGTTCACCCGCCCCGAGATCGGCACCTACATCCTGCTCTCGGGCGACAGCGACTTCTCTTCGCTGGTGCTCAAGCTCAAGGAGTACGGCAAGTACGTCATCGGCGTCGGCATCCGCGAGTCGTCGAGTGACCTGCTCGTCCAGAACTGCGACGAGTACTACAGCTACAACGCCCTCGCCGGCCTGGTGAAGTCCAGCGACGAGGCCGGGGCGGCCAAGAAGTGGGACCCCTGGGAGCTCGTGACCGAGTCCATCCAGCGGATGCAGAAGAACGGCGACGTGATGCGCGCCGACCGCCTCAAGCAGGTGATGCAGGAGATCGATGCGACCTTCGACGAGAAGAACCTCGGGATGTCGAAGTTCTCGCGCTTCTGTATGGAAGCCGCGCAGAAGGGCCTGCTCCACGTCTCGAAGCTCGAGAACGGGCAGCTCGAAGTCGGTCCGGCCCGCAAGGAGGGCGGCGCCCCGGCCGCCGCCGCAGCGGCGCCCCGCGCCGAAGGCGAGCGCGAGGACCGCGAAGGCCGTGTCCGTCGTGGCCGTCGCGGCCGTGGCGGGCGCGGGCGCGATCGTGAGGATCGCGCGACGCCGGAGCAGGGCGCGAAGGCCGTCGCCGCCGCACCGGCCCCCGTCAAGATCGACGAGTCCATCGGTGTCAGCGGCATTCGCTTGACCCGCGACGAGGCCTTCGGCCTCGTGCGCGATGCGGTCAATGCCGTCGCCGCCGGCGACAACCCGGTGCCCAGCGAGACCGTGCGCGCCAAGGCCCACGCATTGCTCGGCCGCGACTCCGAGTCGCTGTCGGCCAAGAACTTCGCGCGCATCCTCAAGGACGCGCACGATGCCGGCCTGCTCGACCTGCGCAAGCGCGGCGAGGCCTTCGAGGTCACGGCGGTCACCGATGCCCCGACGATCGCCGACCAGCTCAGCGCCGCCGAGGCGGCGCACACGCCGGCACCCAAGGCCGCCACGCCCGCCCCGCGCGGGATGGGCATCCGCGGGATTCCGGCCGGACGCGGTGGGCGCGGGGCACGCAGCGCCAAGCCCGTGCCGTCGTCGCTGCTGTTGCTCGGTGTGGTCGAGGATGATGCGCCGGTCGAGGCCCAGGCCGACGGCGTCGCCGACGCGAAGGCCGAGACCAAGCCAGCCAAGAAGAAGGCCGCTGCCAAGAAGAAGGCGGTGAAGGCCGAGACCAACGGCGAGGCGCCCAAGGCCAAGAAGCCGGCCAAGAAGAAGGCCGCCAAGGCGTAGGACGGAGCAAGACGGAAGACGGAAGGGGCGGTGCACATCCTTGTGCACCGCCCCTTCCGTCTTCGCGCTGCTGCGCCCCGCGACGCTACGGCGATCCGAGCAACGCCACCGGCAACGTCGCGTCGCGGCTCCACTCATCGAACGACCCGTCATACAGCGCGACGTCCCGTCCGAGATGCCGCAGCGCCAGGTACATCCACGAGGCCTGCAGTCCGATGTGGCAGTAGGTGGTGAGCGCGTCGTCCGAGCTGATGCCCGCGGCCGCGACCATCTGCTCCAGCTCGGCCATCGGCTTGAGCCGCCCATCGCTGCCCACTGCGGTGTTGAACGGCAGGTTGACCGCCGAGGCGATGTGACCGCCGCGCGGCATCCCGTTGTCGCGGCGGTTCTCGTAGAACTCCGGCGTCCGCGCATCGACCAAGCGGCGTCCGCGCCCATCGGCCGAAGCCCGCACCGCCTCGCGCGTCGCGAGCCGATCGGCGTCGGGCCGCACACGCAGGTCGCCCGCGGCCACCTGCAGCGCGCCGCCGCTGCTCAGCGCCTTCGACGCCGCGCGCCAGGCCGGCAAGCCACCGTCCAGCACCGCCACGCGGCCCCGCATCCCGGCCCACTCCAACGTGAAGAACGCCCGGCTCGCGCGCGTGAACGCCTGCGGCGTATCGAAGACGATTACGACGCGTGAGTCTTCACGAACGCCGACCGCGCGCAGGCCCGCCTCGAGCCGATCCGGCGCCGGCAGCTCCATCCGTAGTCCGCCTTCCATCTGCGGCGCGAGCACGACGGCATCGAAGTCCAGCCGCTGCGCCGCCGGCACGTGCGTCGCGCGGAAGGACAAATCGCTGCCCAGCTGCAGGACGACGAGGGCGGGGCGGGCGAGTTCGGCGCTCAGCCAGTCGATGCTGACGACAGGTGGGAGCGTGGGGGACTGGGCCTCGAGTGGGGACGGATGACGGATGACGGATGCGAACAACACGAACGTGCAGATTCGGAGGAAACGGGCAACGCCCCGCCTCGGCCGCGCACTGACTCCCTCGCTCGCACGAATCGACCATCCGTCATCCGTCCCCAAATCACTTGATCACTCCCGTCTTCAGCCCCACCCGACGGATCGCCGAGACCGCGAACTCGAGGTCCGCACGGCTGTGACTCGCCGAGATCTGGCAGCGCAGGCGCGCCGTGCCCTGCGGCACCACCGGGAAGCCGAAGCCGGTGACGAAGATGCCTTCGTCGAGCAGCATCTCGCTCATCTTGATGGCATCGGCCGTCTCGCCGATGATGATCGGCACGATCGGTGTGTCGCCTTCGAGCGGGTTGAAGCCGGCCTCGATGATGACGCTGCGGAAGAATGCCGTGTTGTCGCGCAGCAACTGCACGCGCTCCGGGTGCTTCTCGATGAACTCCACCGACGCCAGCGCGCTCGCCGCCACGGTCGGCGGCAGGGCGTTGGAGAACAGCTGCGGCCGCGAGCGCTGCGTCAGCGTGTCGCAGAGCGCCGCCGGACCGGCGACGAAGCCACCCGCAGCGCCGCCCAGCGCCTTGCCCAGCGTGCTGGTGATCACGTCGACCTCGCCGAGCACGCCGAAGTGCTCGGCCGTGCCGCGCCCCGTCTTGCCGAGCACGCCGGTGGCGTGCGAGTCGTCCATAATCAGGATCGCGTCGTGATCCTTGGCGATCTGCAGCAGCTGCGGCAGCTTGGCGATGCTGCCTTCCATCGAGAACACGCCGTCGGTCCAGATGAGCCGTCGCTTGGCTGCCTTGTGCGCCGAGAGCTTCTCGACCAGGTCGTCGAGGTCCGAATGCTTGTACACGGCGGTCGTGCACTTCGTGATCGCCTTCGCCAGGCGGATCGAGTCGATGATCGACGCGTGGTTCAGCGCATCGGAGATGACGAAGTCACCTTCCTGCACGATGCTCGCGGTAAGCCCTTCGTTGGCGTTCCACGCCGAGACGTAGCTCATCGAGGCCTCCGTGCCGACGAAGCGCGCCAGCGCCGTCTCCAGCTCGCGGTGCACCGTGAAGGTGCCGCAGATGAAGCGCACCGATCCCGTACCCGCGCCGAACTGCTTCAGCCCGTCGATGCCCGCCTGCACCACGCTCGGCTCATCACAGAGCCCGAGGTAGTTGTTGGACGAGAGAATGAGCACCTCGCCGCGGCCTTCCATCTGCACGCGCGCGGACTGGGGCGACGCCAGATGGTTGAGTTTCTTGTAGGTGCCGGCGGACTTGAGTTGGTCGATGCCGGCCTGAAGCTCGGCGACGAAGTTCTTATTCATTGTAAGGACTGGACGGATGACGGATGACGGATGCGAACGGCGGATGTCGTTGGCATCCGTCATCCGTCATCCGTCGAAAACTCAGCTGATTTCGAATACCACCTTCCCCGCCTCTCCGCTCTTGATCGCGGCGATGGCAGCGGCGTGATCTTCCAGCTTGAACCGATGCGTGATCACCGGTGTCGGGTCGAATTGCCCCGCGCGCAGGAACTGCGTCATCTGGATCCAGGTGTCGTACATCCGCCGGCCGACGACGCCGTACACGGTGATGCCCTTGAAGATGACTTCCGTCGCGAAGTCCACGTCCATCGGCTTGGCGGGGATGCCGAGCATCTGCACGCGGCCGCCGACGCGCACGAGCTTGAACGCCTGGTGGATCGCCGCAGGCACGCCGCTCATCTCGAGTACGACGTCGACGCCCAGCCCGTGCGTAGCTTGCTGCACGGTTGCGTCGGCGTCCTTGGGATGCACCGCGCTGTGCGCGCCCATCCGCGTCGCGAGCCCCAAGCGCTTGGGGTTCACGTCGCTCGCCACGATGTGCGATGCACCGGCCGCCTTCGCGATGCCAACGGCGAAGATGCCGATCGGGCCGCAGCCCGTGACCAGCACCGTCTTGCCTGAGAGCTCGGTGCCGTGCAGCGCCGTGTGGAAGGCGTTGCCCATCGGATCGTGGATGCCGCCGATCTCGAACGGGATGTTCGCGTCCAGCTGCCACACGTTGGTGGCCGGCATCGCGATGTAGTCGGCGAAGGCGCCGTCGCGGTCCACGCCGATGATCTTGGTGTTCGGGCACACGTGCGCGTTGCCGGTGCGGCAGAGATGGCACATCCCGCATACGATGTGGCCCTCGGCGGTCACGCGGTCGCCAACCTTCACGTCGGTCACCAGCGCTCCGACCTTCTCCACTTCGCCGGCGAACTCGTGCCCGACCACGAACGGCGGCTTGCACCGCCCCTGCGCCCAGGCGTCCCACTCGTGGATATGCACGTCCGTGCCGCAGACGCCGGCTCGGCGGACGCGAATCAGCACCTCATCGTCGCGGATGGAGGGGATCGGGACGTCCTTGAGCGTGAATCCCGCTGATGGGGCTTCCTTGACGAGTGCGCGCACGGGGCAGGGGAGAGGGGCCGACAGCCGATACTGAAAGGGAAGATTGGCTACGTTTCTTCTCAGAAACGCCGCCGTACATTCCCGGAAATATAGGGGCTACCCCCCAGACGCACCGAATGTCTGCTGCTCGTCCGCGCCTCTCCGCGCCAGACGGCGTCCCGCTCGCCGTCGCCGTCGCGCTCACGCTCACCCTGTTCGTCGTAACCTGGGTGTCGGGGCCGGTGCTGCGGCATATGCCGCAGGCCGTCATTCCGTGGCCGGTGCACGGGATCGCGCTCGCGATCCTCCTCGCCGCGCGTCCCAAGGACCGCATCGGCCTGGCCCTCGGCATCTGGACGGCTGTCGCGCTCGGGGCGGGATTGCACAGCCAGGACTGGCCGCGTTCCTTCGCCGCCGGCGCGCAGATGACGGCGCAGAGCATCGTCATCACGCTGTTGCACCAGTGGCTCTCCCGCGGACGCCACCCGCTGCGGGGCGTGCTGTCGTACGCCTGGCTCGCGGTGGCCGTCCTCTTCGGCATCCTCCCCACCACGATGCTCGTCACGCTGGCGCGGACGATCGTCGGTGCGCAGTACATCCCGGGCTACACCTTCGCCCTGTGGTGGGTTGCGGCCGTCACGTCCATTGCCGCCATCACGCCGCTGCTGATGGCACCCACTGCGCCCGTGCATCCCGAGGTCCGACGCGCCCGCGGCAGCCCGGCGGAGTTTGCGGCCGTCGCCTCGTTGTACGTCGTGGCGCTGCTCAGCGCCTTCCTCGCGGTGGGCAACGAAGTCTTCGTCTTGCCGCCAGCGGTCGCGAGCATCCCCTTCCTCATCTGGGCGGGACTGCGCTTCGGTGTACGCGGTTACGCCTTCTTCGCGCTGCTCTTCTTCACCGCCGTCATCGTCTCCACCCTGCTCGACGTCGGGCCGTTCTCAGACTTCGGGCGCGACCCGATGGTCCGCGGCCAGCGCGCGTGGATCTATATCGCGTCGCTCGCCGGCCCGACGATGCTCTTTCCCATCGCCCTCGCTGAGCGCGCGGCCGCCGAGGCCCGCGCCCGCGGTGCGTTCGCGCAGCTGGCCGCCATCATCGAAAGTTCCGGCGACCTCATCGCCGCCGTCGATCGCGACCTCGTCGTCATCGCCGTCAATCCGGCCTGGGTGCGTGAGTTCGAGGAGGTCTCCGGCGTGCGGGTGCGCGCCGGGATGCCGATGGCCGCAGCCGTTGCCGCGCTGCCCCTCGACGCAGCCGACTCGCTGAGCCATTGGCGGCACGCCCTGGCCGGCGAGCAGTTCACCGTCACCCGGAAAGTCGGCGACCCCGAGCGCGCCCGCCACGAGTACGAGATCGCCTACAGCCCGGTGCGCGACGAACGCGGCGACATCGTCGGCGCCAGCCAGGTGGTCCGCAACGTCTCGCACCGCCGCAAACAGGAGGCCGCGGCCGCCGATGCCCGTCGCCTCGAGGCGCTCGGTCGCCTTGCCGGCGGCGTCGCGCACGACTTCAACAACCTGATGACGGCGGTCGTGGGCTACACCGGCATCGTCGCCGGCACCCTGCCCGCCGACGACCCACGCCAAGCCGACCTCGCCGAGATTGAGAAGGCGGCCACCCGCGCCGGCGAGCTCACGCAGCAACTGCTGGCCTTCGCGCGCCGGCGCATCATCGAACCCAAGCTCGTGGACATCGGTGAGCTCGTCG